>DATLTJ010000048.1:0-7610 GCA_035533655.1 Candidatus Acidiferrales bacterium | reverse complement strand
GCATCCGGTCCGCCTCGATGTAGCAGGCCATCTCCAGAGCCGATGCCGGGAGGATCTCGAAGTAATTGGTGTAGTCGTGGCGGGTGGAGCCGTTGAGGAGCCCGCCGGCCCCGGTGATCAGCTGGCCGAAGTCGGCCTTGGAGACCTTGGCGGTGCCCTGGAACATGAGGTGCTCGAAGAGGTGGGCGAATCCGGTCCGTCCCTCCTCCTCCAGCCGAAAGCCGGCCCGGTAGTACATACCCACTGCCACGGTGGGGGAGCTGCGCTCCGAGCTCAGGACCACATCGAGGCCGTTCTTCAGCCGCTGACGGCGTAGCTGGGGCCCGGCTGGGGGTGTGCGCTTGGCCACGGCGGCTGATCTTAGCAGCGGCCGGGCGTGATCCCCCGTGCCACCAGACAGCCGTGGTGAAGGGCGCATTTGGATTGCGACCCGGTTACCGCAAGTGCCGCCCTGTCCAAGACACTTCACACGCTCTAATAGATCGTCTACTGTCCGCTCGGAGCTTCCCCGCGGAAGCGAAGGTTAACCCGTGACAGCGAACCCGCTCGCGGACGAAGGGGGAACCGCGTGGACCCGGCTCCGCGGCCGCTCGAGCGGCCAGCTTCGGCACTCGTTCGTGGTCCCCTCCCAGCGGACGATCTCCGAACCGACCGACGGAACCGCTTCATGCCGATTCATCTGCGGGGGAGGTAAACCTTGCTGGGGCCGATACGGCGTCTGAGTCTCGTCATCCGCCAGCGCAGCCCCACTGCGTCCGACGAGGTCACGGTCTACTTCACGTGCTTCGCCAACCAGGGGTCGGCGGGGAGCACTTGCAGGGCCGGCACCGGGAGCGTCGACATGCAAACCGTCCAGTACCAACACAACGGAACCACCGTCGGCATCGGGAACCTGCAGCCCGGGCGCGTCTGCGCCGAGGGGGCCGAAGGGATCCAGTTCGCACCCCACCGCGACCTGCTGGTGGCGGGCCGGCAGAGCGACACCGTCTCCCAGGTCACCTCACCTTGTACCCGCTCCCCCAATCCGCCGCATGCGTCTACGCTGCTGACCACCCCCTGCCGCAGCTACCGGCCCCTTGTTGACCAGTCGAGGGTAGAGGCAACGCACCCGCCGACTGCGGTGGCCACTCCTCCCTCGGCCCGCCCCGGGCCGGGTTCGGGCGGCCCCGGATCCGAATTCCACGAGAGTTCAGAGCTGACGTTTCCGTAACGGCATGGTTACGGAGTGTGAAGGCGACATCTCGAATCCTCCACAACTGGTAACGGAAGTGGTTCAATGGGCTCAGCGAAGGGTGCTGCTGAGAAGGGGTCCCGTGCGGCGGGACAGTTCGGCAGCCTGGAAGGGAGATGACGGTTGGACCCATCCGCCGCGCGGAGGATGGACTGTGCCCGGGAGCCGAGATCGACCCGGTGTGCTTGCCGGCCACGCTCGCGACGTGGGGCCGGAACTGGCGACGGCCCGGAGGAACGGCGCGAGAACTGTCAGCTTTACAGATATGGAGGAGGATCGACGTGAATTGGTTTGACAACCGGCATCACTTGCTTGGCAGGCTGGCGAAGGGCGCGGCCACGGCCGGGGTTGTGGGTCTGGCGGGACTGGGGGCATCGCTCACCGCGATGACCGTCTCGGCTAACACCGGCACGGTGGTCGGTACGGAATACTGCACCTCCTCCACCTCGGCCACCACGTGGAACGTCAACGTTTCTGTCTACCACAACATCGCGCCGACGGACATGGTGGTCGTAACTACGACTATCCCCGGCACGACAAATATCGGAACGGCCGGCTTTCCAGACACGGCGGGAGCCTTCCAGACGACAGCCCCCACCGGTGGGAACCCGGGAACGGATTATCCTCCCGACAATTACACCGTCGGTACGGACTCTGTCGTTACGTATAGCGGAACGACCCCGCAGAGCGGGACCGTGACTCTGTACATCTACGAGCCGGCCACCCAGAACGGTGTCAACGGCTACTCGCTGACCACGGATTGGGCCGTGCATCCATCTAAATATAGCTTCACGATCGCGGCCTCCGAAGGCTGCGCGACCCCAACCACGACCACCACGGCGGCCAGTGTGGGCGGCGTTGCGCCGCAATCGGTGACAGACACCGCGACGGTGACCCAGGGGTCCGGGACGACCGTGCCCATCGGCACGATCACCTTCAACCTTTACGGCAACGCCAGCTGCAGTGGCACCCCGGTCTTTGGGCCGGACTCCCAGCCGCTGAGTAGCGGGACGGCAACGTCCTCGCCAGGGTTTGGCCTGACCTTACCGGGGACCTACTACTGGACCGCGAGCTACACTCCTGCATCCGGTTCAGAGTTTGCCCCATCTTCCAGTGCGTGCGGGGCGACGGGCGAGTCAGTGACCATCACCTCCTCCGGAAGCGGTACCGGGGCAGCCAGCACGACTACGACCTCAACTCCGGCGGGCTCGGTGGAGGCGGCGAGCACGCCCACCACCGGAGCGGATCTCTTCTTGCCCGGTCTGCTGACAGCTTTTGCCTTGCTTTTCGGTGGCCTGCTGGTCATCGCCGGGGTAAGGCTCCAGCGCCGTTCGACCGTCTGAGTAAACTCTACTTCTACGAAGCAAAGACCCTCGGTGGGACCGGGGGGCCGGCGGGGCCCCTAGGTCCACCGGGGGGTTCTTCTGTGCGGAGAGCCGCCCCGGGAGGAGTGATGCTGGATCCGGAGTTCGCAGGTCTGCCCCTGGACCAGTTGTCCTCGTCCGCGCTGGAAACCATGGCGGCAATCCCAGGGCTGGAGTACGGTGATCTTAGGGTCCACCGGGACCGGGTCCAGGGCATCCATGTCCGCGAGCACGACCTGATCTCGCTCAGCGAGTCTCAGCCCCAGGGCTTCGGGGTGCGGTTGGTGGTGGAGGGGTCCTGGGGCTTCGCAGCCTCCAGCGACCTGACGGCGGCTGGCGTGACCAGGGCGGTCGCGGCGGCGACAGAGATGGCTCGCGTGCTGCGCCCGCTCCTGCAGGAGCGAGTCGAGCTGGCTCCCGAACCCATCCACCAGGCGAACTGGATCGGCGAAGTGGAACTCAACCCATTTGAGGTCGCTGCCGAGCGCAAGGTGGAGTTCATGCTCGACGTCACCGGCCGCTGTCTAGCGGCAGGAGCCAAGTTCGCCGAGTTCTATTGTCTCCAAGCTCAGGAGAACCGCTACTTCGTCAGCACCGAAGGATCCCGGATCACTCAGCAGCGGGTCCGGCTTCACCCCGTCCTGGAGGCAGGCCTGGTGGACGAGCGCGGCTCGGGGCTGATTGAGACCATGCGCTCCACGGCCCGGCCCGTCGGAAGGGGCTGGGAATACGTTGAGGCCCACGGCTTCCCCCAGGAGGCCGTGGAGATGGTGGGCTGGCTGGAGGAGAAGCTGGCCTCCCCCGCGGTGACGCCCGGAGCCTACGACCTGGTCATCGATCCCTCCAACCTCTGGTTGACCATTCACGAGTCGGTGGCGCACGGTACCGAATTGGACCGGGCCCTCGGCTACGAGGCGAATTTCGCCGGGACGACCTTCGCCACTCCGGACCAGGTCGGGAGCCTGCGCTACGGCTCGCCCCGCATGCACATCACCGGCGACCGGCTGGAGCCCAACGGCCTGGCCACCGTCGGCTTTGACGACGAGGGGGTGGCCGCTCAGCAGTGGGACATCATCAAAGACGGCATCCTGGTCGGTTATCAGCTAAATCGCCAGATGGCCCACAAGTTCCATCTGCCACGCTCCAACGGCTGTGCCTACTCGGACAGCTGGTCCCACCTCCCGCTCCAGCGGATGCCCAACGTCTCGCTGCAGCCTGACCCCGACCGCGACACCACCCTGGCCGAGCTCCTGGGTGGGGTGGAGGAGGGGATCTACATCCTGGGCGACAAGTCCTGGTCGATCGACCAGCAGCGCTACAACTTCCAGTTCACTGGCCAGCGCTTCTACCGGATCCACAAGGGGCAGCTGGCGGGACAGCTGCGCGACGTCGCCTACCAGTCCCGCACCCCGGACTTCTGGGGCCGTCTGGAGGCGGTCGGGGGCCGCTCCGCCTGGCAGCTGCAGGGGGCCTTCAACTGCGGCAAGGGCGAGCCGGGCCAAGTGGCCCCAGTCTCGCACGGCTGCGCCCCGGCCCTGTTTCGCCGGATCAGCGTCCTCAACGCCCGCCAGGAGGGTAAGGAGTGAAGCTGGAGGAGATCGTCGAGGGGGGGCTCCGCGAGGGCGCAGCGGTGGTCCTGGGCGAGAAGTCCACCAGCGTCAACTTCCGCCTCGCCAACAACACCGTCACCACCAACGGCCGCGAGGAATCCACCTCGGTCGGGATAGTGGCGCTGGAGCAGGGCCGAGTCGGGGTGCAGGCCGGCGACGTCATCGACAGCGCCCAGGTGGCTGAGCTGGCCCGCCAGGCGAGGTCCCGGGCCCAGCAGAGTCCCGAGGCCCCCGACGCCATGCCGCTGCTCACTCCGGATGAGGCGGCGAACGGTGACTCGAGCGACGCCGGAACGGCGCCAGAGGCGCTCCCCGCTGACTTGGAGCCGATTTTGGAGTCCGTCCAGGAGCTCCTGGAGCGGTCTCGGGCGGATGGCCTTCGGTGCTTCGGCTTCGCTCACGCAGACGCCACCCAAGAGCAGCTCGGGATCAGCACCGGGGTCCGTCTGGAGGGGCGCCGGCAGAACGCCTCGCTGGCGCTCACCCTCAAGACCCAGGATCTCCGCCGGAGCGTCTGGGCGGGGGCGACGGCGCGCCGACTGGGTGAGATCGACCCGGGGGCGCTTTACCAGAAGTTGAGTCGGCGCCTCAGCTGGACCGAGAAATCCGTGGCGCTCCCGGCGGGCCACTACCAGGTGCTGCTTGAGCCCTCGGCGACTTCCGACCTCATTGTGCGCCTGATCTGGGAGATGCACGCCCGCGGCGCCGACGAGGGCCGGACCGTATTCGCCGGCAAGTCGGGTCCCCGGGTGGGCGAGTCGATGTACGCGCCGGAGATCAGTCTGGAGAGCGATCCGCGCGATCCCCAGATGGCGGTGCCCACCTTCGTGCGTTGCCTGGGCTCGAGCGAGTACGGCTCGGTATTCGATAGCGGACTGACGGTCCCGGCCGCGGTCTGGGTCGCGAAGGGAGTGCAGCAGGACTTGATCTGTCCGAGGCGCTGGGCCCAGGATCACGAGCACCCGGTGCGTCCGGATGTGGACAACCTCGCCATGCGCGGCACCGACACCTCGCTCGACCAGATGATCGCCAGCACGGAGCGGGCTCTCCTGGTCACCTCGCTCTGGTACATCCGGGACGTGGACCCGGCGACGCTGCTGCTGACCGGGCTCACCCGCGACGGCGTTTTCCTGATCGAGCACGGTGAGGTGGTGGGGGCGGTCAACAACTTCCGCTTCAACGAGAGCCCCGTGGGGGTGCTCCAGCGCACCGTGGAGATCGGCCGGTCGGAGCTGGCGCTTTCGCGCGAGGTTGGCGACGAAGTATTCGTCAAGGCGCCGCCCATCAGAGTCGAGAGCTTCTTTATGTCCTCGGTCTCGGACGCGATCTGAGGCGCAGGGAAAGGTGACCCCGACCCACCCCATCGCCGCCGGCTCGCCGTGACCCGGCCGGAGGCGCGCGCGCGGCTGCTCCTGGCTGTGGAGTGGATCTCCCACACCCTGTGGCTGGCCCAGCGCCGGGAGCCGGAGCTGCTCCAGCTCCAGGAGGAGCGGGGCTCCACCGGGTTTCCCCACTACATCCTGAGCCGGGCCGGCAACGTGCCTGACGCTGATTGGGCGGCTGCCCTTTATGTGATGCCGCCCTCCCTGGTCGAACACCTGCGGCCGAGGTGCGTCGCGCTGGAGCCCGCCAGCTATCTTTTGGTCGCCTTGGAGGCCGGCGCGGCGGCGCTCCGGCGGCTGCACCCGGAGGCGAACGGGCTAGCCCTGGGGCAGCTGGCCCGAGCTTCCCGGCCGCCGGGCCAGCTGCCCCAGGCGTGGTGGGAGCTGCCTCCCGGAGAAGATCCTCACCGAGCGCTGCTCTGGGCGGCCATGACCCTGCGCGAGGGGAGGGCCTATGCCCACTACCAGGCGGCCGAGTCCCAGGGTCTTAGGCCGCTGGAGCTGTTGGTGCTGACCGCCATCTGGCAGGGCACTGACGCCGTCCCAGTGCAGCGGCTCTTCCGCTGGGGTGACGACGAGGTAGGCGCTGCGCGCGAGTCGCTGGGCGCCGGGGGCTGGCTTTCCGGCGATGCGGCCCTGAGCGCGGCGGGCCGGGCCCGCCGGGAGGCAATGGAGGCCGAGACCGAGGCATATTCGGACCATCTCCTGGAGCCCCTGCCAGACCGGCAGTTGGAGCTGCTGGCCACGACACTCCCCATCTCGGCGTAGCCACCAGTGCAGCGCCAGCCGGACCCCGGCGACCGCCGGCAGGGGAATGGTCTGAACCAGCCGCAACTCAGTTGACCGCTGGAGCCGGTGGCTGGCCACCGGCTCCGCCTTTCCCCGGCTCGCTGCCCGTTCTCCGAGGTGGTGTTGAGAGTAGATCCGCAGGTTTCCGGTCGAGCGGTATCCGCCAGCCAAGTGACCGCGGCGAGCAGCGGCGACTCCGCGAGCCCCTGGTAAGATTCGGACCGAGTCTGGGCCTGCGCGATTTCCAGGCCACGCCGGACCTCCGGCCGAGCCTGAATTGAGGTACGCGATTGGATCGCTCGCGTGGCCGCCGCTCAGCCGGGAGCGGCGAGAACCGGCAGACGAACAGCAGCCATCGTTCCCGAGCAATCCATCTTGGCCGGCCCCTCCGGCCGCTGGTGAAGTTTGGCGTTTTCGCCTTATTGTTCTGCGTTTTCCTGTCCGGATGTGGCGGGGTAAGTCGGGCGAAACCGAAGGTGACTCCCCGTCCACCTCGGTCCTCCCCCTCGGCGATTCCGTTCAGCGCGGCGGCGGCGGAGTCAGGCATCCTGCCGTGGTCACTAAGTGCTTCGCTCAGTCGCGAAGTGGTCTTACCGGGTCCGGTGCCGGGTCAACTCACGATCCTTGGTGGTCTAACCGGCACCGGGACAACCTCGAACAGCGTCTCCACCCTGACGACGACCAGCGGGACTCTCTCGAACACCGGATCGCTGGCCACACCGACCCATGACGCGTCCGGCGCCATTCTCGCTGGCAAGGACACGGTCTTCGGGGGCGGTGTGAGCGCCAGCAGCGCTTCCGTCCAGAGTCTCGCGGGAGGCGCGGGCACCGCGGCGTCGATCGGTGAGCTGCCCCAGCTGCGCTCTGACTCGGCATCCGCCATGATCGGCCGCACCGCGTACATCGTCGGCGGCTATGACGGCGCGGCCTTTGACCCGGTCGTCCTCGGTACCTCCAACGGCAGCACTTTCCAGCAGGTGGCCACGCTACCGGTACCGGTCAGGTATCCGGCGGTGGCGGCGCTGGGCGGACGCATCTACGTCTTTGGCGGTCAGACTACCGATGGGCAGCCGGCCGACCAAATTCAGATGATCGACCCGGCCCGACACTCTGCCCAGCTGGTCGGCAGAATGCCCGAGCCGGACACCGGAGCCGTGGCCGTGCTGGTGGGGGGAATCGTGTACGTCGCCGGTGGCAGTACATCGGTCGCCACCGGCACGGCACCGATCTCCAC
>DATLTJ010000047.1:0-58628 GCA_035533655.1 Candidatus Acidiferrales bacterium | reverse complement strand
TAGCCCGACGCTCTGTATGCGGCGTCCCCCGCGCGCCGAACTGGTGAGCCGCCGCATTCGTGATTTCCAGGAAGCCGTAGCTTCTGCAGCTCGGTCGCCGAAACGCGTCGCCGCGCAGAACCATCTTTAGCGGAGGAGGCTGCGGTCGGCGCGCGGGCCAACACAGCGTGGTGAAGGGGCTGCTCCCAACAGCTCGGCCGCCGCGACCGCCGCCCTACACGTGTGCGGCACGGGCAATCACGGCGGGTGAGGGATTCTAAGCCGAGTCCAGGGGGCTCGAAGTGATAGGACCTCTCTGGCTTCGGAGAGGGGGGCTGGAACGCTCGACGAGGTTGCCCGCCGGGTCGTCAAACAGGATCTGCTTGTCCCCGACTCCGTCGACGATTTCGTTGCGGAACTGGACCCCTGCTTGACCCAGCTCCGCGACTTTTCGAGGAGATCTGCGGCTTGGAGTGAGATTCGGTTCCCACCGCCGGGTTAGGGTGTGGTCCCGTCACCCCGCACCTGTCCGCTGCCGGCCTGGGCGCTTGGTGCGCTCCGCAAAAGACGCAGTCCGTCGCCCAGCATCAGGGCGAAGTTGGGAGCTGGGTGCATCGGCGCCTCGAAGCCCAGTCGGTCGCAATAAAACGCGATCGCTGCGGCCACATCGTGGACGAGGTGGCGCACTCTGACAGTGCCGCCAGCTGTCACTCCCGGCGCGATCACGATAGCGGACCGGGTCGGTGGGACACGACGCACGCCCCCCAGCGCGAAGGTTTCAGGGACACCCTAAGCGCACCGATTGGGACCCTGCCGGAGGGGAATCGACTGGGGGTCGGCGTCGTCTCGGGAGAGCCCGGTCAGTCGGCGATTAGCTCGGCGGTCGAGACCACCGTGGCGAACTCGTCGTGGATGCTGGCGGCCGTCGCCCGGTAGATCTCATCGGCGGTCACCGTCTCTCCGTCGGGTCCCTGACGGTCGAAGGCGCAGGTCGCATCGAGAGCGAAGAAGGTCTGGTAGCCGAGGTCGCCGGCCATCCTGGCGGTAGATTCGCAGCAGTGATCGGTGGCGATGCCGCAGATCACCACCATCCGCACCTTGCGGTCCTGCAGCCACTCGTCGAGGTTGGGCCTCCCGTAGAACGCCGAGTGGAGCTGCTTGGTGATCAAGAGGTCAGGTTCGCCGGATACGACCGGCTTGAAGGCGTTGCCGGGCTGGCCCGGCGCGAGGGGAGAGTCCGGCCCCTCGTCCGAGTCGTGGCGGACGAAGACGATCGGCTGGCGGCGCTTGCGCCAGACGCGCACCAGCGCCTCGACATTGGACTCGCATTCTGGGTTGTTGCGGTGTCCCCAGACCGAGTCGTCAAACCCGGCCTGGACGTCGATCACCACCAGAGCGCAGGGCTCTGGCCCGAGCATCAGCCGACGACGGCCTTCAGGATCTCCGGGTCCAGACCGGGGTACTTACCCAGATACTCTCCCCGCTCACGGCGCAGTCGCTCGACGATCGTCTGGTGCTCGTCGGCACGGCCCTGGCGCTCATACAGCCGACGGGGCTGGAGGACCTCCGGATCATCGATGCCGGGCACCGCAGTAGCGACCTCGTAGCCGAAGTCGGGATCCTTCACCCAGGTGATCGTCCCCTCGGCGATCGCCTTGACCACTGCCGACGAGTGGCCGATGCGGATCTTCTTGGCGTTGGGGTCGCCTTCGCCGCCGCCCACCCAGCCGGTATTGAGCAGGAATACCTCGAAGTTGCCCTCGGCGTGCAGCTCCCGGAAGCGGTTCCCCTGCTGAGCGTGGAGCAAGGGGAAGAAGGGGTTGGTCCCCGGGACCCGTAGCGATTTACCGGATTCGGCGGCACCACCGGCGGCGGTGCCCTTGGTCTCGCCCAGCATGAAGTAGGCGGCCGCCTGCTCGATGGAGAGCCGGGCCACGGCCGGGATGATCCCGTCGTTGCGGTTGAGGATCAGCAAGGAGGAGACGGGAGCGATGTCGCGGGCGTCCCGCGACCAGCCGAGCGCCTCCATCGGGAAGACGGCGCGACCGTTCTGGGTGTAGGACTCGTCGAAGAAGTCGACCGGGCCGTCGACCTCCTCCTGCGAGACGTTCTCCAGGTAGGCGACTCGCGAGGTCACCGCCCTGTGGATGGTCGGCTCTTCCTCGGCGCTGAGGGCGTAGGTCTTGGCGAAGCAGCCGTTCTCCGAGCCGTAGACAATCCCGCCCGGCATCAGCGCCACAAAGTCGTCCTGAACTGGCTTGCTGTCGTTCTGCTGGGTGAAGGTGGTGGTGGTCTTGCCGGTGCCCGAAAGCCCGACGATCAGCAGGGTTCGCTCCCCCTGGGCAGTCGGGATCACCTTGCAGCCGGCGTGCAGGGCGAGGCCGCCGCGCTGGTAGACCAGCCGGTTCCACATCCGGAGGAGCCCCTTCTTGGACTCGCCGAAGTAGTCGGAGTTGAACACCCGGGTGAGCCCGTTCTCCAGATCAACCGTGATCAGCCGGTCCGCGGGATACCCCGGCATCTTGAGCTTGGGGGTGAAGATCACGGTGAAGTCAGGGCGGAAGTCCTCGCCGGCCTGCTCATCCTTGAACAGCAGGTGGTCCTGCATCCCAGCGATGTTGGCCCCGGCCTCCTCGATCACCAGGCGCACCGGGGAGCGGAACTCGGGGTCGTTGTTGACGTAGCCGTCGATCACGATGACGTCCTGATTGAGGAGGTACTCCTCCTGCAGTCGAGCCACCCGGCGCCCCTCCTCGGAGGTGATCGTCTGGCTGGAGGTGATCTCTGGGGTGTCGGTGATGATGTAGGTGGAGTCGGTGCTCCGGGCCAGTACCTGGGTCTGCACGTTGTAGTTGTCGTAGGCGGTCCGGCGCGCCGTCGCCATCGCGGCGGTCAGCTTCCGTAGCTCCTCTTGCGAGGGGTTGTGCCGCGTATTCCGAGCGGAAGGCGATTGGGGGTCGGCGACCTTACTCATGAGGACCTCTCTACTTGCATTCAAAAGTGGCGATTTCGGCACCTTAGCAAACGGGCCACCGCCGGGCCGCGGGTCTCCGGCGGCCCCCCGGCGGGTCGCCCAGCGTTAAGCTGCGCGACCAAGGGCGCCCGGCGCGCTCCAGTTTGGTCGAAGGAGATCCTGGGATGGCGACTCCGGTCGAACCGACCCCGCCGGGCGGGGCTACCGTGGCGGCGGTGATGACCCGGGCGGTGATCACCATCGGCCCTGATGCCAAAGTCACCGAGGTGGCCGAGCTGCTCGGCCGGCACCACATCACCGGGATGCCCGTGCTGGACGACCACCTCCGGGTGGTGGGAGTGGTCAGCGAGATGGACGTGGTCCTGAAGCCCGGGGCGACCGTCGCCGACATCATGACTCCGGAGCCCAGGACCATCGAGGAGGAGGTTCCGCTTAGTGAGGCGGCCGAGATTCTGATGGCTCAGCGAATCCGCCGGCTGCCGGTGGTCCGGCACGGCAAGCTGGTCGGCCTGATCTCCCGTACGGACCTGGTCACGTTCTTCGGCCGCCACCAGTGGGTCTGCGGCAAGTGCGGTGCCACTCAGCGGGGGCTGGAGCCCCCCCCCAGGTGCATCGTCTGCGGGGCGGAGGGCGAGGGCTTCAGGTTGGAGGACGCTCCCGGGGGGATGTGATCCGGCCGTCGGCGGGGGACCCGCGTCAGTTGTCTTCGAGCCGGGAGATCTCGTTGCGCAGCCGGAGCTGGGACAGGTTGTGGAAGGCGTCGATCCAGCGCACCGTCCCGCTGTAGGAGCGCATCACCACCGAGTGGGTCTCGACCGTGCCGCCCGCAAACCTCACTCCCCCCAGCATCTCCCCATCGGTGATGCCGGTCGCGGCGAAGAAGATGTTCTCGCCGCCACAGAGGTCCTCTGCACCGAAGATCTGCTCTTCCGAGAAGCCCTCGCCGTGGATGAGTTCGCGCTCGGCATCGTCGCGGGGCCAGAGGCGGCATTGCATGTCGCCTTGAATGCTGCGCACCGCACAGGCCAGCAGGACCGCCTCGGTGGCTCCTCCGATTCCCAGCAGAACATCAAGGCCGGTGCGCTCTGGGAGAGCCGCCATCACCCCGGCGGCGACGTCCCCATCGGTGATCAATTTGACCCGGGCCCCGGTGGCGCGGATCTCTTGGAGCAGTTCCTCGTGGCGGGGCCGATCTAGGACGACCACGGTCAGGTCGTGCACTGGGCGATCCTCAGCCGCCGCGATCCGCTGCAGGTTCTCGGTGTGAGACACGCGGAGGTCGATAACCCCTCGCGCCCGGGGGCCGACCACCAGCTTCTCCATGTAGGCGCAATGGGTCTTGAGCAGGGTGTCGCGCTCGGAGAGGGCCACCGTGGCGATTCCTCCGGGCAGGCCGCGGGCGACCAGCCGGGTACCGTCGATGGGGTCCACGGCCACGTCCACCAACGGGGGGTTGCCGTTGCCGAGCTGCTCTCCGATGTAGAGCATCGGGGCCTTGTCCTTCTCCCCTTCGCCGATCTTGACGATCCCGGCCATGTCCACGTGGGAGAGGCTTCGACGCATCGACTCGACCGCAGCTCGGTCGGCTGCGATCTTGTCGTCGCGGCCCATCCAGCGGGCGGCTGCCATCGCCGCCCCCTCGGTAACCCGGACCAGCTCCAGGGCCAGGTTGCGGTCGATCGGCGTGCCGGGGTCGGCGCCGAAATCCTCGAACTCAAACGGCTCGTCGGCGTTGCCCATGGAGAGCTAGCATACGGTTTAGGATCGGCTCGTTAGCGACGGCTGCGGCCACAATAGGTGCCGTGGTCGATCCCCCTTCACCTGCGCCCTCCATTGACCGCACCACCCCTCGCCGGTTCGGCTACGACGAGCGGGCGCGCGCTCTGCTGGTGGAATGGATGGATGGGCTGGGGCAGGCGATCCCCTTCGCCCGGCTGAGGCGGGCCTGCCCTTGTGCTCTCTGTACGGGTGAGCTGGGGCGGCCGGGCCGGTTCCAGCGGGATCCGGAACTTCACCCCGGCGAGGACGAGCTCGCCGACATCCAGCTGGTCGGCAACTACGGACTCAAGGTGATCTGGAACGACGGCCATGACACCGGGATCTACCGGTTCGAGCTACTGCACCAGATCGGCGAGGTGAGGGAGTCGAGGTAGCGGATTCCGCGGACCGGAACTAACCGAGGAGGCAGAACTCGTTGCCCTCGGGGTCGGCCATCACCACCCAGGAGTCCTCGCCCTGGCCGACGTCCTGCCGGACGGGCGCCCCGTCCTTCCAGCCAGGCCACCTCCTCCTGGGTCCGATCGACGGACCAGATATCGAGGTGGGTTCGATTTTTGACCGTCTTTGCCTCGGGCACCGGCACGAACACGATGGTGGGCACCTGGGGCGCGGCCCGGTAAGCGTCGTCGCTGGGTCGCTCCTCCCCGGTCGGCCAGGGAGATATCCCTACCCATTCCTCCGGGGCTGGGGTGCCACCTGGTAGCCAAGGACCTCGGCCCACCATCTGGCGATGGTGAGCCGATCGCGGCTGTCGACGATGATCTCGGTGACGCGGCTGGTCATCTCTCCCATCGTAGCCGGCGTCTCGACCAGCGCCTGCCAGCCGGCGGGCGGCCGTTCGGAAATTAGCTCTCCCGGCTGAGCAGCCTCCGGATCGTGGCGGCCACCACGGTCGGCTTGAACGGCTTGGCGATCACCTCCCGGGCGCCGGCGGCCAGCGCCTTGTCTCGGCCCTCGGGGTCCCGCTGCTCCGGCATCAGGACGATCCCCGACGGCGGAACCAATCCCTCTTTGATCAGTCGGCGGCAGAGCTCTCGGCCATCCTCCTCCAGCGTGACGTCGCACAAGAGGAGGTCCACCCCGCCGCTTCTGACCAGCGCCTCTGCCTCTCCGGCGCTGCGCACCCAGACGAGGTGATGCCCCTCCATCTTGAGTTTGAATTCCAGGATGCGGCCGATCATCGGCTCGTCTTCAGCGAGCACAAGGGTAGCTGGCGCTGGGGCATCCACAACTGTGAGTCTAGAGGTCAGGCGAAACTCCCCCTTCACTCCCGGTGACGTTCCGGAATCGGGGCTGCGACATGGGGATCGGATCTCTGGGTTCGAGCGAAGAATGGCTCCTCGTGGACGGGGCCAGAAAGTGGGGGCAAACTGCGGTTGCCGCGATCATTGCCGGCGTGGGCGCGCTGGCTTTGATCGCTGGCACCGGCGCGCCCCTGGTGAGCGCAAGTGCCAATTCGCCCGCTGCTTCCCCGGCCACCCTCTCGGCCCTGGTCGCCAAGGCCAAGGCCGAGCTGATCAACCTGGCCGCCGAGGTGAAGACGGCGCGCGCGGCGATCGCCAATGACAAGACCCAGATCGGCCAGGAGCGAGACCAGCTGTTCAATCTGGTATCCGAGGAGTACACCGGTGCTCCCAACGGCCTGCTCTCCATCCTGGCCAGCCCGGACTTCAACACCGCCCTGGACACCCAGATCGAGTTGTCTCAGCTCACCCAGTCCCAGCGCCAACTCCTACTGAGGCTGGCCCAGGACGTGCGCAACGAGCAGGCCACCGAGGCCGCTCTCCAGCAGGAGCAGCAGCAGGAGTCGGCTACCGAGTCGCGCCTGCAGGCTGAGGAGCTGGTGGCTGAATTCCAGGCCCGTCAGGCCAGCGAGCCCACCGTCCAGCCGCAGGTGCAGGGCGGCCCCGTGTCCACGTCCTCGCCTAGCTCCACCAGCTCCCCTGGCGCCACGCCGACTCTCACCCCGACAGCGGTGAGCACCCCCACTTCCAGCGGCGCCGCTCCGACCCCGACTCCGAGTCCGCCACCGGCACCTGGGGGTGGCGGCGCGTTCACCGTCAACACCAATCTGACCCTCGCGAGCGGCATCTCGCTGCAGCAGATCCAGTTGTTCCTGCAGGGCACGGCGTTGGAAGCCGACGCCAGCTACTTCATCCAGGCGGAGCAGACCACTCATGTGAGCGCCATCTACCTGGTCTCGGACGCTGTCCTGGAGACGGGCTGGGGTACCTCGGCGCTGTACACGAACAAGCACAACCTGTTCGGATTCGAGGCCTACGACGCCAATCCTTACGTCGACGGGGAGACCTTCACCAGCGACCAGGACTGCATCTCCTACGTCTCCTGGTTCGTGTCGGTCTACTACCTCTCCCCGCCGGGCTCGTGGGTCGCCAACTATGGCGGCCAGTCGGGCACGTTGTCGACCGGGCAGTACTACAACGGACCGACCCCGCAGGGGATGAACGTCGACTATGCCAGCGACCCGAGCTGGGCCAGCAAGATCGCTGGGATCGGAGCTCTGCTCCAGTCAGCGTAAGGCTGACCCCAGACCAGAACCGCATCGGCGGGTAGCCTGAGGGGCGTGAGCGTCGGATCAGAGCCAGAGTCCTCGGGAATGGCCGGAGGTCGCGACGTTCCGATCAAGCAGTACTTCTGTCTCGCCGACGGACGGACGGCGGCGCTGGTCCATTCCCGCGGCGGCTGCGACTTCTGGTGCTGGCCGCGGTTCGACAGTACCCCCCGTCTAGCGGCGCTGCTCGACCGCGGCCGCGGCGGGTCGGTCGGGGTGACATCCGCCTCGGATTTCCCCGCCTCGGCCAGCTGGTTCGGCACGTCGCGGGTCATCCTGTTCTCGTTCCCCTCCGGCCTGCGGATCCAATGCGGGCTGTTGGAGGACGGCGCTGGCGAAAGCGCTCTGGTCTGGCTGGTCGACGGCCCGCCGGGAGAACTCATTCACATCTCCCTGGCCAACCCCAGCGCCGGCGGAGGCACCGGCTGGGCTCTGGCCGCCTTCGGAGCGGAGCTGGGTAGAGGAGCGCTCGCTGATGGCCCAGGGGGGCCGCTGGCCCTGACTGTGAGTGGTCCGACCGAGGCCGTCCGGGACGGTCTGGTCGCCCCGCTGCCGGGCCAGGGCTTGGTGGTTTGGCTGGGAAGCCCCCGCGAGGGCGGGCAGCTCCCGCCTCTCCTGGCTTTGGTAGCAGGTGCTCCGGCGGAGGCGGTCAATCGGACCCGGGAGCTACTGGCACAGTCTGTCGCCGACGACCGCAAGTGGGTCGACCAGCTGCATTTAGGCTTGGCGGTTTCCCCCCTCGTATGGCACGCTCCCTCCTGGGCAATTGTGGCGATCGACCGATCCCTCCTGACCCTGCGTGGCCTCCAGGAACGTAGGTCCGGCCTCCTGGTCGCCTCTCCTGCCACCTCGATCCCGCAGTGGCCCGCAAGTGAAAGGGCCTGGGATTACCGGTACGCCTGGCTTCGCGACTGCGCCGATGCCGGGATCGCCTTCTGCCACGCCGGAGCCTATCCGGAGGCGGAATCGGTGGCACGGGGACTGGGAGGCCTGCTGGGCGGGCGACCAGAACTGGTGGCGCCGGTCCGCCGACTTTCTGGGGGCGACCTTCCCCGTGAGCATGCCGTGAGCCAGCTGCGGGGCTATTCCGGGGCGCTGGTTCGCATTGGCAACGGAGCAGCCGGGCAGGCGCAGCTCGACACCCTGGGGGAGGTGGCGCGGCTCGCTTTGGAGCTAGATCTGCGCCAGCATTGCCCTGAGGAACTTCTGCGGCAGGTACCGACCCTAGCTGAAGCAGCGGGGTCGCGCTGGCGGTTTCCTGATCACGGAATCTGGGAGGTACGGGGTACCCCTCAGGACTACGTCCACAGCAAGGTGATGGCGTGGTCAGCACTCCAGACTGCTTGTGCGATCGCCGAGCGAGGCCGGATCGAAGGGCCAGTTGCTACCTGGCAGGAGTCGTCGGCAGCGATCCAAAGTGAGGTCACGGGCCGGGGCCGGGGGTCGCAGGGGGAGCTCGTGATGTCGTTCCAGGACTCGGGGGCAGACTCTGCCCTCCTGGCCGCCTACCTAGTCTCGTTCATCCGGCCGCACCAGCCGGGGGCGGAGTCCACTCTGAACCGGATTTCCCGGGAGCTGGGGAGGGGTCCGCTGATGGCTCGCTACGCGCCGGAGCGAGACGGCTTGAACTCGCCCTGCTTTCCGTTTATCTTCCCCGGGCTTTGGGCGGCTTCCGCGGAGGCTCTGCTGGGTCAGCGGGCCGCCGCCGAGGCGCGTCTGCACGCTATCTGCCAGCTTGCCGGGCCGCCTGGTCAACTCTCCGAGGTCGCCGACCCGGAGACGGGCGCCCTGTGGGGTAACTATCCCCAGGTGCAGAGCCACGCGGCCCTGGTGGACGCTGCTCTTGCGGTCTGGGCTCCGCCGCTCCGGAGACTCCAATGACCGCCCATATACTGGGGGGTGGAGGAGCCGCGACTGCCTTGTGCACTCTCGCCCCGTTCGTCTAGTGGCCAAGGACACCGCCCTCTCAAGGCGGAGATCAGCGGTTCGAATCCGCTACGGGGTACCACACTCGCCGCCATTGGCGGCCATCAAAGGGGAGCTGTGAGCAACACTCCAGACCAGCCGACGACTCCCCAGCGACCCTTGACAAGCCTGCCGGTGGCGCCCCATGGACACCAGATCCAGCCGACTCACCGGACGGTACTCCCGGAGGAGAACCCGCGAGCCGTCTCCTCATTGGCGGAGATCCTGGGCCCGTCGGGTGACGCCCCCGGCGGGGACCGTCTGGTCCCACTCCGACAGCTGTGCGGCGAGTACCCGACATTCCTCGACGGCTGGGCCCGGATCGCCGAGGCGGCCTACGCCAGCGGAGACCCGGTCGCCAGCTATGCCTTCGCCAGGGTGGGGTATCACCGCGGACTCGATCGGTTGCGCAAGCAAGGCTGGGGAGGCACCGGCCAGGTGCACTGGTCCGAGCCCACTAACCAGGGCTTCCTGCGGAGCCTCTACCTACTGATGCTGGCCGCTGCGGCCATCGGCGAGGAGGACGAGGCGTCCCGGTGCCACCAGTTCCTGCTCGACCTTGATCCCGAGGACGGGGTCCAAGTGGGAGCGCGGCCCGTGCCACCCCCCGGCGAGCTGCTGGAGCCCTCCGAGCTCCCCTAGCGAGGAGTCGGTTGGTCGTCCCCGGGGGGAGGAGCCAGCGTGCCGTCCTTGGGCACTGGTCCCTTGAACCCGGCTGCGGCACGATGACCGCCGCCGCCGTAGCGGGCCGCGATTAGGCTGACGTCAACCCCCTCGGGGGTCGAGCGCAACGACCAGCGCGCCAGATCGCCGCTGCCCTGCCACCACACTCCGGCAAAGGGATGCCCAGTGGCGAGGACGTCACCCAGCTCGCTCTGCAGCACGGCGCTGTTGACCGTGGGCACCACGGTCCCGAGGATGTCCACCATGGTAGCGTGCTCAGCCACGCGCTCGACCATGCGCCGCTGGTAGCGGAGCAAGGCGCGGCCCTCGACGCGCAGCTCTTCGACATCAATGGAATCCCACGTTTTGAAGTCGAAGTCGTGAGCGCGCAGCGCGGCCGATACCTCTTCGCTTTCGGGCAAGTCGTGACGCCACAGATCGCGATCCTGGACGTAGCGCAGCAGCGCAGGAACTGGTTCCTCGTGCAAGTACTGCCAGGCCATCACCGCACCGCTGCGGTTCATGTCGAAGACGCAGTAGGGAAGATCGGCCAGCTCGCTGGCGGATGATCGATGATGGTCAAGGACAACCAGGCTGGCCGATGACTCGGCCAGCCGCTCCGTGGTCCCGCGGTCGTAAGCGAAGTCGGCTATCAGCACGTGTCGGCCCTTGGTTTTCGGGGGGGGGTCTCCATGGCTGACCGGGATGTAGTCGGCGCCTTCGCCGTACCGCTTCCAGGCGGCGAAGGCGGCCCCGAATCCGTCGGGACAGTCGCCGTGATAGACAACCATCGGACGCGTGCCCGACCCATTGGCCGTCTCTGTGCGCTCAGGCGCTGACATCACCACTAAGGTACCCCTCTCTTCAGTAGTCATCGATTAGACGTAGATGAACCCCAGGATCCCTTGGGTGTTGGGGACGGCGCGGAGATCTTCATCGTAGCCGTTGACGTAGTTGGCTTCTTCCACGTAGAACCCCTGACCCGCCGAACCGGTTCCGGTCTGGACGACCCAGGCCACGTGGCCGAGGGAGCTATAGGCTCCACCGGGGCGGAATACCACGATGGAGCCGACTTCCGGGGTCATGCCCGTTGGATAGGGATTAGCGGAGTTCGCGTTACCGGTGATCCAACCATCGGCGTTCTGTGACCAATCGATCGCCGCTTGCGAGGCGGCGAACCAGGTGCATTGACCCCGCGGGTAGTTGTCCGGGGAGGAGCCCAAATTCGGGTAGCCCGAATAGACGGCGAGGACCGTCCCGCCCGCCCCGAGGGATCCGCCTCCAGAGGAGGCAGACTCCTCTTCTTGGAGGTTTTGGATCTGCGTCGACAGGCTTTGGATTTGGGCGGAGATCTGGCCTGCCGCTCCAGTGAGGCTGCTCTGCTCGGTGGTGTACTGGTTCTCCGCTGCTTGCAACTGATTGCTCTGGCTCTGCAGTCCGCTGACCAGGGCCGCGACCTGCACTTCCTGAACTTGCTGCTGAGCTTGCAGGGTCCTAAGTGCGTCGGCATCTGCGATCAGCTGCTTAGTGAGCGAGTCGAACTGCTGCCGAACCGTCTGGAGGACGACCGTGTCGTCCACCAACTTGGAAATGCTGGAACTGTTCGCGATGGCCGCCGCCAGAGAATTGCTCGAGCCCCTCTGGTAGAGGACCGTGACCAGCGCGGCGAGCTGGGTTCGATCGCGGGCCATCTGGGCCTCGGTGGCTGTTAGTTGATTTTTCGTCGCAGTGAGCTCAGCATTTACCTCGCTCAACTGGATCTGGTCCTGCGAAAGCTCCTGCTGGATCGTAGTGATCTGGGTCTCTGTCGCGGCCGCCTGCTGGCCCGCTGACGCGGCCTGACCCTCTAGGGCTTGCAGCTGGCCAATCAAGGCATTCTGCTGCTGCTGCAGCGCCGCGATCTCCGACGAGTAGCTGGCGGCCGCCGGACCCGTTGTCAAAAGGGATGCCGCCGTGGCGGCGACTCCGAACACTCCCAGTTGGGCGGCGGCGCGTAGGGCTCGCTTGATTCGGATTTGAGACATAGGCTAGAACGTGAGATGTGAGTGTCTCGGCCTTTGACTCTAACAGCGATCACGGTGCCCTGCAAGTTCAGTGACAAGTTCGTACTGGAGTCAGGTCGCGGCGGGGGAGGGCCCACGAGCAGTTAGCAGGAGGGGTCGACCTGCGGCAGTGGCAGGGCCCGGATTCCGCTCCCCGTAGTCGGGGCTCCCCTGGTCTCGAGCAGCGCCTCGGTGGTGGAAGTCGCGTCGGTTCGGGAGTAGAGGAAGAGGGCAGCCAGCGCGCCAACCACCGCCATGGCTAGCACGGGGGGGACGAATTCTCGGCCTTCTTGTTGGATGCCATCGGAGCAGGCGCCTGTTCGCTGCGCAGCGGATCTTGGAGGCTCTGCAGCTGACCAAGATCAATGGGGTGGTCCCCACCGTCAGCATCGGCGCCGCGTGCGGCGGACCGGATGCGCAGCTCATGGAGGTGCTCAAAGAAGCGGATGCCGCCATGTACGTTGCCAAGCGTCAGGGTGGGAACGCTTGCATGCTCTTCGAGGCCGCACTGGTGGCCGAAAAGGCCGGATAGGTCTCCAGCTGAATTTCTGGGCGTCTAGCCTCCCTTCTCGGCGCGCTTCTGGGGACCCCCGCCGGGCTTCTCGGTCGGGGCCGCCACCGGGGCCGGGCTCCGCTTAGAGGGGGCCCGGAGAGCGCGGCGCTGCCGCGTGGCCTGGAGCAGGTTCTCCACCTCCTCGGTCGGGGCCCGGTGGGGCGGGCGCACCGGGACCAGCGAGGACTCCAGCCGGCCCTTGCGTGTTCCCGACCAGGGCCCGGGCGGAGCATCGACCAGGGTGGCCAGGTGGTAGGCCGGGCTCTCGTAGTTCACCCGCCAGCCGCGAAAGTGCGGCCAGGCCTCCTCGGCACTCCGCTCGGCCTCCCAGCCGACCTTCAGCACCCGGTCTACTCCGAACTGGAACTCATCGAAGGAGATCTCAGTCGGATCATCGGGGTGAGGGTCCGCGTTGAAGGCAAATCCCGTCACCCGGGAGAGGGAGCGCAGGCAGACCACCCCCATCCGGAGGAACGGCCGCGCCGAGGCGGGAGCGGTGAGCGGGTTCAGCGCCAGCTGCATCGCCGCGGCATCCATACAGGCCAGCAGTGCCAGGGTCCAGGACGTCCGGGGCTCGGGGGAGCGGAAGTAGAGCAGGGTCGTGTAGCTGGTGTGACTCTCGGTGATATCGGCCGCCCACTGTTCCCAGTTGCGATAGAGCTCGGCCAGGTGGTCCAGGTTGTCGATGAGGGCATGACGGGCCAAGATCTCTGGACCCCAGGGCGGCGAACCGCTGCTGCTGTCAAGCATCGTCACCAGCGTCTCGCGCCTGTTGAAGGAGCTGTAGAGGGTGGGTAGGTAGGAGATCTGGAGGGCGACCACGATCACTCCGGAGGCCGTCTCCAGAAAGGCGATGGCGGTCTTCAAGCCCGTGTCTGCCCGGGCGATGCCGAGGGGCAGGATCGATGAGGCGCTGAGCCGGATCGCCTCGGCATAGTTGCCCGAGCTGCTTCCCCAGAACAGGAGGCTGAAGCCCGCCACTAGGAGGCCGATCCAGACCACCAGCCGCAGAACCAGGAATAGGGGTGCTCCCTGGGCCAGGATGCCATCCCGGGCCATGTAGTCGGACCTGGTGCGGGCCGCGATCACGGCCGCTCCTTGGACTGCGGCGGCCACGAGCGAGGAGAGTCGCGAGGAGACCGCTCGGGGCACGATGACCGTCCGAATCACGCTGCCCAGTGTCCCCAGAGTCAGGAAGAGCCCGACCACCAAGCTCAGAAGGCGGACGGCAATCATCGCCTCCCCTTCTAGCAGATCGCTCCTTCCCGCGGGACTCGCCAGCGGCCGGGCGGGAGCCAAAGTTGCCCGGCGACGCTCTGGGTGGAGCCCCGTCGACCGTGTCCGTCGCGGAGGATTTCGGCGGTAGCGCCGCCCGCCGGTCGGCTAGGAGTGGGGTCGACCCGGCGGGGCCGGCAAACGAGGCAGGACGGGGGGCGCCTTGAGCGAGTTGGCCTCCAGGGCCACCCCGGTGAGCCGGAGGACCGGACCAAGCCAGCTCGTGTGGGACCGCGCGGCCGGCGCTAAGGACAGGACCGCCGCAGGCTGGACCACCCAACGGGTGGTGACAACCCGCACCCTCCACCGGCCGAGGGACCTCTTGACCATCTCAACTTCGGTGTGCTCGACCGCTGCCGGAGTCGGCTCCGAAGGGGCGCGGGCGGTCATAGTCCGGTGGCGTCCTTGACTCCACCACCACCAGCCCAGGCGGGCCGCCAAGGGCGCCGTCGCCAGCAGCACGGTGGCCATGCGGGCCCGGTTGAGCGGGTGGACGGCAGGGCCGACGAGCTCCGCGACCAGAGGACGGCTAGGTGCATTCTTCAACCTGGTCAGATGGTACTGATCGGGAAGCGGCAGCGGACCTCCGATGGCGGCTGCCCGATCGGTTGGGGAACTGGTCCCTAGGCGGGGACTTGATCCGAGGCGGACTGAGTCGCCGCCGGGGCCGGAGCCTCCATCTGTTCTAGGGCGGCGATCACCTCCCGGGTCAGGCTGGTGGGGGTCGAGGCACCGGCTGTCACCCCCACTCGACTGCACCCAACAAACCACTCCGGCTCGAGGTCGGCGACGGTGTCCACCAGGTAGGCGGGGCGCTGGGCCAGCTCCTGGACGACCTGGACCAGTCGCTGACTGTTGCTGCTGCGGGCGCTGCCCACCACGATCACCACGTCACATTCCCGGGCGGCCTCCACCGCGGCTTGCTGCCGGTCCTGGGTGGCGCTGCAGATCTCGTTGTGAACTTCGATGTGCGGGAAGCGCTGGCGGAGCTTTTCGATGATCGACTGGGTATCCCAGACCGAGAGGGTGGTCTGGGTGGTGACGGCCAGCTTTGAGGTCGAGAGCTCCAGGGTGTCGACGTCCGCCAGGGACTGGACCAGGTGGATCTTGTCAGGAGCCTCGCCGATGACGCCCTCCGGCTCCGGGTGGCCCGCCTTGCCGATGTAGATAACCGTGTAACCCTCATCGGTCAGCCGCTGGACCAGGTCGTGGGTGCGGACCACGTCGCTGCAGGTGGCGTCAACCACATTCAGCCCCTTGGCCAGGGCCCGCTCCTTGACCTCGGGGGACACTCCATGGGCGGTCAGCACCACCGTCCCCTCGGTCACCTCCTCCAGCGCCTCCAGGCGAGAGGGGGCGTCGATCAGCTTCACCCCGCGGTCCGCGAACTCCCTCGTCACGTGCTCGTTGTGGACCAGATAGCCGAGCATCGCGACTGACTCCCCCTCATGCTCTTCCGCAGCCTGCCGGAGGGCTCGGACCGCCTCGACCACTCCGTGGCAATACCCGCGAGGCCTGATCTTGACTACTTCCACGCCTCGATCGTAGCAGTCGCTGCGGAGAACCTCGATCTAAAACTGGCTCCCCGGCGCCAAGCTCTGGAGTCACCGAGCTAGCGGTCCCGAGGCGTCTCCGTAAGCGGGCGATCCCAGCGCACGAGCCTCGGCCAGTGGAGCTTGCGCTCCTCCTCGCCGGATTGGTCCACCTCGACCGGGGACCTCGAGGGAGCTCGTGACCGCGACCGCGCCGGCTGGGGCTCGTCCCCGGGCTCGGCGCGGCTCAGGTTACGGCGGACCGTGGTCGGCCGCCGCGACGCTTCGACCACCGTCTCCAGCCAGGCCCAGGTTCGATACGCGGAATATCCGCCCAGCGCCAGGAGGGTGACCGAACCGACCGCGTTGAGGAGTCCAGCCAGCGGCGGCAGCACGATGGAGAGCGCGGCACAAGCCCCGATCAGAGCGAGCCCCGACTTGATCCGACCCTTTCCCATCACCTCAAAGATGTCCGCCACTCCGGCACTGATGGGCCGGTTAGGATCGGGACGAGATGCCAACCACGCTGGCAACCGGCTCTGGCCACGGCAGCCACGGTCACCGGACTTGGTTGCACTTGCTCCCGCAGGACCCGGAGTTTGTCCCGGGACCGGAGCAGTTGGAAGCCACCCGAGGGCTCCTTCTGAAGAGTGGGCTGGCGACCCGCGGTCCCGAGCCGGACGTCCTGCTGCCGGGACCGGCCTTCTCCCACCTCCTGCTCACCCCCGGGCAACTGCCGATGGCCGGACCCGGGCGCGGCGAGGTTCGACTTGAAGTCGGGGTGCTGCGCTGCTATCCCGACCCCGGCCCGGAAGGCTTCGACACCGATCCGCCACCGAGCTACCGGGTGGACTGTCCCCGCTGCGGAGTCCCGCTGGAGTTCTTCCGGCTGCGCTTCCCCGATCCCGACCCCATGCGGGCCGCCTGCCCGACCTGCGCTGCGGACTTCGACATTTCCACGCTGCCCTGGTCGCCGCGGCTCCCCGTGGCTCGCGCCGAGCTGACCTTTGGCGACCTGGAGGGCCGGCCCTCGCTGCGCAACAGTGATTTCTTCGACCAGCTGGAAAGCCTCTGGGGAACCGCAATCTTGGAGGCGCACGTCACCCTCTGACCGCGCGCTTTAGAGCTCACTCGCCGCCAACCGCCGAGCCGCCCGAGCCCAGCGGCGGCCGGCGCTTTCCGCGCTCGCGCCATAGTGCGAGGCCACGTTGAGGGCGCCGGGTACCCGCAACATCAAGTAGAGCGCGGCGAATGCATAGAGGATGCCGATGACCCCGTGCCCATGCACAAACGCCAGTGCGATGGCGCTGCGGAGCACCAGTAACTGCACGAACTGCATGAACAGAGTGATCACCAGTAGCCGCAGCCATTGCCGCGAGAAACCCCGCGTCTCGGGAAGAATCCAGGCGATCGCCGCCAGTGGGGCGGCGGCGCAGAGCACCGCCAAGAGGGTGTAACGGACCACGTATGCGAGCACCAGGATCACCACTGCCACCACCAGGGCGGCTGCGAACAGCAGCAGGAAAAGGTTGGTGGAAGCCGACTGCAGAGCGGACCCGCTAAGCGGCGAATCCCAGGGCAGTTGCGCCAGGCTGATACTCCCTCCGCCAGCCACGACGGCGCTCAGCGCATTGTTGAGGTTGATGCCCTGCTGGAGCAGCGGCAGACTGACGACGCCCAGGGCCAACGCCATCAGCACCCGGGGCAGAACCACCTGCAGGTGGTGGCGAGCATCACCTGCGCTGGTCACGGTGCGCAATGAGCTATAGATGAACACTGCCGCCAGCAGCGCGCCGCCGGCGCCGAGCAAAAGGTGGTTGAGCTGGGTCACTCCGGGCGTATCGGTGAAGGGCTGATGCCGCAGTGGAGTAGCTGCGTCATAAGTGCCGAATAGGTAGGTGCGGAGCGCCCCGTCGAGGGCTGCCCGGGACGACGCTACAAAACCGGTGAGCGTGCCACTGATCAGGTGGCTGAGCAGGGACAGGGGATGGAGGTCAAAACTGGGAAAGGTCAGAGCGGCCAACGCTCAGCCGAGGCTGTGCGGGACCGCTGCCAGCAGGACATGGGTGAGCACCCCGGCCAGCTCCACCCCCAACGTTCCCACGGCGATTCGTCCCAGCCAGCGCTGGGCCTCCATCGCGCTGTGGGGGTTAGGCGCGACCACTCGCCAGACAAAGGCGCTGACGAAGGCCAGCGTGCCCAGGCTGCCGATGATCCCCTGGCCGATCAGTACCCAGGAATTGAGCAATGAGTTGAGCTCGCTCACGAAATGACCCCCTGCTGACTGAGATGCTCCCTCCCCTATGTCCGCCGGGAGGAGAAGAGCTGGTACCGGTCAGCCGCAGTCGGCCAACCAGGGAGCCTCGGAACTGGTGGCGATGATGGTCACCGGTCCGTCGTTTACGGAGTCGACGATCATGTGGGCGCCGAATTGGCCCTGGGCGACCCTGACCACGCCCAAGCGGCGCAGCTCCTCGGCGAACAGTTGGTACAGCTCGAGCGCGCGGTCCGGTCCCGCCGCCGCGGTGAACGCCGGCCGGTGGCCCCGACGGGTGTCGGCAAATAGTGTGAACTGGCTGACCACCAGCGCCTCGCCGCCGACCGCCAGCAGCGAGCGGTTCATCTTGTCGTCGGAGTCGGGGAAGATCCGGAGCTCGGACAGTCGGCTGGCGAGATGGCAGGCGGCCACCGGGTCGTCGGTGAGTCCTACCCCGAGGTAGATTGTCAGGCCGGTCCTGATCGCGGCAATCAGCTCGCCTTCCACGGTGACCCGGGCCTGCGCCACCCGCTGGACCACGGCCCGCAACGGATCAGCCGATCGCCCGCAGACTGCGGTAGATACGCATCGCCTCGGCCTCGGCCTCCAGGAAGCCGGGAGCCTGGTCCTGCATGCCCTGGATAGCAAAGCTCCAACAACCGGGCGAGCTGACCGGTCCGGGCAGGGTCACGCCCCGGTAGCGGGGGGGGTAGAAGGTGATGGTTCCTCCGGGGAGCCGCTTGAAGATCGGTCCCGAGACCATCACCTCGTCGATGCTGCGGGGGCCGCTCACCTGGCCTTCGACCAGCGCCAGCTGGCGCTGCTTGCGAATGGGGTTGTCAGGATCGGTGACCGTGGCCCGCCCGCCGAGCCTCTGGGTCAGCTGGAGCAGGCCGAAACAGACCGCCAGGGCGTCCGTCTCATCCCCTGCCAGGCGGACGAAGCCGGCCCCGAAAATGGGCTCTCGGTATTCCAGGCGAAGGTGGCGCAGGTACTCCATTTCGAAGAGACCTGGGGAGTCGTCGGTAGCCAGCCAGAGCGGCTCCGAGTGCCACGACCTAGTGGCGGCGAAACCGGCGACGGCCTTCGTCCACTCGGCCCCTCCCGCCTGGCCGAGGTTGGTCAGCCGCACGAACAGCACCCGGCCCATGGCGGTTGATTCTAGACCCGGTCCCGCGTCGACTCATTTCGCTGATCCAGGTCGGCACCGCCGTCAAGGGCCGCCTTCGGTACTGAGTAACCGGTGATACTGCGCCGCGGTCTCGATCTGGATCGGTGAGCGCCGTGGACCCAGAAGTAGGAGGAACTGTCCTCGGCCGGCCCGCTCCAGCCACTGGCGCTGCGCGTCATCGAGGAGGAACCCCTGCTGCAGCCGGACCGCGGCCGCGGGATGTTGGCTGCCCAGGAGCATCGTCGCCGAGTTGACCGCCATAACCTCCCCGGGGGCGCTCCCCAGCAGGTCCCCGGCCGACTGGGTCAGGAGCACGAGCGAGCCCTGGTACTTGCGGATCCGCCGAGCCAGCTGGGCCATGAGCCGCTGGAGGGGAGCGTTGTCGGCCAGCAACCCCGCCTCGTCCACGATCGCCTGCTTGCGGCCCTCTTGGGAGCGGATCCAGGACCAGAGCCAGTGCGAGACCACCAGGGTGGCGGCGGGGATCCAGGCAGCGGGCAGCTCCCGCAGTCCCACGGCGGTGGCAGTCTCGACCGCCGGGCCCCGGCCGGGGGAGTTGAAGAGAGCTCCCGGAGTCCCATCCAGCCACGGCAACAACCGGTGGGCCACCACTTCGCCGATCTCACTCTGACGCAGTCGGGGGAGACAGTCCGAGAGCATCGCTGTGCCCGATCCCGCTTCCGCCAGGGTCCATCTGACCGCGTCGGAGACCTGGCCGATCTCTGCCGGCGAGAGCTGACCGCAGAGCAGCGAGATCAGTTCGGCGACCGCACTCGGGGCCTCACCCGGCTCCGCCATCTCCAGCAGATTGAACCCGCAGGGGCTGGACTCGCCCAGTGAGAGATACTGTCCTGCGACCGCTTCACACCAGCGACGGTGCTCGTTTTCAGGATCCAGCACCACAGTCCGGACGCCCAGGCGGACCGCCTCCAACCCAAGCAGTCCACCGAGGTAGGACTTGCCGCTGCCGGAGGCGGCCACCACCCCCAAATTGGCGTTCGGTAGGGCTGTCGCATCGTGAAGGTTCAGCCAGACCGGCGCGCCAGTCCGCAGGTGTCGGCCTAGATTGACCGCTCCCACCGTCCTCCCGTCCCAGTCGTCCAGCCAGGGCCAGAAGGACGCCAGCTCAGTGCTCTGCACCACCCGTCTCGGTCCGACTGGGCGGGTCGAGAGCAGCTCTGTCTGCAGCCGGGCCGGCCCCTGGGTGCACCAGGCGGGGGACACCTCCGCTCTGAGAGCGGTCATTCGGGAGTGAATCTGACGGGCCACCTGACGGGTCTCTTCGGAGGTGTCACCGGCCACGGTCACGGTGATCGCCAGGTCAAAGAGTTTCCCCTCCGATCTGGCCAGCACCTGGCGTAGCCGTGCCGCCGAGTCCAGGGCAGCCTGCAGTCTGGGGTCCCCCACCTCACCGCGCTCCCCGGCGGCCAGCTCCCTAGCTCTCAGCCCGAGCATCCGCCGCCGAAGCGACCGGTCGGCCTCGCCTTCCGCCCGGGGCCAGACGGCCAGAACCAGATCGAACTCCCCCGGAGTCCCGGCCAGTGACCACAGCCAGCCCGGGGCGACCTCGACTCCTGGTAACCGCTCCAGCCAGAGCGAGGTCAGGTAGCGGCCGCCCGCCCGCAGCAGGGTCGGACGCTCTCGCCAGCGGCCCTCAGCCAGCGGGGGCGGGTGCTCCTGTGACTTCAGCCAGCCGCTGGCAGACGTCGGCAGCTCCAGATCGGTCCCGGACAGAGTCACGAACACCGTTCGCCGGAAGGTCGGCCGGCGCCGACTCTGTTCGGCCAGGTGCTCGTCCAGAACGAACTGCAGGTGGGTGCTACCAGCGTTCTCGGCTGGACTCCCGCCGCGAGGGCGCGGCGACTCGCGCCGAGAACAGATAAGAAAGCGGACCGGCAGCCGCAGTTGCTCGAGCCAGGTCATCAGTTCGGCCGCCAATTTCAGTCGCTCCGAGGCGACTAGGTCGAGGATGTCAGGAGCCTGGACGCGCCAAGTTGACTGGTGTCCATCGTCCTCGCCGCCAGATGTCACCAGGAGCGGGAGGCGGTCAGCACCGCTCGCGCTAGCGCTCTGACCCCATCCGCCGAAGGTAGAGCCGTCGCCTCCAGAGGGGTGAGGTCCGGATCCCCCAGGCACTCGTCGACCGGAATCGCGCCAGCTAGCCGGGCGCCCGCGCCGGCGATCCGGGCGCTCAGCCCCGAGGCGGACGAGGCGCGGTTGACTGCAACTAGCACCTCGACCCCCGGGAAGGTCCGCTGCAGAGCCACCACCTTGTTCGCCAGCGCACCGGGGAAGACCTCCTCCCCATCCCAGACTAGGACCAGCCCCAGCACGCGAGTTCGGGACGGTCGATTCTGGGGTCCCGAGCCCCAATCGCCGAGGAGCAAGGACGGCTTGGCGCCGCCCTTCGGGTCGGCGACGACCCAAAGCGCGGCCGCCGACCTGCCCCGAGAGCCTCCGACGCCCTCTCTGGCGCTGCCCCGGAGTTGGATCGCGACGGCCCGGCACACCGACGTGCAGCCGACCCCTCGGCGCAGCGAAAGGAAGGCGATGAGGGGAAGATCTGGCTCCAGGCCAGAGTCGACCGGTCGCTCGTCGGGTCGTGAGTCGGCATCCACCCACTGGGGGCTGCCTCTGCCCGATGCGGTGACGACCCGGCCGGCATATCCGAGGGCCAACCAGGTCCAGCGGGCTAGGGACACCCCCTGGACCCTCCCCCAGGCCAGGATGGCGGTGGCCAGCGCTAGGAGCCCGGCTGTGCCCAGGCGGAGCGGATCAGGAAGGGGCAGCTCACTGAGGGCCCAGGCGCTGGCGGCTCCCAGGCCGGCCAAGATGAGTCGGGGCGCGGGAAGTCCGAGGGCGACCACCGCCTCACCGTCAAGGTTGTCCGCAAACCGAAGG
The DNA here is from genome assembly GCA_035533655.1 of Candidatus Acidiferrales bacterium. Taxonomy (GTDB): domain Bacteria; phylum Chloroflexota; class Dormibacteria; order Aeolococcales; family Bog-877; genus Bog-877. Next base: position 36,965 of record DATLTJ010000047.1, on the reverse strand, counting down.
TTGTCCATGATTGGTTGCGAGACGTTCCCGCTCCACTGGAGTCCGCCGTCTGCGCCGGGCGGGGCCGCTGTCAGTGAGGTCGGACGATCTCCACCGCGAAGCCGATCGCCTGGGCGGGGAGCCGGGGCGGCTTGGTGACTCGGAGATGCACCCGTTCCACCTTGGGCAGGCTCAATACCACCGCGGCGATCTGGGACGCCATCGCCTCCAGCAGGTGGAACTCGCCCTCCTCCACGACCCCGCGGACAGCTTCGTACAGGTCGACGTAGTTGACGGTGTCGGCCACCTCGTCGCTGACCTGGGCGCGACCAAGGTCGGCCTCCACGTCCAGGTCGACCGTGAACTCCCCCCCGGCTCGCCGCTCCGCGGCGGAGACCCCATGGTGCCCGAAGAAGCGCAGTCCGTGCAGCACCAGCAGATCGGGTGGGGGTGGTGGGGGACTAGGTTCGGCGGCGCTCGAGTTCACCGCCGGGCCTCTCTAGGAACGCCATCAGCGGCCCTTGGGCTTCTTTTCGACAGCTTCGATGGAGTCAATGTGGACCACCTCGCGCCGGTTGTCCCGGGTGGGAAACAGCACGACCAGGGTCTGCGACAGCGCCGCGATCACTTGCCCGACGTCGCCCACCGAGATTCCCTCGATGACCTCGCCGGTGCTGTGGCGTACGACGTCGTTCACCTTCACCCAGCTGCCCGGGGGCCAGCGCATCTCGGGGGTCAGCTCCTCGGGAGTGAGGTCCTCGATGTTGACCGCCCCACGATTCCCACCCCAGGGCCGGGTCGGAGAGGGCCTGGGCGCCACGCGAGCGACCGGCACCGTGGGCGCGTCGGCGACCAGCTCCGGCTCGGCTTCCTCTACGATCTCCAGCTCCTCCTCGTCATCGGCAACCACAGCCGGTACCGCTGGTTCTTGCTCGGCCAGACCGGGATCGGGCTCTTCCGATTTGGGCGTGCGCTTGGGACTCATAGACACCAGATCACAGAATGGGGGCTTGCCGCGGAGCGACAGCCCCTGGCTGGCTCGGCAGTTCCCTCAGCCTACCATGAGTTCCGCCGGAACTCGGACGGCGGATCACTCCTCCTCGATCGAGGTGACCCGCCACGGCTCGCGCTGTCCGTCCAGCACCATCCGCAACTGCACCGGATCGTTGGTGGTGCTGGGCGATGCCTCGGTAGTCAGGAAGCTGGTGCGATCGCGATACCGGAGCCGCACGGTGGCCTGCCCCTGGCCGGCCATGTCGGAAATCTCCAAGTGCAGCGACTCCCGGAACGGGCTGACCTGGATTCCCGCCGCCTGATAGGCGGTGAAACGCGCCTTGAGCTCCGCCAGCGCGTCCCCGGCGAAAGCCTGCCCGAGCCGGCTCAGATTGCCACTCACCGCGGCGTCGTCGAGCACGGCCAGGATCCTCCGCATCTCACTGCGGATCCGGTCGATCAGCTGCGGATCGGGCGACTTCCGCCGCTTCGGCATGCTCGGCATCTAAGCCTGCCCTGTCCGCGGCCGCAGCACCCGGAGCAGATCGGTGGGCAGGTAGGCCGACGCCGACTGCAGTGGCGTGTCGGAGACGTCCAGGACCACCGATCCGGGGTTCTCGTCCTCCATTGCACCATTCAGGGAGACCGGTGCCGGAGGCACCTGGACGGTGGGTGCGTCGGCCCAGCCGAAATCGTCACGGGGTGGGGATTGCTTGGCGCCCGGCGGCCGGTTGGCGTGCTGGACCTGGGCCGCCTTGAGCCGGCTGACCGATTCCTTCGCCTTCAGCCCTGATCCGGTCGGGATCTCTTGGTATCCCGGGCGACGGACGCCCGGGACCGTCCGGCCGACCAGCGCCACCGGCAGGCTTTCCAGGTTCTGCAGGAGGGTCATCCCGGCCGCCTCGACCAGGCACTGCAGGGTGGGCAACGGCCAGGGAGAGTCGCCGGGGAACACGTAGCAGCGATTGGCCGGGAAGTGCCGCAGCTGCGAGAGCACGGTGAAGCCGGGGTTGCCGCTGCAGAGGACGGCCGCCGGTGCCTGGCCGCGATCGAGCATGGCGCCGATCCGGGCCAGGCTGGTCGCCGGGTCCGCCAGCTCCAGGTCTTCGACCGCTCCCACCACGTTGAAGGAGGGAACTAGTTCGGCGGCGCGGCGGGCCAGGCTGGCTTCCCCGACCACCACGAGCGTGTTCAGCTGATTGGCCTCTTCCACTAGCGGCACGATCGTACCCCAGGCCAGCGCAGTCAGTTGTCCCGAGGCCAGCCCACGCTGCTCACTAGGGGCGCAGCTCCTCCAGGTGGACGGTGACCTCGTCGAGACGATGCTGATCAAGTTCGATACCCAGCCCCGGGCCGGTCGGTACCGAGATGGTCCCGTCGGCCGCGAGCTCGAAGGGCTGGACGAGCACATCGTGCTCGAAGTAGCGGTCGCTGGCGGAGGTGTCCCCGGGGAGCGTGAAGCCCGGGAGCGAGGCCAGGGCCAGGTTGGCCGCCCGACCGATCCCGGTCTCCAGCATGCCGCCGCACCAGACCGGCCAACCCGCCTCGCCACAGGTGTCGTGGAGCCGGACCGACGGAAGCAGACCGCCGACCCGACCCGCCTTGATGTTGAGGATCCGCCCCGAGCCCAGGAAGATTGCGGCCCGGAGGTCGGTCAGCGACTCCACGCACTCGTCCAGGCAGATCGAGGTCTCAATCTGCGCCTGCAACGCGGCGTGGTCAATCAGGTCATCGTGGGCCAGCGGCTGCTCGATCATCGTCAGGTCGAATTGGTCCAGCGCCCGCAGCAGGTTCAGATCGCTGAGCGAGTAGGCGCTGTTGGCGTCCAGCATCAGAGGGATGCCGGGAAATCGCTGGCGGACCGCTCGGGCGAGCTCGATGTCGTAGCCAGGCTTGCACTTCAACTTGATCCGCTGGTAGCCTTCCGCCAGGTAACCCTCGATCGCGGCGAAGGTGGCGGCCAGCGATGCCTGGATGCCGATGCTTACCCCACAATCGATCCGGGAGCGAACTCCCCCCAGGATCTGGGAGAGGCTCTGACCGCTGGCCCGTCCCGCCTGGTCCAGCAGGGCCATCTCCACCGCCGCCTTGGCCATCTGGTGGCCGCGCACCCAGGCCCAGCCGTCGGCGTACCCCGCCACGTCGGCTGCGGGTCCGGCCAGGACCGAGGGCAGGATATTGTCCCGCAGCGCCAGGAGCGCCCCGGAACAAGTCTCCGATGAGTACCCGGGCTCGATCCCGGCAGCGCACTCCCCGATTCCCGTGACTCCGTCGCCCTCTACCTCCACCAGCAGTGCTCGGCGCACGGTCTGCGTGCCGAAGCTGGTGGTGAAGGGCGAGACCAGCGGCAACTCCACGACTCTCAGTCGGGCTAGCTCCACTTGAAGCCGAGGTAGTTTCTTGATCAAGACAGCCGACCCTCCCAGATCTTGGTTACGCAACCGGCGAGCAGGGCAGCGCGATCGGGAATCGAGTCCAGCTCCGCCCACTCGCCCTCCGCGTGGGCATTTCCGCCCACGATCCCCAGCCCGTCCAGGGTCGGCACGCCCAAGGCGGCGGTGAAGTTGCCGTCGCTACCGCCCCCCACCGAGGCACCCTCGAGTTCAGGCCACCTGAGCTCCGCGGCTGCCTCCCGGGCCAGCGCGAAGATCCCGTCCGAGGAGACCGTCTCGAACGGTGGCCGATTGGCGCCGCCCTCCACCTCCAGGGCCGCCGCTGGGAGCGCGACCTGAAGCCGCCGCATTCCCTCCTCGACCCGTTTCGCCTCGGCTGCCGTGGCGAAGCGCACGTCGATCTCGAGCAGAGCCCGGGCCGGGATGACGTTGGTTCTGCTGCCAGCCCGAAGGACAGTTGGAGAAACGGTCGTTCCCAGCTCGGGCCGAGCCAGCGCCGCCACCTCGGCCACCAGAGGAGCGATGGCCACCAGGGAATTGACCCCCTTTTCGGGGTCCAAGCCGGCGTGGGCCGCCCGGCCCAGCACGGAGACCCGGTACCCGCCGATGCCCTTGCGAGCGACCTTGACCGAGCGTCCCAGCGGCGGCTCCAGCACCAGCACCGCTGAGCTCCGCGCAGCCTCGGCCTCGATCAGGCCACGGGATGCTGCGCTGCCGACCTCCTCATCCCCAGTGAGCAGCAGGGTCAGGCTCCCTTGGGGGCCACCGGACTCCCGGAGTCCGGCCAGCGCCGCCAGGGCCACCACCACCCCACCCTTCATGTCGAAGACCCCGGGCCCCTGGGCGTGACCCTTGGTCACCTCGTAGAGGGGCTGAAAGGACCCGCTGTCCCAGACCGTGTCGAGATGGCCCAAAAGCAGCGGCGAGATGCCGCCGGGCTCGCCCCAGCGGAGCACCAAGGCCGGGATCCGGTGCCCTTCGACCAGTCGGCTGTCCGTCACCCCGACCCCGTCGGTAAAGAGGCGCTCGGCCACCTCCGCACAGGCGACCAGCGCCGCCCGGTCACCGCTTGGCGACTCGCAGCGAACCAACTCCTCCAGCGCTTTCAGCCAACGGGGTTGGCCGTCAGCGAGCCAGCGGCGCAGCGCGATCAGATCTGGAGAACCGTTGACGAGAGGCACCGGCAGAGTCTAAGTCGGGAGGTGGCCCGGCGAGGCCGGTCCCTGGCCAGGTCACCAGGTTCCCCGGGGGAGCCGATGAGAACTAGGAACGGTGCGTCAGGCTACTTGCAGACCCACTCGCTGGACTCGCCGATGGAGAACATCTTGGCAGCGATGTCGGACTGCTGCACCGGATCCCAGATATCGGTGCCGCCGTGCCCGTGGAAGGTCGCCGGCATGAACTGGAAGAGCCCGCTGGCGCCCGACGACTGGTTGACGTCGGTGGGATCCAGGCCCGATTCGCACTGGGCCACCCCGAGCAGCCAGGAGTACGAGACGTTGTACTGCTGTGCCGCCGACCAGATGATCTGCATGATCGTGCCGGTCGGGGGCTCCGGCACCGCCTGCCAGAAGGCCGATCCGAAGGGCAACCCCGCCGCCACCGCCGGCGGCGGCGGCGGGGGCAGCACTTGGGCCTCCTGAAGTGGCAGGGTCACCTGATAGTTGGTTACGGCGAGAACGCTGCGAGCCTGGCTGGCGACCTGGGCGATCGCGGCGGGGGCAGGCGAGGGCGGTCCCACCGCGCCACCGGTGGCGAGGGCGCCCACCACCGGAGTGGTGATCAGCAGCAGGGCGGCAGCGGTGATCCAGCGCAGTCGGCCGGCCAGCAGGGGAATCCGTCGGGTCGAAGCTTTCTCCCCCTGGCGGAAGCTGAGCGCGACCCGGGGGGTGTAGGACGGCCAGGCTAACTGCGCCAAATCAGGCGTTCGCCGTGGGTGGGTAGATGAACCCGTCAAAGCCAGATCCCGAGTCGGGGATCTGGCGGTAGTCGACCTTGTCGAAGCCCCCACCGGAACCGTAGTAATTCATCTCGGAGACCTCGAAGTAGCCCCCGGGGAGATTTACTGCCGTGACGATGGCGACGTGGCCCGCGCCAGAGGCTCCGCCTGAGTCGGGGGGCCACACCACGATCGCCCCCAATTCCGGGGAGCTGCCCTCCGCATGGCCAGCGGCGGCGGCGTTGGCCCACCATTGGTAGGCGTCGCCACCCCAGTTGACGTTCCAGCCGTTGGCCCGCCACTGGCCCGCCGCCCAGTAGGTGCAGGTGCCGAACGCGAAGGCCCAGTCGCCGGTGGTCACGGTGGCCGCCGGGTGGACCAGCTCGGCCAGCAACTCATCGGACTGGATCCCCAGCTGTCCCTGGATCGACTGGGCGGTGCCCTCATCAGCCAGCAGCTGTTGCTGCGCCTTGGCGATCGACTCCTGATCGTGCTGAATCGAGTTCACCAGCTGACCCACCTGGGAGGCGATGGCGTCGGGCAGGGTGGAGTTGTCGAAGAACTGGGTCATGTCGGGAGAAGCCAGGGCGGTGGCCACCTCGGCGGCACCGTTGCCGTCCACATAGGCGGTGCTGACCAGGCTGATCAGGGCCTGGCTATCTCCGGCCAGTTGAACCTGCAGTACCTGCTGGGTGGTTTGATCAGTACTCAACTGCTGGTTCAGCGAGTTGAGTTCGTTTTGGTTCGCCTCAATCTTCGTCAACAGGACCTTGACCGAGCTGGCGCTAGCTACCTCTCCCTGCGCCTCCAACTGATTGAGAAGGTTGGTGAGAGTTTGCTGACTGGCAGCAGCGGTCGATTGCTGAGCTACGGCTCCGAGGCCCGTTCCAAAGATCGAGGAGACCCATACCAATCCGGCCACGCTGGCACCAAGCCAGGCGCGCCCAGCAAAGCGGGCTCCGCGCATACGTCCTCCCACATAAGCGCGTACTGTGCGAAGCTGGAAGGTAACCCATGGGCGCCGCCCCGGTCAACCTCCACTACAAGTCCTGACGGATCTCTGCGAACGCACGCGGAATTGCTTGAGAATTCGAGGGCAGCAGCGGGTGCTCCTCAGCTTGCCGGGACGGCGTCCCTCGAAGGACCCCACTCATGGACCAATTCCACCAGCCGCCGGAGCTGGTCCGGGTCTGATTCCGGGAGCACCCCGTGGCCCAGGTTGAAGATGTGCCCAGGACGGTGGTCCACTTGCTGGAGAACCTCACGAGCACCTTCCTCCAGCACGGGCCACGGCGCCAGGACCGCGGCCGGATCCAAGTTGCCCTGGATGAAACGCTGGGGGCCCACTATCTCCCAGGCCTCTCGGAGCGGCAGCCGCCAGTCGACCGAGACGCCGTCGGGCCCGGTGGCGGCCACCGCACTGAGCAGGTGGCCCGAGCTGGTGGAGAAGTAGATGACCGGTAACATCGGCCGCAGCCGCTCGATGAGGGCCTGGAGGTGAGGGGCGACGTGGCGAACGAAGGTGCCCCGGTCGAGCACCCCGACCCAGCTGTCAAACAGCTGCACCACATCGGCTCCCGCCTTCGCCTGGGCGATCAGATAGCGAGCCAGGACCTCGGTCAGCGTGGTCAGCAGCCGGTCCCAGAGCTGGGGATCGGAGCGGATCAGAGACCGAACGTGCGGGTAATCGCGGGATCCCTGACCCTCCACCAGGTAGCAGGCGAGGGTGAAGGGGGCGGCCCCGAATCCGACCACCGCGGCCCGTCTCCCCAGCCTCTCTCGCGTACCCCGGATGGCCGGAAAGAGATAGGGAGTGGCCTCCTCGGCCTCCACCACCCGGAGCTCTCTCACCTGGCGCTCGGACCGGATCGGCTGCGCGATCACAGGTCCGACGTTCTCGCGAATCTCGAAGTCGACACCCATGCCCTGGAGGGGCAGCATGATGTCGGCGAAAACCACCGCCGCGTCCACTCCCAGGACCTCGACCGGCAGACAGGTGACATCGACGCTGAGGTCGGAGTTGGTGGCCAGTTCCAGGAAGCCGAAACGCTCGCGCAGCGCCCGGTACTGGGGCAGGGAGCGGCCCGCCTGGCGCATGAACCAGACGGGAGTAGCGTCGGCCGCTTGGTGGCGGGCGGCCGCCAAAAAGCGTTCGGCACCCGCCGTCATGGCGAGTGGGCCGGGCGTGCAGCGACCATGACCTGATGAGCATGCCAAAGTCGGGCCTGGCCAGGGGCTGGCGGGGCTACCTGCTGTTGCTCCACCCCGGGCCGTCCGCGGTCTGCACCGCCGTGACCACGGTCGCGGGGTGGAGCGCTTGGCGCCAGGCTGATCCCCGAGCCCGTCCCGCTGGGTACTGGCCGGTCAGGCTCGTCTGTGGCAGCGCCGCGATGGCCCTGGCCCAGGTCAGCACGGGGGTGCTCAATGACGCCTTTGACGCCCCCTGGGACCGGCTCTACCAGCAGTACAAGCCGATTGCGAGCGGAGCGGTATCGCGGCGTGAGGCCTGGCTGATTGGCCTCACCTGTGGCGGAGCTTCACTGCTCTTTGCCTGGTTGGCTGGAGCGCGCGCTCTGCGGCTAATGCTCTGGGGATTGGGCAGTGGCTGGAGCTACAGCCTGGGGCTCAGCCGCACCCCCCTGTCGTTCCTTGCGTTTGCGTCCGGGCTGGCGACCGTGCCCCTCCTGGGCCCGGCGGCAGTGGGGGTCGCCCTGCCCTATCAGGGTCAGGCCGCGGTCCTCGCCGCCGGACTCGGACTGGGCCTCCACCTCGCTAACGGCGAGCCAGACATCGAGCGAGACCGCTTAGCCGGAAGACGAAGCCTGCCCGTCCTTTTGGGGGAGGCCGGTTCCCGACGAGCGAGCCACCTCCTGCTGGGGGCCGGCGCCCTCGCCGTGGTCGTCGGAAGCCCGTCCCGGGGCCGTCGCTGGGCCTGGGGTGGGGCAGGAACCTGCGCGGCGTTGGTCTTGGCGGATCGACGGGGTCCCCGCAGCGACCGATCTCGGGGCGACCATCCCTTTGTCATCCCGGTGCTGGCGGGCGGAGCCCTCGCCGTCGGCTGGCTCCTGGGCCGGGCGCGGGGCCCAGTCGGGTGAGGGCGTACGTGCGGCGGGGTAATCTCGATGGCTGACCCCGGCTGCGATCAGCGCCGGAACTACCGTCGGAGCGGTGGACTGCCCGTCGCCTTGGTGCTGGCCTTGCTCAGCCGCGACTGGTCCGTCAGCGGCGACCTGATCGCCACCTGGCCGTCGCTGCATAGCGTCGAGGTTACCGTCACGGGAAATCGGATCGCCGTGTTCACCCGCCATACCACCGGCGTGACGGTGGTGCGCCTAACCTGGCGCCGCGAACCGGTTTGCGCCCGACTCCCGCAGTTGTGCGGATAGGGGCTCCGCATCTAACCGAATCGCCATCTGCGCACTGCGCACACTGGGGGCACGAGGGCCCGCTAAGTCGCCACCCGCAGCGCGCTTGACGCCGCGATTTACGGGATGAGCGTCCGCGTCGTGACGGGCGTTGTGTCAGCCCAAGCCTGGTGAGCAACCGCCTGCTCACCAGGCATATCTGGTCCCACGCGATGCCACCGCGGTGGGGCATTCGCTACCCTGCGCCGACTCGCTTCGCACCCCAGTGCGGAGTGAAAGCGTCGGCAGCCCGCGGGCGCGGATCTCACCGACACCTGCCGTCTCCGCGTACGCAGACGAACCGGTCTGTCCTGGTCGCCGCTGCACCATCGCTTAGCCGCACTGAGGTTGAGCGTTCGAATATCAGTGTGGTGCGGTGGACGCGGTGGCAAGCAGTGCACACCCTCCGGGGCGGACCGTTCCGGTGCTCGAGCTGGGCTCCGCTACGGTTGGTCCGCATCCCTGCCAATCCCGCGCAGATGCTGGCGGGCGAGCAGTCGTTCGTCGCGGCGGCGCTCTTCCAGACTGGCGAGGAGACGCTCGGTAGCGTCCACCAATTCCCGACCTTGTTCAGTCACCGACGGGTCGCCTAGGTCGGCGGTATTGCGCTGCACTTTGCCGGCGCGGCGCAGCAAAGAACGGGTGTCGGAGGCGAGTGCATCGAGCGCTCGCAGCCGACCAGCCCCCGAGACACTGAGGTCAGGCATTGGGCGGAAGTCCCCCTCTAACCATGACCTCAGGATAGGCTGCCGCCTCAACCGGGGCTCGGCACCGGGGGGCCGTAGATGAAACCAGCCAGCTGCTCGAACGCGTCTCCCGTGGTCCCGGCAGCCACCCCGCGCAGGTCCACGTACGGCGGGCGGGGGCCCAGGAATACCCAGTTGGCCTCCGCCACCGTGTAGTTCCCTGAGGCGTCGACTCCGACCACCAGCGCTACATGACCGGCGCCCGCGTCGGTGAATACGGCGATGGATCCCACCTGTGGGTCGGGACCCACCGCATAGCCGGCAGCCGAGGCCAGTTGCAACCACTGGCCGGCATTTCCGCCGAGTTCACCCGATGCGGTGTGCCAGGTCACCTGGCGTCTGGTGGCGACGTACCAGGTGCACTGTCCGGTCGAGAAGCCGTCGTAGCTGGCAGGGAACGGGCTGGGGGACCCGGTACAGGCGCTCGGATCGACGGCCAGAGCTCCGGGCTCCGGTCCGCAGGGGAGGGCCCAGACCGGAAAGCTGGCCGAGCCGTCAGGGATATCGGCGCCCACCGGGAGCATGAATCCGCCCGGCTCCGGCAGCAGGCCGCTGACCGAGCTCCAGCCCGCCGCGACGGCTCCCGCCGACAGAAGTCCGACCAGGCTCAGCACCATCACCAGGGGCACGGCGCAGCCGCCGAGCGCGATCGCGGCGAGCCGGTGGCTCCGGGGCATCACTGGATGGCCCGGGCGTCGGTGCAGAGCACCTGGTGGAGCTCTGGTGGGGCGGCTCCCTGAAAGGCGGCCCGCTCCCGGCCGACGATCACGAGGCCGCACCCGGGAGCGGCGTCCCGGAGGAGGTCGCACTCGGCCGGCGAGAGACCGAAGGCCGCCCGGACTGCGGGGATAGCCACCTCCTCCTGGCGCAGTAGGAGCTTGGTGTGGCAATTACGGACGATCACATTCCCAACCGGTGAGTTGAGGAAGTCCTCCACCACCTGCGATATCACCATCAGCCCGGTCCCCAACTTGCGGACCCGTCGACTCAGGGCCTCGAGGGCCGCCGCGCTCCGGGGCCGCGCCAGGAGAACCTCGGCTTCGTCCACCACCACCAGGCGGTGGGCGCTCTGGTCCCGGGCGATCTCCGCCTCCAGCTGCAGCAGGATCATCTGCATGGCGGGAGCCAGCAACTGCTCCCGGTCCCCTCCCCAGCCTGCCAGCGAGAAGACGGTGGCGACCCCCTCCAGCTCCGCTTCGGCGCGACCATCGAAGACCCCACCCAGCATGCCCCCGGTGAAGCGGCCGAGTCGGCGAGCCAGGACCGGGCGCCCAGCACCTTCCAGCGCCGCGACCAAGTCCGGCAGCTGGGGGACCCGCGGGGCCGAGAACAGCTGGGTCAGCGCCGCCTCCAGAGCGTCGGCATCGTCCTCCGGCAGGTCCCATTCCCCCGAGCGGCCGGCTGCCAGCAATTCCAGGACCACCAGAGCTCGAGCCGCCCGGGCCAAGATCGCCTCGCCGTCTTCCCCGGCTGCTGCTACCGGCCCCAGGGCGCTCAGCCCGGAGCGGCGGCCGGGGGCGATCTCCCGACAGGCCCCCTCGAAGAGCCGCACCAGGGGTCGGTACTCTCCGGTCGGGTCGATGCAGCGCAGCCGGCAACCGCGCAGGGCCAGGCGCGCCGCCAGCAGTTTGGCGGTGTATGACTTGCCTCCTCCGGAGGTGCCCAGGACGACCACGTTGAAATTCGGATTGGATCGGTCGAAGGGGTCCACTACGACCAGCTCCCGAGAGATCAGGCTGGGACCCAGCAATACCCCGGCGGCGGCCGAGAGGTTGCTGCGCAGGAAGGGGAACCCGGTGGCCAGGGCGCTGGCGGTCATCTCCCGGCCCCACCCGAACGGACTGACTCCGGTCGGCACGGTGGCTCGCCAGCCATCGACATGTCGGTGGGTGAGCGGCACGACCCCGCAACCGAGCTCGGCCATCGTCGTCAGGAGCTGCTGCCAGCCACCGTCCAGTTCGGCAACGGTCGGCGCCGCCAGGGTCACGAAGAGCTCCAGCTGAAAGAGACGCTCCTCTTCGACCAGCACCTGCTCCTCCAGATTCAGTGCATCGCCCAGGGCCGTCTCGGTGCCCCGGTCCGGCCGCTGACCCCGCAGGTGATCGACGACCAGGCTGGTCTCGAAGCCGCGAATCTTGCGTCGGAGCCGGTTCAGGCTGAGAAGCTTGGGCAGGGGCACTACGTGCTGGGCGACCCTCACCTCACACTGCAGGCCCCGCAACAGCGGAGCCAGCCAACCGATCGCCACCCGCCTTGGATAGGAAGCGACGAACAGGCTGCGACTCCAGCGATCTCCCAGCCGGACCTGCCGGGGCAGTACCTCGGCGTCGCCGGGCGCCAGCCAGCTCGCAAAACTGACCGGCTCCCGGTTGCTGCGGCCAGACCCCTGCTCCTGCAGCGATTTCAGCCACTCACCGTCGGTGATCCGTCGCGCTCGGGCGCCCAGCCGACCCATCCCCGCCGTGATCACCTCGCATCGCTGGGCCAGGTCGACCTGGGTACTGCCGGGCACGGGCCTGGTCCTGCCCGCCGGTGCCCCCCGAAGTCGCCTCAGCGAACCGCCCAGCCCTGCCAGGGGGTTCGCCAGCTCCCCGCCCCAGACCACGATGAGATGCCCCTGGTTCTGCATCAGGCGCCCCCGGATCAGTCGCTGGCGGAATTCGTGGTCCTGGCGGGCCAGCCGCTCCAAGGGCCTCTCGCGAGCCCGGGAGGGAAGCCAGTCGGCGCCGCCGGGATCGGGCTCTGACGAGGAGTAGATGGAGACCGGCCCGGTCAGCGACGCCAGCAGTTGCCGATAGCGCCGCCAGACCTGTTCTTGTTCCACCTCACCCTGCAAGGCCAGGTTGATCGGCTCGATCAGCAGAGCGGCCCGCTGGCCGCCGTTGGGCAGATGGGCGACCTCGTTCTCCAAGTAGTCGATGTCGACCAGCCGCAGCGTGGAGCCCCGCTGTGCGGAGCGCCAATCGACGATCACGGGGCTACCCAGGGCAGAGCGTCGATTGGCGAGAGGAGCTCGAGCTCTTTCTGGCCGCCCTCGGTGTCGACGGCCACGTAGGTCCCGCTGCGGCCGCTGGCGGCCAAGGAACCGGGATGGCGGAGGTGGTGGGGCTGGAGCTTGAACCACAGCCAGTCCCCGACCCAAGAGTCCAGCGGGCGCCCCTCGCGTCGGCCGAAGGCGAAGAGCAGAGCCATCCCCAGCCAGGGCCCGGAGGAAACCAGCGCGAGCTCCGGCGGGATCTGTAGGCGGAGCAACAGGTAGGGCAGGGCCGCCCCAACGCCGAGCCAACCCAGTTGGCGGGCCGTGAACCCACCCCAGCGGAGTGGTACTCCGGAGATCGGTTGGGGGACCTCTGCCTGCATCACGTACTCCCGCGGTCGGCTTGTTGGGAGCGGGAATCCCGGTGCAAGCGGCCGCGCCGGAGCGCGTTGAGATAGGCGGCATCCAACTCGTGGACCCGGCTACCACCGGCGGCGACGTAGTCGCGGCCAAGCTGGGAGGAGACGGCTGGATCCCCCTTGGAGCGCGCGCTCAGGGTGGCCAGCTCCGCCGGGTCCAGCCCCAGCCGTCGCTGGAGCTCGACCCGTGCTTCCTTGCTGTCCAGCAGAGTGTGACCGATGAACTGTTCGCGGGTCTCCCGCCCCGCCGTCTGCGGCCAAGAGGCAGTTCCAACCGACTCCCTTTGCTCCAACCGGTCAGCCAACTGGTGGTCTTGGGGACCTGGTCGGCCGAGCAGGGAGCGGCCCGACGGCACCACCTGAGAACCGAAGCGCGCGACCCGGGGTTGCAGCTGACCTCGCGCCACGGCGACCCCGCCCAAGAGGGCACCCCCCGAAGCCACAGCGAGGGTCCGCAAGCCGCCCCCGGTGGCCATCTCACCGCGGCTGATCCGCCTGGGCACCTCCAGCATCAACCAAACGGTGACGATCGCCAGCAGGCATTTGGCGAACTGGTCACCAGGGTCGCCACTGCCCACCTCGGCCAGCAGCCCCGAGGATCCAGCTCCGCAGCCGGCCGAGGCCGAAGCCGAGATCAAGGGGCAGCCTCCGAGATGGGAGGCGGCAGGGTTAGGAGAGAGCCCGGAGACGGTCGACACGATCGCCACGAAGACCAGGAAGACCAGGGTCTGCACCACGACCACCGCAGAAAGCTCGGCCACCGTCCGCCAGTACCGCGCGAACGCCGGCCGCCCACCGGGGAGAGCCAGAAGTAGAAACGCCAAGCTGGAGCATGCCGCCAGCACGGCCAGGGCCAGGTAGCGAGCCAGGTAGGTGAGCGCCAGCCAGAGGGCCAGCCCAGTCAGGACCGTGAAGGCCAGCATTCCCTGGATCCCGTCCGGAACGTCGTAGCCGTTCCGCCCGTGCGGACCCACGCCCTTCCACACGTCGGTGAAGGAGGGGACGGTTCCCCAGTAGATGTCGGCGTATCGACAGTCGGCGGGACTCTGGCCGTTGCCCGCCCGCGGTTCTCCGGGGAGGGGCAGTGCGTTGAGCTGAGCGCCGGCCAAGTCGGTGCCGCCACTCCCCTCCAAACACTCCTGGCCGGCGTTGTCGTTGAGCTGGTTGTCCGTGGCGGTGCAGAGCGGTTGGTCGGAGGCGGCGTCCCCACGATCGCAATTTGCGTCGTGCAGCGGCGGGCCGAAGAAGTTCTCGCTCCGGTCCAGGACCTCCTTGGTGAAGTCGGGATCGGCAGAGCCGATGCAGTGGGACTGGGTGAAGTGGGGGTCCATCCAGGGCTGGACCAGAACCTGCTGAGCTGAGGCGGGACCGGGTTCCGAGATATGGATGCCGGGGTGGGCAATTGGGCTGTCCTCCGGGCAGTAGGCTGTCATCGCCAGCACGGTCATGAGGTCGAGGGGCTGCCCACGCTGGTCGCCCAGGTGCTCGAAGGTGGTCTGGAGCAGGGCCTGGGAGGCCCAGGTGCCGGCGTCAATCACCCGGCCGGCCAGGTGCAGAGGCAGCCCGGCACCGATGACCCCGGCGGCGATCAGGCAGGGTACGAGCCCGGCCCGCAGGTTCAGCTGCTGGCCGACCATGAACAGACTGGCCTGAATCGCGAAGGCCAGCACCAGCAAGCTGAGCGACAGCGGCACCAGGATCGAGTTGAGCTGCTGCACCCAGGGGATGCAGCCTGGAGCTCCGCACTGATGCGCCGGCTCTCCCCAGGAGCCGTCGTAGCTGTCCACGGCTGGGTTGCTGCCGACCAGGGTGGTCACGATCCGCCAGGGCCCGGAGGTGATGGCCCCCGTGGCTGCGCTGATGTGGGCGGGGTCCGGGCTGCCGTCGAGGCTGCCCATGATCGCCACCGGGCCGCTGACGATGGCGTCGACGATGTAGCACATGGGGTCGGTGATCCCCCCGCACTGCTGGTCGGTGCTGCCGGCCGTTTCCTGGCCGCCGATCGTGCTGGAATTTGGGCTGGGAGTGGGCGACGGCGTGGCCGCCACGGCCACCAATCTCGCCGCCACCACCGGAGAGACCACTGCGGACGAGGCGAGCGCCGAACTGGAGGTCGCCAGCCCCCAGGCGGCGCCGGCCAGCAGGACTAGCCGGAGGGCGGTGGGCAGCTCTCAGTGGGTGGTGCCGGAGCAGCTGGTGGTGGCGCACGCGGTGTTGTTTCCCGAGAGCCCCTCCACGAAACTCAGCACCGCTCCCTCGTTGACCAGCAGCAGCACGCCCAGCAGGACGGTAACCAACCCCTGGACCGCGGCGGCGCGACGCTGGCTGTTGTCCAAGGCCGTCATGTAGCGAATTGCCGCGAAGCTGAGGCAGAGGACCGCCACCGCTCCCAGGGCCAGGCCGGTCACCGTGTGAATCACGTTGTCCAGTCCGGAGCTGAAGGTCGCCAGCAGTTCCACCACTCCCCCCGACCCAGCCACGAGCTCCCCGTTTGGCTCTCACGACTCTAGGTCCGCCTGGTGCCACCGAAGGGGGTTGGCGCTGGCGGTCCAATTCGGGTCGGGATCGACCCAGTCTCGCAGGGGCCGGCCCGGTGCCGGCGCCGGCCCTTGGACCGGCTCGCCTAAGGTGGCCCTCTCCTTCAGGCGGCGATCGCCAAACCAGCGGTGCTGCTCGATGACCGCCGGCTGGTCACCGCCGCGGAGCAGGAGCGCCTGATGGGACTTCAGCCGGCGGACATCGTCGGGATGCAGCAGCGGCTGGGACGACACCGCCTCCATGGTCCAGGCTTCGGAGCGCCGATGGAGAGTCGAAGTCCCAGCCAGCTTGCTCACTCTCTCCAAGAGTTCGATCTCGGAGATTCCGGGAAGCAGCAGCTTGGTGCGGCAGTTGGACCAGAGCGCCCCCGCCGCCTCGACCCCGTAGGCCGCGCTGATCGAGCCCAGATCCTGAGCCATCAGCATCATGCGCACCCCCTGGGACCGGCCCAGCTGAACCAGCGCCGGCAGTTCGGGGAGGTTGGTGAGTTGGGTGAACTCGTCGAGCACGAAGAGCGCGGGAATGGCCGGGGGGCTGGCGAAGAGGCTCCTCCAGCAGCAAGAGATCAGCGCCGAGATCAGTCCCCGCAGCACTGGCGCGTCGTGGGGGGCCACGACGCAGTAGAGGGTCCTGAGCCCGCCCCCAGCGATCGCGGCGGGATCGAAGTCGCTGCCGGAGGTGGCTCTGGCCACCTGATCTGTGCCGTACGCCCCCAGCTGGGAGACCAGGGTCGCGACCACTCCCATCGCGGTGCGATCACCGCCGCTCAGGGCACCCTGGACCAGCCGCCTCGCCGCGGGATGTCGCACCGCCTCCGGAAGCTCTTCGGCGGGGATTGACTGCAGCAGTTCGAGGACTCCGCCCGGAGCCAGCTGGAGTTCGGACGCCTCGATCAGAAGCCCGTGCAACAGCTGGCGGGCCAGGTCATGCCAGAACGGCTCTCGCTCGGGGGACCGTCCCATCAGGAAGGTCGCCACCCGCAACGCGTCCTCCGAACTCCGAATGGAGCCCACCGGGTTCCACCGAGCAGTGGGCTCCATCAGGGGAGCGAACACCGCGACCTCTCCCAGCCTTCGCCGGTGCGAGAGGGTGGCCCGTACCAGCTCGCCCTTGGGGTCGGTGACGACCACCGGGCCGGGCCACTCGAGCAAAGCCGGGATGGCCAAGGCGGACGACTTTCCGGATCCGGTCGGGCCCAGTGCCAGCAGGTGCTCATCGCCGGGTAGCCAGATGGCCCGGCGGCGGTGGTCGCCGAGCCGGACCCGAGGCTCAGCCGCTGGGCCGGGCTTCCTGACTCGCCGCATGGCGCGGAGGTCTCGTCCTCTGGCGCGCCGGGCCCGACCCAGCACTCCCGAGCCCACCGGCGTCGTGCTCCGCAACTTGATCGCCGCGCTGATTCCGAGCAGGATCGCGGCCGCCAGGGCGGCCGCCACCTCGGCGGGGTGGGGGAGCCAGCCGGCTCCGAACGCCGCCGTCTGGTCGCGACTTCCGGCGAGGATCGTCCGGGCGCTGCTGGCCAGGGGCTGTCCCTGGCGGAGGTGGACCGCCATCGCCAGCAGCGCCATGCCTAGGAGCGCCGCCGGACCAGCGATCGACGCCGATCCCGGGTCGCCTGTGCGGGCCATACCCAGGTGCTGTCCGCCGATGCCATCGAGGTGGGCGGGCCCCGCTCGCGACACACCCGTAGCCTGCGGTTCCCCAAGTGTTACAGGTCATTGCCGGACCGGTGCAGTAAGGTCAGCCTAGTTCGGGAGAAGCCCTCCTAGACTGACCGAGATGTCAAGCCGGGCAGCCTCCAAAGGGGCTCCTTCGAAGCTGCTCTCTGAGCGCGCAATCCTGGTGGCCGACCGTGATGAGGCGAGCCGCACCGCCACGGCGTCGATCCTGCGCCGCCTGGGGTTCGAGGTGATCGAGGCCGACTCCTCGAAGTCAGCCCTGGCCCAGGCTCGGCTGGGCAGCTACGCCTGCGCCATCCTGGACCTCAATCTGGTCGAGATGAGCGCATTCGAGCTGTGCCGTCGGCTGCTGGCCAGGAGCCAGTGGAGCTGGACCCCGGTGATCTTCACCAGTGCTCGCCAGCCTCGGCTGGATCTCCGCGTGAGCATGCAGGCCGGTGGCTTCGCCTACCTCCCCAAGCCGTTCCGCGCCGACCACCTGATGGCGGTGGTCGGGGACGCCCTGGCAAGCCAGGGTCCGATGCGCCAGGTTAAGCCCAATCGGGAACTGGTCCTGGCGAGGGCCGAGGCGGCCGCCGGCTCAGCCTGAGATCAGGGTGGCGATGTAGCAGCGGGGGTTGAGGTGGGCGATGGGGTCGGCGACGGGCTGGCCGACGGGCTGGCTGACGGGCTAGCTGACGGAGACGGCGAAGGGGTGGCGGTGGGGCTCGGCGTGGGGGTGACTGTGCCCCCGCCCAGGATGCCGGTGCTGGGACCGCTGCCCGAGAGGTAGTAGTCGGTCTCCCCGTCGATCACATTGGTGGTCAGCCCACTCGGCTGGGGGTACCAGGTGTTGGGGGTGTTCGCCAGGGCGGCGACGATGAAGTCGTGCCAGAGGGTGGCGCAGCCGGTGATCCCGTTCACCCCGCCCCCGTACATCGGCGAGTCGTTGGCATTCCCCACCCAGTCGCCCACCACCAGATTGGGGGTCCAGCCCACCGCCGTGTTGTCCCGGAAGTCGGTGGAGGTCCCGGTCTTGATCGCGACGGTGTGCCCCGCGACGACCAGCGGGGTGTCGGAGCCGAAGGCCAGCAGCCGGTTGCTGTTGCGGGAAAGGATGGTGTTCATGATGTAGGTCACCTGGGTCGATAGCACCCGGCGGGGGGTCGGATTCGCTCGGAAAATTACCTTGCCCTGGTCGTTGGCCACCTGGAGCACGTAGGTGGTGGGATGGAGCACCCCCTGGGTCGCGTAGGCGGCGCCGGCCTGGGTCATCTCCCAGAGCGGCACCGGGTAGGCACCCAAGGTGAGGCTGGGGCCATAGTTGGAGTCGGGCTGGGTCAGGGTGGTGACCCCCATGTTCCGGGCGGTGGCCAGGATGTTGGGAATTCCCGTCTTCAGCTCGACTCGGACCGCGGGCACGTTGAGCGAGTTGCCCAGCGCCACCTGGGCCTGGACCACTCCCGCGTAGTGGCCCTCGTAATCGACGATCGAGTAGGAGCCACCCCCCGCCAGGGGCACGGTTAGCGGCGCGTCCAGGATGGGGGTGGTCATGGTGATGTCGTGATTGGCGAGGGCCGTCGGGTAATTGAAGATCTTGAACTCGGAGCCGGGCTGCCGGGGGGTCGCGGCCAGGTCGATCTGCCCCCCCGGCGAGTTCGCTCCCGGGCCCCCCACCCAGGCCAGAACGTCTCCGGTATTGGGGTCCTCGGCCACCAAGGCGGCGTCGGTCATGTGCTGGGCCGCCCCGGCGGCGACCGTCTGGGTCACCAGCTGCTGGGCTTGCTGGTTCAGGGGTACATTCAGGCTGGTCTGAACGCGCAGCCCCAGCGCCTGGTAGCCGCTGCCGTACCGGCTCTGGAGCCAGCTCTCGACCTGGTCCACGAAGTATGGGGCCAGGTTGAGGGAGCTCCCGCCAGGCGCCGCCAGCGGGGGCGCGGTGGCCAGGATTGCTCGGGCCTCAGCCGCCGTCAGATTCCCCTGGCGCCGCATGGCCGCCACCACCAGCTGTTGGCGCTGCCGAGCCGCCGCCAGGTTGAGGAAAGGGTCGAGATAGCTGGGCTCAGGCAGCAGGCCGGCGAGCAGCGAAGCCTGGTTGGGGTTGAGCTGCGCGGCGTTCACTCCGAAGTAGGTCAAGGAGGCCGCTTCAATCCCGGTCGCCCCCGCCCCGAAGTACACATCGTTGAGGTATTCGTCGAGGATGGTGGAGCGGGAGAGCTTGGCGGTCAGCTCCTGGCCGAAGAGAATCTCCTTGACCTTGTAGGTGAGGGACTTGTTGTCGTGGAGGTAGAGGATCTTGCCCAGCTGTTCCGGGATGGTGCTGGCCCCCTGGGCCTCGCTGTGGTGAACCACGTCGAAGAGGGCGGCCTGCGCGATGCGGGCCAGATCAAAGCTGGGAGCCGTCCAGAAGTTGCGGTCCTCGATGGCCACCACCGCCTCTTGCATCACCGGTGCGATCTGGTGCAAGAGGACGGGGATCCGACTGCTCCCGGCTGGGTGGAGGTCGGCGATCTTCACCCCACCCTGGCCGTAAATCAGGGTGTCGCCGCCCTGATCAGCGGCCTGTGGCAGCGCTCCGTAGGCTCGCGCCAGAGCGGTGAAGGGGATCGCCAGGAGCACGACCGCGGCCACTGCCGCGAGAGCGATCGCGGCGCCGATCCGGCGCCAGTCGGCACCTGCCCCCAGGCGCTGTCGCCGAGTGCGCGGGCGGATCAATTGGTCACGTCCAGTATCCCGCCGAAAGTTGAATCTAGCCAGCGTCGACGTTTGGGCACGGCGCGGGGCCTAGGTCCTACCGATGAAGGTCGTGACCCGGCCAGGTGGGGAGGCACCATGCTCGCGCCGTGCCCACCCAATAAAACGCCGGATTGGGCGATTTGGTTTCCCGTCACCGCCGCCAGGTGCCTCGGGACCGGCCGCTGGAGTCCCCTGCCGCCGCGTCGGGCCTGTTCACCAGTCGATCTCGCGGCGTGCATCTGAATGAGCGCTACTGCAGGTCCCACCGAGGATCTCGGGCTGCTGCCCCGGCTCCCTCCGGTCACGCGGATGCGGCCCGGGGGGCGCAGCGGCCAGCGCCGCTTCACCCTGCTTCTCGTCGGGGCGCTGGTGGTGCTGATCCTGATCCGGTCGCTGACCACCCATCCCCTCCCCCAGCCCTCGCACAGCACCTCGACCGGCGCGGTGGCCGGCTACCTGATCGGGCTGGAGCACAATGACCCGGGCGAGGTCCGTCGCTACCTGGCGCCAGCCCAGAAGTCGCAGGCAAGTGTCCTGCTCAAGGCCTTCAAGTCCCAGCACGCCTACATCGTGGCGCCGGCCCTGGCCCACTTCTCTCAGGAGCAGAGCCGAGCCACCGTCACGATCTCCGTCCAGGTCTGCTCCCACTTCAACGGGACCAAGGAGTACACCTGCGAGCCGGTCAGCCAGCAGCCGCTCGGGCTGCCGGCCGAACTCACCTGCGTCAAGGTCGACGGCGCCTGGTACGTCACCACCCTCTTCAAGCCCAGCTGAGGAGGTCAGCCGCTCCCCGGCACTTCCAGCCCAGGCTCTACCAGCCGCTCGGGGTCCAGCAACCGGTCCAGCTCCGGCAGTGCGATCCCCGATCGCTCCCGCGCCACCTCCCGAACTGTCCGGCCACTCTTCTGAGCCTCATGGGCAATGGCGGCCGCGGCGTCGTAACCGATGGCCGGCACCAGGGCCGTGCCGATCGCCAGCCCCTGTTCCAGCAGCGCCGGCCCGCGCTCAGTGGCGATGAGGCCGTCCACCGCCTGGCGAGCCAAGTTGGTCGCAGCCCGAGCCAGCAGTTCAATCTCCTCCAAGAGGTTGTGGGCGGCGACCGGCAGCATCACGTTGAGCTCCAGCAACGAGCCGGTCGAGCCGCAGAAGGCGATGGTGGCGTCGTTACCGAGCACCTGGGCCACCGCCATCAGGGCCGACTCGCAGATCACTGGGTTGACCTTCCCGGGCATGATCGAGGACCCAGGCTGGACCTCGGGTAGGCGCAACTCAGCCACCCCCGCCCGGGGGCCAAAGCTGAGCAGCCGCAGATCGTTGGCAATCTTGTGGAGCCCGATCGCCGCCCCCCGGACCGCCCCCGAGGCGAAGACCACGGCATCCAGGGTGCTCTGGGCCTGGAAGTGGTCGTCGGTCTCGCGCAGGGTGGGGTCGTAGTGCGGAGCAAGCCGGGCGATCACCCGCTGAGCGAACTCGCGGTGGGTCCCGATCCCAGTCCCCACTGCGGTTCCCCCAAGTGCCAGCTCGACCAGCTGCAGGCGGGCTAGGTCGAGCCGGGCCAGCGCCCTCTCCACCTGACCTCGATATCCCTCAAACTCCTGACCGAGCCGGATGGGAGTGGCGTCCTGAAGGTGAGTGCGGCCGGTCTTGATCACTCCCCAGAGCCGATCTCGCTGGCGGGCCAGGCTGACCTCGAGCTGGCGCAGGCTGGGCACCAGCTCATCGCGCATGGTGGCCAGCGCCGCCAGGTGAATCGCGGAGGGGAAGACGTCATTGCTGGACTGGCCCAGATTGACGTGGTCGTTGGGGTGGACCCGCTGGCGCTCGCCGCGGGCTCCGCCCAGCAGTTCCAGGGCCCGGTTGCTGATCACCTCGTTGGCATTCATGTTCGAGGAGGTGCCGCTGCCGGTCTGGAAGATGTCGACTACGAACTGGTCGTCGAAGCGGCCCTGGCTGACCTCGTCGGCCGCTTGGGCGATGGCCCGGCTGAGTTCATGGGAGAGCAGGCCCAGCTCCAGATTGACCTGGGCCGCCTCCCGCTTGATGTCCCCCAGGGCGGCGATCATGCGACGGGGCAGCCGCAGCTGGCTGATGGGGAAGTTCGTGACCGCCCGTTGCGTGCTCGCCCCGTAGTAGGCGTCCGCCGGGACCTCGATCTCGCCCATGGAGTCTCGCTCGAGGCGGACTGGGCCCTCGCTCATCACTTCGAGTCTACCGGCTGGCCCGGGCCGATCGGTCCGTTGGGAATCCGGTCAAAGAGCAGCCGGGTGACCCAGCTGTCCGGGGCGTCGCCCGGTCGGGCGCGCCCGACCCGGTAGCCCTCGAAGCGTCGCAGGACCAGGCAGATCACGATCCCGACCGCGGTGACCGCAAACGCGGGCGAGGCCCTGGTCAGCCAGAGCACCACCGGCAGCCCCGCGAAGGCGATGAGGACCCCCAGGGCGCTCCGCCGCAGCACCCCCCCGATGATGACCAGGATCAGGACGAAGGCGAACCCCGACCAGGACCAGAGGGCCACCGCCCCGGTCGCGCTGGCCACCCCCCGTCCACCGTTGTACTGCAGGTAGACCGGCCAGCCGTTGCCGATGACCGCACAGAGCCCGGCCCCGGCCGCCACCCAGGCGTGAGCTCCCAGCAGGACGGCGACCAATACCAGCACCAGCCCCTGACCGAACTGCAGCGGGCCCACCACCGCCGCCGGCAGGAGACCGACGCTGTGGAACAGGTTGCTGGTGCCGATCTTGCGGCTGCCCACCTCCCGGAGGTCGACGCCGGCCAGTTTGCCCACCATCCAGCCGATCGGGATTCCTCCCACCAGGTAGGCTCCGGCCCAGATCAGCACGATCCCCAGGGTGTGGTTGCCGGGGGCGACGGCCGTAACCGCCATCACCCCTCCAGCGGGATGTCGGCGACGGCGGCGGCACCGATCAGACCGGGCCCGGTGTGCAGCGCGATCACCGGAGTCAGATTGAGCCGTTCCACCGGGCGCTCGCCGAACAGCTCTCGGAGGTGGCGACTCAGCTCCGGGACTGCGTCCGGAGAGTCGCCGCAGAACACCGCCAGTCGCACCTCGGTCTCCGGTGGGGTCTGTTCCCGAAGGTGCTCGGCTACCGCGCGCAAAGCGCGCCTGGTGCCGCGAACCAGGCCCAGGCGGCGGACATCGCCGCCGGCGAAGGCGAACACTGGGCGCACGTGCAGCAGGTCGCCGCTCAGGCCGGCCAAGGCTGGCACCCGGCCGCTCCGAACCAGGTAGCGCAGGGTGTCGAGCGCGGCGATGACCCGGGCGCTGGCCGCCACCTCCCGAACGTGGGCCGCCACCTTTTCACGTTCCAGCCCGGCCGCGCAGGCGGCCGCCGCCGCCTCCGCGACCAAGGTGTAGCCACCCGCCGCCGTGCCCGTGTTCAGGATCTCGATATGCTTCTCCGGGTCCTCGCTGCGGAGCATCTCAGCCGCCACCCGGGCCGATCGACCCATCATCGAATACTGCTCGGGGATGGTCAGGCAGACGATGTCGGAGCTGGGGATCGCTCGGAAGACCTTCAGGTAGTCACCCGGCGAGGGGGAGCTGCTGCTCGGCAGCGGACCGGGACCGGCGAGCCGGCGATACAGCTCCTGGCTCGTGATGTCGAGCCCGTCCCGGAGTACCCGGCCATCCAGCTCGATCGACATCGGGACGACGCTGACCCAGGGAGACTCTCCGAGAGCTGGTGGCAAACAGGCGCCGCTGTCCACCACCAGCGCCGTCGGCGGCCTGCCCGCCAATCGGCTCAAGCCGCTGCTCAGGAGACCAGCTCCAGCACCAACCACTCCTCCACCTCGGGACCTCGGACCACCCGCGCCGGGAGCTCGTCAGGCCCAGTGCGATCCAATTGCTTCGCGTTACTCCGCCGGCTGGTGATCGCTAGATCGCCGACCCTGACAGTCGCCGTAGATCGCCAGCAACCGATCCAACATGGCCCTCATCCCATGATGACGCACCGCTTCCTCGCGTGCCAGGTGGCCTCGGCGATCCCGCTCTTCCGGGCGCTCCTGTAGGTCCGCTAGCAAGGACGCGATCGACTCGCTGAGGGCGGCCGGATTCAGGCTGGCGGCAACTCCGCGGACCGCCGAGGCGCCCCCGGCCGGGGTGGCCGCGACCGCGCAGCCGGTCGCCATCGCTTCCAGCAGCGCGATCGACAGCCCTTCCGCGCTGGAGGGGAGGCAGAACACGTCGACCGCCCGCCAGAAGTCGAGCCGTTCCTGGACGGTCAGCAGTTGGCCCAGATAGATGACCCGCGGGTCGCGCTGGGCGTCGCTCACCCGGCCCTCCAGCACCCCGCGGCCGGCGATCAGCAGCCGAGAGTCGGGTCTCAGGTCCGCGGCACGGAATCCCTCGAGCAGCTCGCGCACGCCCTTCTCGGGATCCAGCCGACCCAGAAACCCGACCACCAACCCGGCCCCGGAGAGGCGCTCCCGGCGGAGTGGGGACGCGCCCGGGCTGAACAGGTCGGTGTTGACCGCATTGGGGAGGACCGCGATCCGAGATCGATCGACTCCCACCTCGGCCAGGCGCTTTTGATGGTCTTCGGAGAAGACGATCACCCGCTGATAGGCGCGCAGTCGAGGCGCCCAGAAGCGGTGCAGCTCGCGCATCACCAAGGCTCGCCTGCTCCCCGGCCGACCGAACGGCAGGTGGAAGGTGGCGACCGTCGCTGCGCCCGAGGCGCGAGCCTGACGGCCCAGCCAGCCGTCCTCCAGGGTGAAGCTGAGCGAAGCGTGGACGATCTCCGGCCGCACTTCAGTCAGCCACCGGGACACCCCGGCCCGGAACCCCCACCTGGGCACCGTCACGGTCTTGAAGCGCCTGGTCGGCCAGGCCGACCGGTGCGCTTCATCCACCAGGGTGGCTCTCCCGTCCTGGCTGGAGTGGTGAAACCAGACCTCGACTCCTCGTTCCAGCAGCCCGCCCACGACATCTGCGGAGTACGTGGTGAGGCCGTCGGTGTGCGCGCCTACGGCATGACCGAACCAGGCCAGGCGCAGGTGCGGGGTCGGGCCCCGATCAGGGGTCGGGGAGGTCAAGGAACAGGTCCTGGCGGAAGGGAAACCACTGTTCCGGCCAGCGCCGCACGGCTGCCTCGAACACCGGGATCAGCTGGCGCAGGGCCTCGGCCGGGTCCGTGTCCTTGGCGACCGTCACCGGGGGGTAGAGCTCCACCAGGTAGCCGCCCGTAGGAGTCCGCACGCTGGTGGCCGGCACCAGAGGAGCGCCGGTGTGGGCGGCCAGGATGCCCGGGGCGGCGGAGAAGAGGGTCTTGTGGTTGAGGAAGTCGACCTCGACCGAGGGGGTGTCCCCGGGGATGTCCGCGACCAGGGCCACCCAGCCGCCGGCGCGCAGCCGTTGCAGCAGGGTGCGTGGCGACTTCGAAGCCAGCACCACCTCCACCCCGATCTCCGCCCGAGCCCAGATGACCAGGTTCGACATCACGGCGTTGCCCTCGTCGTCCATAACCGAGGTGAGGTTGACCCCGTTGGCGATCGCTAACGCCCCGGGAGCGTCCCAGCTGCCGTGATGGATGACCACCAGGATTCCCGGCTTACCCGCCAGTTGCAGTCCCTGCATATAGGTCTCGTACCCGAAGACCCGCATCTCCGACAACACCTTGGTCCGAGGCAGGTGCTGCACATACAGGAAATCGATGGCGGTGCGCACGTACTCCCGGAAACTGCGGGCAGCCAGGCGGCGGGCCTCGCGCCTGGTCAGTTCGGGGAAGGCGGCGTGGTAGTTCCGGATGGCTGCCCGCCGCAGCCCGGGCTGCAGCACGAAGGTGGCGTTGCCGATCCGGTCGAAGAGGCGGTACCGGTGGGGGCCCAGCGCTTGGACAGCCGCGGCGGCGGCGTTCAGGCCCAGCCTCAGCCCGAGGGGCGGGAGAACCGGGTGCAGGTCTGGTCTGGTGGGGGCCATGGATCGATTGTCGCAGCCGCCCTCGAGCGCTCCCGGCGGGCCTCGGGTAGTACGTTCAATTGGTGAATCGCTTGGAGGAGGAGACGAGCCCGTACCTGCGTCAGCACCGGGACAATCCGGTGGACTGGTATCCCTGGGGTCAAGAGGCGTTCCACCGAGCCCAGGAGGCGGACCGGCCGATCCTCCTCAGCGTCGGGTACTCCGCCTGCCACTGGTGCCACGTCATGGCCCACGAGAGTTTCGAGGATCCGATCGTGGCGGAGCTCCAGAACCAGCTCTTCGTCAACGTTAAAGTGGACCGCGAGGAGCGGCCCGATGTGGACCGGGTTTACATGGATGCCCTCCAAGCTCTCACCGGCGGAGGGGGCTGGCCGATGACCGTCTTTTTGCTGCCCGACGGTCGGCCCTTCTTCGCGGGCACCTACTTTCCGCCCGAGGACCGGTCGGGAATCCCCAGTTTCCGCCGGGTGATGGAGTCGCTCTCCGCCGCCTATCGGGACCGGCACCAGGAGGTGGTCGAGAGCGCGGAGCGGCTGAGCCAGGCGCTCCAACCCGCTCCCTTGATCTCAGCCACTCCCCGGGATACGAAGCTGGCCGAGGTTCTGGCCGCGGCCGAGGAGAGGCTGCTCCAGAGCGCCGATTCCGAGTACGGCGGCTTCGGGGGGGCGCCCAAGTTCCCCCAATGTGCGGCGTTGGACTTTCTGTTGACGAGGGAGGTGCTGCAGGGGAGCGGCGAGGCGGGAGAGGTGGTCCGCCGGGCTCTCGAGGCCATGGCTGAAGGCGGGATCCACGACCAGCTGGGTGAGGGGTTCCACCGCTACAGCGTCGATCGCCGGTGGGCGGTACCGCACTTCGAGAAGATGCTCTACGACAACGCCCAGCTGGTGCGTCTCTACCTGCGCAGCTGGCGGGTGCACGGCAATCCGCGGCATCTCGACCTTGCCCGCCGGACGGCGGACTTCCTGATCGACCAGATGGAGCTTCCCGGAGGGGGCTTCGCGGCGAGCCTCGACGCCGACACCGCGGAGGGCGAGGGGGCCTTCTACGCGTGGACCCCCGAGCAGCTGGCAGCGGCGCTGGGGCCCAATCGGCTCGAACTGGCGGAGGGGCTCTTCGGCGGCCCTGGGACCGCTCACACTGAGCAGGGTGGAGCGGTGCTGCGCGGCGGACTTGACCCAGCAGCGCTGAATTCCCCGCTGGGTCTCCCGGAAGTGGAGCGGCAAAGCGCCCGGGAGGCGATGGTGCAGGAGCTCCTCAAGGTGCGCTCTCGCCGCCCGGCGCCCGGCCGTGACGACAAGCTGATCGTGGGCTGGAACGCGCTGGCGATCTCCGCTCTCACCGAACTGGCCCTGGGGGCGGACGAACCCCGGTACCTGGCAGCGGCGCTGAGGTGCGCTCAGGCGGTCATGAACCAGGCGACGGTCGGCGGCCAGATCCACCACATCTTCGACGGCTCCCGCGCTCGCTTCGTGGCGACTCTGGATGATCTCGCAGCCATGGGCCTGGCGGCCCTGGCTCTCCACGAAGGGACGGGAGAGTCCCGCTGGTTCGAGCTCGCCCTGGAGCTGGGCCGGCGGATCGAAAGGGAGTACCGGGACCCGGCCGGGCCCGGCTGGTTCGACACTCCTCTCGACCACGATCCCCATCTCCAGGCGCGTCCACGGACCCTCGAGGACGGAGCGCAGCCCAGCGGCATCTCTCTGATGTCTGAGCTGTGCCTGCGGCTGCATGCCCTCACTGGTGAGGGGAGCTGGCTCGAGCGGGCCACCGAGGTGCTGCGGGCGATGGCCAGCGCGGTCGAGCGGTTTCCGTCCGCCTTCGGCGCCCTCCTGTCAGCCATGGCGATCCTGGACCAGGGTCAGATCGAGCTGGCGATGGTGGTCCCCGACGGGCAGCTTGTTCCCGGGCTGCTTCTGCGCCAGGCACGCTCCAAGCTGCGGCCGCAGCTCGTGGTGGGAGTGGGCCGGGTCAGTGTCGGGGACCAGGAGGCCGCGCTGGGGCCCCCTCTGGTCTTCTCTCGACCCCTCCTCCAAGGGGCACCGACCGCCTATGTCTGCCGCGACTTCTCCTGCCGGCTTCCGGTAAGTGACGGCCCGGGACTCGAACGGGAGCTGGCGGGGCTGGGGACTGCCTCGGTTGGTGAGGCTGGCTAGGTGGGAATGGGAGTGGAGGTGATAGCTGGCGGCTGAGCCAGGTCGGGAGGAGAGCGCAGCTGAGCTGCGACCGCTGGCGGTGGTCACCGGAGCCAGCGCGGGCATCGGCGAGGCGGTCGCCTGTCGGCTGGCAGCGGAGCGCTGGCGTCTCTTGCTGGGGGCTCGCCGGGAGGAGGAGATCCATCGGCTTGCTGTCGAGCTAGGCGGGCGAGGGATGGTCCTCGACCTGACCGTGGAGGCGAGCGTGACCGCCTTTTGCGCCGAGGCCGGCGCAGGTTACACGGCCGCCAAGCACGCAGTGCACGCGATCAGCCAGACCCTGCGGCTGGAGCTGACCGGCCGCCCGATTCGGGTCACTGAGGTCTCTCCCGCGATGGCGCAGACCGACTTCGCCCTCAATCGGTGCGCCGAGGACCATGAGCGGGTGGCGGCGGTCTATCGCGAGCGTCGCCGATCTGGTGGTCTTCGCCGTGACTCGGCACGACCACGTCAATCTGGATCAGATCGTAATGCGCCGGGTCCAGCAGGCCGCCGCCTACAAAGTCACCGGGCGGGACTGACCAGGCCCCGCGCCGCTCTGCTCAGACCTCGGCGGGGCGCTCCGGATCCTGCGCCCACTCGCTCCAGGAACCCGGGTAGAGCAGCACCCCGTGGATGCCGGCCGATTCGAGAGCCAGGATCAGGCTGCAGGCGGTGACTCCCGAGCCGCAGTAGGCGACCATCGGAGCAGGTCCTCCGGTCGCCTTGTGGCTGCGGGCGACCAGCTTCTCGGGGACGACCACGTCGCCGTCCCGATAGGCCTCGGTCCAGGGGAGGCTGCGGGCACCCGGGATGTGGCCCGGCCGCGGATCAAACGGCGAATGGGCGCCTCCGAAGCGCTCGTGGCTCCGGGCGTCCAGCACCGCCGCGCCGGCGGCCAGCAGTTCGGCCGTCTGGTCGGCCGAGACCCAGCCCTGGAACGAGCTGGCCACAAAATCCCCGGGCTCCGCCGTCGCCTCCCCGCTCTCGACCGGCCCCCCGAAGGCCCGCCAGCCCGCCAAGCCTCCGTCCAGGACGGTGGTTCGACCGTGGCCGGCGGCTCGCAGCAGCCACCAAGCCCGGGCGGCCGCTCCACTCCCACCGTCGTAGGCCAGCACCCGCCCCCCCTGGGAGACCCCGGCCTGCTGCATCGCCTTGCTGAACCGCTCGGCCGAGGGCAGGGGATGGCGACCCGGGGGGCCGGGAGGATCCGCCAGCTCCCGGTCCAGATCAATGAAGCGGGCACCGGGGATGTGGGCCTCCTGATAGCCCGCCTGATCGGCGCCGTCGGGCAGCACCCAGCGCACGTCGAGAATGGTGAGGTCGGGTTCGTGGAGCTGGTCCTTCAGCCAGCTCGGGCTGACGAACGGGAGGTTCGGCTGGTGCATGGCACCATGATGGCGCGAGTCAGCTGGGGAAATGGGGGAGAAGGATGATCAAACACGTGGTCCTGATGAGATTCCGCGACGACAGTCCGCCGGGGACGGTAGCGGCCGTGGTCGCCGGGCTCGCCGCCCTGCCGGCTCAGATTCCCGAGATCCGATCCATGAGCTCCGGGCCGGATCTGGGGGTGATCCCGAACGGTTGCGACCTGGCAATCGTCGTCGAGTTCGCCAACTCCGAGGACTATCTCGTTTACGCCAACCATCCCGCCCACCGCCGGGTGATCGAGGAGCTGATCGAGCCCTTCGTGGTCGAGCGTCACCGGTCCCAGATTGAGTCCCGCGCTTGACCGATGAGGGCGGCCAGAGGGTGCGCTGTCTGGTGGTGGGCCAGCTGCCTGCTCCCGACCTGGAGCTCGTCCGGCGGGCGATTCCCGCTGACCGGGCCGAGCTGGTGGCGGCCGAGGCGGGGGCGGATCTGACCCGTCTCGGCGACTTCGACGTGATCTGGCGGCTCTTTCCTGGCTCCGCCGCCGGGGACCCCCCAGACCGGTTTCCGGAAGCCCTCCAGAGCCACCCAGAAGTGCGCTGGGTGCACACCGCCAGCGCCGGGATCGACCATCTGGCGGTGCTCTTTCGGGATCGCCCCGACACCATCCTCACTCACTCGGCCGGGGTCACCGCCATCCCCATCGCGGAGTTCGTGGTGGGCTGTCTGCTGCAGCACTGCAAACGATTCCCGGAATTGGCGGAGCAGCAGCGTGAGCGCCGCTTTGTCCAGCTGCCGCTGCGGGAGCTGGGGGACCTGCGGGTGGTGCTCTTCGGCCTGGGCGCGATCGGCGGCGCGGTGGCAAGCCGGCTAGCTCCCTTCGGCTGCCAGCTGGTCGGGGTCAGGCGCGATCCGTCCCGGCCGGGGCCGGCTGAGGTGGGCCAGGTCTTCGGGGCTCCGGATATAGCCCGAGCCTGCCAGGGCGCCGACGCCCTCATCCTGGTGGCGCCCCTGACCATGGAAACGGAGGGGGCGGTGAACAACCTGGTGCTGTCCCAAATGGCGTCGGGAAGCGCGCTGGTGAACGTCGCCCGGGGCGGTCTCGTGGACGAGCCGGTGTTGCTGGCTGCGCTGGCCCAGGGCCGACCGGCGGCCGCCTATCTGGATGCGTTCGTGGAGGAGCCGCTGCCCGACGGATCTCCACTTTGGACGGCTCCGGGGGTCCACGTCAGTCCGCACCTGAGCTGGAGCTCTTCCCACCTTGCCCGGCGGACCTCTGAGCTCTTCGCCGAGCAGCTCCGCCGATGGGTCGACGGGGAATCGCTGCTGAACCGGGCCAATCCCCAGGCGGGCTACTGACCCCTCCTGGGCCTGCGGTCAGTCCGGGATGTACTCGCGGCGCAGACCCAGAAGTTCCGGGGCGTGGAGCTGGACCATCTTGGCGGCCACCCCCGCGGGCGGCGCCGGTCGGATCAGTGAGATGCCGACCATGGACGCGAAAGCGAGCGGGACGGTGACGATCGCCGGCTGGGACAGCACCACTGCCAAACTCGAGTGCTGGGCCAGGAAGGCAGCCAGGGGGGAGGACACCGTCGCCACCATGGTGGTGATGATCGAGCAGGTGGCGACGCCGCCTCCCAGGGCCACCCCCACCGACGCGCCCAGGGTGGTCAGCTGGCGCCACCAGATCCCCAGCACCAGCAAGGGGAAGAAGGAGCTGGCCGCTATGGCAAAAGCCCAGCCCACCAGGACGCTGATGTCGAACCCCTCGACCAGCAGCCCCAAGGCGGCGGCCGCCACCCCGGCGCCGAGCGCGCTCAGCTGGAAGGCGCGCCGCCGGGCTGTCGGCCCGGCGGCGGGCCGCAGCCAGCGCCCGTAGACGTCGTGGCCGAGGGCTCCCCCCAGCGAGACCAGCAGGCCGCTGAGAGTCGAGCTGAAGGCGGCGAAGGCACCTGCGTAGACGACTGCCGAGAGGAGCTGGCCCAACCACCCGGCACCCAGCTGCGAGGGCAGGATCAGCACCACCGCGTCGGTGAGATTGGTCCCATACAGGCTGGGGTCGTAGGAGCGGCCCAGAGCCCCCAAGATCGGCGGCCAGATGTAGAAGCTACCCAGCAGCACCAGCACCAGCAGGGCGGTTCGACGGGAGGCCTTGGCGTCAGGGTTGGTGTAGAAGCGGACCAGGATGTGGGGCAGCCCGATGGTGCCCAGCAGGATGGCCAGGATCAGGGAGTAGGTGAAGAGGAGGGGATGGCCGGTGCCGCCGGCGAGCGGCCCGAAGGGAGCGATCCAGGAGGAGGTGGGGCTGGCCGGGGTCTCGCTGCCGAAGGGGGCCGGTTGGCCTTTGGCGACGGTTACCGCGTCCGTCGATTTCCAGGTGATCGTGCCCTTCGGTAGCCGGCTAGCACCCTGCAGCTGCCGCAAATGGTCGTGGCGGTGGTTCACGGTCACCGTCGGCGAGGTTCCGCCCTCGAACCCGGCCGACGGCGCGCTGGTGCTCGAGGTCGGCGTCTGCCGCTGCCAGCCGATGGTGGTGGGGCGGGCGACCTGGGCCTCGGTGTTGCTGGAGATCTGCCACAGCTCGCCCGCGGTCACCTGGAACCGGGTCGTCGTGGTGAGCCGCTCTAGTCCGCTGGCTCCCTTGGCGAACGGCACTCCCGTGCCCGAGAAGTGGATCAGCAGCAGGAAAGCCGGGACGGAGATCGCGAAGAGCTTGGCCGCGAACTGCAGACTCTGGACGAAGGTGATCCCGCGCATGCCGCCACCCACCACCCCGGCCACCACCACCAGCGCAACGATCCCGATGCCGACCCCATAGGGCAGCCCGGAGGCCGTCTGCACGGTCAGCCCGGCCGCCTTCATCTGGGGGAGGGCGTAAAAGAAGCCGATGATCAGGACCAGGATTACCGCCAGGCGACGGAAGCGCGGGCTGTCGAAGCGGCCCTCGGCGAAGTCCGGGATCGTGTAGGCCCCGAAACGGCGCAGCGGAGCGGCGATGAAGAGCAGCAGCAGCAGATAACCGCCGGCGTAGCAGACGGGGTACCAGAGAACGTCGTAGCCGAACTGCATGACCAAGCCGGCGATGCCGAGGAACGAGGCGGCACTCAGGTACTCCCCACTAATGGCGGCG
Organism: Candidatus Acidiferrales bacterium; assembly: GCA_035533655.1. GTDB lineage: Bacteria > Chloroflexota > Dormibacteria > Aeolococcales > Bog-877 > Bog-877. The sequence goes on along the minus strand of DATLTJ010000047.1, from coordinate 4,573 downwards.
GCGTTGACCCGGGGCGGCACCGCTCGGGCCGCCACCATGAAGTCCGAGGTGGTCCGGGCCCAGCGCCGGGCGAAGAGCCCCGCCCCCAGGCTCACCGCCGCCATCGCCACCAGGCCCAGGACCGCCGCGGTGGAGCCGGTCATCCTCGTGTCCTCAGCTCAAGAGGTCGGTGAACTCGTCGTCCACCTCCTCGGCTCGCCGGACGTAGATCGAGCCCAGCCAGATCAGCAGCGGGTAGGAGGCGACCCCCAGCACCAGCCAGGAGACCGGGATCCCGAAGATTCTGAGGGCACCCCACTCTGGCCACCAGAAGGCCAGCAGCGGCTGCACGAACAGGAAGCTGACAAAGGCCAACGCCACGCCCAGGCTGAGCCGGCGCTGGCGCCGCATCAACGCCTTCAGGTAGAGCTCGCCGACCTCCGTCTGCTCTTCGAATTCCAGCAGGCCGGTGGACGCTGGGTGCTCTGCCTCACCCTCCAGGGCTCCTGGCAGCGGCTGCGACACGACGCCTCAGAGACCGAGGGCCAACCGGAGCTGTGGGCCGTGCCGGCGGGAGACCGGGACCGGGAGGTCGTTCACCCCCTGGATCCGGAGCAGGTAAGTGCTGTTGAAGAAACACTCGACGTTGGTGACGTGACGGAGATTCACCATGTAGTGGCGGTGGACCCGCATGAAGCCCTGCCGGGAGAGGCGCTCCTCCAGGTCGCGCAGTCGCAGCCGGGCGATGTACCGGCCTTCGTGGGTCACCACCGCCACCCGGTCCCCGTCCACCTCTACCAGTCGGATGTCCTCCACCGGAAGGAGCAGGATCTGGCCCCGGTGGGTGACCGCGAGTCGGTCATCCAAACCTCTCGGGTCGGGGCTGGACTCCCGCCGCAATCGGGCCGCCATATCGCGGGAGGCGAGTGCCAGCCGCTCCAGGGTCAGGTTGAGCCGGTCCACCCGCACCGGCTTCAGCAGGTAGTCGAAGGCGGCCAGCTGGAAGGCCTCGATAGCGTGCTCCTCGAAGGCGGTCACGAATACCACCGGCACCGGGGTTGGGAGCTGAGAGATCACCTGGCTCAACTGCAGGCCATCCATGCCCGGCATGCGGATGTCGAGAAACAGCACATCGATTTGCTCCACGGCGAGCAGGTCCATGCACTGGCTGGCGCCCTCCGCCTCCAGCACCTCCTTGACCCGGGGCGACTGCTTGAGTAGGTACTTCAGCTCGCCCCGGGCGGGAGCTTCATCGTCGACTACCAGCGCGCGATAGGGGGGCTCCACCAGCTCAGGACGCCTTCACGCCGGGGCGGTACTTGGGAATCCGCACCCTGACCGCGGTCCCCTTCCCGGTCTCGGAGATGATCTCCAGGCCGTGGGCCGGCCCGAAGACGTGATTGAGGCGCCGGTCGATGTTTCCCAAAGCTCCCTGGTGCTCGGCCAGGTCCAGCGCCGTTTCCAGCCCCTCACCGTCGTCCCGGACCACGATCAGGCACTCGTCGTCCTGGTCGTCCGCCTCGATGGTGATCTGGCCCTTGCCGAGCCGGGGCTCGATCCCGTGCTTCACGGCGTTCTCCACCAGGGGCTGGACCAGTAGGGCGGGGACCACCGTGCTCAGCACCTCGGGGTCGATGTGGTAGCGGACCGTCAGCCGGTCGCCGAAGCGGGCCTGCTCGAACTTGAGGTACTGGTTGACGTAGACCAGCTCATCGGCCAGGGTCGTGAACTCGTGGCTCGGGCCCCGGAAGGCCCGCCGGCTGAAGTCGGCGAATTCGGTGAGCAGATCTCGCGCCCGCTCGGGATCAGTGCGCACGAAGCTGGTGATGGTGGTGAGGGTGTTGTAGATGAAGTGGGGCGAGATCTGGGCCCGCAGCGCCCGCAGTTCCGACCGCACCAGGGCCGCCTGCTGCTGATCCGCCCGCTGCAGTCGAAGCTGAGTTGCCAAGAGGTCGGCTAAGTCGGTGGCCACGCTCAGCTGGGCTGGGCTGGGCTCAGCCGAGTGGTAGGTGACCAGGGCTGCCACCGGCTGATTGTCGACGGTCAGCGGCGCCACCACGGCCACCCGTAGCGGGCAGGCGGAGGTGGGCTCCTGGGTGTGGACCCGCACCAGCTGGGTGCGGCCCGAGGCGAGTGCCTGGCGCACTTCGTCGGCCTCCTCCGAGACGTGGCGGGAGTGGTGGTCGGCCCGGCTGCCGGGGCGGGCTTGGAATCCGAGGAGGTTGCGGGTGTCGTAGAGGGAGGCTGCCGGACCGCCTGATTGGGGGACCAAGGAACGGAGCACCTTGACTGCGGTCTTGGAGGAAAGCCCCTGGCGCAGGGTGGAGACCGCCGAGGTCGCGAAGGCCAGGGTTCTGAGGGTCGCCCTCTCCTCGACGGTGTTGAAGACCAGATGGCGCCGGCGGAGGAGCAGGAACACGCTGGCGGCGGCCAACGTGGTCAGGCCTGCCTCCACCAGGACCACCGCCACCCAGGACATGGGCGGAATCATCCGCTGCCCGCTCTTCTGGTGCAACGGCCCAACCGTTCGGCTGCCGAACTCTGCCGCTCAATCGGCCAATCCATGCCGTTCGCCGTCACCCGCTCGCCCTCGGCCCACTTCGCCACTACCCTGCAGCCTGGAGGGAGCCGCGGGAGAGTGCTCCGAGCGGAACTGGCCGTGTGCCCGCCGCGTCTTGGGTTGTTGAGAAGCTAGGAGGTGGATATGACCGTAGACGCCAAGAGGATCGATGCTCTCCAGGAAGAGGGCAGATCGTTCCCGCCTGCCCCGGAGTTCGCCGCTCAGGCGAACGCCCAGCCGGGGATCTACGACCGCACTTTCGAGGACTTCTGGACTGAGGAAGCGCGCCAGCGCGTCACCTGGTTCAAGCGCTTTGACAAGCTCTACGAGTGGAGCCCCCCCTACGCCAAGTGGTATCTGGGCGGCCAGCTCAACGTTTGCTACAACTGCGTGGACCGGCACGTGGAGTCGGGCCTCGGCTCCAAGGTCGCCTACTACTGGGAAGGTGAGCCGGGCGAGAAGCGGACGATCACGTATGCAGAACTGCAAAAGGACGTGGTCCGCTTCGCCAACGGGCTGAAGAAGCTGGGGGTCAAGAAGGGCACACCAATCGGGATCTACATGGGCATGTGCATGGAGCTGCCGGTGGCGATGCTGGCCTGCACCAGGATCGGGGCGCCGTTTACGGTCGTCTTCGGCGGTTTCAGCGCGGAGGCGCTATCGGGACGGCTCAATGATATGGGGTGCGAGTTCCTGATCACCCAGGACGAAGGCTGGCGCAAGGGTGGCAAGGTGCCGCTCAAGGGCAACTCAGACGCCGCGGTGGCGCTGACGCCCTCAATTAGGCAAGTGGTGGTCGCCCGGCGCACCGGCGGAGACGTCCACATGCAGGCCGGTCGCGACATCTACGTCGACGAGATGATCCAGGATCAGAGCGACGATCCGGCCACCTGTCCCTGCGAGCCGATGGACTCCGAAGATCTGCTCTACCTGCTGTATACCAGCGGTACCACCGCCAAGCCCAAGGGCATTGTCCACACCACCGCCGGCTACCTGGTGGGGGTTGCGACCACTCATTACTACATCTTTGACATCAAGCCGGAGACGGTCTACTGGTGCGCTGCTGACATCGGCTGGGTGACGGGCCACAGCTACATCCTCTTCGGCCCGCTGGCCAACGCCACCACCAGCGTCATCTATGAGGGAATCCCCAACTTTCCCAACGAGGAGCGCTGGTGGGAGATCGTCGAGAGCTACAAGGTCAACGTCCTCTACACCGCGCCAACCACCATCCGGACCCACATGAAGTGGGGTCCCCAGTACGCCCAGAAGCACGACCTGACCAGTCTGCGGCTGCTGGGAACAGTCGGCGAACCGATCAACCCCGAGGCGTGGCTCTGGTACCGGGAGCATGTCGGACTGGGAAAAACCCCGGTGGTCGACACCTGGTGGCAGACCGAGACCGGCATGATCCTGATAACCCCACTCCCGGGGCTGACCACGCTCAAGCCAGGGTCCGCGACCAAGCCGTTCCCCACCATCGACGCCGCCGTGTTCGATGAGCAGGGTCAGGAGGTTCCACCGGGGCAAGGAGGGAACCTGGTAATCCGTAAGCCGTGGCCGGCCATGCTGCGCGGCATCTACAAGGACCCCAAGCGGTACGAGGACACGTACTGGAGTCGGTACAAGGACACCTACTTCGTCGGCGACGGTGCTCGCAAGGACGCCGACGGCGATTACTGGCTGATGGGCCGCATTGATGACGTGATGAACATCTCGGCTCATCGTATCTCCACCACCGAGGTGGAGAGCGCCCTAGTCGACCATCCCGCAGTCGCTCAGGCGGCGGTCTGTGCGCGCAACGATGCGCAGACTGGACAGGCGATCGTGGCCTTCGTCACCTTGAAAGCGGGCCAGGAGGGCTCGGTCGAATTACTGACGGAACTGCGCAATCACGTCGGCAAAAAGATCGGCAAGATCGCCGCGCCGGCCAACATCCTCTTCACCCCCGAACTGCCGATGACTCGGTCCGGCAAGATCATGCGCCGCCTGCTGCGCGACGTGGCGGAGAACCGGCCCCTCGGAGACGTCACC
>DATLTJ010000046.1:0-6298 GCA_035533655.1 Candidatus Acidiferrales bacterium | reverse complement strand
GGCGCTGTAGCCGCCGTCGACCACCACGACCTCCCCGGTGACGAGACGATTGGTTTCGACCAGGGAGATCACCACCTCCGCAACATCCTCCGGCGTCACCACCCGGCGCATCGGCGTGTGATTCGCGCGCCGTTCTATCAGATGCTGGTAGTTCTCGCCCAGCGCGTGCTCCATCCACTCTCCCGACACCCAGCCCGGAGCGACGGCGTTCACCCGCACCCCGGGGGCCAAGGACCGAGCCAGCGTCTTGGTCAGGCTCACGACCGCCGCCTTGGACGCGGCATACGGGAATGGCTGGGCAGTGGGGCGCAGTCCGGCGATGCTGGCCATGTTGACCACGCTCGCCGCCGGCGATTCGCGCAGGAGGGGTAGCACCGCCCGGGTGACCTGGAACAGGCCCCGAACATTGACGGCGAAGACTCGATCCCAGTCCTCCAACCGCAGGCCCTCCAGGTCATTGGGCTCGGTGTCAATGGTGGTGCCGGCGTTGTTCACTAGCACATCCAGCTGTCCGAAGGTGCTGGTATGAGTCTTCACCATGGTCCGCACCGCTGCCTCATCGCTCACGTCCGCCTGCAGCAGCAACGGCTTTCGCCCGCATCGGCGCACCAGCTCAGCGGTCTCCTCCGCCTCGTCCCGGCTGCGGCTGAAGTTGATCCCCACGTCATGGCCGTGTTCGGCCAGAGCCACCGCGATGCATCTGCCCATACCTCGCGACGCGCCGGTCACCAGCGCCACTCGAGTTTCGCTCACCGCCGACCCGCCCCTATGAGATTCCAGACCCGCTCGGGTGTGTACGGGGGGTCGGCATGGACCACCCCCAGCGGGGAGAGCGCGTCGCAGACCGCGTTGGCGACCGCCGCTGGCACAGCGATGCAGCCGCTCTCCGCGACTCCTTTGGTCCCCAGCGGGGTCAGCGGCGAGTGGGTGGGCCGGAACTCGGTGGTGATCGTCGCGCCGATGTCGGGCATGGTGGGGACCGCGTAGCTGAGGAAACTCTCGGTCAGGGGCTGGCCGTCGGCATCGTGAGTCACCTCCTCGAACAGCGAGGCGGCCAGACCCTGGACGATCGACCCCACGACCTGTCCCTCGGCCAGCAACGGGTTGATGATGGTGCCGGCGTCGTCGACCGCCACCAGCCGCTCGACAGTGACGGCTCCGGTTTCGCGGTCGATCTCCAAAATGACGATGCAGGCGCAGGACCCGAAGGCCAGCTTGGGCAGTGAGAATTTGCCGTCGCCACGCAGTTCAGGCAGATCCGGGTCCGGGGACGGCTGGGAGGCAGCGTGGCCGATCTCGGCGAGGGTCACGCTGGCGGAGCCGTCCGGGGACTGCAGGGTTCCCTCCTTCCAGACCAGCTCCTCCTCGGGCACGTCGAGGAGGTGGGCGGCCCAGCTGCGGCAGCGCTGCTGCAGATCCTCGAGGGCTAAGAGGATCGCCGAGCCCCCGACCGTGACCGACCGGCTGCCGAAGGTGCCCACGCCGAGGGGAACCTCCGCCGAGTCTCCGCTCCTGACCTCGATCTGAGTGGGCTCGATCCCCATCTTGTCGGCGGCGATCTGGGCGAAGGTGGTGCCGTGGCCCTGGCCGTGCTCACTCGAGCCCGGCAGCAACAGCACCCGACCGTTAGCCTGGAGGGTGGCGGCGGCCGTCTCCCAGAAGCTGTTGCCACTCGACTCCACCGTCACCGAGACCCCGACGCCTCGGAGCCGGCCAGCGCTTCGAGCCGCAGCCTGCCGGGCGCGCTCCTGGGGGTAGTCGACCAGCTCGAGAGCGCGTTCCAGAAGCCCCGGGTAGTCACCCGAGTCATACTCGGTCCCGATCGCGGTGCGGTACGGAAAGGCCTCCGGGCCGACCAGGTTCCGGCGGCGGATCTCCACCGGGTCAAGCCCCAGCTCCCGGGCGGCGATGTCCACCATCCTTTCGATGACGAACGCCGCCTCAGGGCGGCCCGCGCCGCGGTAGGGGCCGGTAGGCACCTTGTTGGTCGCCGCCCCCACGACGGTGACCTCAGCTAGCGGGATGTGGTAGGCGCCGGTCGCCAGACTGGTGGCGGTCGCCGCCACCACCGCGGTGTGGCCCAGCAGATAGGCTCCCGGGTCACAGATCAGCTCGACTTGGAGCGCCAGCATGTGGCCCGCTTGGTCAACCGCCAGCGCCGCTTCCGCCTCCATCCCCCGGCCCTGGTAGGCGGCCAGGAAGCTCTCTGAACGGGTCTCCACCCACTTCACCGCGCGGCCGCCGCGCATGGCCACCAGCGCTGCGACGGCGTACTCCGGGGCCAGTCCGCCCTTGCTGCCAAAGGCTCCGCCCACGTCGGGAACCACCACCCGAACTCGATCCAGGTCCCGGTGGAGGACATGGGCCAGCTGCAGGCGGGGCCGGTGCGGATCCTGGGTGGAGCACCAGAGAGTGATCAGGTCGGCGTCGGGAGAGAAGTCGGCGACGCAACCCCGGGTCTCGATCGGACAGGCGTGTAGCCGAGGGATCGAGAACCGGCCCCGAACCACCCGATCGGCGGTGCCCAACGCCGCCTCCACGTCCCCACCTTGGACTCTCCCCCGAATCACTACGTTGTCGGGAACATGCTGGTGGACCGAAATCCCGCCGTCCAGCGCCGCTCGCGGCCGGCCGACAGAGGGAAGGGTTTCGAGGTCCAGCTGGACCAACTCCGCGGCGTCTTCCGCGATTGCTGCCGTCTCCGCCACCACCACGGCCACCGCCTCGCCCGCGAACCGCACCTCGCCGGCGGCCAGGATCGGCATCGGAACGTCGGCCAGCTCGAAACCGTCGGGCAGGGCGGTCGCCTGCAGCGGCAGGGCCCCCACCCCTGGGAAATCGGCGGCGGTCAGCACCTCGATGACTCCCGGCATGGTCCGAGCTTCCGAGGAGTCGACGGCGCGGACCCGAGCATGGGGCAGCAGACTGCGCACGAAGGCCAGATGAGCGCAGCCGGGGAAGCTGAGGTCGTCCAGGTAGGAACCCTCACCCCTTACCAGTCGCAGGTCCTCGCGGCGCACATGCGGTCGGCCCACCCATCGTCCGGTCAAGACCTGGTACTCCAGATTGCGCGGCCACCCTGGCTGCGGGAGCGGCGCCGGGCCTGAGCTAGTCGCCAGGAACGGAGCGGAAACGCTACCGACAGCAGTGGGTAGGATTTTACCGACTCGTAGGCGCCAAGTTGTGGGAGTTCAGGTGCCGACGCCAGGCTGCGAGGCGCGGCGGGGGGCGGCCCTCTTTGCGCGGCGGGAAGCAGCCGACCCATCCCCGGCTGCCGCAATTGACCGGATGGCCCGATCGCTCCACCAAATGCAGGAGCCATCCCGCCCACCAGCAGCTTCCCCGATCGCTGGGCAGTCGGCCCTGACGGGTCTGTGACGCTGGCGTCCCGCCAGGGCGGTCCACCCAGGCCAGGTCGCCGCCGCCCGTCTTCGTGCGCCGGCGGACCGGGGCGCCAGCCGAGACTCTCGGGTAGCCGACCGCAACGTCATTTTTGGCGCGACCCCGCCCCGGGGGCGGCTGCCGCCAAACCCGTCTGAGATGGACGAGAAGCTTCCCATGGCCGACTCCGGACGAAGTTACCGAGGAGCAAAGGGGCGGGCGGAGCCAGATCCGCTGTGCCAGGGCGGTTCCAAGGTGGTGATGGCCCCCTCCACTGGGCCGGGATGAGCTAGCCTGAGACTGACCAACTCAACTGAGCTTCGTGATGCCTCCGGGAGCTTCCCCCTGGTCTGGCCGGGCAACCCAAGGCGACTTGACCCAGATGCAATTTTCCGACGGGCTCGATGACGGCGATCTCTATGGCCTCCTGGGGGTGTTGCCGGGCGTCTCCGAGCAGGACCTCATCCAGGCGCGGCGGGTCCAGGCCATGCGGTGGCACCCCGATCTGAACCAGGACAAAATAGCCCAATCCCGGATGGCGGCGATCAACAACGCCCTCTTGGTTCTCAGCGACCCGGTCCAGCGCGAGGCCTACGACCAGACGCTGGGCTCGTTGGCGCAGATCGGCCAGGCCAGCCGGTCCGCCAGATCCAGGACCGGAGCGGTCACCTTGGCCTCCTACTTCCAGGACCGGGGCTTTAGGGTGGTGGACAACCGCCTCAACGGCGGGGTTTTCTGGGTGGTTGAGAAACCAGCCCTGGAGCCGGTGCTGGACAAGCTCCGCGATCAGGGGATCGAGTTTGAGTACGCTGCCACCGGGGGCATGGCGACCGACCACCGGCCTGCCTGGTGGACCAGGACCTGGGGCTGAGCCATCTCGGTTCCATCCGCTGCAGAGCGAGGTCGCCGGTCGGAGTCAGACGGCCACGATTGAAACCAGGGCTTCGAGGCCCTGGAAGTCGTCTGGATTACGCGTATACAGCGCGAGGCCGTTGGCGTGGGCGATAGCGGCGATCAGCAGGTCGGCTACCCGGCGCCGATGCGATCGCCCGGCCTGGGCCACCGCTGCCACCACCTGGCCGTAGCTGCGCGCGGCGGCACGATCGAATTCGATGGGGTCGAATAGGGCCTCGGCTCGCTGCAGATTAGCCTGGCGCCGGGCCCGCTCCGCTGGGTCTTGGGCCAGGTGCGGACCGGCGGCGAGCTCGGCCATGGTGATGGTGGAGACGGCAGCCTCCTCCGGAAGGGTGTTCAGGACCAGGGGGTCGTCCCAGGCGATTATCACCGAGGTGTCGAGCAGGCCCGCGGGCACCTACAAGTCCGGGTCCACCAGGCGGTCCAGTTCGGCTCGGAAAGCCTTGGCGTCGATATGGGGACTGCTGGCGGCGACCTCGATGATCCGGGCCCTGGGGACGAAGGTACGACGCCCGAGGCTGAGGGGCCGCAGTTCCGCCACGGGGGTGCCGTTGCGAGTGATGACAAACCCGTGCCCGGCTGCCACCGCCGCCATGATGGCCGCGTTCTCGTTGCGGAGCTCCCTTTGGGCTATCACCCTGGCCATCGTCTGCTTATTGTAGCAACGAGGGCTACGATCTGCTACGCAACTCCGTCCCGGCTGGCGTCGGCCCGGCCCTCGGTCCCGGTGCGCGAGAACCGAAGCCACTCGCGGACCGGGCACTGGCCGGGTCCGTCTGGTCATTGAGGTGGGCCACCCCGACCAGGAGCTGGGCCAGAACGGGAACCGGGATTCTCCGCTCGCGCACCAGGGCGACCGAGTCGTAGACGAATCCGGCCGGTTCCACCAGCTCGCCGGTGGGACGGTTGAGGTGGCAGCCGCCGGCCAGCCGGCGCCAAGGCGGCGCCAGTCGGTCCTGCCAGCCGGCCAGTGACGGTCGCTCGGCACGGACGTGCTCGAACAGCAGCAGGCGGCCGGGTGGCCGCAGCACCCGGCGCGCCTCGGCCAGCGCCGCTGCGGGGTCATCGACAGTGCAGAGCGCCAGGGTGAAAACCACGGTGTCGAAGCTGCCGTCGGCAAAGGGCAGTTGCTCGGCTCTCCCCGGGACCGGTCGCACCTCGAGACCCAACCGGCGCGCCTGGGAGAGCGCCCGGGCCAGCATGGCGGGCGCGGGCTCCAGCAGAACCAGCTCTGAGATCTGGTCTCGGGAATAGTGGGGGAGGTTGGCGCCGGTGCCTGCCCCGACGTCCAGCACCCGGCCCGAGGCGGCGGCCAGGAGCTGCCTCCGGTAGGCGCTCAAGACATGGCGTTCCAGGCCGTCGGTAAGTCGGTCGTAGCAGAAGGCCAGCAGCCGCCTCAAAAGATCTCCTCCGATGGCCGACGGCGAGGCCAAATGGTCCCTGAAAACACGGAGTTCATGAGCTTCGGTTGATGCGGAGAACTCGCCGCTCAGAGCGCCGGCGACGGTTACGTCGGCGCGGCCCCGGATCGACCCACTCCGAGCATGCACGGTACCTCCTCCACCCCGGAAATCGCCACCGAATCGGCGCCAAGCCAGCCGGGGCCCGACTGCGCTCCCGCTCAGTGCACTTCGAGGCGTGTCGCAGTCAGGTGCCAGCGTAGCTCCCCCTGACCGCTGGCAGTGAGGAGCCGGGGCCGAGCTGGAGACGACCCCAGACCCCGCCGCCCGGCCAGCCGGATTCACTTTCCCTGGCGAGAATACCCCTGGGGGTATACTGGTTGTGCGGGTCGACAGGTCTAGTGATCAGGAGGACGGCCGTGGCAACCGTCGCACTCGACACGAGCAACTTTGAGAAGACTGTGACCTCGAACGAGGTCGTGCTGGTCGACTTCTGGGCCAGCTGGTGCGGCCCATGCCGGAGGTTCGCCCCCGTCTACGAGACCGCCTCCGAAACTCACGACGACATCGTCTTCGCCAAGGTGGACACCGAGGCCGAGCAG
>DATLTJ010000045.1:0-5168 GCA_035533655.1 Candidatus Acidiferrales bacterium | reverse complement strand
GCGGGTGGCACTCGTGGCCGCCGTCGTCGCTGGCCTGCTGGCGGGTGCGGTGGTGGGGCTACTCCAGAGCCCCAGGGAAGAGCCTGTCACCAGCGGGTCCCGCCATCCGGTGCGACGCCCAGCCAGCGTCGGCTGAGGCGCTTCCCCGGCGGCCGGGCGGTGGGGACGTCCTCCGGATTGTGGCGGGCCGCTTGCTCACATTTTGCGCACGGACTGGCGAGTATTGGGCGGCATGGGACATCACCTGACGGACCGATGAGGTGCCGATTTGAGTTCAGGACGGCACCTGGCAGCACCAGACAACACCATCCATCACGGCCATGAGGGAACTGCAAAACCGCGATCCCGGGTTCGATTCCCGGAGTCGCCTCCAGCAGATTTGAGATCAAAATAGCCCCCAATCCCTGCTTTTTGGAGTCGGTCGCGGGGGCTTGACGGCACCAGTGACGGCAAAGGGCTCCAGCCTCTTGCGCCGCCAGTGACGGATGGAATGGGTGCGGGCCAGCGTCCAACACCGCAGCCTGGCTCCAGAGGGTGTGGCCCAGGACCGAGGCGGTCCGGTGGCGTGGCTGAAGCCAGACTCTTCGCGACCAGTGGGCCGCCCGCCCTGCCCCCGAGGCAGGGGAAGGGCGGACCGTGGAGTCGGAGGGCCGGGTCGACAGCGGCCGGCCAATCCCGGGCCGCCGCAGCCCTGGAGTCGGCCCCCAATTGATCCCAGTTCCGCTGTCGGGCTTGGACCCCAGCGCGGCCTCGAACTCGACCGCGCTGAGGGGCTTGGTGGCCCCACGAGTGCCTGTAACACCGTGGGGCCAAAATACACGGCTCCGAGATCAAGGCGAGATCCGGTTCCCGACAAGCGTTTAGTCAGTCCGTGGACGGCTTCGCCGGCCGAGGGCAATCGCGGCCGCGGCATGCTCGCGGTGGCTGTGGTCGCCTTCGAGCTGCTGGCCGGCATCCCCGTTCAGGCTGACAAACTCTCGACCGCCCATTTCGCTGCTGTCAGCGGACCAAACCCTGTGGAATGGTCTATGGCAAACCACAGTCCGAACGGCACACGTCCACGAGTACGCAGCCTCGCTTGGTGATCTCGCGATCGATGGTCTCTACCGCCACTCGAACGGATCCTTCGATCGGACCAAGGCCGGAGGCTGATCCAGCTCTACTGAGAAGCGGGACCGACGATGGGTAGGCGGGCTGCTGGAGAAGGCACTATCTATGGCGGCGGGATGGTCGCTGGGAGGCTGCCGTGATTCTTGGCGGCCACCGGTACCGCTTGTACGGCCAGACGAGGGAGTCTGTGAGCCGCCAGTTGGTCACGGCGCTGCGGGCTCATCAGGAGGGTCAGCTGCCCCTGGGGTCGCGCGAGCCATTCGGGAGGTTCTGGAACGTCTGGCTGCCATCCATCCGATCCAACCTGCGGCCCCGGACCTGGACGCGATATGAGGAGCTGGGCCGAATCCACCTCCTGCCCCTGCTGGGCGCAACTCGAATTGGGGATCTCAGCGTCCAGAAGGTCCAAGCGTTGCACGGGCGGATGTTGGGGATGGGGATCAGCCCATCCACCGTTCACCACGCTCACGCCGTGCTGCACCGGGCCCTGGCCGATGCTGTCCGCTGGGGGGTAGTCTCCAGAAACGTGGCCGGCCTCGTCCCTCCGCCGCGCATGGCAACCAACGAGATGCAGACCTTGACCGGTGCCCAGGCGAGGGAGCTGTGTCGCGCCGCAGCAGGCAGCCGGTTCGAGGCACTCTACGTGCTGGCTGTGACCACCGGCATGAGGCAGGGAGAGCTTCTGGCCCTGAGGTGGAGCGGCGTGGATCTGGATCGGGGGTTGGCGCAGGTGACCGGGACCATGACCAGGACCGAGGCTGGACTCAGAATCGCTCCACCGAAGACCGCCAGATCGCGGCGCGCGGTTGCCCTGGCCGACCAGGCGATCGAAGCCTTGATCCGGCAGCGGGAACGGCAGGAGCATGAGAAGGTGCTCCTCGGCGAGGCTTGGGTAGACGAGGACTTGGTGTTCCCGAACTCCATAGGGGGTCCGATGCAGCGCGACCACCTGGTCAGGCGTGACTTCGTCCCACTGCTTGAGCGAGCCGGCCTGCCGGCCATTCGCTTCCACGACTTGAGACATACGGCAGCTACCCTGCTCCTGAGCGAGGGGGTGCATCCGAAGGTCGCGTCGGAGATGCTGGGACATGCCACCGTGGCGATCACCCTCGACCGCTACTCGCACGTGACCGAGACCATGCAACGCGCAGCCGCCCAGTCCATGTCCGAACTTCTTCGTGGTCAGCCGCGCCGTGCTGACGACCGCTCGGACTCCGGTTGAGAGCACGCGGACGTGGCCTGCCTGTGCCTGGAAGCATCCTTCGGCTGGCGAGCGCTCTCGCGGTCAGGACGCCTACGTTACGTCCAGCGTGATCGCCGGGCATCGATCCGGCTGCGGGCCGCCAGAAGGTGGCGAAGAGCAATTTCGGCGACCGGGAAATATCGCCCACACCGTGGCTCTGCCAACGCCGACCGCCTTGAAATAGTAGGCACCCCCATGCCGCCCCTGCGAAGCTACCACTGTCGGCGTAGAGGAGTAGAGGTCCGGCAGCCCTGCGCAATCATGAGGAAAGCAACCGATGGCAAACACACTACCCTCTGCAAGCTTCATGGTGACGGGGGGCGAGTACAACTGACCGGGGCAGTCGCCCAGCCGCTCAGCAAGGCGGGACTGCGTCCGCAGCCACATGGGCGGTTGGCAACGTGAGAATGGAGGAAGGTGAGGCGCGGGGATGGCATTGGCCGGATAGGGCAAGAGGGAGGTGACGCCCCAGACGCTGAGACCGACCCCAAGAGCAACTAACGCCGAGATCGTGGCTATCGCTGTCTTGTGGCGGGCTAGTGCAAGTCTCGACTTCACGGCCACACTGTAAGACGGAGCCACCACGAGTTCAAGTCGACCGTGTTCGTGGTACCGCTAAGGCGCGAGGGTCGGTTTCCGGCAGGCGATCTGGGCCAAGATCTGCACCGATCGACCGTCGGCGGCTGAAACACCTTGCCTGTAACAACGCTGACCGTGACGTGCCAAGATGGGGGTGTGCGAAGGCGCGCCTGGCATCACTCCACTTTGGCCAGGGTCCTGCAAGCGGCTCGGGTTCCCGGAGAGGCATCGGTGGGGAGCGCATTCCCGTCCCCATGCCCGGATGCTGGCTGCGGGTCGGGGCCGGTCGCGCACGGGCCCGCTGCACCGAGATGCACGCTGACTCCTGCGTCTCTAATGGCTCGGGTGGCCGCCATGACCGCGGTCCTGAGCGCTGGCATCTGCCTTGCGGGGTGCCAGACGGCTATCCCAGAAACGCCGAGCTCTCTGGCGACCATGATCATCCCAAGCGGCGACGGCGCAGTCACTGGCGGGATCGACGCCTGCTTTGGGGTCCCGCCCAAGAAGAAGCCAGGCTTTGTGGCGGGGACCGTGGTCGTGTTCGGTGGGTCGGTGACCCAAGTCCCAGTCCCCGGCGGAGACAAGTACCTGCTGCCCTCGGATATGGTCATGACAAGGTCCGTTGAGGCTCATCAGACCTACCGCTTCTTCCTGCCGCCGGGGAAATATGTGCTGGTGGGTCACTACGCAGGATCGATGATCGGTGGCCTTCAACCTTGGATCGCGGCAACGGTCGTAGCTGGAAAGAACCTAGTTCAGAATATCCCCAACGAGTGCAAGTAATTCAGTTGCCATCAGACCGACCGCTCCGGTGTACGCCCGCCCTTGGCATGCGGCCGGAGCACACGACTGCAGCGGACAGGAGCATCACATTGCCAGATGATTTCAGCGCTAGGATAGAGCGAACCGACCGGACAGACGAGGCCGTCTGGATTGAAGCCCGCCTACGTCCCTTCGACTCGCACACTGCCACCTCGGTTGTGCCTGGGGGATTCGAGAGCTACGCGCGCATGCTTCATCCCGGCACACGCCGGGACGCGGCAGGTGGCCCACCAGAGGTTCGCTGGGCCGAGGTATCCGCATGGACCGGAGTGCTGATGAGCAAGGACGTCCAGTTTCATCAAATCGCCTTCCCAAGGAGCGAACAGCCGACTCCGCCACCATGGCACGCCGAACCCGCGCGCGGCACATTGACGCTCGGCGATGCCACCGCGTTGCTTGAGATCCTCACGCGACATACGTCTAGCCCCACGCGATGCTGGTTCGGCGTGTGGGATGGCTACGGCGGATGGGAGAGTCGGGACACCGGATGGCCACCGAGACCAGGTGGGGAAATCCCGAAGGTGGAACTCCCTGGGCGCAGCTATCTCCTCTACCGGGGGCCGATTGAGGGCGCCTTGGCGTTCTCCGCGCCCAGCTTCCAGACTCCTAACCTCTGGTGGCCCTCGGACCACAGCTGGTGTGTCGCTTCGGAGATCGACCTCAACTGGACCTATGTGGGTGGGGCCACAACTCTGATCCAGGATCTGCTCCATAACCGGAGCCTAGAGGCGGTACCCGTGGAACCGGACGACAGCTGCGTGTTTCAGCTGGTCGCAGCCGATGCCCCGACGTTCCGCGAGGCGACCGAGACGCTACAGCGGGATGGAACCGTTAGCGTCTCAACCACGCTAGGTGAGATCGAAGCCACCCTGACCGGTCGAGGTCCGCGGTCGACGTTGGCGATGTCGTGGAATCGAGTCTACGGAGGTGGCGCGGGACGGTCCACAACTGCGTTGGATGGATCCGACGCGGACCTGATCGGTGCGTTGCTTGGGATGGCGCTTGAGAACCTACTGCGGAGCTGACGCCGCGCTACTGACCATCGGCCCGGGCCCGTGGTTGGAACTGGAGTAAGTTCGCAGTGAGCGGTCCTATGAGCGGGTTCTGTGATCGTAATGGCGCGCTTACACGTTAACCGTGTATTTGCGCCAGTAGTGAGGTATAATCGATCGGGCAACCTGGAACTGGCGAGTGGAGGGGGCATTGAGAAACGCCGATGGCCACGAAGCGTTCACTTAAGGTGCTGGACCGGCTCGCAGTGGAGGGCCGTACGGCGTTCACGACGGCGGAGGTGCGCTCAGCGCTCAAGCTCTCGCCTCAGGCCACCTCTAACCTGCTGAGCCGTCTCGCCGTCGAGGGTCTGGTCGATCGAGTGGCAGGGGGCCGCTACGTTCTGCGCCCCATTGGCGCGCTT
>DATLTJ010000044.1:0-9332 GCA_035533655.1 Candidatus Acidiferrales bacterium | reverse complement strand
CCCAGCCCGATCAGCCAGGCGGGGCTGGGCAGGAAGGGGTAGGCGACGGCGAAGCAGCCGGACGCCAGGCAGCTGGTCCCGATCAACCAGCGGTTGTCGAAGTGGTCCGCGAGCCAGCCCGCCGGCCACGAACCGATGGTGAAGGGCAGCGCAAAGAGGGTGAACGAGAGCCCGATCTCCAAGTCAGTGGCATGGCGAACGTGCATCAGCAGGCTCCACACCGTGTCGTACATCCCGATCAGCAGCCCGACCGCGGTCGAGGCGATGGTCACCCCCACGATGATCGGATCGCGCCAGAGGGCGATTGGACTTCGTTCGAGCTTCGCCTCGGCACCGCCGGGTGAGATCGCTGGGAGGGTGAACAAGATCACCGCCGCGACCACCAGGGCGGCGACGGCTGAAGCCAGGAAGGTGGCTGCCAGCGAAATCTGGAAGAGAGCCGCCCCGATCAGTGGGCCGACCACGGTCCCGGCCATGTTGGCGCCGGTCAGCGATCCGTAGGCTCGGCCGCGCCGTTCCTGGGGCACGAAGTCGGAGACTGCGGCCAAGGCGAGCACGGTAGCTGCTCCGGAGGCAGCGCCCTGGACGGCCCGGAGGATGATGAACCAAACTGGCGAGGGAGACAGGGCGAAGGCCGCCGTCGCCGCCGCGTAGATCACCTGCGAGACCAATATTGGTCCCTTGCGGCCGATCCGGTCCGAGAGCCTGCCGACTGGATACCTGACCGCCAGGCCCGCCATCCAGAAGACGGCGGTGATCAGCCCGACCTCGGCATACGAGGCCCCCGCGTGGCGTACGAACAGGGGCAAAATCGGCAGGATCATGGTGGCTCCGAGAGAGTCGGCCACGGTGGCTCCGACCAGTCCCCAGAGGGCAAGGCGGGCACGGCGGGGATCGATCGTTGGGGAGCTCACGGGTGCACCAAAAAAGGTCCATTGGTGGGGGCTCGGGCAGAGCGGGACCAGCCACCGCCTGAGCGCGGCCGCAGTCGCAGACGGGCGTGTCGAGTGGCGCGGTGGGCCGTGCGCCGGATCCCTAGAATACGAGTTTCACACGGAGGTGTCGTTTATGACCACAGCTGGTCAGGTCGCGGTGGTTCTCATCATGCTGGCGCTAATCGCGGGCGGATCGTTGATTGCCTGGGTCGTTCTATTCCATTTCGCCGCCAAGGCGGAGGATGCCCAGCCGCCCGCGGCGGGCTCTTCGTCGCATCTAGGCGACCACGTCTGAATGACTCCCGGGACGGAGGCATGAGCAACGCGATTGAGGACGCCACGGCCCGGCAGCCTGTCCTAGCGCCAGCCGGCCTGGAGGGGGTGGCGGTCGCCGAGACCACCATCGGGGACGTCCGAGGAGAAGAAGGCTTCTTCCATTACCGGGGTTACAACGCCACCATCCTCGCCCGAGAGTGCTCATTCGAACAGGTCTGGCACCTCCTCATTGCAGGCGATCTACCGGACCCCGATCAGACCAAGCAATTCCGCGAGGACACCGCTAAACTCCGCGCCCTGCCCGAGCAGGTACTCAAGCTTCTCCCAGAAATCGCGCAAATCGAGCCCTTCGTGCCGCTGGATGCGCTGCGCACCGCGGTGTCGCTGGTGGCGAGCGCCATCGGCCTGCAGCCCACCTTGGACATTTCCGCTGACGTGGTGCGCCAACAGGCAGTGCGCATGGCTGCCCTGGTGCCCGTACTACTGACCGGACTGTACCGGGCCCACCAGGGATTGGAGCCAGTCGCCGCGGACCCCGACCTCGACTACGCCGCTTCGTACTTGCAGATGTTGACCGGCGAGCGACCCGACGACGAGCACGCTCGGGCGGTCGAAAAGTACTTGATTCTGACCATGGATCACGGATTCAACGCGTCGACCTTCACTGCCCGCGTGATCACCTCGACCGGGGCTGACCTGGGTTCCGCGCTGGTCGGGGCGATCGGAGCCCTGTCGGGCCCACTGCACGGCGGCGCACCATCGCGCGCGCTCCACACCCTGGACGAAATCGGGACCGAGGATCGCGCCTATGACTACCTTCGGGAGAAGGTTATGTTGGGCGAGCGGTTGATGGGATTCGGTCACCGGGTCTACAAAACGGACGACCCCCGGTCCACTCTGCTCCGCGAGGTGGCGCTCCAGCTGGGCGGGGAGCAGGCCCGCTTTGCCGAGCATGTGGAACAGACCGCGCTCCAGGTCCTCAATGAGCTAAAGCCGGGGCGAAGGCTGTATACCAACGTTGAGTTTTATGCCGGCGTGGTGATGAACACCGCCGGGATTTCCCGGGAGATGTTCACGCCGACCTTTGCCAGTAGTCGCACCGTGGGATGGACGGCGGCGATTTGCGAGCAAGCGGCCCACAATCGCCTGATTCGGCCGTCGGCGATCTACGTCGGACCGCCGACGCCGCGTCCCCTGCCGGACGGCTACCACTACGTCTGAGTTCAGACCAGACGGTTAGGCGGGCAAGCCGGCAAGCCAGCTCACCCGCCCTGGGGGAGGAGTCGTTGCGCGATCTGGGGGCAGCGCCTCTCAGCTTGCCTTGAAACCGGTGTCCAGAATGCGGACCGCAATGTGATTGCCTGACACAGTCCGCCCGGCGACGATTACGATGTCGCCCAGAGGAATGCTGCTGGCAGCCTCCGATGTCCGCGGGTGGCCGGGGCCGTTATACAGCCAGACCTTGGTCTGGCTGGCCAGATCAATTGTCACCCTGGTGGTGGTGGTGCCAGGCTCCTTTAGCGTCAGCTGGCCCGCGCCGACGCCGCCGGTTGCGCTGTACGACTCCACTTCTCCCATGACGCGCCTCAGGTGTCGGTGCGCGGCTCCGGTGGCCGAGGAGGAAGGGGTTGCCGTGGCGCTGGGGGTGGCGGCTGCCGATGCCACGGTCACGCCGGTAGCGGTGGCGCAGACGACTCCTGCGGCAATCGCCAAGCTCCGAATCGGTAGGTTTCGCATGATTGGTCTCCCGGTGCGGCCGGACTCGTGTCCCGCCAGCTGACTGATTTCTCCACCTTCAGAGGCTAGCCGCGAGCCGAGTTGGGAACCTGAGACCCCACTTAGAAAGTCACCGGCCGCTGCCCAGTGGTGGCTAGGCCCACTCGCTGAGCAGCGCCGCGAATTGCTGTGGGCTGAGTCGCAGCTGCTCCTCGCCGAAGTCTCGGAGCGGGGAACTCGGGAGGCATTCGGCGGTGGCCAGGTCAGGGGTGTTGGGATTCACGTACAGCAGACCGGTCACCACCTCACCGCTCTGCCGGCCATCATCGATCACCCGGAGGGCCGCCAGGCGGTCCTGGGGGTCATGGTCGCCAGCCAGCTTGCGCAGTCGTAGATGGGATCCGTCGTGCAGCTCGACATCAGTCGAGGTGCCCTCCGGGTAGTCCACCTCGATCTCCGTTTGCTGCGGGATGAAGTCGAGCTCCTGCAGGATCAGCTCGTGATCCTTGACGTATTGGTAGCTCTTGGTCGAGCCCTCATGGTCGTTGAAGGTGACGCAGGGGCTGATCACGTCGAGGACGGCGGTGCCGCGGTGCGACAAGGCCGCGCGCAGCAGCGGGACCAACTGGGGCCCGTCGCCGGAGAAGCTCCGGGCGACGAAGGAAGCTCCCAATTGCACAGCCAGACCTGCGATATCGATGGTCTTGAGGTGGTTCACCGTCCCCTTCCGCTGCACCGATCCGGGGTCCGCGGTGGCCGAGAACTGGCCTTTGGTGAGGCCGTAGACGCCGTTGTTTTCGACGACGTAGGTGCAATCCACATTGCGGCGGAGGAGATGGCAGAACTGGCCCAGGCCGATGCTGGCCGTGTCGCCGTCGCCGCTGATGCCCAGGAACAGCAGCTGGCGGTCGGCGAGGGCGGCCCCGGTGGTGACCGCTGGCATCCGGCCGTGGACCGCGTTGAAGGCATGAGCTCGCTCGACGAAATAGGCGGTTGCCTTGGAGGAGCAGCCGATCCCGCTCATCTTCGCCAGGCGATAGGGGTCCACCCCGTGGTCGTAGAGCGCCTTGACGATGTGATTGGTGATGGAGTTGTGGCCGCACCCGGCGCAGAGGGTGGTGGCCAGGCCCTTGTAGTCATCCCGGGTCAGCCCGAGGCGGTTGGTCTTGACTGCGACCGCCGCCATCAGCCGGCAACCCCGGCAAGCGCCGCCGCCGGACCACTGGTCGGGGTGGGGATCTCCTGGATCCGGAGCGCCTCGACCAGGTCAGCGGCGAACAGGGGCAGCCCATCGTAGTGACACAAGGAACGCAGCCGCTCGGCCAAGTGCGCCCCCAGCTCCACTTGGAGAATCTGGTGCATCTGGCCGTCGCGGTTCTGGTCGACCACGTAGACCCGGGCATGGTCGGCCACGAAGTCGGCCACCGTCGCCGCCGCCGGCAGGGCGCGCACGCGCAGGTAATCGGTCGGGATCCCGGTCGCCGCCAGGATGTCGCGCGCCTCCACGACCGCGTGGTGAGAACTGCCGTAGGCGATGATGCCCACCTCGGCAGATTCCCCGTCGAGCACCGGGGCGGGGAGCCGCTCCCGCCCGTTCTCCAGCTTGCGAGCCAGGCGGTCCATCACCCGGGTGTAAGCCTCGTCGCTCTCGGTGTAGTGGGCAGCCTCATCGTGGCCGGAGCCGCGGGTGAAGTAGGCGGCCAGGGGGTGCTCTGTCCCGGGCACGGTCCGCCAGGGGATCCCGTCCCCGTCCACGTCCCGGTAGCGCTCGAAGCGCGCCATCTGATTGAGCGCCTCTTTGTCGAGGACCTTGCCCCGGTCGAAGCCCCGCTCGGGATATGGGAGCGGCTCCGTCATCCAGAGGTTCATCCCCAAGTCCAGGTCGGAGAGAACGAAGATCGGCGTCTGCAACTGCTCCGCCAGGTCGAAGGCCTGCTGCAGGAACAAGTAGCACTCGAGGACGGTTCCCGGGAGCAGCACCGGGTGGCGGGTATCGCCATGGGAGAGGGTGTAGGCAAAGCTCACGTCCCCCTGCATGGTCCTGGTGGGCAACCCGGTGGACGGCCCCACCCTCTGCACGTCCACGAAGACCCCAGGGATCTCGGCGTAGTAGCCGAGCCCCACCAACTCGGCCATCAGGGAGATCCCGGGACCGGAGGTCGTGGTCATGGCCCGGGCCCCAGCCCAGCCCGCCCCCAGCACCATCCCCGCCGCCGCCAGCTCGTCCTCTGCCTGGATGGTCGCGATCCGCCGCTCTTGGGTCTCCGGATCGATGCGGTAGCGGTCGGCCAGGCTGATCACGTGCTCGGCCAAAGAGGAGCTCGGCGTGATCGGGTACCAGGCCAGGACCGTGCAACCGCCCATGATCGCCCCCAGCGCGGCCGTTTGATTGCCATCCAGGAGGAGCTGTTCGGAGATGCGATCCATCGGGCGCAGCTGCAGCGAGTCGGTCTTGGTCAGGTTGGTCTGGAAGTAGTCGCGGCCCAGCGCGAGCGCGTCGCGGTTGGCGGCGAGCGCCTTGGGCTTGGTCCGGAACTGTTGGGTCAGGGCCGCCTCGAGGGCGGTATCGGGGATTCCCAGGATCTCCGCCACCACACCGACGTAGATGATGTTGGTCAGGTACTTGCGGAGATCAGGATCGGGGACCGAGTCCTTCGCCAGCTTGCCGAATGGGACCGGGTAGAGATGGGGTGGCACGCCCTCTTCGAGCTGGGGCGGACCGAAGGCCTCCTCGTATACCAGCACCCCGCCGGGTTCGAGCCGGGCGATGTCTGCCTGGAAGGTCGCTCGATCCAGGGACACCAACAGGTCGGCCCGCCGGCGCCCCGCGCGGTAGCCCATGGAGTTGGCCCGCAGGTAGAACCAGGTGGGAAGCCCCTCGATGTTGGAGGGGAAGAGGTTTTTGGGGGCGACCGGGATCCCCATCGCGAAGACGGCCCTAGTCAGTACCAGGTTGGCTGACTGACTGCCCGACCCGTTGACGGTCGAAGCGACCAGGTTTAGGTCGACGGAACCCTGCTCCGCCAAGGTCTCCTCCCAGTTGCCGATCTACCCCGACTCCCCGGAAACCATCGTAGTCCGTTCTGTCTTCGGAGCACTTCCGTCGCGACGACGGGTGGTCGAGCTGGGTCGCCTCGGCGAACTCCTTGAGTCGGACCTGAGAGCATGGGTCGATGGCGGGCCGGATCCTGATCGGTACTTGCAACTGGAGCGACCATGAGGGGTTCTACCCGGTGGGCCTGCCCCCCGCCGGCCGACTGGCGTACTACGCCCGGTTCTTCCCGCTGGTGGAGGTGGACAGCACCTACTACGGTATCCCTCCACCTCGCCGGACCGCCAGTTGGGTCGAAGGCACTCCGGAGAACTTTCTTTTCAACGTCAAGGCCTATCGATCGCTGACCTTCCACGAGCGCGACAGCGGCCAGCCCCGCGATCCCACCGCCGCCGAGGAGCGCCAGTTCGCGGCCTGCCTGGTCCCGCTGCGCGAGGGCGGCAAGCTGCGGGCGATCCACTATCAGTTCCCGCCCTGGTTCGGCGCCTCCCCGCTCAACCTGGATCGGCTCGCCCGGTTGCGGGACCGCCATCCCGACGACCTGGTGATCGTGGAGATGCGCCACCGGAGTTGGGCTGAGCCGGCGCGATTTGAGCAGCTCCTGGACCTGCTCAGCGAGTCCCGCGTCTCCCTCTGCATGGTGGACGAGCCCCAGCTCGGTTCGGGCTCCTTCCCCCGCCTGGTCGAGGTGACCGATCGGCGGCTGGCGGCGGTGCGCTTCCACGGGCGCAACTCCGGGACCTGGTACGCCCGCGGCAAGACCTCGGGAGATCGCTTTAACTACCTGTACACTCCAGCCGAGCTGCGCGAGTGGGAGGCCGACATCCGCCGGCTCGCGACCGCGTCGGCCGAGGTGCACCTGCTCTTCAACAACAACCGGTCCAACTACGCGGTGGTGAACGGCCTGCAGATGGCCGAGATCCTGGATCTGCACCTGCCGCCTGCGCGCGCGGTTGCTCCGGACGGGCAAACTTCCCAGCTGACCGAGCCGCCCCTGCCGTTCGGACCGCACCCCTGAGATGGCGTTCGACCTCAACCCGAACCACCTGCTCCACGCCTACGGCTATGCCGCGGTCTTCTTCGCCCCTCTGGTGGAGAGCACGGGAATTCCCTTCCCCGGGGAGACGGTGCTGGTGGTGGCCGCCGTCTACGCCGCCACCACTGGCCGCCTCAGCGTGGTCGGAGTGGTGTTGGCGGCGGCGGCGGGAGCCATCCTGGGCGACAACCTGGGATACGGCATCGGGCGGCTCTTCGGACACCGGCTGCTGTTGCGATTTGGCGGTTGGGTTCGGCTGACGCCTCAGCGCCTCAGTCAGTTGCATCGTTTCTTCCAGCATCGGGGTCCGCTGGCGGTGTTCCTGGCGCGCTTCATCACGGTGGTGCGGACCTTCGGGGCGATCGTGGCCGGAGCCGCCGAGATGCGGTATCGCACCTTCCTGATCTTCAATGCCCTGGGCGGGGCCGCCTGGGCCACCACCTACGGACTCCTGGGCTTCGAACTGGGCCGGGCCTATCACCGCTTCGGCGGCATGGTGAGCTGGGTGGGTATCGCCGCAGGGATAGCTGTGCTACTGCTGGCGGCGGGGGGGCTAATCCTCGCTCGGGGGCGACTCGAGCACTGGGCGCTCGGGGACCCGGACGATTCCCCAGGCGGGGCGGCCTAAGCTTCCTCACGGGGATGCGGCATGGGCAACAGCCGTCCGGCGACCTGGGTGGTGGCGCGCAGCCGGGAGAACTGGAAGAGGTCGGCCGCCCGGCGGAGCTCCAGCAGCTCATCCTCCGCCAGTTCCAGATCGGCCGCAGCCACGTTCGACTCCAGCTGGGAGATCGACTTGGCCCCCGGGATCGCGATCACCTGCGGTTGCGCAATCAGATAGGCGAGTGCCACCTGGGAGGAGCTGCAGTGGTGGGCGTCGGCGATCTCCCGAATCGTCTCGAGGACCGGGGCCGCCGCCAGCAGAGCCGTATCAGTGAACAGCGGATTGGCCCGGCGCAGGTCGCGCGGTGCGTGACCTGCTCGGTAGCGGCCACTGAGCGCGCCCTGGGCGAGGGGGCTGTAGGCCAGGATCAGCCGCGAATGCTTTTGAGCGTACTCGAGGAGGCCCTTCTGCTCCGGGCGTCGCTGCAGGAGGTTGTACTTCACCTGGTTGGAGATCACCGGCTGGCCGAGGTGGCGCTCGGCGGCCATCCATCGGCCCAGCGGGAAGTTGCTCACGCCGGCATAGCGACTCATCCCGAGGGACAGGATTTTGCGCATCCCGTCCATCTGCCTGGCCAGGGGCACCGCCGGATTAGACCAGTGAATCTGGTAGAGGTCGACCAGGGGGACCTGGAGCCGGTCGAGGCTCTTGGCGCAGTGGGCGACCATGACCCGGGGCACCGGCATGATGGGGAGGAACTTGGTCGCCAGGAAGCGCTCCCCGTCCCAGGAGCTGAGGGCGGTCCCCACCAGCATCTCGCTTCGCCCCGATCCGTACAGCTCGGCGGTGTCGAACACGGTCACGCCGAGCTCCAAGGCTCGCTGGAGCAC
The DNA here is from genome assembly GCA_035533655.1 of Candidatus Acidiferrales bacterium. Classification (GTDB taxonomy): domain Bacteria; phylum Chloroflexota; class Dormibacteria; order Aeolococcales; family Bog-877; genus Bog-877. The sequence continues at coordinate 823 of DATLTJ010000044.1, read as the reverse complement.
GGCCAGGGAGTCGGCCTGCGAGTACTCGCTACCGTACCCCCACAGCTTCTCCCCGAACTGCCAGCAGCCGAGGCCAACGACCGAAAGTCGGCGGCCATCCAGTTCGATATAGCGCACGCCCCGATTATGGCCTGGGAGTAATTCGCGAGCGGCTCGCGCGTGCTAACCTCGCCTCAGCGGGCAGGGGACAGTCGCATGCGGGGTAGAAGATGGACGCAGCGGTGGTCGCCTGCCTTCTGGGGGCGGCCTTCTCAGCCGTAGTCTGGTCGCGCTGGTGGCGCAGCCGACGACCAGCCTTCGCCGCCTGGGGGATCGGGCTGGCCATCTTCGCGGCGGCCGCGTTCACCCAGGCGCTGGGTCAGGCCAACGGCTTCTCGGTCCCGCTCTTCCGTGCCTTCTATTTGCTTGGCGGGGTGCTGGGCGTCGTCTACCTGGCGCTGGGGACAACCTTCCTGATGGCTCCCGCCCGGGTCGCCAAGGCCTGCGCGGCGGTCCTGGTGGTCCTCACGCTGGTGCTGGCGGCAGACGCCGCCGTGGTACCCGTGAACGCGTCCAAACTGACCACCAGTGCCGGGGTCTTGGGCGGAGCCCTGGTCGGCCATGGCACGCCTTTGTTCGTGGCGGCGGTCGCCTTCAACATCCTCGGCACCCTGGTCCTAGCGGGCGGCTCTGCCTACTCCGCGCTCCGCTTCATCCAGTCCCGCGCCGGCATCGACCGGGTCCTCTGCAACGTGCTCCTCACCGTGGGAGCCCTGCTGGTCGCCCTGGGCTTCTCGCTGGCCAAGACAGTAGGGGGGAGCCTGACCCAGCTGGGCGTGTTCGA
>DATLTJ010000043.1:0-70385 GCA_035533655.1 Candidatus Acidiferrales bacterium | reverse complement strand
CGCACCACGAGTCGCAAGATCCTGTCTCCCTCACCAGATGGTCGTCCCTTCCAACGGACCAGGGCAGTCTAGACCGCGGATTCTGACTTCAGGGGCAGATCAGCCGCATTGCGGCACGGTTGTGACAAATTCGGGACAGATGTGCCGGGATCTGGAGGTCGGTTACTTGGCGTAGTCTACGGAGCGGGTTTCCCGGACCACGGTGACCTTGATCGTGCCGGGGTAGCTCATCTCTCCCTCGATCCGACGAGCAATTTCTCGCGCCAACACCACCGCAGCATCGTCGTTGACGCGGTCCGGCTTGACCATGATTCTGACCTCGCGGCCGGCCTGGATCGCGAAGGAGCGCTCCACCCCTTCAAAGGCGTTGGCGATCTCCTCCAGCTTCTCCAGCCGCTTGATGTAGCTGGCCAGCGTTTCCCGACGGGCTCCCGGACGCGAAGCCGAGATGGCGTCGGCGCTGAGCACGATGAATGCCATGATGGTGGTGGGCTCGATGTCGTAGTGATGGCACTGCACCGCGTTGACCACCTCGGGGTGACGTCCGAGACGGCGCAGGATCTCCCCCCCGATCAACGCGTGGGACCCCTCCACCTCATGGTCCACCGCCTTGCCGATGTCGTGGAACATCCCCGCCTCCTTGGCGAGATGCTCATCGGCCCCGATCTCGGCCGCGATCATGCCCGCCAGGTAGGCGACCTCCTTGACGTGAGCCAAGACGTTCTGCCCGTAGCTGTAGCGGAAGCGCAGCGTCCCCACCAGCTTGACCAGCTCGGGGTGGACGTTCTGGAGCCCCAGCTCGAAGAGGGCCGCCTGCCCCTCCTCCACGATCCGGGCGATGACCTCCTCCCGCGACTTGACCACCACCTCCTCGATCCGAGTTGGGTGGATGCGGCCGTCACTGAGGAGCTTGTTGAGGGTGACCCGGGCCACTTCCCGACGCACGGGGTCAAACCCGCTGAGAACCACCGTCTCCGGGGTGTCATCGATGATCAGGTCGACGCCCAGAGCCGCCTCCAGGGCGCGAATGTTGCGACCCTCCCGACCGATGATCCGCCCCTTCACCTCGTCGTTGGGCAGCGGGACCACGGACACCGAGGTCTCCCCGGTCTGGTCGGCGGCGTGGCGCTGGATAGTGGTTACCAGCACCTCGCGGGAGCGCTCGTCGGCTTCCGCCCGGGCAGAGGCTACCGAGTGGCGGATCAGATCTGCCTTCTCCGACAACAACTGCCGTTCCAAGGTCTGGAGAACTTCCTGCCGGGCGTCCTCCCGCGATAGCCCGGCGACCCGCTCCAGCTCCCGCTCTCCTGCTTCCCGGAGAGTGGTCAGCTCCGACCGCGACATCTCCAACTGGGTGCGCTCTGCGGCTAGGCCGTCGCTCCGCTGGAGCAGGTCCTGCTGCTGTCGGTCCAGCTGCTCCTCGCGCTGGACGATCCGTTGCTCCAGCCGGGAGATCTCAGATCGGCGCTCTCGGAGTTCGTCTTCCAGCCCGGTCCGAACCCGGAGGGCTTCGGCCTTGGCCTCCAACCCGACCGCCTTGCGGTCCGCCTCGATGGTCGCCCGGGAGCGGGCCAGTTCCTCCTGACCTCGACTCCCCTGGCGTGATGCCATCAGGCCGAAGCCGACCCCGCCCACGGCGAGCACGGCTAGTACGATCAGCAACACGACAATTGCTGCACTCATAGCCCAGACCTCGCAGTGCCGAGCAAGGGACTATGGAAGGCCCCTCCCCGACTTCAACCCCTCACGAAGCCGGAGGAGTAGGAAATTAATTGGAAACGCGACCGATTCTAGCGCGAACTCAGGCGCGCCTGGAGGTCACCCGGGCATCCTGCCCCAGAAGTTGGGCCGCCGGTCAGCCGACGGCAGCCGCCGGCTCCGCCTCCACCGCCAGCTCCGGGCTGGCCGGGAGCACCGGCTCTCCGATCACGGCCTGCCGGACCTTGTTAGCGATCTCCTGGGTCAGCTCGGCGTTGCCGCGGAGCAGATCGCGCACGTTATCCCGTCCCTGGCCTAGACGCACCTCGCCGTAGCTGAACCAGGCCCCACTCTTCTCGACGATTCCGTTCTCGAGAGCTCCGTCCAGGACGCTGCCCTCGTAGGAGATGCCCTCGTTGTAGAGCAGGTCAAGCTCCGCCGAGCGGAAGGGGGCCGCCACCTTGTTCTTGACGACGCGCACTCGCACCCGGCCTCCGATGACGTCCAGACCCTGCTTTATCGAGTCGATCTTGCGAATATCCAGCCGGACTGAGGCGTAGAACTTGAGCGCCCGGCCGCCGGTGGTGACCTCGGGATTGCCGAACATCACCCCGACCTTCTCCCGGAGCTGGTTGATGAAGATCACGACGCAGTTCGAACGGCTGATCGCGGCGGTCAGTTTGCGCATGGCCTGTGACATGAGCCTGGCCTGGAGCCCCACGTGGGTGTCGCCCATTTCGCCGTCGATCTCGGCCTTGGGGACCAGAGCGGCGACCGAGTCGATCACGACCACGTCCACGGCCTGGCTGCGGACCAGCACCTCCACGATCTCCAATGCCTGCTCTCCGGTGTCCGGCTGGGAGATCAGGAGCTCGTCGGTATTCACGCCGATCCGCGCCGCATAGGCGGGATCGAGGGCATGCTCGGCGTCGATGAAGGCAGCGACCCCGCCGGCCTTCTGAGCCTCGGCCACGATGTGCAAACTGAGGCTGGTCTTCCCTGATGACTCGGGCCCGAAGATCTCCACGATTCGGCCCCGCGGAATTCCTCCCACCCCCAGGGCCAGGTCCAAAGTGAGCGCTCCGGTGGAGATGACCTCGATTCCCTTCACTCCGGTCCCGTCCCCGAGCCGCATGATGGCGCCTTTGCCATAGCTCCGCTCGATCTGGGTCAGCGCGGCCCCTAGCGCCCGGTCCTTCTCAGTGGCCACTCGCGCAAGCTCCTTGGCGTCGCGATTCGCCGGGCCGCTCACGCGCCCCGCGACTTCGAGTGTAGCGCTCATTTCGGTGACCTCCGATGTGTCGCTGCGGGCTGGCCGCGAGCAATGACGGGTTCCAAGACAACTCGGTAGCTCCGGAGAACAGTTGTTCGATATTGTAGCGCTTCGAGCACTGTAAGGGAAGGTCCTGTGGGCGGTTGCGGACGGGGTCGACGGCGGTCAACTGAGGGCTTCCAGCAGCAGTCCCAGGGCGGCGTGGACCGCACCCACTCGATTGCCGTGCCGACCCACGTTCTGGTCCAGCCGGCGCACCCGCAGCCCATCCGGTCCCGCGACCGCCACGTAGATGAGGCCCGCCGACTTGGACTCCGAGGCGGCGGGACCGGCAACCCCAGTGAGGGAGATTCCGATGGCGCTGTGAAATCGTTCCCTCACGCCCACCGCCATCGCCTCCGCCACCTCTCGGCTTACGGCGCCGCGGGCCTCCAACAGCGGAGCGGGAACCCCCAGCGCCTCGATCTTCAGGGAGTTGGTGTAGGCGATCAGCCCACCCAAAAACGAGGTCGAACTGCCGGGTACCGCAGTCAGAGCGGCCGCCAGCAGCCCGCCGGTGCAGGACTCCGCCGTGGCCAAGGTCCGGATTGGGCTCTGGCCGGCGAGTTCAAGCACTTCTCGAGCCTGCGGGAATGCCAGCTCCAGGTCCTCGAGGTCGCTCACCGCCAGCCCATCAAAGATCGGAACCGCCAGAGGTAGACTCCCCCACTCCAAACGGTGAAGATCACGGCGACCGCGACCAGCCAGCCAGCGAGGAGCCCAAGCCCGTGATAGGGGCGTTGGAGGATCAGAGCCACCACCATCACGTCCTGGCTCAGGGTCTTGAATTTGGCGACCCGATTGGCGCTGATCGAGATTCCGGAGCGGGTACCCCGGGTGCGCAGGATGACCACCGCGACCTCGCGGGCGACGATCACGAAGCCAGCCCAGGCCGGCAGAACCCCCTCGCTGACCAACGGGAATAGCGCTGCGATCACCAACAGCTTGTCGGCCAGGGGGTCGAGGAAGATCCCCAGGGTGCTCACCTCCTGACGGCGGCGCGCCACCATCCCGTCCAGGCTGTCGGTGGCGGCGCCCACGATGAACAGCCCAGCCGCTATCTGGTGGCTGCCGGTAAAGCCCGCCTCCAGGCAGAAGAGGATCACCGGGATCAGCCCCAGCCGGCTGATCGTGATCAGGTTGGCGAACCCCCGCCAGGTCGACCCCAGTGGCTTCGCTACTTCCCCAGAGGCCGGAGGGGGAGCGGTGGTCCCCCTGGTCGTCATCGGTAGTTGGTGTACTGCAGGGGCACCGGCAGATCCAGCTCGCGCAGTTCCTGGATGACCGCCTGGAGCGCGTCCTTGTCCTTGCTGGTCACCCGGAGCTCGTCGCCCTGAATTCGCACCTGGACCTTGGCGTGATTCGCCTTTATCCGCTTGGTCAGGTCGCGGGCGGTTTCCTCGGCAATCCCCTTGCGCAGCTGGATGACCTGGCGGACGTTGCCCTTGGCGGCTGGCTCGGGCTTACCCGGGTCGAGGATCTTGAGCGAGAGTTGCCGACGCACCAGCTTGCCCTTGAGGACGTCGAGGATGGCGTCGGCCCGGCTGTCGGAGGCGGCCAGGACCACGATCTCCTTCTCGTGGAGGTCGAGCTCGGCCGTGATGTCCTTGAAGTCGTACCGGGTGGCGATCTCACGCTTGGCCTGCTCCACCGCGTTCACCAGCTCCTGGCGTTCGAAGTCGGAGACCACGTCGAAGGAGTGTTCATTACTGGCCACGCGCCAAGCGTAGCGGCTAGTCGCCGTCCTCGCTGGAGTCGAGCATCTGCTCAAACTCGGCCAAGTTCATCAGCACCTCGCGGGACTTGCTTCCCTCGTAGGGCCCCACTACCCGAGCGTCCGACAACTGGTCGACCAGGCGAGCTGCTCTCGTGTAGCCAACGTTGAGCTTGCGCTGCAAAAGCGAAGCAGCTCCCCGCTGCTCCCCGATCACGATCCGGCCCGCTCGCTCGAAGAGGGAGTCGCGCTTGAGCGCGGGGTCGCCATGGCTGGGCGCCAGCGCCGCAGCCAGGAGGATCTCCTCCTGGTAGTGCGGCCGGCCCTGGGCTTTCCACCAGCCGATCAGTTGGTCCAGTTCGCGGTCGGACACGTAGGCCCCCTGGAGTCGGACCGCCTTGCCCGCGTCGATCGGCAGGTAGAGCATGTCGCCCCGTCCCAGCAGCTTCTCCGCTCCCATCTCGTCCAAGATCACCCGGGAGTCGACGCCGCTGCTTACCGCAAAGGCGATCCGGGAGGGGATGTTGGCCTTGATCAGGCCGGTGATGATGTCGGCGGAGGGGCGCTGGGTGGCCACGATCAGGTGAATGCCCACCGCGCGGGCCAGCTGGGCGATCCGGCAGATCAGATCCTCGATCTCGTTGGCCGCCACCATCATCAGGTCGGCCAGCTCGTCGATCACGATCACGATCTTTGGCAGGGTCCGCAGCCCCAGCTGGGGCGCCCGCTCATTGAAGTTGGTGATGTTGCGGGCACCGTGGCCGGCGAACAGCTTGTAGCGCTGCTCCATCTCCATCACCGCCCAGCGCAGCGTCGCCACCGCGGGATCGGCGTCGACCACGACCGGCACCAAGAGGTGGGGCAGCCCCGAGAAGTTGCTGAGCTCGACCCGCTTGGGGTCGACCAGGATGAGCCGCAGGTCGCGCGGGGTGGACTGCAGTAGGAGCCCAGCCAGCACCGCGTTGATACAGACGCTCTTGCCGGACCCGGTGGTACCTGCGATGAGCAGGTGGGGCATGCCGGCCAGATCGCCTAGGACTGGATGACCGCTGACGTCCGCGCCCAGCGCCATCGCCAGCTTGCTCTTGACGCTATTGAAGGTCGGGGCCTGCACGACCTCTTTCAGGGTCACCAGCTGCGCCGCCTTGTTGGGCACCTCGATACCGATCGCCGACTTCCCCGGGATCGGCGCCTGGATCCGAATCGGAGCCGCCAGCGCCATCGAGAGGTCCGGCTGGTAGGCCAGGACCTTGCGGACCGGGACCCCCGGGGCCGGCTGGAGTTCGTACTGAGTCACCGTAGGTCCGGCATTCACCCCCATCACCTTGCACTGCACGCCGAAGTTGCCCAGGGTGGACTCGATCGTCCGGATCCGGCTCCGAATCTCGTCCCGCAGCCGCTCCCGCTTGCCGTTCGCCGAGTCCAGTAGATCGACGCTGGGGAGGACCCAGTTGGGCTCGGGCTCCTCGTCCAGCTCCTCGGCGAGGTCCAGGACCACCGCCGGTTCCCCGGTCCCAACCGGGGTTCCTCCAACCTCGACCGCCGCCGCCGGCGCCGCCAGGGCGATTTGGTCCGGTTCCTCCACGTCCAGGCCCTCAAAGATGCGCTGGAACGCCTCGGGGGCAACCTCGTCCTCCCCCACGCTCGACGAGTCAGGCTCCGAGGACACCGGCCCCACGCCCCCCCACTGCGCCTGGGGCGCCGGGGTCGTCGCGGCTGCTGGTCTAGTGGAGCTCCGCGGCGAGCTGCCGGGCGAGAAGGCCCGGAAGGCGGCATCCCCCATTCGGGTCAGGGCGAGGGCCGAGACTCGGGACGGGTAGATCTCCAGGCCGACAATTAACCCCGCCAGCGCCAGCCCGGCGAGCGCGACCAGAGTTGCCGGTGCCCCGACCCAGGAGACCAGCCGGGGACCGATCGCCCCGCCCAGAGCTCCGCCGCTGCCCGCGTGCACGGTCGCAGCCATGGAGATCGCGGCGACCGCCGAAACCACTAGCGCAACCAGCACCTGACCACCGCTGCGTTCCGAGGTCCGGGAGGCCAGCAGCCCGATCCCACCCACCACCAGCGCCACCCCGATGATCCAGCCACCCACCCCGACCGCCGACGCAATCACCCGGCCGAAGTCCAGGGCAACCCGAGCCTGCGGGAAGGCCAGCAGAATCATCCAGATCAGCCCCACCGCGATCGCGGAGATGCCGCCTAACTCTCGCTGCTGGGTTGACTTTAGGCGCAGCACGGAGCCGGCTTGGCGACCGCCCCTACTGGTCGACGGTCTCCGTCGGGGAGTGGTCGCCCGCGGTCTCGGCGCTCGGCGCCGCTTCGTTTTCGCCATCTATGAAGGCGTTGACATGGGTGGGATGGGAAGGAGCGGAAGCGGTATTGCCACCCGCTGGCCGCAGTCTAGCAGCGGGACCGCACATCTGCTCGCTTAAAAGGGCCGGGTAAGCCGCCACCACCAGCTGGGAGCAGCCAGTTTCCGGGTCACCACGACGGGCTCTTGCCAACGGAATCCGCCCGGGGTGGTGACCGTGAGGGATCCCACTTCCGCACCGCGAATCCAAGGAGTCCGCCGCCGACGCAGTTGGAGACGCAGACCCAGCTCCGCCCCGGCGGCCCCAACCAGTGAGATGCTGCGAGTCACCTGAAGATTGATCTGCCCCGCCCAGCCGGAGGTAACGCGCCCAACCAGGGTGTCCCTCGCCGGTAGGCGGAGCGGTTGCAACTCCCCCGCGCCGGCGGCGAGGAGGGCGGTCGCGACCCGTCCCGCTGCCACCAGACCGGATTGGGGACCGCCGGGTTGGCCGAGCACGGCACCGATCAACTGGACCGACTGCCCGGCAACGGTCACGTTGGCGGCGAAGACCAAGCAGCCCATCGCCGCCGAGGTCCAGCCCGTCTTGATGCCGATGACCCCGTATTGGCCCAGGATCGGGTTGTAATTGCGGACCGTGCCCGCCACGGGCAGAGTCACGCTCGGCATCGCCACCACGGCCGCGAAGACGGGGTTCTTCATCGCCACGGTGGCGAGCAACACCAGATCACGGGCGGAACTGACGCTACCGGTGTCCAATCCGCTGCTGTCGGTGAAGTGGGTCTGGGTGAGGTGCAAGGCAGACGCCAGTTGGTTCATCAGCTGGACGAAGGCTGGTTCCGATCCCGACTGCCAGTCGGCCAGAATTACCGCCAGGTTGTCCCCCGACGGTAGCAACAGTCCCTCCAGCAACTGGAATTCACTCAGGGTCTCGCCCGCCTCCACCCGAACCACGGAGTCGCCTGCCGCCAGCTCGCTCTGATAAACGGAGTAGGCGGTGGCGGAGACGCCGATCGTGGGCCCGGACATCCCCACGGTCAGCGGGTGGGTCCGGAGGATGACGAGGGCGGTCATGATCTTGGTGACACTGGCGATCGGCACCGAAACCTCACTTGCGGTCGAGCCCAGCCACCCAAACCGAGTCAGGTATAGGGCGGCCTGGCCCGCGGTCGGCCAGGGGAGCGAGGCGGGGTTGCCCGGGTCGGTGTAAGAGCTGGCCAACTCACGGTGGAAGACGGGAGCGGGAACCGGTCGCTCCAGCTGGATCGCTGCTCCGGCGCATATCGCCAGGACCAGAATGGCTGACGCACCGCTTGGTAGCTGGCGCCGCCCGACTCTCACCAGACCTTCAGATCAGGCTGACGACGGCGACCACCCGGGGGCGCCACGAGCCGCCTGCCGCAAGATGCTCTTCCATCGTCGACCCCACCGCCCGGCGAACCTCCCCAGCGTCTCGGAACTCGCGGCGGTGCCGGACGGCCTGGCGGACCTTGGCGCGGCCCTCGTCGACCAGACGCCGATCCTCTGACTCCGCCTCGCCCACCACGACCGTCTCGGGCCCCGCCACCAGCTTGCGCAGGGCCCGATCCATGGTCACCGACACCACCACCAGCTGCTGGCTAGAGAGCCGGGCGGGCTCCCCCACCCCGAAGCTCTTGCCCTCAGCGTCGACCGGAACCGAGCCCACGCTCACGCTTCCCTTGACCAGTAGCTCACCCGGGGAGACCTCGGCCACCGTCCCGTTCTCCATCACCGCGATCTTCTCCGGAGCCAGCCCCACCTCGCGGGCCAGCTGAGCATGAGCTGCCAGATGGCGCGGTTCGCCATGCACCGGGATGAAGTACTGGGGCCTCACCACCTCAAGTAGGAACCGCAGCTCCTCCCCGGCCGCGTGACCGCTGGCGTGCACTCCGGAGGCGCTGCCGGCCAGCACTCGGACGCCGCGCTCCACCAGCTGGTTCACGATCCGGCCGACTGTCGCCTCGTTGCCCGGGATGGGATTGGCCGCCAGGACGACGGTGTCGTCGTCGCGGAGCCTGATGAAGGGATGGGTGCCGGCGGCAATCCGGCTCAATGCCGCCAGCGGCTCGCCTTGGGAGCCGGTCGCCAGCAGGCACAGCTGCTTGGGGAGGATGCTAGCCAGTTCCCGGGGCGCCGCCAGGAGCCCGGGCCTGATCTGCAGGTAACCCAGTTCGCGGGCGGTGTCGACGTTGCGAAGCATGCTGCGGCCCACCAGGCAGCAGCGACGGCCGGCGGTCTCGGCCAGCTCCAACGTCTGGCGCATGCGCGCCAGATTGCTGGCGAAGGTGACCACCAGAACCCGGCCCGGCGAATCCTCCAGGGCCCGACGCAAGGCCGGTCGAACGGTCATCTCCGATGGCGTCAGGCCGCCGACGGTGGCATTGGTGCTGTCGCTGAGTAGCAGCCGGACACCCTGGCGGCCCAGGTGGCTGAGCCGCCCGAGGTCCGGCACCATCCCCCCGACTGGGGTCTGGTCCAGTTTGAAGTCGCCGGTGTGCACGACCAGCCCGGCTGGAGTGTTAATCGCCAGCCCGCAGCTGCCGGGCACGCTGTGGGTCATGTGGAAGAGCTCGACGGTCAACTGCCCCACTTGGAAGGGCTCGCCCAGCCCGGCCTCCCGGAGGACCGCGTGACCGGCGAAACCGCGCCGTGCTAGCTTGTTGCGCAGTAGCCCGATGGTCATTCGTGTGCCGTAGACCGGGACGTTGAGTTCCTTCAGATAGAAGGGCAGAGCGCCGATGTGGTCCTCGTGGCCATGGGTGAGGAGAACAGCGCGCAGGCGTGTGAGCCTGGTCCGCAGGAACGAGATGTCCGGCAGGACCACGTCGATTCCCGGCCTCTCCTGCTCGGGGAACGCCAGCCCGGCGTCGATCACCACCACGTCGGAGCCCGCCTCGAGCAGGGCCAGGTTCTTGCCGATCTCCCCTACCCCACCCAGGGGAATGAACCGCAGGGTGTCAGGGGCGGGCTCGGCCAGGAAGTCCCCCGCGGCTGACCTCAGCGCGCCGCTAGAAGAGGCCAAGCTGCTCGTCCGGCGACACTGGGTTTGGCTGCTCCAGGCGAGCTGGCGCCGGTCTCGGCGCGGCCTGCTCCAGATGAGCCTTGAGCCGCTGGAAGTCCTGGCGCAGAGTCCCCAGCAGACCGCCGTTGTACAGGGCGGCGGCCGGGTGGTAGCAGGGCATGTAGGTCCTTGGGCCTTGGTGGATCAGGGTGCCGTGGGCCCGGGAGATCCCCGGGGCCTCGGGCAGGAGCCGCTGGAGCGCGTGTCGGCCCAGCAGCAGAATGACCTCCGGCTGCAAAACATCGATCTGGGCATCCAGATAAGGAGCGCAGGCCATTACCTCCTCGGGCTGAGGGTCTCGATTGCCTGGGGGCCGGGACTTCAGGACGTTGGTGATGAAGATGTCCTCTCGGCTCAGCCCAATCTCCTCAAGGAGTTGCGTGAGCAACCGGCCGGCCGCCCCCACGAACGGGCGGCCCTCCCGGTCCTCACTCTCGCCTGGGGCCTCGCCCACCGCCAGCACTCGGGCCGTGGCCGGACCTGTGCCAGGAACCCCCTGGGTCCGCGTGAGATGGAGGGGGCAGAGGACGCAGGCCTGGACCTGGGAGGCGATCACCTCCAGGCGGGCCTGCGCCCCTAACGTCGACTCCTGGGCCAGCTCAGCTACCCGGCGGCCGCTCACCAGTCGGAGTGCCGTTGCCACCCGGCGCGGCCCCGCTGGCCAGCTCCAGGATGGCCTGCTTGCGGGAGAGGTTCACCCGGCCTCGGTCGTCGATCTCGGTCACCTTGACCATGATCTCATCGCCGATATTGACCACGTCCTCCACCTTGCCAACTCGCTGATCGGCCAGTTGGGAGATATGAACCAGGCCGTCCTGCCGGGGCAGGATCTCGACGAAGGCTCCAAACGGCATGATCCGGACCACCTTGCCCTTGTAGATCCGGCCGACCTCGACGGACTCGGTCAGGTCCCGGATCATCGCCACCGCCCGCTGCATCGCCTCCTCGTCCACCGTCGCCAGGGCGACCTTGCCGTCGTCCTCGATGTCGATCTGGCAGCCGGTCTCCTCCTGGATCCGCCGGATGGTCTTGCCGCCGGGCCCGATCAGATCGCGGATCTTGTCGGGATGGATCTGGATGGTGGTGATCCGGGGCGCGTAGGTGGACATCGCCTGCCGGGGCGTGGCGATCGCCTCCGCCATCTTGTCGAGAATGTGGAGCCGACCCTGGCGAGCCTGCTCGAGCGCCTTCCGGAAGAGGTCGGAGCTGAGCCCGCGGGCCTTCATGTCCATCTGCAGGGCGGTGACCCCACGCCGGGTTCCCGCCACCTTGAAGTCCATGTCGCCGAGGGCATCCTCCATCCCCTGAATGTCCGAGAGGATGGCATAACGACTGGGATCGTTCTCGTCGGTCACCAAGCCCATGGCGATGCCGCCGACCGGCGCCGCCAGCGGCACGCCGGCGTCCATCAGGGCCAGGGTGCTGCCACAGACGCTGGCCATCGAGGTGCTGCCGTTGCTGGAGAGGATCTCGCTCACGATCCTGATCACGTAGGGGAAGTCGTCGGCGGGCGGCACCATCACCTTGACGGCACGCTCCGCCAGCGCCCCGTGCCCGATCTCGCGCCGTCCCGGAGAGCGCAGAGGTCGAGCCTCGCCCACCGAATAGGGCGGAAAGTTGTAGTGATGCATGTAGCGCTTGAAGTCCTCCAGACCCAAGCCATCCAGCCTTTGGCGGTCGGACATGGTGCCCAGGGTGACGACCGAGAGAGCCTGGGTCTGGCCCCTGGTGAAGATGGCGCTGCCGTGCGCGCGAGGCAGCGTCCCGACCTCACACCAGATCGGACGGATCTCGTCGGTACGACGGCCGTCCGGACGCAGCCCCTGCTCCAGGATCGCCTTGCGGACCGCCGACTTCAATACCGATTCGAAGGCGCCGCCGATGTCGCCGGCGCGATCGGGGAAACGCGGGGTCAGCTGGGCCACCACCTCAGCCCGGAGCTTGTCCACCTGGTCGTCCCGCTGGGCCTTGTCGGCCTCCCGGAAGACCTGGTCAATTCGGCCAGAGGCCGACTCGGCCACCGCCTGCTTGATCTCGACTGGAACTCCAACGCGGGGGTATTCCATGTTGGGCTTGCCGACCTTGGCGACCAGCTCGTCGACCATCGCGATGATCTCGCGGATCCGGTCGTGGGCGCGGGCCAGCGCCTCGACCAGGGTCTCCTCCGAAACCTCGCGCGCCCCGGCCTCCACCATGTTGAGGGAGTCCTTGGTCCCGGCCACCACCAGATCCAGCTGGCTGCGCTCCAGGTCAGGCATGCCGGGGTTCTCCACCAGGTGACCCTCGAACTGGCCGATCCGGACCGCGGCCACCGGGCCGTCGTGGGGAATGTCGCTGATCGCCACCGCCACCCCCGCGCCGATCAAGGCCAGGATGGACGGATCGTGGACCTGGTCGGAGGAGAGCACGGTGGCCACGATCTGGACGTCATTACGGAAGTCCTTGGGGAAGAGCGGTCGCATCGGCCGGTCAATCATCCGGCAGGTCAGGATGGCCGCATCCGAAGGCCTGGCCTCGCGACGCATGAAGGCGCCGGGGATGCGCCCGACCGCATACATCTTCTCTTCGTAGTCGCAGGTGAGAGGGAAGAAGTCGATCCCGGGCCTCGGTGCCTTGCTGGCGGTAGCGGTGACCAGCACCACCGTGTCGCCCTGGCGTACCCACACGGCCCCGTTGGCCTGCCCGGCCAACCGGCCGGTCTCGAGGGTTAGTTCCGAGCCGTCAAACGTACGTGAGACAACGGTCTTTTCCATCAGGGTCCTCCCCGCGCCTCCCGGGCTCAGAGAGAGGTAGGCTCCGATTCGGAGCTGCCGTCGCGGTTAGGGAAAGGGGATGAGAGCTGAACCTTGGTTCGGCTCCGATCGCCAGTCTCCAACCGCGCACTGGGCGCTCCTGCGAAGTCTGCCGCTGCTCCCTCCAGGAGAGTCCGCGGTCGTAAAAGCAACCGGCTCTCGGTTGTAAGCGAGTGAGCCGGAAATCGATCAAGATCAGTGGCGCAGCCCCAGCTTGGCGATCAAGGCCCGGTAGCGGGCGATATCGACCCGCATCAGGTAGTCCAGCAAGCGCCGCCTCTTGCCCACCAGCTTGAGCAGTCCCCGTCGGGTGTGATGGTCCTTGGGGTGCACTTTGAGATGCTCGGTGAGTTCGCGGATCCGCTCACTGAAGATCGCGATCTGGACTTCGGGCGAGCCAGTATCACCTTCGTGTTGCCGGTGATCCTCGATCACCGCGGCCTTGGCTTCACCTTGAAGCATGGTTGGGTATTTCTCCTTGAGTCGCCACGGAGCCCGCCCCATCCGGCCCGACCGGGTCTAGCTGGGCTCCGGGTCCGGCTGAGCATAGCACAGGGTTTCCCAGCCTTCGGCTTCGCCCCGGCCGGGCCGGCAGCGGCGCTGCGGTTGGGCTTTGGGGTGAACCTAGAAACCTCCCGAGGGGACTTCAAGAGTAGCCTGGCCAAGGGTGACAGCGCGGAGAAATTGTCGAGGTAATAGGCGTCTCAGTGCGGCCCGCAAGCCTGCCCGGGCGCCCGGATGAGCGGTCTTGCTTCGGCCGACGGCGCAAACGGCGTGGCCAGCACCAAGGAGCCTGGCCCCGCCAGCCGGCCCGCAGCACGGTTGGGCCAGGCTGATCTCATTCGAGCGGTCGCCCTGCTTCTGGTGGTGGTCATCCACTGCGACGCGTGGCCCCGCCAGCAGGGCGGGTTCGCATCGTTCCTCTACCCCGAACTTGATCTGCTGGCGCGGGTGTCATTGCCGCTCTTCCTGGTTCTGAGCGGCGTCCTGCTCGCCTACCGGCACGACGGCTCACGACCCGACCCGGGGTTCCTGATCCGGCGGCTGCGCCGGACTCTGGCCCCCTGGCTGATCTGGGCGGTCATCTACTTCGGCGCCACCGTCGCGTTCACCGGCATGTCCGCTGACCCGCGGCAAAGCTGGGGATGGTGGGCGGGAGGGGCCGGTCACCTCTACTTCCTCATCCTGCTGCCCCAGCTGTACCTGATGTTCCTCGTGTGGCCCAAGGGGCGAACCGGATCCGCGGTAGCGCTGGTCGCCTCGTTGGTCGTCCAGGTGGGGTTGCAGCTGGCCCGGGTCCTGCTGCCGTTGCATGGCGGGTTAGGAACAGCACTGCTACTCAATTACGGCTTCGAAGAGGCTCCCTTCTGGGTCGGCTACTTCGGTCTCGGCATCTTTTTCGGACTGCGCCTCACCCAGCTCGGCAAGCCCTCGGTCCTGCTCTGGGCCGCACTCCCGGCGGCGGCGGCGGCGGCTCTCCTGCTCTCCGCCGGGCTCCCGGGTCGGATCGCCAACCACTGGGGACCCTGGGTCGGCGGCACCGGAGCCTTCTTGCGGCCCTCCCTGCTGCTGCTGACCGCGGTAGTCTTCCTTTCCCTGTGGCAGAGCGCGCCCTGGATCCTGTCCCGCGGTGGGGCTTGGCTGAACCGGCTCAGCCAAGCCCTCAGTCGACACTCCCTCGGGATCTACATTCTTCATCCCTTGGTTCTCTTCGGGGTGGGACCGTTGCTCCGCGCAGCGCCGGGGCCGCTCACGCTCGACCAGTCCCTACCGGGGTCTCTGCTCCCCTTCAGTCTCTTGATAATCTCGGTCACCGGCGTAGCCTGGGCCGCCACCAGAGTTCTGACACGCTCTCGCTTCACCGCCTGGGCAGTCGGAGAGGTGGCACCCAGGCTGGGGACGCGACCAGCCTGACGGCCCGACGCTCAGGTGGGCCGGCCAGAACCAAGACCCGTCGGACAACCCATGCACAGTTTCGAGCCGCTCTATCTCGCAACCGGAAGCAGACCTAGCTCGGCTCTCGCGCGATCTGGCCCGGGCCGCGCCCCCTACGTCGGCTTCGCGAGTTCGAATCGCCAACGTGGATGGGGTGGCTAGAGGGACTTGAACCCTCGACCTCCAGGGCCACAACCTGGCACTCTAACCAACTGAGCTATAGCCACCACGAGGGGCCAAATTATAGGTGGGACCCGAATTCTCACCCCATCGAGGATCACTTTGTCCGCAGCCCAGCCCGGCTTCTCCCCCTCGCCCGAGAGCGACCGGCACTTCATGCTGCGGGCCTTGGGACTGGCCCGAGCCGCGGCCCGGCGGGGCGAGGTACCCATCGGAGCCCTGGTCGCCCGCGGTCCAGCGGTGCTGGGCGCGGCCTCCAACCGAGTCGAGCGTTCCCAGGATGCCTCAGCCCACGCCGAGCTCTTGGCCCTCCGCCAGGCCGCCCGCCGGGTAGGTTCTTGGCGTCTCGAAGGCGCCACTGTCTACTCGACCTTGGAACCGTGCCCGATGTGTGCGGGCGCCATTCTGCTGGCCCGGGTGGACCGGGTTGTCTACGCCGCTGACGACCCCAAAAAGGGAGCGTTCCGATCCGTCTACGACGTGCTCGGCAGTCCCTCCGGAAACCACCACCCAGTGGTCTCCCCGGGCTGTCAGGCGGAGGCAGCCGGACGGTTGCTCCAGACCTTCTTTCAGGAGCTCCGCTCCCACTCCTCCTGAGTTCCGTCGGCGGACGGACTTTCGCTGTCCTGACCCAGTGATCTAGGAGCGACTCAGGAGGGTCGGACGATTCCGGGCCCGTCCTACAATTCCCAGAGTTCACGGAGAGGTGTCCGAGTGGTTTAAGGTGCCGCTCTCGAAAAGCGGTGTGGTGCAAGCCACCGCGGGTTCGAATCCCGCCCTCTCCGCCACCTGGGCGGAGGCAGACATTGCTCGGACCCCCGTTTGACGGTCCGGCGAATGCCGGTTACAATGAGCCGACTTTGCGGACAGAATTTGGAATTCGACCGGTCGGCGCTGGGCTAAGGCTCAGCGCATCCCTACTCGCAGGAGGGCCGGTCAGCTAGCGCATCCGCTTCGCTAGAGAGCAGACCGGTTCCCGAAGTCTCGGGCACCGGTCTTTTTTTATAGCCGCGAGCCGCCAGCCGCCAAGTCATGCAACCTCAATCATCCCGCCGCACACTCAGGTCGCCGCCGCCGCCGCCGGCGGCCGACCCCTCCCCAAAACATCTATCTGAGCCGTCCTGCGGGCTCCTCGACCCCCAGTTCGAACACGACGGATGCGGGGTTGGATTCATCGCCAGCCGGAAAAGGGAGCCGTCCCGCCAGGTTGTCGAGCTGGCACTGGGAGCGCTCCGCCGGCTCCTCCACCGCGGCGCCTTTGGAGCCGACCCGCGGACTGGCGACGGAGCCGGCATCATGATTCAGATTCCCGACGCCTTCCTGCGCCGGGTGGTTGCCGAGTTCGGCATCTCACTGCCTGGGGCAGGTCGGTATGCCGTGGCCACCGTCTTTCTACCCCGCCGCCGAGCCGACCGGGAGGCCTGCCGGGCAATCATCGAATCCGCCTTAGCTGAAGCTAAGTTGCAGCTGCTGGGGTGGCGCACTGTGCCGGTTCGGCCGCGGGCAATCGGACCGGTGGCCCGGAGTGGTCAGCCGGTGATCCAGCAGGCGTTCATCAGCGGGCGCCGGAGCGGAAGGGCTTTGGAGGCCGCCCTCTACCCGGTCCGCAAGCGGATCGAGAGTCGGGTTCGGTCGCTGACCATGGTCGACTCTCCGTCGAGTGACCTGTTCGCGATCACCAGCTGCTCAACCACCACCCTCGTCTACAAAGGACAGCTGAGCGCGACCCAACTGCAACCCTTCTACCCGGACCTCTCGGCACCCGACCTGACGAGCCAACTGGCCATCTTCCATCAGCGCTTCAGCACCAACACCGACCCCAGCTGGCGACTGGCGCAACCGTTCCGGTTCATCTCCCACAACGGTGAGATCAACACTCTCCGCGGCAACGTCAACTGGATGCGAGCCCGGGAGCGCGGCTGGCGTCATCCCATCTGCGGGGCGAGCCCTGAGGAGATCCTGCCAGTGATCGAACCCCAGGGCAGTGACTCGGGCGCCTTCGACAACGCCATCGAGCTTCTGCTCCGGACCGGGAGGTCGCTTCCGGAAGCGCTGATGATGATGGTCCCAGAGGCGTGGGAGGGCACCGTCGAGATGCCCGGACGGCTACGGGCCTTCTACGGCTACCAGGCGAATCTGATCGAGCCCTGGGACGGGCCCGCCGCCCTCAGCTTCAGCGATGGACGCTGGGTCGGGGCGGCGCTGGACCGCAACGGCCTGCGCCCGGTTCGCTACTCGGTGACCGACGAGCTGGTGGTGCTGGCCTCGGAGACAGGGGTGGTGGACCTGGACCCGGCCCAGGTTCGCCACTCGGGACGGCTGGAGCCGGGCCACCTGTTCCTGGTGGACACCAAGACCGGCACAGTCCTGGACGACGCCCAGGTCAAGAGCTCGGTGGCCCGGCGTCACCGGTACGGGCAGCTGGCCCGGGAGTCCCTGTACCAGCTCCCCTCCCCCGCGGACGAGGTCCCCGCGCTGCCGTCCCCCACCGCGGCAGAGCTCAGCACCTGGCACCGCTGCTACGGCTACACCGACGAGGAGTTGCAGCAGGTGCTGGCACCGATGGCGGTGACCGGGCATGAGGCGATCGGTTCGATGGGCAACGACGCCGCCCTGGCGGTGCTCTCCGAACAACCACGTCTGCTCTTCGACTACTTCAGCCAGAGCTTCGCTCAGGTCACCAACCCGCCTATCGACTCGATCAGGGAGCGCGCGGTGATGTCTCTGCGGACTACCTTGGGAGGGGGCGGCGAGCTGTTGGCGCCCGACCGCCAGCCGGTGACCCGTCTGGAGCTCCGCCATCCGATCCTCACCGACGGCCAGATGCGCCAGCTGCAGAGCGAATTGCCGCCCAACCTTAGGACTCGAACTCTCTCCGCCCTCTTTGCCGCGGAGGGACGGGATGGAGAATTGGAGCTGGCCCTGGACCGGCTCTGCACCGAGGCGCTGCTGGCGGTTGAGGACGGAGTCCGGATCCTCATCGTCAGCGACCGCCAAGCCCAGGCCCAGCTGGCCCCGATTCCCAGCCTGCTGGCCCTGGGAGCCATCCATCAGCACCTGGTGCGGGCGGGAGCCCGCTCCGCCCTGAGCCTGGTGGTGGAGACGGCTGACGCTCGCAGCGTGCACCACCTGGCCTGCCTGATCGGCCACGGCGCCGAGGCGGTCAACCCGTATCTGGGCTTGGCTACGGTGGCCGGCATGGCCGGCTCCGGCAGCCTTCCCCAGCCCACCGAGCGCCACCTGGCCAGGGCCTCCTACATCGAATGCCTGACCGAGGGGCTGCTCAAGGTGATGTCCAAGATGGGCATCTCCACTCTCCCCAGCTACTGCGGCGCCCAGGTTTTCGAGGCGGTGGGAATCGCCAGCTCGGTGATCGACCGCTGCTTTTCAGGGACCCCCTCCCGGCTGAGCGGCGCCAATTTCGAGGTGCTGGCCGAGGAGGTGCTGCTCCGCCACCGCCGTGCCTTCGACTCCACCTCCTACCCGACCGAACTCGAGCTGGGTGGAGAGCACCGCTGGCGCCAGGGCGGCGAGTCGCATGCCTGGAACCCGGAGAGCGTGGCAGCTCTCCAGCATGCCGTCCGGGCCGATGACCCCGAGCGCTTTCGAAAGTTCACCGAGCTAGCCAACGCCAGGACCTCTCCCCCAACCACCCTGCGTCATCTGCTCGACCCGATTCCGGGGATCGGTATCCCCCTCCAGGAGGTGGAGCCGGCCGCGCTGATCGTGCGCCGCTTCGTCACCGGGGCCATGTCGCTGGGGTCGATCGGACAGGAGGCCCACGAGACCATGGCTCTGGCGATGAACCAGATCGGAGGCAAGAGCAACACCGGCGAGGGCGGCGAGGACCCAGCCCGGTTTGCCCCAGCCGGTGATGGCAGCTCCCGCCGGAGTGCGATCAAGCAGGTGGCCTCGGCCAGGTTCGGGGTGACCGCCAACTACCTGGTCAACGCCGACGACATTCAGATCAAGATCGCCCAGGGCGCCAAACCCGGTGAAGGCGGTCAGCTGCCCGGTCACAAGGTGGATGCCAACATCGCCCGGCTCCGCCACGCGGTGCCCGGGGTGGAGCTGATCTCTCCGCCGCCCCACCACGACATCTACTCCATCGAGGACCTGGCCCAGCTGATCTGGGACCTGAAACAGCCCAACCCCTGGGCCCGGGTCAGCGTCAAGCTGGTCTCCCAGGCCGGGGTGGGAACCGTCGCCGCCGGAGTGGTCAAGGCCCGGGCCGACCACATCACCATCTCCGGTCACGATGGCGGCACCGGCGCCGCACCTCTGTCGTCGATCAAGCACGTCGGCATCCCCTGGGAGCTGGGACTCGCCGAGACCCAGCAGGCTCTGGTCCGCCAGGGACTTCGCTCTCGGGTTACCCTCCAGGCCGACGGTGGCCTGCGCACCGGGCGAGACGTGGTCGTCGCCGCCTTGCTGGGGGCCGAGGAGTTCGGATTCGCCACCGCCGCCCTGGTCGCGACCGGGTGCATCCTGATGCGGGTCTGCCACCTCAACAGCTGCCCGGTGGGGATCGCCACCCAGGACCCTGTCCTGCGACGCCGCTTCGCCGGCGCCCCCGAGCACGTGGTCAGGTTTTTCATGATGGTCGCTGAGGACGTGCGCAGCCAGATGGCCGAGCTGGGCTTCCGCACCGTCTCGGAGATGGTTGGTCAGGTGGACCACCTGGGCCAGCGAACCGGCGCCCGGCCCTGGAAGGCTGGTCAGCTCGACCTCACTCCCCTCCTCCAGCCTCCGGTCCCCGGCCCGGCCGCGCTCCGGCGCGGTCGAGGGCGGGAGGACGTCGAAGCGCTCTTCCGGAAGCGTCCTCAGGAGCACCACCTGCACCAGGCACTTGACCTCCGGCTCCTGGAGCGG
Source organism: Candidatus Acidiferrales bacterium (assembly GCA_035533655.1). Taxonomy (GTDB): domain Bacteria; phylum Chloroflexota; class Dormibacteria; order Aeolococcales; family Bog-877; genus Bog-877. The sequence continues at coordinate 50,489 of DATLTJ010000043.1, read as the reverse complement.
GTCGGCAGCTCGCTCGCCACCGGGGAGCCGGTGACGGTCTCCGCCCGCGTTCGGAGCTCCCACCGGGCCGTGGGGGCCCGGCTGAGCGGTGAGGTGGCCCGCCGCTACGGCGAGGAGGGGTTGCCGGAGGACACCCTGCGGGTGCGGCTCCGCGGCGTCGCAGGTCAGAGCCTGGGCGCCTGGCTGGCGCCTGGGATCAGCCTGACCTGTACCGGAGCTGCCAACGACTACCCCGGCAAGGGGCTGAGCGGTGGCCGGCTGGTGGTACGGACCCCTCGCCGGGCCAGCTACCCGGCAGCCGACAACGTGATCATCGGCAACGTGGCGCTCTACGGGGCGACCGCCGGAGACGCCTACTTCGAAGGGCAGGCCGGCCACCGCTTCGCGGTGCGCAACAGCGGCGCGACTGCCGTGGTCGAGGGGATCGGGGACCACGGCTGCGAGTACATGACCGGCGGGACGGTTCTGATCCTCGGCTCCGTCGGCCGGAACTTCGGGGCGGGAATGAGCGGCGGGGTCGCCTACATTCTCACCAGTTCTGAGACCGTCCGCCGCCATTGCAACGCCGCCTCGGTCGAGATCATCGATCCCGATCAGGACGATCTGGCCATCGTCCGGGAGCTACTGCGGCGGCACCTTCGGTACACCGGCAGCCAGCAGGCCCGCCAACTCCTGACCGGATGGCCGCTTCGGTCCGACCAGCTGGCCCTGGTCAGGCCCCGCCGGCGCGGCGCCGGCGTTTCAGAGGTGCCCCAGCGACTGCAGGACACACTGCCTGAGACCGTCGCGGCGTTGGCCTGAGCCGGTGGCGGATCCCCTGGCCTTCATCCGGCATGGCCGCCAGCTGGGCCCCGATCGCACGGTCGCTGAGCGACTGACCGACTACCAGGAGGTCCATCTCGGCCTGCCTCCCGACGAGCTCCGGGTGCAGGCCGGCCGCTGCATGAACTGCAGCATTCCCTTTTGTCACCATGCCTGCCCGCTGCACAACCTGATTCCCGACTGGAACGCCCTGACCGGTCGGGACAGCTGGGAGACCGCCCTGGAGAAGCTGCACAGCACTAACAACTTCCCGGAATTCACCGGCCGGATCTGCCCAGCGCCCTGTGAGGCGAGCTGCGTTTTGGCCATCAACGATGAGCCGGTGACCATCAAGGAGGTGGAGCGTAGCCTGATCGACCGGGGGTTTCAGGAGGGTTGGGTCACTCCCCGCCCGGCAGCCGCCAGGAGTGGCCGCAGGGTAGCGATCGTGGGGTCGGGCCCGGCCGGGATGGCGGCCGCCCAGCAGTTGGTTCGATCCGGGCACACAGTCGTGGTTTTCGAGCAGGCGGATCGGCCTGGGGGCCTCCTCCGGTATGGCATCCCCGACTACAAGCTGCCCAAGGGGATGATCGACCGGCGGGTGGACCAGCTGGAGGCGGAGGGAGTCACCTTCCGGTGCGGAGTCGAGGTGGGCCGCGACCTCTCCGCCTTGGAGCTGCAGGGCAGCTTTGATGCGATCGGGTTGGCGGTGGGAGCGCGACGCCCTCGTGAGCTGCCCATCCCGGGCCGGGAGCTCGGGGGAGTCCACCTGGCCATGGAATACCTGGAGCAGCAGAATCGTCGCCAGGCCGGGCTACCGCCGCCCCCGGGCACGACGCCGATCAGCGCCACCGGGCGTCGGGTGGTCATCCTAGGTGGCGGGGACACCGGGGCGGACTGCCTGGGCAACGCCCACCGGGAGGGTTGCGCCAGCATCGACCAGCTGGAGCTGCTGCCCCGGCCTCCTTTGAATCGAGCAGTCGACAACCCCTGGCCCGAGTGGCCGGTCATCCTGCGGACCTCTCCGGCCCATGAGGAGGGCGGTAGGCGGGGTTTCAGCGTGGAGACAGTGGCCTTCTCTGGCGACGAGAGCCGAGTCACCGAGCTTCAGGTTCGTCAGGTGCGCCCCGCCATCGACGATGCAGGGCACCGCCGCCTGGAGCCGGTTCCCGACACCGAGACCGCCATTCCCGCTGACCTGGTCCTCTTGGCGCTGGGATTCACCGGAGCGGCGGTCGACGCGGTCGTTTCGGAACTGGGCATCAAACAGCTCCCCGGTGGACGAATCCGCGCTGCGCCGGACAGCCAGACCAACGTCCCAGGGGTTTTCGCGTTTGGAGACGCGGTGCGAGGAGCCTCCCTGGTCGTCCAGGCCATCGCCGATGGTCGGTCGGCAGCGGCCGCGATCGAGGCCGCCATCCTTACCCGGCCGGCCTGAGTCCACACCGCCTCCGACCCATCTCTAGCAGGCAAGTCTCATGGTGCGCTGACACTAATGCCTCTTACCTAAATAGTGTCTATCGCCCGGTGACGCCTCTTGAGGTTTCTGGAAGACTCGGCTACAGCGCCTCCGCGTTCCGGGGGCGGCAGCAAGCCAACCCGACAGGGGGAGATCTCTGGATATGTACATCCCGTCACCGCCCTATTTGAATGCGGGCGACAACTCCTGGCAGCTCACGGCCGGCACCCTGGTCGGCCTGATGTCGTTGCCAGGCCTCGCTGTCCTGTACGGCGGGGTCGTAAAGCGAAAGTGGGCGGTGAGCTCCGCCGTGATGTGCTTTTACGCCTTCGCGGCGGTGCTGGTGGTCTGGGTCTTGGCCGGCTTCAGTCTCGGATTCGGGCACCCGTGGATCGGCACCCTGGTGGGCTTCCCCCAGCCAGTCCTGACCGCCTTGGGCGAGACGGCCCGGGCCAACATTCCGCTGCTCGATGGTCTGATGCCGAAATTCGCCTTCCCCCAAGCGTCGCTGATCTACTTCCAATTCGTCTTCGCGGCGATCACCCCGATCATCCTGGCCGGCGCCCTCTTCGGGCGCATCAACTTCAAGGCCTGGATGATCTTCGTTCCGCTCTGGTCGCTGCTCGTCTATAGCGTCAATGCTTTCATGCTCTGGGGGGGCGGGTGGCTCGCCCAGATGGGGGTGGTCGACTACAGCGGCGGCTACGTCATCCATGTCGCGGCCGGCATCTCCGGGTTTGTCGGAGCCGCTGTGATCGGACCCAGGACCCTCAAGGACCAGCAGGACTTCAAGCCCAACAACATGCTCCTGGCAGCGGTGGGGGCGGGCATCCTCTGGCTCGGCTGGAACGGGTTCAACGGAGGCGACCCGTACTTCGCCAACGGCGACGCCGCGGCGGCCGTCCTCAATACCAACTTGGCCACTGCCGTCGCCATGCTCACCTGGTTTTCCCTGGACATGGCACTCAACAAGAAGCTGTCCTTCCTGGGAGCCATCAACGGCCTCATCTGCGGCCTGGTGGCGATCACCCCGGCCGCCGGGTATGTGGACGGCTATGGGGCGATCATTGTCGGGCTCTTCGGGGCGGCGATCCCGTGGCTAACCATGAACAAGCTGGCCGGCCGCTGGCCCTTCCGCAAGGTGGACGACACCCTAGGGGTCATCCACACTCACTTCACCGCGGGGGCCGTCGGCGGAATCCTGGTCGGCCTGATCGCCAACCCTGCCATGATCGTCTACGTTGGAGTGAACGGCGCGGGCGTGCGGGTTGCCGGGCTCTTCTCCGGCAACCCGCACCAGCTCTTGGTGCAAGTCATCGGGCTGGTGGTGGTGGCCGCCTACGACGGGGGAATGACCTTCCTGATCCTGAAGGCGATCGCGGTGTTCGTGCCGCTGCGGATGTCCGAACTGGAGCTGGAGCACGGCGACCGGGTGCTCTTTGATGAGGAGGTATTCGAACTGCACCATCCGATTCCTCCCCCGGATCCGCTACCGACGCCGGACCTGCAACCAGCGCCGGTGGGGAACTAAGCACGAGAAGTTGGCCGGCGCCCACGTGGAGGCGCCGGCCCTGTTGCCGAATAGGCCATACCGAACCGCCGACTAGAATCCCCCGGGGAGCGGTCGCCTAGTTGGCCGAGGGCGCGGCACTGGAAATGCCGTAAGGGGGCAACCCCTTCGAGGGTTCGAATCCCTCCCGCTCCGCCATCGCTTTCGCTGGATCTGTGGAGCGATGCGTTTGCCAGGAGCTGCAAATCGCGCTCGCTTACCGGGCTCATCCCCCGTCCATCGTGGTCAACAGAGTCTCCAGCCTTCTCGAGAATCAGGCTCCACCCGGGCGTTTCGGTTGCATTTCCACGGCATCGGCCCACCCCGCCAGAGCTTCCCGGTTCAGCTCCGGCCTCAGCCTGGAACTCGTGGATCGCACCTCCTTTCGCCCTCCGAACGATTTGCCGGAGTACCGCCGGGTGGCGAACCGCGGCTCCAGGGCCCCATCATCTCGGAAGCCAACCAAGTGCGAAGGAGGTTCATGGACCGTCCCCGCTATTCCCCGATCCGTGACTATGGGATTATCGGCGACTTCCACAGTGCCGCCCTGATCGACCGCTTGGGGTCGATCGATTGGTTTTGCGCTCCTCGGTTCGATAGCCCGGCTGTCTTCGCCCGGCTCCTGGACGCGGACAAGGGCGGCTCGATGCGAGTCGTGCCCGATGGCGACTACATCGCCGACAGCCGACGCTACCTGCCGGGGACCAATGTCCTGGAGACCGGGCTGAGCAGCCCTCAGGGCCGCCTTCTGATCACGGACTTCATGGTTGCCAAAGAGCAGCTGCACCAGCGCGACGACGACCACATCCTGATTCGCCAGCTGGAAGCTCCCGACGGTGCGCTCGGGGTCAAGGTGGTGGTCGACGCTCGCTTCGACTATGGCCGCCAGGAGCCGCAAGTCGAGATCAGCGGCGACGGCCACTGCCTGACGCTCAGCGACGGCGACCTCCACCTGCACTTCGATGGGCCGGGGCTGTGGGTCCGGGAGGGTCGCGCGCTGGCACAGCGGGTGGAGTTGCTCCCCGGCGAGCCATGGGCTGTACTCCTGCGCTACGACGGCACCAAGTCCCACCACCGCGACTACGACCCCCAGAAGCTGCTGGCCCTGACCCAGAAATTCTGGGAGGACTGGATCAAGCGCTGCGCGTACGACGGGCCCTACCTTGACCTGGTCTTCCGGAGCGCGTTGGTGCTCAAGCTTCTGATCTACGCCCCCGAGGGATCGATCGTGGCCGCACCCACCACCTCTCTGCCAGAGTGGGTCGGCGGTCAGCGCAACTGGGACTACCGGTACAGTTGGCTGCGGGACTCGGCCTTCCTGCTGTACGCCCTGCAGCTGCTCGGGTACCACGAAGAGGCGGCCAACTTCATCGCCTGGCTGGAGCGAATCCACCAGGGGCACCCCGACCACTTCCAGATCATGTATGGGATCGATGGGCGGACCGAGGTTGCCGAGTCGGAGCTGACCGAGCTGGATGGCTATCAGGGATCCCGGCCGGTCCGGATCGGCAACGGCGCCGCCGGCCAGAAGCAGCTCGACATCTACGGCGAGGTGGTCGACTCCGCCTACCTCTACCTGCGGTTTGGCAAGGCCAAGGCCGCCCCCATGCGCAGCACCCTGGTCGCGATGGTCGACCACGCCTTGGAAGAGTGGGAGCAGCCCGACAACGGCATCTGGGAGGTGCGAGGCGGACCCCAGCAGTTCGTCTACAGCAAGCTGCAGTGCTGGGTGGCCCTGGACCGGGGCATCAAGCTCAGTCGGGAGCTCAAGGTAGACCAGGTCCGGCTGGAACGGTGGATCTGGACCAGAGAGCGGATCCGCCACACCATTCTGACCCGCGGCTGGAGCGACCAGCTCGGCGCCTTCCGCCAGGTCCTGGACGAGGATCAGCTGGATGCCACGTCCTTGATGATCCCGCTGCTCAACTTCCTGCCCCCCCTCGACCCGCGCATGCGGCTGACCGTGAAGGCGATCCAGCGCGACCTCACCGACGAGAACGGTTTCGTCTACCGCTACCGGCGCGAAGATGGGCTGGGAACCAGTGAGGGGACCTTCCTGCTGTGCTCCTTCTGGCTGGTCGACAACCTGGCCCTCCAGGGCCAGATCGGCCCGGCCCGGGACCTCTTCGAGCGCTTGACCGCCCACGGCAATGACCTGGGCCTCTTCTCCGAGGAGCTGGACCCGGACAGCGGAGAACTGCTGGGCAACTTCCCCCAGGCGTTCACCCACCTCGCGATCGTCAACGCCGCGGCCCACCTGGAGCGCGCCGCCGAGAACCGGGGTCCCCTGGCCCGCGGCCTGACCTGAGGGGGTGCCGGCCCAGGGGAGCCGCAAGTTGGCACAATGGCTCGGTGGCCATCCTCGAATTTGACTTGGACCCTGTCGACGACATCACTGTCGGCGTCGAAGGTGAACCCGGCTCCCGGATCTTCTTCCTGGAAGGTCGCCAGGGCGCGCGTCAGTGCACCCTGATGGTCGAGAAGATCCAGCTCCAGGAGCTGGGAGGACAGCTGCTCCAGCTGCTGGAGCCTCCCTCGCTGCGGTCCGGGCCAGCCCCCCAACCGGTCACCCGGCCCGGGGACCCACCAGGCTGGCGGGTCGGCAACATTCAGCTCTCGCTCGACGAAGAGGGCGGTATGTGCACCCTGCTCCTGGAGGAGCGCCGGCCACTGCCGCTGGTCGAGGGTGAGGAGGCGGTGGCCGCGCTCGAGGAGGTCGGTGAGCTGGAAGAAGTGGCCGAAGAAGGCGATTCCGAGCTCCGCGCCGCCCGGCTGGTCGTCACCGTCGCCCAGGTGCGGGCGCTGGCCGAGCGCGCCCTCGAGGTGATTGAGGGCGGGCGCGCGATCTGTCCGCTCTGCCACCTTCCAATTGATCCCAATGGCCACGTCTGTCCGGCCAGCAACGGGCACCACCGGGCCTAACCTCGATCTCGGATAGGATGGCCCGCGGGTCGGGCCACTCGGTACCGGCGGATCAGCTCGTTGAGGAGGAGCCTGGCCAGATGGGACGAATGAGGAACCTCGGAATTGGCGTTTTCCTCCCGGGCATCATGGTGAGCCTGGCTCTGCTCCTCAGTGCCTGCGGCGCCTCGCTCGACTCCGGGGTCCCCACCACCAGCAGCTCCCAGACGCCGGCCACGGTCGCTGCCAGTCCCACCCCGACCCCGAGCGCTTCCGCCGCCGCGTGCACCTCTCCGGCCACCGCGGCCACCTACCAACTGCCGGGCGCCACCGTGCTCGCGGGAAACCTCCAGATCAAGGACACCACGGTGGGAACGGGAGCCACGGCCAAAACGGGTAACAAGATCACCGTCAGCTACACCGGCTCCCTGACTGACGGCACCGTCTTCGACAGCAGCGCCAAGGACAACAACGGCAAACCGGTGAGCTTCACCCTGGCCGCCGGCAAGGTAATCGCCGGCTGGGTCGAGGGCATTCCAGGCATGAAGGTCGGCGGGACCCGAGAATTGGTGATCCCGGCAGCTCTCGGGTACTCGTGCGCCGCCCAGGGCGCCATCCCCGCCAATTCGACCTTGATCTTCACGGTCCAGCTACTCGGGGTCAGCTGAGGGCCGATAGCGCTCGGGCAGCAGCTGGGCGACCGCCGCCTGGATCTCCTGGCTGATGGCGGCCGGGGCCTCACCAACCGGCCGGAAGGGGCGTCCCAGCCGTACCCAGACCCGTCCCCGCCGGGGGACCAGCTTGTGCCGGGGGAGTACGTCTTCGGTGCCCCAGATGGCGCACGGGAGCACGGCCGCTCCCGAGCGGAGCGCCAAATAGCCCGCGCCAGACTCGAACTCCAACATGCCGCCCGTGGGCGCTCGGTGGCCCTCCGGGAAGAGGAGCAGCGCTCCCCCTGACCGCAAAACCGCCAGCGCTCCCCGAACCGCTAGGCGATCGGGTGCCCCCCGCCGGACCGGAATGCAATTGCACCGCACCAGAAAGGCTCGCATGACCGGATGGGTGAAGAGCTCGGCCTTGGTCAGGGCATGGAGGACCCGGGGCAGGAGGGCGGCGTACACTAAGGGATCGAAGTTGGATACGTGGTTGGAGCAGATGAGTAGCCGCCCCTCGCTGGGGACATTGGCAACGCCCTCGAGCTGGACTCCTCCCACCGCCGACAAGCGAACAGTCACCTTCAGGACGGCCCGGGTCAAGTGGAGCAGCGCCGACTGCCGCCCGTCCAGACGCACGCCCGGAGGCAGGGTTGGACTGGCTGGCCGGCTCCGCCCCGGTTCCAGATCGCGGGTCGGGCCAGGAGTGACCGCCATGCCCATCTCTCCTTTTGTCCTAGGTGGAGACGACTGCCCCCTGGTGGGTTCGAACCACCGACCGTCGCCTTAGAAGGGCGCCGCTCTAATCCACTGAGCTAAGGGGGCGTCGCTCCGGGCCATTTTGACGGCTCGGAGTTCCGATCTCGTGCGGTCTGGCGCCCAACTTCACCCTCAGGCGATCGGCGGACCATCGGCAATTCCTTACGATGGCTGCAGTGACCGTCTCCGCCCCGGCCGCGCCCGCCACCCGCTGCTTCCTGGCCCGCCACTGCGATGTCGCCAACCCGGACGGCGTCCTCTACGGCCACCTGCCCAACTTCGGCCTCAGCGCCAAAGGCCAGCAGCAGGGGGCCGTGATGGGCCGGTATCTGGCGACCGCGGGAGTCCGCGCCATCTACTCCAGCCCCCTCCAGCGCGCTCAGGAGACAGCCGCCCTACTCGCCAGCGAACAATCTCCCGCACCACCGATTCTTCTGCGCCAGGCGCTGGTGGAGGCCGAGTTCGGTCGGTATCTCCAGGGCACCCGCTACCAGGATGTCATCTGGCGCAAACCGCGGTGGTGGGTGCACATGGTCTGGCCCGGACTGGTTCCTGGGGATGAGTCGATGGGAGCGATGGCGCGCCGGGTGGCTCAGGTGATCGCCGAGGGTCTGCGAGAGCACCCGGGCGGGGCCTTTGTTTGCATCAGTCACGGCGATCCCATTCAGGCCTTCTGGGCTACCAGCGAACACCGGATGCCCTGGGCTCTGCACCGGCTGCAGTGCTCCAAGGGCGGACTGCTGGAGTTGCACTACCGGGGCCAGGAGCTGACGTCCAAGCGCTACCTGGCGCCGGCAGAACTCGCTGCCGCCGTGGGCAACTCGGAAGTGGAGGCCCCGGCCGCGGCGGTCGCCGACCCCAGCTGAAATCGGCCCGGCCGACGGATTACCCGGGGCGATCGTCCTCGGGCTCCAGGCCCCCGGCCGGCGCTGACGGGGGCCGCCTGGGACGAAGCAAAGAGAGGGCGCCCCGGACTGGATCGAAGTGTCGGTCGGCCACCCTCTCCTTGAGTGGGATGATGGAGTTATCGGTGATCTTGATGTGCTCCGGGCACACCTCGGTGCAGCACTTGGTGATGTTGCAGAGGGCGATCCCGGCCTCCCCGTGCAGCTGGGGGATGCGATTGGCGACGTCCTTGGGATGCATTTCCAAAGAGGCCATCCGCACCATGAAACGGGGTCCGAAGAAGCGCTGGCTGCCGTCGTGCTCCCGCAGGACGTGGCAAACGTCCTGACAGAGAAAGCACTCGATACAGCGCCGCTGCTCACTGACCCGCTCGATGTCCTGCTGATGAATCAGAAAGGGGGCGTGGTCCCCCGGGGCTGGGGTGAAGGGTTGAATCCGGCGGTTGACCTCGTAGTTCCAACTGACGTCGGTCACCAGGTCCTCGATCTTCGGGAACACCTGCATCGGTCGGACGGCGATCTCGGCAGCGGTCTCCAGCACCTCGTCGACCCGGGTCGTGCACATCAACGATGGGCGCCCGTTGATCTCGGCACTGCAGGAACCACACTTGCCGGCCTTGCAGTTCCAGCGGCAGGCCAGGTCGCCTGTGCCGTTGGCCTGGATCCAGTGGATGGCGTCGAGCACCACCATCCCCTCGATCTGAGGCACGGAGAACTCCTGGAAGTCGCCCCCGGCGGCGTTCCCCCGCCACACCTTGAGCTTGACCTGGCTGTCGGTGGCGCCATCTTCGTAAGTGATCCGCAACTTAGTCGGCCGCTCATCCTCCGGCGAGGTCTCAACTTTAGGCTGGGGCTGACCCTTGAGCTTGGCCTGCAGCTTGGCCTCGGCCGCATCGGCGAGCGCGGTCGCCGCTACCCGGGTTTCACCCTCGGTCAGCTGGCGCAGGTTCTCGGGCATCGGCGGTAGGGGAACGCGCACCACTTCCATGCGGCCATCTCCCCCTAGACGGGTGACCACATTGACCTTCCCCAGCTCGGGATCGCGCTCCAGGTAGTCGAGCCGCCACTGGGAGCCCCGACTCTCTCGACGCTCCAACGCCGAGCGCACGATGGCCTCGCTGATCGTCAGCATGAAGAGGTCGTCGCGGGCCCCGCTGAAGCCCGGGTTGTAGGCGGGGGTCCCCGGCACCCGGATCCGTTGAGCCCGCTCCTGAAGCTCTAGAATCTCCTCCAGGGTGTCTCGCAAAGAGTCCTCTGTGCGGGCGATCGCCGCCCCCGATTGCATGGCGTTCTGCAACGCCCGGTGGAGCTGGAAAGGGTCCTCGCCCTGGCCGCCAGACAGAGGTCGAAGCAACAGCTCTTTTTCCGCCTTGATCTCAGACTCACGAACCTTGGGCATCAGGGGACGCGAGCGGGCGTATTCGGCAGCCGCCTCCCCCGCCCGCCGGCCAAAGACCAGGATGTCCCCCAAGGAGTTACCGCCCAGCCGGTTGGCCCCATGCAGCCCGGCGGCGACCTCGCCGGCCGCGTACAGCCCGGGGACGGTGGTGGCCGCCGTCTCAGCCTCAACGTTGATCCCACCCATCGTGTAATGGATGGTCGGGGCCACCTCCATCGCCTCCTTGGTGATGTCCACCCCAGCCAGGCTGTGAAATTGCTCGTACATCGAGGGCAGCCGGCGTTTGATCGTCTCGGCGCCCAGGTGGGTGACGTCCAAAAAGGCGCCGCCGTGGGGTGATCCCCGGCCGGCCTGGACCTCTTTAAAGATCGACCGGGCTACCAGGTCCCTAGAGGAGAGGTCCTTCTTGATCGGGTCGTAGCGGGCCATGAAGCGCTCGCCTAGCCGGTTGCGCATAATGCCCCCCTCCCCACGCACCGCCTCGGTGACCAGGATGCCCCGGGCGCCGGGCGGCCAGACCATCCCGGTCGGATGGAACTGGACGAACTCCATGTCCTTGAGCTCAGCCCCGACCTGGAAGGCCATGGCGGCCCCGTCGCCGGTGCCCTCCCAGGAGTTGGAGGTGATCCGGAACATCCGGCCCCAGCCGCCAGTGGCCAGCACCAGTGCCTTGGCCTTGAACACCACGAACTCGCCAGTCGCCCGGTCGTACCCGAAAGCACCGGCGATGCGGTCGCCATCCTTGAGCAGCCGGGTGAGCGTCGTCTCCATGTGCACGGTGACACCTTCGGTGTGCACCAGGCGGTCCTGGCAGGTACGGATCAGCTCCAGCCCGGTTCGGTCCCCGATGTGGGCCAGCCGTCGCCAGGAGTGGGCCCCGAAAGCCCGCTGGCTGATCCCGCCCGCCGCGGTGCGGTCGAACACCCCGCCCCACTCCTCCAGCTCGATCACCCGGTCGATGACCTCGTGGGCGAAGAGCTCGACCATCCGCCAGTTGTTGACCAGCGCGCCGCCGCGCATGGTGTCCCCAAAATGCACCTGCCAGGAGTCCTCGGCGTCGAGGTTGCCCAGGGCCGCGGCGATGCCTCCCTCAGCCATCACGGTATGGGCTTTGCCCAGCAGGGACTTGCAGACCACGCCCACCTGACAGCCCTGCTCGGCGGCGGCGATGGCGGCGCGCATGCCCGCTCCTCCCGCCCCCAGCACCAGGACGTCGTAGTTGGCCTCGATGGTCAAGAGCGGGGCAACTCAGAAACCCAGGTGCGGGTCATGGATGACCCCGTACTGGAGCAGCCGGATGTAGACGTCGGTGATGATCAAGCTGAAGAGGCTGAGCCAGGCGAAGATGGAGTGGCGAGCGTTGAGCCAGCTGGCGCCCTTCCAGAGCTGGCGGCGCTGGGCTCCCGCCAGAACACAGGAGAAGCAGTCCACGCTCCCGCCCACCAGATGGCGCAGCGAATGGCAACCGAAGGTGTAACCGGTCAGGAGCACGATGTTCACCAGCATCAGCGCCGTCCCCAACCCGAAGCCGAGGTGGCCGTGGTACGAGAAGGCGCGGATCACGTCGATCCAGAGCACCACCACGAAGCCCACGGCCAGGTACATGAAGAAGCGGTGCAGGTTGTTCAGGACGAAGGGCAGCTTGGCTTCGCCGCGGTAGGCCGTCCCCCGCCCGGTGGGTGCGACGGCCGCCAGCAAGGAGGGCTCACCCTTGGCGCAGGCGGGCGGGTCGGCGAAGAAGGAGCGGTAGTAGGCCTTGCGGTAGTAGTAGCAGGTGGCCCGGAAGCCCAGCGGTATGTAGAAGATGAAGAGCGCGGGGGAGACGGGAGTACGCCCGAGCGCCACCTGCGGCGAGTAGAACGGCGACAGGTATTGGTGGAACTGGTCGCTGTGGAAGAAGACGATCGTCCAGAGGCTGTAGAGGCCGAAGAAGCTCAGCCAGCCCACCACGTTGGCCGGGTACAGCCACCACAACTGCTTCAGTTGGGCTCGACCCGCGCGGCCCAGGCGTAGGCTGGCCGCCATCAGCCCAGGACCGCGATGGTCTCGCGCACCGCCGCCGCCGAGCTCACCAGCTCAGCCCGCTCGGCGGAGGTCAGCTCGACCTCGATGACCTCCGTGACCCCCTCCCTCCCCAGCTTGACCGGGACACCCACCACGACACCTTCGAGGCCGTATTCCCCTGCCAGCCGCATGGCACAAGGGAGGATCTGACCGCGGTCCAGAAGGATGGCCTCCACCATCTGGGCCGTCGAGGCGGAAGGCGCGTAAAAGGCGCTGCCGGTCTTGAGATGGCGGACGATCTCGGCCCCCCCGTCGCGGGTGCGCTGCACGATCTCCTCCAGCTTATCGGCTGGGATCAGTCGGCCGACCGGCACCCCGGCGACCGTGGTCACCCCTCGGAGCGGCACCATGAAGTCGCCATGGCCGCCCAAGACGTAGGCCTCGACGCTGCGTACCGAGACCCGCAGCTCGGCGGCCAAAAAGGTGCGGAAACGCGCGGTGTCAAGGACCCCAGCCATGCCGATCACCCGGGTCCGGGGCAGGCCACTGACCCGCAGGGCCAGCTCGGTCATCACGTCCAGCGGATTGGTGACGATGATCAGGATCGCGCCGGGCGACAGTTTGATCACGGCGGTCGTGACCTCGCCGACGATCTTGGCGTTGGCGCTGGCCAGGTCGTCCCGACTCATTCCCGGCTTGCGGGCCAGACCGGAGGTGATGACCACGACGCGGGAGTCCTTGGTGATCGAGTAGTCGGTGCTGCCGACCACCTGGGTGTCGTAGCCGACCACCGGCCCCGCCTCCAGGAGGTCAAGCGCCTTCCCCTCCGCCAACCCCTCGACCACGTCGACCAGGGCCACGTCGACCAGGTCCAGCTCCGCTAGGCGCTGAGCGAGGGTGGCTCCCACATTCCCAGCACCGATGACCGAGACCTTGTCCCGCATGGAACCTCCCAGAAGTAGGCGCGGCTCACCCAACGCAAACCTGATCCCTTCCCATGATAGGCATCTGGGCCACTTCGGCTCAGCTCACGGGCCCGGGGGAGGGAGGGCCCGCTGGCGGCACCGCTCGACAGCCGCCATCGCGGCAGCCCGACCCTCCCAGCCGCCCACCGAGACCTCCTTCTGGTCCTCCAGTTGCTTGTAGGTCTCGAAGAAGATCTCGATCTCCCGAAGCCAGTGCGGCGCCAGGTCCGCCAGCTCCCTGATGGTGTCGAACCGGGGGTCCCCGGCCGCGACGCAGAGCAGCTTGATGTCGGTGCCGTGCTCGTCCGCCATGTGCAACAGACCGATCGGCCGGGCGGGCACTTCGCACCCGGGGAAGGTCCCCTCTTCCACGATCACCAAGGCGTCCAGGGGATCGCCGTCCTCAGCTAAAGTTTCTGGGACGAAGCCGTAGTCGGTCGGGTAGTGGACTGAGGAATGCAGCACTCGATCCAGACGAACCCGGTGGGTGTGATGGTCCATCTCGTATTTGTTGCGGCTGCCCTTGGGGATCTCGACGACCACCTCGATGACCCACGTCTCGTCCGACATTCGGTCCTGACCTCCTGAATTGGCTCCTCTCCCAGATTAGACTCTCAGTCGCTTGGCCAGATCTGTTCGGTCCCACGGCCCACCGTTTTCCATCGCTTCGACCTCGATGAAGCTCCGCTGCCGGACCGGCAAGCCAAATGCAGCGGACCAGGTCAGAACCGAGCCTTCCGGGAGTTGTCTCTACCCGCTGGACCGCTTGTGATCACGCTTGGCCACCGCCGCGGTCAGGACTCGCGTCGCGATGTCGGATCTGATCCAGAGCTCGCCATTGGCTGACGCCTCCACTTCGGTGTAGCCCTTCTGCAGCACTGGCAGGATTGGACCGTACTCGGTGTACGCGTCACTGGTCAGGATTACCACCACTGGCCGATCCACCTGCACTCGCCGCAACAGATTCGGGTTACCCAGAATCTGGCTGTTCTCGTAGATGGTTGGCTCGGGCAGAATCGGTCGCAACCCGGCCAGCAAGTAGGCCCAGGAGTCGGAAGACCACACGACCGCGGTGGAGCCAGTCAGGTGGTTCTGCTCGAGCCAGAGCACGGCATCGTGCTCGGCAATGGCGCGTTCGTCGAAAACGGAAACGTACCCGCTCGCTGTCAGCGCTCCCGTCAGCTTGCCCACAAAAGCGGGGTAGTACTCGCCTGTCAACTTGACGGTGAAGAGACTGCCTCCGGCTAGTCCGGCGGCGATCATCGAAACCCAAAGCAAGGTACTGACCACGATCGCGCCCAACAACGGCACCCCGGCCAATCCCGACCACGACCACCAGGCACGCCAGTTGGGCACGCCGACCCGGGCCAGCAGCAGGGCGCCGGCCGGCACGGCCGGCAGTAAAAAGTGCACGTAAGGGCGATTCGGAAGGCCGTAGGCGAGCAGCAACATCGCCAGCCACACCCAGGGCAGCAGCCGCTCGGCGGACCAGTTCCGAGCGCTGTACAACCCCACCAGCAGCAGAAGTCCCGCCACGGCCCGCGGGATCAGCGACAGAAACGAAGGCTGCAGGGAGGTTTGGGTATAACCCGTGTAGGTGGAGACCAGGAAGAAAATCACGTTGTGGAGCCCAGCGGCGATCACGAAAGGCGCCAGCACGCCGCCGGTCACCAGCGCTGCGAAGATGCCGGTGGTCACCGCCAGCCACACGCCCCGGCGGCTGGCGACCAGCATCAGCAGGCCGCCGGCCGCCAGGTCAGCCAGGCCCGTCTGCTGGATCAGGATGGCGGCGGCGAAGAGTAGCCCGGCCAGAGCGGCCCAGACAACCGCCCGACTTCTTTCCTTAGCCCGCAGGGAGGCCAAGACCGCCACCATGGCCCAGGGGGTGAAGGCGATCAGAAAGTTCTCGGGAAGCGCCAGATCGCCGTTGAAGATCGGGGTCGCCAAGAAGAACGCCGCCAGCAACATGGCTGCCCACCTGCGGCGGAGACTGAGGTACCGCCGGGCCAGGATCCAGGTTCCGACCAAGGCGGCGGCCTCGGCGGCGGTGGAGAGGAGATGGATCCCGAACTCGCTGGGCCCGGAGATCCCCAGCCCGAGCTGAAAGATCCAGAAAAGCAGGGGAGGCTTGTTGTTCCAGGTGGTCAGGAACAGCACCTTGCCGTGCGCCATCTGCCAAGCTACGTTGGCGTAGCCCGCCTCATCCGTGTACCAGTGGGGCTCGTAGAGGGAGGGCAGTCGCAGTACCAGCAGCAGCACCAGAGGAACGGTCAAGGTCCGCAGCTGCGCCCACCTCGATCGAGGGGGAGAGAGCGTCGCCCCGGCGGCGTCCGGCCACGCGTCAGTCGCGCTGTCCAACCGCCCTGCCTCCACGCCTGATCTTCTCCCTACGCTCGTTCAGCGTTGCGGCCACCGACGCGGCAGCCGGGCTATCCCGCGAACCGGCGACGGTTCGACCTTGCCAGTCTGCCGGCAAGCGTGGACTCCAAGCCTGGGACGCGGCTGAGAGGGTGCCCCGCCTGGTTGGGGCGCTCAAGCCCGGCCTTTAGTATGGCTAAACGATGAAAAAGGGAACTATTCCAGGGCGGGTGGTAGTGACCGGCGGGGCCGGCTTCATCGGAACCCACACGGTCCGCCGGTTGCTCGAACTCGCGGTCGAAACCCTCGTCATCGACGATTTCCGCCACGCCTGCCCCGAGCCCGTGCCGTCGGCGGTGGCCCTGGTGCGCGAGGAGATCTCCTCCCTGGCCGCCCGCCAGGCACTGCTCGACTTCCAGCCGGAGGCGATGATCCACCTGGCCGCTCAGGGTGGGGTGAACCGCTCCCTCAAGGACCCGGCCGCGGACGCGCTGGTGAATGTGGTCGGGACCGTAGCGCTGCTGCGAGCGGCGGTTGACGCCCACTGCCCGCGGATCGTGTTCGCCTCGTCAGGAGGCGCCATCTACGGTCGGGCGCGACGCCTGCCCAGCCAGGAGGGAGATCGGGCCAAGCCCCTCTCCCCCTACGGAGCGGCGAAACTCGCCTGCGAAGGCTACCTGGGGATGTTCTCGCGCACTTTCGGACTGCATTTCGTAGCCCTCAGGTACGGCAACGTTTACGGCCCCTTCCAGGACGGCACCGGCGAGGCCGGAGTGGTGGCCATCACCGCCGATCGCCTACGCCAGGGGTTGGCCCCACAAATTACCGGTGATGGCGGCCAAACCCGGGACTTCACCTATGTGGCGGACATCGTGGCCGCCAACATCGCCGCTCTGACTACCGACTTCCAGGGCCCCGTGAACATCGGTACCGGCCGCGCCACCTCCGTTTCCGACGTGGTGCACACGCTGGCTCGGGTGGCCTCCTTCTCCGGACCTCCGGAACACGAAGCCGGTCGCCCGGGTGAGGTCCGCTCCAACTTCCTTAGTCCGGCGCTGGCAGCCCGCTACCTCGGCTGGAAGGCGCAAGTAGCTCTGCCCGAAGGGCTGGCGGCCACCTACCAAAGTTTCGCCCTGGTCAGCTAGTCCCGCGCTCCCCGCTCGCAGCTGGCGGATGCCAGCTACGAGCTAAGGCGATGCGCAGCCGCACCAGCTCCCGTACCGCCCTGAGGATCGGGACTAGGCGACCGCCGGAGCGCACGCCCGCCACCCGCGGGTGATGACCTATCCCCACCTGACGAACGACTAGCCGGCTGCGCTGGGCCTTGAAGTAGAGTTCAGTGTTCAGTAGAGCGGAACGAGACAGAATGGGTTCGGCTACCTGGAGCAACCCCCGGCGCATGAGCTTAAAGCCGCAGTCGACGTCGCGATAGGAGATGCCGTACAGCAACCTCACCAGCACGTTGAAGGTGCCGCTGACCACCGACCGGTGCCACGGATCAGCCCGATGGATCCGCCAGCCGGCGACCAGATCCGCACCGTCGGCGAGCTCCGCCAGCCGGTGCAGGTCTCGGAGATCGAACTGACCGTCGCCGTCGACAAACGCCACCCAGTCTCCGGTCGCGGCCCGGAGACCGTCGGCGACGGTGATGCCGTAGCCGGACTTGCGCGCGTGGGTGACGACGCGGAGTCGATCCGCCTGGTCACCCATCTCCGCCTGGGCCACCGCCACGGTGTCGTCGGTGCTCCCATCGTCAACCAGCACGATCTCGTAGGTCGTGGCGACCTGCTTCAGCGTCTCCCGGGCGACTGGGATCACCCGGGTCATGTTGGCCGACTCGTTGTGCACGGGAATTACCAGACTGAACTTGCCGGCGAGCCGAACCTCCCCTCCCCGCTGCGCCTCAGCCACGGACCACAGTAATGCCCTGGAGCAGGGTGTAGAGCAGCGCTGGGAACACGCCCAGGAGCACAGTTCCAGCGGCCGCCAGGGTGACGATCCCGAGACCAGCGCGGGAGAGAACTCCGGAGCCAACCAGCCGCCCCTCGGCGCCGGCCGCCGAATCCCCCTGCACCAGCACGCCGGCGGCATCGGTCACGGTGCCCGCAACCGGCTCCTGGGTGTACATCACCAAGATGACCCGGAGGTAGTAGAACAGCGAGACCGCTGAGGTTAGGATGCCCCAAATGGCCAGCGGAAGCTGGCCATCATGGATCGCTGCCGTAAACAGGAAGAATTTGCCGAAAAATCCCGCGGTGAGCGGGAACCCGGCCAGAGAGAGCATGAAGACCGACATCAGCGCGGCCAGCACTGGTTGCCGCCGGCCGAGCCCGCCCAGCTCGGCGTACCGGTCGCAATCCTCTCCTCGGTGGCTGAGGAGGGTCACGACGGCGAAGGCGCCGGTGTTCATGAAGGCGTACACCGCCAGGTAGTAGAGCGACGCCTGCGTGCCATCGGGCCGGCCTACGGCCACCCCGATCAGGATGTAACCGGCCTGCGCGATCCCCGAGTAGGCCAAGAGGCGCTTCACCGAGCTCTGGGCGCTCGCCACCACGTTGCCGTAAACCATCGAGATGATCGCCACCAGGGCGATCGGAATCTCCCACTCCGACCGGTAGGGGGCGAAGGTCGCCGAGAAGAGGCGCAGGAAGACCGTGAAGGCGGCGACTTTGGTGGCTACCGACATGAAGGTGGTCACCAGCACCGGGGACCCCTGATAGACATCGGGCGTCCACCAGTGAAAGGGAGCGGCCGACACCTTGAACAGCAGCCCCACCGCCAGGAGCGCCATGCCTGCCAGGAGCATGGGATCGATGGGCCCGTGCACCGCCGAGCGGGTGACCGCTTGGTGGATCCCGGTCAGCATGGTGTTTCCGGTCTCGCCGTAGATGAGGGCCATGCCGTAAACCAAGAACCCAGAGGCGAAGCCGCCCAGGAGCAGGTACTTGAGAGCCGCCTCCTGGGGCAGCCGCTCGCCCCTGGCGAATCCCGCCAGCACATACAGCGGGATCGATAGCAGCTCGATCCCCAGGAAGATCACGATCAGGTTGGTCGCCCCGTCGAGCACCAGCATCCCGGTCACCGAGGCCAAGAGCAGGATGTAGTACTCTCCCTCCTCCAGCCCCCGGCGGCGCAGATACCCGGGGCTGAGGGCCACCACCGCCAGGGCCGTCGCCAGCACCACGAAGTCGGAGAAGAGGGCGAATCGGTCGTCGGCGAAGGCGCCATTGAAGATCAGGGAGTGGACCGGGTTCACCACCCACTGCCCCATCACGGTCCCCAGTCCCGCTACCAGAACGACAGCGGTGATGGCAGGCAGGATTGGGTGCCCGCGGCGGGCGACAAACAGGTCGGCGAGCAGCACCACCACCGACCCCAAACCCACGACCAGGAGCGGCAGAATGCCGATCAGGTCAGATCCCGGGACGAAGTGGAGGGGGAACCAGGCCGGAACCGCCGCCGCCAGCTGGCCCAAGAATCCGCTCATGGCGCCGCCGTGGTGGCCGGCGCAGCCGTAGATGCCGCCCCCCGATCAACCGCCGATACGTACTGACCGGCGGTGAATCGGGTGTAGCGAATCACCGGACCCGGGTACACGCCGATCAGGACGATCAGGGCCACCAGGGGAACGAGGACCGCCAACTCGACGACACCGGCATCGAGCCGGCCGATCCGAGCAACCGCCTTGGCGGCGGGCTCTTCGACCTGGCCGTTCGCTAGCCTCAGCCGTCCCTGGGTGACCCCCTGGTAGAGCCGCAGCATGTACCAGCAGGCCAGTACCACCCCGAGGCTCGCCAACACCGCCCACGCCGGCGAAACCTGGAAGGCGCCCAGGAGAGTTAAGAACTCGCCGACGAATGAGTTCATGAGGGGCATGCCCAGCCCCGCCAGGGCGGCGATCAGGAAGAGGCCGGCCATGATCGGCATCGGTTTGGCCAGGCCGCCCAGCTCCCGCAGGTCCCGAGTTGCGAAACGGGTCTCGTAGACGCCGACGCAGATGAAGAGCGCGGCGATGATGATGCCATGGTTGACCATCTGGATGATCGCCCCGTTGAGTCCGTCCACGTTGAGCGAGAAGATCCCCAGGACGATGAAGCCCAGGTGGCTGATGGAGGCGAAGCCCACGATCCGTTTGACGTCGCGTTGGGCCAACGCCGAAAGCGCGCCGTAGATGATGCTCACCACTCCCAATCCCATCATCAGCGGCTGGAACGTGTGGCTGGCTTGGGGGAAGAGGGTCAGGTCGTAGCGGATGAACCCGAAGGCCCCGAGCTTGCTGACGATGCCAGCGAAGAAGATCAGGAAGGAGGTATCGCCAGAGCTGTAGGCATCCGGCAGCCAGGAGTGGAACGGGACCAGCGGGACCTTGATGGCGAAGGCCAAGGCGAAGGCCAAGAACATCCAATCCTGCGCAGTCAGCAGCGTGAAGCTGTGGCCGAATAGGGTTAATATCGAACCCTGGCTGGCATTGACGAATGACTCAGCGGCAATCAGAGTCGGGACATCAAAGGTGTAGACCCCGGTGTGCGCCCCGGTGATGAAGTACACACCGATGATCGCCAGCAGCATGAAGAGACTGCCCGCGACCGTGTAGATGATGAATTTGAGGGCCGCTCGGCCTCGGTTTTCGTCGCCCCACCCAATCATCAGGAAGTAGAGCGGAATCAAGGCTGCCTCCCAGAAGAAGTAGAAGAGGATCAGGTCCAGCGACATCAGGACCCCCAGCACGCCCACCTCGGAGAGCAGCATCAGGCCGGCGAAGGCGGCTAGCCGCTCCTTTCTGCGACTCAAGGTGATGGCGGCGAGGAAGAAGAGCAGCGCCGCCAGGGCGATCAGCCACACTGCCAGGCCGTCCACGCCCACGTGATAGGAGAAGTTGATCGGGGGCGGGCCGGCCTGGTTGTAGGCGTTATTGCCCTCGTCGAAGGCCGGATGGCTAGCTGAGAGCGAGTGACCGGTGTGCAGCCACGCCACCTGTTCTTGGAACTGGAAGCTGATCGGCCCGGTGATGCTCTTCAGCGACGTCCCCTCCGCCGTCCCTTTCAGCTGGGCGTCGGAGGTTGGGGGAATCGCCAAGAACACGACCAGCAGAACGCTGGCGAGACCCAGCGTCGCGGCGGTCGCCGCCAGCAGTACCAGCCGCGCCACCCGGGGGCGACTGCGAGGCACCGCGAACACCGCCAGTGCTCCGACGACTGGGATCGCCAGCATCACCGTCAGGATTGGCCAGCTCATGCCAAACGCAACCCCAGGACCACCAGACCAATCACCGCGCAGACGAAGAAGATGAGCGCGTAGTCGCGGAAGAAGCCGGTCTGCATGGTGCGAAGGTCATCGGCGAGGGTGGTCACCCCCTCCTTCACCCCGTCCACCAGGCGGTCGAAGAACCTGGGCTCTAGCGCCTCGCGTACCGCTGCGGCGCAGGCCAGCGTGGGCCGGACCAGGGTCACGTCGTAGATCTGGTCCCAGTAGAACTTCTGGAGCGACAGTTGGTAGAGCCAGGGCAGCCGCCGGCTGATCAGGTCCGGTGCAATCACCTTGCGGCCGTAGACCGCCCAGGCCAAGGCGAGACCACCCCCACTGAGCACCGTCCCGATCACTAGGGCCAGCGCCTGAATCCCGTCGCTGGCGCGGGCGGCCGGGGTGCCCAGGACCGGCTGCAGAAAGGCGCTGAAGACGGTGACCGGATGGAACCCGAAGAAGTCGATGTTGAGGAATCCGACCACCGCCGCCAACAGGGCCAGCAACAGCACCGGCACCAGCATCACCGGCTGGGCCTCGTGGGCGGTCGCGGCCCGGCTGGTGGCCGGCTGACCCCGGAACGCCCGCCACACCACCCGGAAGATGTAGAAGCTGGTCAGAACGTTGACCGATACCCCAATTACCCAGAGCCAGGGCACTGCCGGGCCCAGCGCCAACCCCGAACTAAGCAATTCCTCCTTGCTGAACCAGCCGGCGAAGAGCGGAATCCCCGACAGGGCTAACGCGCCGACCAAAAACGCCCCGAAGGTCAGCTTCATCCGGGTCGAGAGTCCGCCCATGGAGCGGATGTCCTGTTCGTCCTGGAGCGCGTGGATCACGTTCCCAGCCGCCAGGAATAGCAGCGCCTTGAAGCAGGCGTGAGTGAAGAACTGGAACATTCCCGCGCTGTAGGCGCCCACCCCCACGGCAAAGATCATGAGGCCGATCTGGCTCATCGTCGAGTAGGCAATGACCCGCTTGATATCGAACTGGGTGCAGCCGATGATGGCCGCCATCAATGCAGTGCCGATGCCGACCGCCGCCACGATCCCGGCGGCCACCGGAGCCTGCTGGTAGATGGGATGGAAGCGCGCAATCAGGTAGACCCCGGCGGTCACCATGGTGGCGGCGTGGATCAGAGCGGAGACCGGGGTGGGACCTTCCATCGCATCCGGGAGCCAGGTGTGGAGCGGCCACTGGGCCGACTTGGCCGCGGCGCCGACGAAGAGCAAGATCCCGATCAGGGTCACCAGACCTCCGCCCATCGGTCCCAGCCCGTTGTGGAAATGAGCCCCTGGACCCACGTTGGCGAAGATGGTCTGGAGGTCGACGGTGTGCAGGAGGTGCCCGTTGCTGCCACGCAAATTGAGGAAGATCAAGAACGCGCCCAGCACCAGACCGACGTCGCCGATCACCTGGGTAACAAACGCTTTGCGCCCCGCCGCCACGGCCGCCGGGCGCTGGTACCAGAAGGCGATCAGGGCATAGGAGGCGAAGGCCACCATGCTCCACCCGATGATGAGGAAGATGAGGTTATCGCTCATCACCAGCAGGAGCATGCTGGTGATGAAGAGGTTCATGTAGGCGAAGAAACGGTTGTAGCCGGGATCCTCCGCCATGTAGCCAACGCTGTACACGTGGATCAGCCCGCCGATCCCAGTGATGACCAGCATCATCAGCACCGCCAGCGGGTCGATTCTGACGGTGAAGTTGGCGTTGAACCCGGACCGGGCCACCGCCCCTCCCGCGGGCCCCACGCTGAGGTTGAGCCAATGCCAGAAAACAACGGTGCTGCCGCGCGCGGCAGCACGCTGCGCCAGCAGCTCCACCAGGAGAATCACCGTGGCCACGAACGACCCCAGGACCACCCCTGGACCAAGCAAGGTAATCACCCGGCGGGGCAACTTCCCTGCCGTCAGGGCATTGATCAAGAACCCAGCGGTGGGCAGCCCCAGCACGACGGCGCTCAGCACCAGGGTGAAGGTGGGATTCATCGGCCGCTCATTCGCGCATCTCGCTGAGGTCGTCAACGTCCAGCCGGCGACCAC
The DNA here is from genome assembly GCA_035533655.1 of Candidatus Acidiferrales bacterium. GTDB lineage: Bacteria > Chloroflexota > Dormibacteria > Aeolococcales > Bog-877 > Bog-877. The sequence continues at coordinate 27,447 of DATLTJ010000043.1, read as the reverse complement.
TCCGATAAACCGCGGTGATCAGCGCCAGCCCCACCACCACCTCGCTGGCCGCCACCGCAATCACGATCAAGGCGAAAACCTGGCCGGCCATGGTGTGGGTGTAGCGGGCGTAGGTGATGAGGGCCAGATTGCCGGCGTTCAACATCAGTTCGATCGACATGAAGACGACCAGGGGGTTGCGCCGGACCATGACCCCGAGCGCCCCTAAGGCGAACATCGCCGCCGAGAGCGTCAAAAAACCGGGAAATAGTTCAGTCATCGGGCGGTCCGACGGTGGCGAGATAGGTAGACCGCGCCGACGGCGGCGACCAGCAGCAAAAGCGAGGTCACCTCGAAAGGTAGGAGGAAGGTCGTGAAGAGTTGCTCCCCCAGGGTCTGCACCTGGCCGTGGGCGTTGACCGCCTGGGGACTGAAGGGCCCCAGGCCGCCGTGAAACTGGCCAGCGGCATTGACCGTGATCCCATTGAGGGCCAGCCGCCCCACCACCACCGTGAAGGCGACGGCGGCGATTCCGCCCACCAGGACCCGCAGTTCCAGCGGCCGGAGACGCTCCTCGGCCCCCGGGGCCAGCAGGGCGATGATGAAGACGAAGAGAACCATCACCGCCCCGGCGTAGACGATGATCTGTACCGCCGCCAGAAACTGTGCGTCGAGCAGCAGGAAGAGCACCGCCAAGGCAATCATATTGCCCACCAAACTCAGGGCCGAGTAGATGGTGCGCCGACTCACCACCACTCCCACCGCCCCCAGGAAGGCCAGCACCGCCGCGATGCCGAAGATCACGGTCATACCGGCGACGTACCCCTCCCCTGCCCCGGGTCCCGCGGGATCGGCGGGTTCAGACCAGCGGCCGCCCCCGCCGGGCCTTGATGCGATGAACCGGCCCCGAGTGGCGTGGGTTGCGAGGCCGGGGGTCCGGTGCCTTCACCCGCTCCCTCCTCCAGCTGCTGGGCAGCGGGCCAGGCCTCCAGGAGGTCGTCCTTGGTCGCCACTAGCCGCTCCCGCTTGTAGTCGGTAAGGTCCAACCGGGGCCCCAAGGTGATCGCCTCCGTGGGGCAGGCCTCGGCGCAATAGTTGCAGTAGATGCAGCGCATCAGGTTGATTTCGTAGCGCACCGCGTAGCGCTCCCCGGGAGAGACTGGATGCTCCGGGTCGTTCTCGGCGGCCTGCACATAGATGCAGCCGACCGGACAGGCTCCGGCGCAGAGCTCGCAGCCGATGCACTTCTCCAGGCCGTTGTCGTAGCGGTGCAGAATGTGGCGACCGCGGTGGCGCGGCGGGACCGGGCGCTGCTCCTCCGGGTATTGGATGGTGATCGGCTTACTGGTCATCGCCTTCATGGTGGTACGCAACCCGGTGATCAATTCCTTGAACATCTAGCGCCCTCCTCGGAGTTGGACCCGCTGACTGACGCTGCGGCTCATCGCACCGCCACGAAGACCGAGGTGATCAACAGATTGATCAAGCCAAGCGGCAGGAGTACCTTCCAACCGAACTGCATCAGCCGGTCGTAGCGGAGCCTGGGGAAGGTCCAGCGCACCCACATCATCACGAAGATCAGCAGCGCCACTTTGGCCCCGAACCAGACCGGTCCCAGCCAGTTAGGCAGAAACCACAAGGGGGCCATCCAACCGCCCAGGAACATGACGGTGGCGATGGAGCAGACGGTGATCATGTTGATGTACTCAGCCATGAAGAAGAGACCGAATCGCATCCCGGCATACTCGGTGTGGTACCCGGCCACCAGCTCCGCCTCAGCCTCGGGCAGGTCGAAGGGCAGGCGGTTGGTCTCGGCCAGAGCGCCGGTGAAATAGAGCAAGAACCCGAGCGGTTGGAGGAAGACAAACCAGAGACCGTGCTGCTGGTTCACCACCGTCTCCAAGTTGAGCGACCCGGCCAGGAGGACCGGGCCGATCAAGGCGAAGCTGACCGCCATCTCGTAGCTGATCAGCTGGGCCGAGCTCCGCAGTGCACCCAAGAGGGAGTATTTGGAGTTGCTGGCCCACCCGCCTAGGAAGATCGCGTAGACCCCCAGCGAGGTGATCGCCAGGATGAAAAGCAGCCCGACGTTGAGGTGGGCTAAGTCCCAGTGCAAAGGATAGCCACCGGGGCAGCTGGGAGATAGCGGTCCCGCGCCGTGGGTGCCCAGAATGCAGATGGTCTGATCGATGGGAATGGTCGAGAAGGCGAAGAGGGCGGCCGTCGCGGCGAGGGCGGGGGCCAGGGTGTAGAGGAAGTGATCGCGGCCCTCAGGGGCTGCCTTCTCCTTGAGGAAAAGCTTGATCCCGTCCGCCGCCGGCTGCAGCAAGCCAAAGGGACCCACCCGGTTGGGCCCGATCCGCAACTGGATGCGAGCGGAGATCTTGCGCTCGGCGAAGGTCATGTAGGCGAACCCGGTGGCCAGGACGACCACGATCAGAACGCCCTTGACCACGGCTACTATCACCGCCAGCAGGATCGAGTCGGCGGCGGGACTCAAACCGAGAGGTTCCAATCGGCCCGCAGGCCACCGACGCAGCCGCGGTAGCCAGGAACCTCCTGGGCGATCAGCTCGTAGACCGGACCGGCCAGCGGCTGGACGCCCAGATCAGCTCCCATCGCGAGAGCCAAGTCGCCCAGGATCCGCAGGTCGGACGGGAAGGCGTACCGCGGCTGGACCCCCGGGCGGACCCTCTGGACCCGGCCTTCAGTGTTGGTCACTGTCCCCGCCTTCTCAGCGATGGTCCGGCCGGGTAGCAGCACCGACGCGTACCGGGCCAGAGTCCCAGCGAAGGGCGTGATCCCGACCACCACCTCGACTCGGGAGAGTGCTTCCTCGAACCCAGGATCAGCCTCCCAGCCTTGGCCCACCACCACCAAGGCCTTGATGGAACCGTCCGCCGCCGCCTTGAGGATGGAACCACCGTCGCGCCCGCTGGTGGGCGCCTTTTGGTACCCGGGGAGCAGTCCCGGGGTCAGGCCTAGATCCTGACAGCCCCGGGCGTTCATGCCGTCAACGATGGTGAGAACCTTGTTCAAAGTTTCCCGCCGCGATAGGCTGGCCGACAGCGCCATCGCCGCCTGGCGCCGATCCTGATGGGCCACGATCCCCACCAACTCCCGGCCGGCCAACTGTTCGGCCAGCTGCTCGGGGTCGGCATCTCCCAGCTGGCGCAGCACCTCCCGGTGGAGCTTGTTCTCGGCCTTAAATAGCCGCAGCGTGAGCACCGGGTCGGTCAGTTCGGGTTCGTCTCCGAGGACCACCACCGAGGAACACTCCTCGAGCTCGGCGATGCCGAGATTGAACTGCTCGGGCCCGATGCCTGAGAGAGGGGCCAGGCGATGATCGAGGTGGGGCGTGCCGACCACCTTCCTGGCCAGCCACTGGACCAAGTAGGCTTCTTCGTTGGTCACCTGGGTGGAAGCCAGGAAGGCGATCGCCTCCGGGCCGTGGTCGCCGCGGACCCGGAGCAACGCCCCGGCGGCGCGCGCCACGGCCTCGTGGTAGGAGACGGTCTGACGGGCTCCCGCCAGCCGCGCTTCGGGGTTCAGCACCCGGTCCGAGCGATTGAGCTCGGGGAAGCTGTAGCGGCCCTTGTCACACAACCAGCTGTCGTCAACGTCGGGGTTGTCGTTGCTGGCGAAGCGCGCGACCTGGTCCTCCCGGGCGTCGATGAAGATGTTGCATCCGTAGGAGCACTTAGGGCAGACGCTGGCCGTCCGCCGGAGATCCCATGGCCGGGCTTGGAAGCGGTACTTCTCGTGGGTCAGCGCCCCCACCGGGCAGATCTCGGGAAGATTGCCCTGGAACTCGCTCTCGAGCTGCTTGCCCTCGAAGGTGTCGACCAGGGTGTGGACCCCCCGCTGCTGGAGCACGATCTCGCGCTCACCGGTGATCTCCTCGTAGTAGCGGACGCAGCGCCAACAGAGAATGCATCGCTCCTGGTCCAGCACGATCTTGTCGGAGAGCTTGACCGCCTTGTCGAAGTGAACCTTCTCGCCGATCTCCGTCCGAGTTCGCCCCGGCCCGTAGCGCAGGGCGAAGTCCTGCAGGTCGCACTCCCCCCCCCGATCGCACACAGGACAGTCGAGGGGGTGATTGACCAAGAGAAATTCCAGGTTGCCCTCGCGGAACTTGCGGACCTGCTCGGTGGCGGTCTTGACCACCATGCCCTCTGCCACCCGAGTCGCGCAGGCCGGCACCAGCTTGGGCGTCCCCTCCACCTCAACCAGGCACATCCGACAGACGGCGACGGGCTCCATCTTCTTGTGGGCGCAGTACACGGGCACATAGATTCCGGCCTTCTCGCAGGCGTCCCAGACCAGCGTGCCCGGGGCCACCCCCACCGTCCGTCCGTCAACTGAGAGCGCGACCAGCTCCGTCACTGGCTTGGTAGCCGCCATCTACGCCGCGGCCTCCAACTCCGCCCGCACCGGGCAGTGGCCGGCGCCGCAGTGGCGCTCGAACTCCTGCGGGAACATCTTGTAGGCGGACATCACGAACCAGGTGGCGGTGTCGCCCAGCGGACAGAAACAACGGCCATCCATGTTGGCGCAGATGTCAGCCAAGGTAGCCAGCTCCGCGCCCGAAGCCAGGCCCGCCTCCAGCCGGTGCATCAGCTCACTTTCGAAGTAGGTTCCTTCCCGGCAGGGCACGCACTTGCCACAGGACTCGTGCTCGTAGAAGTCGACCAGCCGCATCGACACGTCCACCAGACAGGTGGTCTCGTCCATGATCACCAGCGCTCCTGCCCCCAAGGCGGAGCCGGCATCCGTGACCGCTTTGAAGTCCAGGGGCAGATCTAAGTGCTGAGGACCGAGGATCTGCATCGAGCCGCCGCCGGGCTGCATCGCCTTGAGGGACCGGCCCCGCCAGACTCCACCTGCCATCTCGAGCAGCTCCCGAAAGGTCGTGGTGCCCATGGCGATCTCGTAATTACCGGGGCGCTCGACATGGCCGCTGACGCAGAACAGTCGGCTGCCCGGGCTGCTCTCGGTGCCAATCGCAGCGTACTTGGCGCCGCCCTCGCTGACGATATAGGGCAAGTTGGAGAGGGTCTCGACGTTGTTAACCACGGTCGGCTGCCCGTAGAGCCCCTTGAGGGCGGGAAACGGTGGCTTCAACCGGGGCTGCCCGCGCAGCCCCTCCAGCGAATCGAGCAAGGCCGTCTCCTCGCCGCAGATGTAGGCTCCGGCGCCGCCGTGGACGACCAGCTCACAGTTCCAGGCCTCGCCCAGGATCCCCTGGCCAGCGTAACCGGCCTGGTAGGCCTCGGTGACCGTCTTCTCTAGGAGCTCGCGCTGGGCCCGGTACTCACCCCGGATATAGATGAACGCATGCGAGACCTGGAGGGCATAGGCGGAGATCATCACCCCCTCCAGGAGCTGGTGCGGGAACTCCTCCATGAGGTAGCGGTCTTTGAAGCAGCCCGGCTCGGACTCGTCGGCGTTGACGCAGAGATACCTGGGGAAGACTCCCTGGGGCAGAAATGACCACTTGGTCGCGGTCGGGAATCCGGCTCCGCCTCGGCCCCGGAGCCCGGACGCCTTCAGCTCGGCCTGGATCGCCTCCGGGCCCATCTTCACGGCCTTGCGCAATGCCTGGTAGCCGCCAACCTTCTCGTAGCCCGCTAGGGTGGTAAGCCCCTGCGCCCCCAGATGCCGGGTGAGCACTCGCGCCTCAGGCATCGGCCGCAGCTCCCCTCGCCCGGCTGCCCTGAACCCGGACCTCGGCCAGGATCTGATTGGCCTTGTCGATGTCCAGGTTCTCGTAGCTGTAGCGGTCGACCTGCATCATCGGCCCCCCCCCGCAGGCTCCCAGGCACTCGACCGTGCCCTGGAGAGTGAAGGCACCGTCCTCAGTGGTCTGGCCATCCTCGACCCCGAGGGAGCTCTCCAGCTGGCGTAGGAGCTCGTCGGAGCCACGCAGACCGCAGGACACATTCCGGCACACCTGGATCAGGTGCCGGCCCGGCTGGTGCTGGAAGTACATCGAGTAGAAGGTCGAGACCGCCTCCACCTCCGACGCCTCCAGGCCCAATTCGGCCGCGACCGCCGCCAGTCCTTCCGGGGCCAGGTAGCCGAGCTGCTCCTGCACCGCCCACAAGGCGGGCAGCACCGCCGACCGAGCGGAGGGGTAGAGCTCTTTGGAACGCTGAATCCGCTCTGTGGTAGCGGCGCTCAGGACGGACGACCCCCCCTGCGACGCGCCGCTTACCTCAGCCATCTGCTGGTGACGCCGGCCTCGGACTGGGGAGATCAAATGTCGGCCTTCCCAGGGGGCCGAGGGCGCGCTTCGGCATGCCGCAGCTCATTCGACGCCCACTTTACCAACCAGGCCACCGCACTCGGAGCTGACTCCCCCCGACAGACCGGCTCCGTGCCTCAGGATTACCGCTGTGACGTCGTCGACCCCTCCCCCCCCAGGCGACGCCGGAGCGTCAGGATCAACGCCTCCTGCTCCCCGGGGGGGGCGGGCGCGGGGACTCCTGGCCAGCCCCCAGATCCAGCAGAACCTGCTCTATCTGATCGGCATCGTGGTCTCCGGATTCGGAGTACTGATCGCCCAGTCCTACGCCGCCCACCACCTCACGGCGGCGGAGAACGGCGTGTCAACCTCGGTGGTCGCGGTGCTCAACCTCCTCTACACCACCGCGTTTGTGGTCGCGGCCGGAGCCGCCCGCGAGGTCGCCGCCACCGTCTCACGGGGTATCCCCGCGATCGAGCGTTGGGCCGACCTGCGCCGCAGCGCCTGGCGAATTGGCCTGGCACTCGGGGCGATCATGATCCCGGTCGACTTCCTGCTCGCCTACCTGCTCCACCTCCCTCATCCCGAAGTGCTGGCAGTGACAGTAGTCGCGGCTCCGCTGACCGCTTACGCCGGCGCCCAGCGGGGTTACCTCCAGGGTTCCCGGGACTTTCGCCGGCTGGCGGTCAACCTCGTCCTTTACGGCGCGACCGTGGTGGTGGTGGCGGTCATCCTGCTGCATCTCCATCTGGGGGCGGCGGCGGTACCCATTGGGACGCTGGGAGGGGCGATTGGCTCCGCCGTCTACCCCCGGCACCCAGGCGCGCACCTCAGCCGCTCCTCCGCCAACGCCGGCCGGCTCGTCGACTACACCGTGGTCGCGGGAGCTGCCAGCGCTCCGGTCTTCAACAACCTCGACGTGGTCGCGGCCCGCCACGTGCTGACTGCCCACGGGGCCGGTCTCTACTCGGGCCTCTCGGTGATGGGAAAAATCGTCTTCTATGGCACCAGCAGTCTGAGTGCGGTGATGTACCCCCGGATCGCCGCCGCCAAGACGGCCTCCGCCCGGCGCAAGCTGCTCCTCCAGGCCCTGGCCGGCCTCTGCGTAGCAGATGCGGTGGCCCTGCTGGCCTACGGGCTGCTCGCCCCCCACCTGCTCAAAGTCGTGCTCGGCCCCCAGTACGTGCGCGACTCCAAGCTCCTGCCGCTCTTCACGGTCGGGGTTGTGGCCCTGACCTTCGTCAACATGCTCGCCTACTACGGCATGGGGGCGCGGGTGCGTCACTTCGCGATCGTGCCCGCGATCGGGGTCCCCGCGGTGATCGCCTGGCTGTTCGCTTCGCCGCCGGCGGTCTCCGACTTCGTGCCACGGATCGCCAGCGCCCTGGTTCTGCTGGCCGTCCTGGAAGGCGTCCTAGTGCTGCCGGGAGTGTTCCGCCGAGGAGATCGGGAATGAGCCACCACCTAGCCATCCGACCGGTCTCGCCCGAATCGCGGCGCGCCGGTCTGTGCGCCACGTCAGCAGCAGTCTGCCTGACCTAACACCGGGGTATATCAGCGGTCGACGTCACCCAGGGTGATGTCGATGCTGCCCACGATCGCCACCGCATCGGCCACCAGCTCGTCCTTGACCATCTGGTGGAGGGCCGACAGGTTGCTGAAGGATGGCGCCCGGACCTTGCACCGGTAGGGACGGTTGCCGCCGTCCGAGACCATCAGGAAGCCGAGTTCTCCCCGCGGGCTCTCGATCGCGTGATAGAGGCTGGCCCGGGGCGGCCGGAACCCCTCGGTGGTCAGCTTGAAGTGGTGAATCAGCGACTCCATCGAGGTGTCGATCTCAGAGCGCGGCGGCAGGTTCACCTTGCGGTCCGAGGTGTTGGTCGGCCCTCCGGGGAGCGCCTTGATCGCCTGGTCGATGATCCGGCAGGACTCCCGCATCTCCCTCACCCGGATCAGGTAGCGATCGTAGACATCACCGTTTAGACCGATCGGCACCTCAAAATCGAAGTGGTCGTAGCTGGAATACGGACGGGCCCGCCTCAGGTCGTAAGGCACGCCCGAGCCGCGCAGGGTCGGGCCGCTGCAACCGAAGCCCAGGGCGTCAGCCGCGCTGATGACACCCAGGCCGATCGTCCGCTGGCGCCAGATCGGGTTGGAGGTCAGCAGTCCCTCGTATTCGTCGACCTTCTGTGGGAAGTCAGTGGTGAAGGCCCGGACCATGGGAACGAACTCCTCCGGGACGTCCGCCATCAACCCGCCCACGCGGATGAAGCTGGTCATCATCCGCACCCCGGAGATCCACTCCATGATGTCAAGAATGCGGTCCCGCTCCCGCCAGCAGTACATGAACACGGTGGTGGCCCCGAGGTCCAGGGCATGGGTGCCGAGCCACACCAGATGACTCGCGATCCGCGAAAGCTCGACCACGATCACCCGGATGTACTGCCCTCGCAGGGGGATCTCCAGCTCTAGCAACTCCTCGACAGCCAGAGCGAAGCCCAGGTTGTTCATGGGCGGCGAGAGATAGTCCATCCGGTCAGTCAGGGGGATGCATTGCTGGTAGGTGTGCGACTCGAAGCTCTTCTCGAAACCGGTGTGCAGGTAGCCGATGTCGGCTCGGCAGCTCCGCACTCGCTCGCCGTCCAAGCCCAGCACCAGCCGCAGCACTCCGTGGGTGCTCGGATGCTGGGGGCCCATGTTGATCTCCATGAGCTCATCAGCGGGTTCGATCTTGTCGAGGAACTCCCCTTGGCCGGCGGGCCGCAACCGCGGGATCCCTTCCTGGCGCGGGACCAGGTCAGGCGGGGTGCCATCTCCGCGGGGCGGGGGCTGGAGCGCCATCAGGGACGCTCCACTGCGCCCCGGGTGGCGCCCGGCAGGTACTCGGGACGGTCCTGTGAGGAGAGGGCCCACTCGATGTTGTGGGTGAAGGCGACCGGCTCGCCGAAGGAAACATAGTCCTTGCGGAGCGGGTGACCCTCCCAGTCGTCCGGGAGCAGGATCCTGGTCAGGTTGGGATGCCCTGTGAATTTGATCCCGAAGAGGTCGAAGCACTCGCGCTCATGCCACTCCATCCCGGGGTAGATCCCCGAAAGCGAGGGGAGCTCGGTCGACTCCGATGCCGCCACGCTGAGCCAGGCCAGATCGTTGTGGACCAAAGACCGCAATAGATAGACCACGTCGAAGCGCCGCTCGCGCTCGGGCCAGTCGATGCAGGTCATGCAAATGGCCATCTCGTAGAGGGTGCTGCGGTCGGACCGCAGCGCGGATGCTGATTCCACCAGCCGATCCGGGGGGATCTCGACCTTGGTCTGTCCCCGCTCCAAGGTCACCTCCAGGTCACTGGCGGGCAGCAGCCTCTTCAGGAGCTGAGCTGCCCGGACGCCCCGGTCAGTCGTGGCGGTTGGGGTCCGGGATTGCCGCGGCGCAGGCTTGGGGGACAGGCTCCTATCCCCGGACGCTGATCACCGGGGTGGCGGCGATCTTTTTCTGCAGTTTGATCACCGCATCCAGGAGGCCTTCAGGGCGGGGCGGGCACCCGGGAATGTAGACATCGACCGGAACCACCTTGTCGACCCCTTGAATGATCGCGTAATTGTTGAAGATACCCCCGCAGGAGGCGCATGCCCCCATCGAGATCACCCACTTGGGGTCGGGCATCTGATCGTAGATCTGGCGCAAGACCGGCCCCATCTTCTGGGAGACCCGCCCGGCCACGATCATCACGTCGGCCTGCCGCGGGGAGGCGCGGAACACCTCGGCGCCGAACCGAGAGAGGTCAAAGCGAGCATTGCCGGCGCCCATCATCTCGATGGCACAGCAGGCCAGTCCGAAGAGGGCTGGCCAGAGCGATGAGTACCGCCCCCAGGCGATCACCTTTCCCACCGTCGTGGTGAACACCCCGACTTGGGCAGCGGCATCGGCCAGATCCTGCTCGGAGGGGATCACTCCGGGAATGGCCGGTGCGCCCGCAGTGCCGACCCGGGCCGCCTGGAGGGATCCGGGGAGTACCAGCCCGCCCTCGGCGGCTCTCAGTCCCACTCCAGCGCTCCCTTGCGCCAGACGTAGAGCAGGGCCACGCCGAGCAAGGCCACGAAGATCACCATCTCTATAACCCCGAACAGGCGCAGAGTGTGCTTGACCAGAACGGCCCAGGGGTAGAGGAAGACCGCCTCCACGTCGAAGACGATGAAGAGCATGGCGGTCAAATAGAAGCTGACCGAGAAACGGCGACGGGCCGTTTCCGCGGGGATGATCCCGCACTCATAAGGAAGGCCCTTGGCCTTGGTGGGACGCTTAGGACCAAGGAGGGCGATACCAAGCGTCATGCCTCCCCCGAAGAGGACCACCATCACCAAGAAGACGAGCAGGGGTAGGTAGTCGAAGAGCATCCGCAGTCAGTCTAACAACGACCCACTTCAAGGCCCTTAGGCCGGTGTCAGATGGTCGGCTCAAACTGCCCGGGGAATCGCGCGAGCTATCCTTACTTGCCTGTCCGAGCGGGAGTAGCTCAGTTGGTAGAGCGCTAGCCTTCCAAGCTGGATGTCGCGAGTTCGAGTCTCGTCTCCCGCTCCGTCCTTCAGAGTTGCCACTTGAAACTTGACGCGGCGGCATTGGCCCGAAACGGTATTGACCGGACCGTCTGCCGGCCTCAAGGATTCGGAAGTTTCGAATGGCCCATCTCGACGCGGCGCACCGGCAGGACACGTCGCCGGATGGCCGGCCCCTGCTCGCCGACGTCTCGTCCGGCTCCCGGCAGGAATCACGAGCGCGCTGATCGGTCCCAATGGCGCGGGCAAGACCACCCTCCTGCGACTGCTCGCCGGTGAGTTGGCACCGACCGCCGGCAACGTCAGTCGCAGCGGCGAACTCGCCGTGCTGCACCAGTTCATCGCCTGGCCCCGAGAGATCCCGACCGTTCGACATCTGCTCAGCTGAGTGGCGTCCGCCGTGGTGAAAGAGGCGACCGGTGAGCTGATGGCGTCTGAGACAGCGCTCACCGGCACCGCCAGCTAGTCCGTCCATCTCCGATCCTCCCCAGGCTCGGGAGGAGGGGCTGGCGGGTTTCCAGGGCACGGTGGTGACCGTCACCCACGATCGCTGGTTCGCTACGTCGTTTAGGCGCTTCCCCATCTTCTACGCGGATGGCGCGGTGCGGGGGAGCTCTGGGCCAGTCTGGGACGCGCCCCGGGGTGATCGGACCGCTGGCGGGTTGACGCGGATTCGCGCTCTCGCCTGACGCCGCGCCGCCCGGCGGCGAGAGCCGGTGAGTGGCTCAGACCCCCGCGTTGAGGTGCTTCCCGCGGCGCCTCCAGACGAGCAAGCTAAGCGGCTCCCTACTTGCATATTCCCTATGGGTTATGTAACCTGCTGGTTATGTCTACCGCCGCCTCCATGCAGCTGGACCGTACGTTCTCCGCTCTTGCCCACCCAGCCCGCCGGGCCATCCTGTCCCGCCTGACCCGGGGTCAGGCTTCGGTGACCGAGCTCGGCGAACCGTTCGCCATGAGCCAGCCGGCGATCTCCAAGCATCTGAAAGTGCTGGAGCTGGCCGGACTGGTGGAGCGAGGCCGTGATGCCCAGTGGCGACCCCGCACCTTGCGCGCGGTGCCACTCAAACAGGTCGCTGAGTGGCTCGACGAATACCGGCAATTTTGGGACCAGCGACTCGCCCGCCTAGACGAGTACCTGCGCCAGATCCAAGAGGAGGAACCCGCCCATGAGTGACCCCGCCAACCGCAGAGAGATCACGCTCTCCCGCACCTTCGCTGCCCCCCGAGAGCTGGTCTTCCGGGCCTGGACTGAGGCTGGCCGGCTGGCTCAGTGGTGGGGTCCGGACGGCTACACCGTCACCGCGGCGGAGTCAGACCCCCGAGAGGGCGGCGCCCTAAAGCTCGTCATGCACGGGGCCGACGGAGTGGACCTCCCCATGACCGCCACCTATCGGGAGGTCGTGCCGCTGGAATTGCTCGTGGTCGAGTCGAGCGCGGTCGGCCCGGACGGCCAGGCGATTCTGGCGGCGAAGCACACGGTGACCTTTGCCGATCAGGACGGGGGAACCAAGCTCACGCTGCGCGCCGAGGCGACCGCGCTGGTGCCCGAAGCCATCCCCCACCTGGGCGGCATGCAGGCGGGGTGGAACCAAAGCCTGCAGTGCCTCGATGACGTACTCACCGCCACCGTTGACCGCCAACTGGTGATTTCGCGCATGTTCCCGGCGCTCCCGGCACGGGTCTTCGAAATGTGGACGAGCCGGGAGCATGTGGACAAGTGGTGGGGGCCTGACGGATTCTCCATCACGATCGAAGAGATGGAGGTGCGGCCGGGCGGGGCGTGGCGCTTCACCATGCACGGTCCCGATGGCGTCGACTATCCGAACACGATCATTTATGACGTGATCAACCCACCCGAGCGGCTGGTATATACCCACTTGGCGCCGCGCTTCCAGACGACCGTCACGTTCGATGAAATGATGGGCGTGACGGTTCTCTCCATGCGCCTCGTCTTTGGGAGTACCCAAGAGCGCGACCTGACCGCCGGAAAGTTCCACGCTCGGGAAGGCGCGGAGCAAACGCTGGGCCGGCTGGGCCAATTGGTCCAGGCCGAAGCCCCCACTCCCGCCTCAAACCGACCTTCCTAACCGAATTGAACCGAGGTCCTGGACCTGCCCGTGCCGCCAGCAGCGTCACGGGCAGGTGAGCCAACCGCTAGCTCGACTGGGGCACCTCCAGGCCAGCGCTTGACGCCAGTGCCTCGGCCAGATCGAGCAGCTGCACTTGATCTATGACAACTCCGGGCAGCCCCCCTATGCGCTGGATGGCGGCGATGGCCGAGCCGCTGAGATCAACCCGGTCCGCCTTGGCCTCGTGGAACAGTGATCCGGTGAGCAGGCACCGGTTAAACAGGCAGCGGCGCCGATCGACACCGTGGCAAACCGTGTCATCCATTTCGCGGTTGGTGAAGCGAACCTTGGCCTTGGCCAGAACCGGATACAACCCCACCCGACCAGCCGAGTGCCGACCAGTTTCAAGGCGGAGCTAGCTCCAAGCGGCGGCGCTGTAGGAATCCGCGCTCGATCGCGTTGCCGGTGCAGCCCAGTGCCCGAACCGAATAGAGCGTTTTCGGACGGAATGCTGCCCGCAGAACCGACGCTCCCACATCGCAGCCGACCATGATCCTTGGCGGTCAGCTCGGTCGGCGACCGCGACCGCCACCGCGCCGAAAGCCACATCGGGCAGAACCTCCAGCGCCGTCAGCAGATCGGTCCAGTCCACTGATCCGCTCCGGTCGTAGACGAGGACCGGCGGGATCGCTGCGGTGATTCCGCTCCCGGTCAGCGATGCGGTCTGGGCGCTCCATCGGAGCACGAAGGGCCGGTCCCGATCCAGCGGGACGGCCACCGGAGAGCTCACCGAACTGCTCGACTTCCGCCAGTCGGGTCGGAACCAGTCCCGGGTTCGGTCAGGTCCGTGCCCAGATACCTGCTCCAGTGTTGTCGCGCGCCCTGCTTGGTCATCCCCAGCCGAGCTCCGACCTCGCCCCAGGTTGCTCCCGCTCGACGGCAGGCTCCGATCTGAGCCGCGAGTTCAGCGGTGGCCTCTTCGTTCCTCCGATACCAGACCGCCAGCGCCTCGTTCAGGTTCACGAGAGATTGAGTCGCACCAGCAGGCCGCCGCCGGGCGTATGCGGACATACCGACACCTATCACTTGTCGCTATTCCAGAGTCAAGCACCACAGGATCAGCTACCCGGCGGACCGCTAGTCAGACGCCTGGAAATGGCTCCTGCAGCGACTTCAGCACAAATACCCCGCCCGCTTCCTTCAACTGCTCCTCGCTGTAGTGGCCGGTGGCGACTCCGACCGAGGTGCCGCCCGCCTGCTTGGTCGCCTCGATGTCCCGCGGGGTGTCCCCCACCACCAGCACCTCCTCTCGGTCCAGGTCCCGCCCGTGCAGCCGGCCGGCCTTGGCGATGGCCAGCCGGGTAAGCTCAGCCCGGTCGGCCGAGTCGGAGCCGTAGGCCCCGAAGATGAAGAACCGGTTGAGATTGCCGGGCATCATCTTGGTCCGGGCGGCGCCCTCCATGGCTCCGGAGACGACGCCGAGGATCACCCCCGCCCCACTCAGACGGGTCAAGGTCTCCTCCACCCCATCGAAGACGCGGTACTCCTTCGACTGCCAGATGTCTTTGGTCAAGTGGAGCAGGTACTGGGCATAGACGGCAACCATCTCGGTGGGGCTGGGCTTGCGCCCGAGCACCGCCTCGAAGGTCTCCCGGCCGACCTCGGGGTCGGTTTCCCCCGCCGAGGTGTGCTTGCCGATGTCCGCCTCCACGCCATAGAGCTTGTCGAAGGCGTAGGCCCAGCTCCGAGCCCCTGCACCGCCGGTGTGAACCAGGGTCTCGTCGATGTCGAAGAGCACCGCCACCGGCGTCGTCAATCGGACCGACTCCCCAGGGCGGGGAGGCGCCTATCCCTCATTTGGAGGCGGCCTTCTCATCGTGGCCGCCGAACTGCTTGCGCATTGCTGAGAGCGCCTGGTTGGCAAACTCGTCGAGCCCCCGTGAGGAGAATCGGGAGTAGAGGGCGGCAGTCAGCACGGGCGCCGGGACGCCCTCGTCGATGGCCGCGATCGAGGTCCAGCGACCCTCGCCGGAATCGGACACCCGACCCTTGAAACCTGACAGATCGGGTGTCTCCTGCAGCGCGATCGCGGTGAGGTCGAGCAGCCAGGATTCGACCACGCTGCCGCGGCGCCAGAGCTCGGCCACCGCGGCGG
Organism: Candidatus Acidiferrales bacterium; assembly: GCA_035533655.1. Classification (GTDB taxonomy): domain Bacteria; phylum Chloroflexota; class Dormibacteria; order Aeolococcales; family Bog-877; genus Bog-877. The sequence continues at coordinate 12,444 of DATLTJ010000043.1, read as the reverse complement.
TGTCGATATCAAACTGGTAGAACTCCGGCTCTTCCATCGGTGCGGTCTCGGCGTCGGCCTCCTGCCGGTGGGCACCGGCATCGGCGTTGTGAAGGATGTTCAGCCCCTCGGCTAGAGCGGCCATCATTCCGTACTCGATCCCGTTGTGGACCATTTTCACGAAGTGGCCCGCTCCGTTGGGTCCGCAGTGCAAATAGCCCTGCTCAGCTGGGCCCGGGGTCCCCTTGCGTCCGGGCGTCCGGGGCGACGAGTCCACCCCGGGGGCGAGCGTGGCAAAAATAGGCTGGAGGTGGGTATAGGCCTGATCCTCGCCGCCGATCATCAGGCAGTAGCCGCGCTCCAGCCCGAAGACTCCTCCGCTGGTGCCGCAGTCAACCAACCGAATTCCGCGCTCGGCAAGCTGCTTCGCGCGCCGCATGTCGTCTCGGTAATAGGAATTGCCGCCATCGACGATGATGTCCCCCTTCCCCATCTGCTTGGCCAAGTCCGTGATGGTGGAGTCGGTGATGCCGCCCGCGGGAACCATCACCCAGGCCGCTCGCGGTGGTGTCAGTTTGGCCACGAAATCGGCCATCGAGGTGGCCCCGGTCGCTCCCTCCGCCTCCAGCTGCTTGACCGGGTTCGGATTGACGTCGAAAACGACGCATTCATGACCGTCCCGCATCAGCCGGCGGACCAGATTCGCTCCCATTCGGCCCAGACCCACCATGCCTAGCTGCATCGGCTCACTGCTGGCCATGCCTTCCTCCTTGATCAATCATCCAGTCTAGGGAATTCAGCTGTCCCCAGTGCCACCGGCGGAGCCCAGCCAAGGCTCCTGCCAGGCGGGATGCCCTCGGACCAAGATCTCGGCTTGCGGCGGTCCCCATGATCCCTCGGAATACCGGTGCAGCGGGGGCGGCGCGTTCAGCAGCGGCTGAACGATCCTCCAGGTTTCCTCGACACTGTCCTCCCTGGTGAAGAGGCGCTGGTCCCCACGCATGGCGTTGTTGAGCAGGCGCTCATAGGGGCTAAGCGGCTGACCCAGCTCCTGGGCGAAGGAAAGGTCGAGATGCACTGGCTGGGAGATCCGTCGCCCACTGCCCTGCGAGGTGAGGCTGATCCGCAGCCCCGGGTCAGGATCGATGCGCAGCACCACCTGGTTGGCCTCGGTAGTGGCCGATCCGCCCAGAAAGGCCAGTCGCGGCGGGTGACGGAACACCAACCGGACCTCGGTGACCCGCTCCGCCATCGCTTTGCCGGCCCGGAGAAAAAAGGGCACTCCCAGCCAGCGCCAGTTGTCGACACCCAAGCGCAGGGCGATGTACGTCTCGGTCTGGGACCCCTTGGCCACCCCAGGGACCTGGCCGTACCCCCGGTACTGACCGCGCACGCAGTGGGCGGGATCGGCATCGGCGATCGCCCGGAAGACCTCCGCCTTCTTGTTGCGCAGGGCGTCCGCGTCGGAACCGGCCGGCGGTTCCATCGCAATCAGCGCGAGCACCTGGAGCAGGTGATTCTGGACCACGTCGCGGAGGGCTCCCACGGCGTCATAGAAAGCGCCCCGGTCCTCCACGCCGAAGTCTTCAGCCAGGGTGATCTGCACACTGGCCACGTGGTCGCGGTTCCACACCGGCTCCAGGAGGTCGTTGGCAAAGCGCAGAAACTGAATGTCCATCACCGGCTCCTTCCCGAGGAAGTGATCGACCCGCAGTATCTGCTCCTCCGCGAGCAGAGAACGCAGCTCCGAGTTAAGGGTCTTGGCCGATGCCAGATCGTGGCCGAAGGGTTTCTCTACTGCCACCAGGGCACCCTCGGTCAACCCTGCCTGGGCCAGCGATGCGACGATCGGAGCGAAGAGCGATGGAGGGGTCGCGAGGTAGAACAGCGGCTTCACGACACCGCGCAGCCGTCGGGCCAGGAGCTGGTAGGTCGTCGGATCCGCGAAGTCCCCGGACTGATACGAAAGCCGCTTGGCAAACCGGGCGAAATGGGACTGGGTGAATTTCTGCCCACCGGCGAGCAGTGCCTGCCGGGCATGCTCCCGCAGCGCCTCCTCGGACCAGTTGTCCTTGGCCACCCCGATCACCGGACAGTTCAGCCGACCCCGCTCCTCCAACCGATAGAGGGCCTGGAAGGTCATCTTCCGGGCCAGGTCTCCGGTGATGCCAAAGACCACCAGCGCGCCCGCCATCGGTGGGCTTGAGTCGGGCAATCTCGCCTCCAAACTTTCGGGCCACGCCGCGCGGTCACCCTGGGGCGTTGGATTCGCAGAAGCAGCCCAGGGTGCCCCAGCCAGCTCAAGCCAACGATACCGCCTCGATCTCGCGGAACGCCGACCGCGCGCATCGAGGATGCGGTCCCGGTCACCGTCAAAGAAGCTAGACCGACCGGATGATTATCTTGGTTGGATGGTGACTCTGAATGGGCTGGGTCGGCGGTAGGGCGTGGAAATCTCTCCGTCGGGTGAGCAGTTTCAGATCAGCTGGGGCGATCAGCGGGCGACCATCGTGGAGGTCGGCGGCGGCATCCGCGAGTATTGCGCCGGGAGCCGACCCATCCTTGATCCCTACCCGGCCGACGCCATGTGTGACGGTGCCCATGGAGCCCCGCTGATCCCCTGGCCTAATCGCCTGGCCGATGGCCGTTACCGCTTCGACGGGGTCGACTACCAAGTGGCCCTCACCGAGCCGCAAAAGCGCAATGCCATCCACGGTTTCCTGCAGTGGCGCCCCTGGACGGTGAGAAGGCAGCAGGAGTCCCAAGTCACCATGGGTATCCGGCTCTTTCCCCTCCAGGGGTTCCCCTTCCTGCTCGACGTCCAGGTTCTGTACGCTCTCTCCCAGGACGGCCTCCGGGTGACGACCACCGCCACCAACCAGGGCGACCTTACCTGTCCCTACGGCGCCGGTCAGCACCCGTACCTCTCTCCCGGGTCGGGGGTGCTCGACGACTGCAGCTTGGAGCTGCCCGCCAATACGCGGATCGTCACCGACGTCGAACGCCAACTGCCAGTGGGGACGGAATCGGTCGAGAACACTCCCTACGACTTCCGGGAGGGCAGGCCCCTCCACGATCTCCGGGTTGACTACGCGTTCACCGAGCTGGTCCGCGATCCGACCGGGCGTGCCTGGACGCGACTGACCGGACCCGATGGGCATAGGGCAGAGCTCTGGGTGGATGGGAGTTACCCGATCATCGAGATCTACACCGGCGACACGCTGGCGCCCCACCGCCGCCGGCGGGGGCTGGGCACCGAACCCATGACCTGCCCCCCGAATGCCTTTCAGACCGGCGACGAGCTGATCCGACTGCAGCCCGGCGAGGCGGTCACAACGACCTGGGGGGCGCGCTTGACTTGAACTATCCTCAACGGCGACGCGCCCGCCAGATCCCTCGGCGGTGCCGCTATTCGCCAGGACCCTGGTTGACATGGTCTGCTGCCATCACTGGAACTGGCAATGGTGGGGTGACGATCGGCGGCCGGCCCGGCTACACGTCCTCCGGTTGATACGCCATGCGGTCGACTCCGCTGGTCGCGAAACTGGCTAGGTCTTGGGCCGCGGCTCGACCTTCAGGCGACCGGAATGCCGCGTGGAGTGCAATCTGGTCATCCCAGTCCAGTTCGGCAACCAGGTAAGAAGGCTCGCCACCAGGAATCGGCGTGGCATTCCGGCTGAGCGTATAGCGTCGGAGGCCGGCAGTTTCTTGGTTAGTGAAATGTGAACTTCGCGATAGTGGCGATCGAACGCGTCGGCATCGTCAGGCGTGGTGTCCCCGACCAGTAACCTAACCACGCCTTCGAGTATAGGAAGCTGCGCCGCGGCCCCGGTCCCCCCAACCGAGCCGCGCCGGAACCGGCTAACCGCGGCCGGAAAAGCTAGGCAGCCACTGAGCTAATGACGGCTAAGACTGGCTTGGGGTGACGATCAGATGTCCGCCGCTAACCGCCAGGACCAGGACGATGACGTCCTTCGCGATGGGATCGCCCGCGGCGCTGAGTGCCGGCCAGTCCTCGCCCCGCGCCCTGACAGAGCCCAAGTGGATCTTTCCGGGGATGGCGACAGAGACCACCCCCTCCTCTCCCGCCATGCCTTCGATTCCGTTGATCATCGACGGCCCCCGGCCCCTAATCGGGCAGAGGGAGCAGCCATCTAGTGCAACCTGGTGCGCCGGCCCCCAGACGAGCGGGGAACTGCCGGAGCCGCCGGGATCACCTCCGGGGAGGCCTTGCCGTTGGCGGGGGCCGGGCTGGGATCCGCCTCCATCGCCCCCACCAGAGCCTTGGCCGCGCCCATCAGCCCGGCGAAGTCGGCCGGCACCACGAGCTTGGAGTTGGAGCTGTCGGCCAGTTTGGCCAGGTTCTTCAGCTGCCAGAAGGCGAGCACGTCCTGGGTCGCCTTGCCCTGGTGGATGGCGTCGAAAACGGCCCCGATGGCCGAGGCCTCCCCCAGGGCGTCGAGTTTCTGCGCCTCCTGGTTGCCTTCGGCCTCCAGAATCTGCGCCTGCTTCCGGCCTTCGGCGGCCAGCACGGTGGCCTGCCGCTGCGCGGTCGCCCGGGTGATGTTGGCCTGAGCCTCGCCCTCGGCCTGGTTTATGGCGGCTTGCTTCTCCCCCTCCGACTGCAGGATCACCGACCGCTTGTGCTGGTCGGCCTCCTTCTGCTCCTCCATCGCTCGGAGGATATTGGTCGGCGGGAGGATGTCCAACACCTCGATCCGGTTCACCCGAACCCCCCACTTCTCGGTGGCGTCGGCAATGTGGGCTGCCAGATCGGCGTTGATGCGCTGCCGCTCCGAGAGCGCCTCGTCCAGGCTCATGGTGCCGAAGACGGCCCGGAGCGCGGTGCGACTGATCTGATCGATGGCGACCTGATAGTCCTGGACCTCGAAGAGGGCCTTATTGACGTCGATCACCTGGTGAAAAATGGTCGCGCTCACCGAGACCGCCACGTTGTCTTTAGTGATCACGTCCTGCTTGTCACCGCGGCGGGGCACCTCGCGCATGTCGATGCGGATCATGCTGTCCATCACTGGCAGCATGAAAACCAGCCCGGGGTTGCGGGTCGCGTGAAAGCGGCCCAAGCGCTTGACCACCCCCTTCTGGCCCTGCTGGACGACCCGGATAGTGGTCCGGCCGACCGCCAGCAGCACCACCACAATCACGATCAGCGCGATCACCGCACCCACACTGGACACGGTAGCAGACCACATTGAGGCGTGCCGGACCGAGACGGTGGGCCCGCCAGCCGCCATCGGCGCCGCCATCTCATCTCCGATCCACTTTGAGGCTGGCTCACCCGCCGATGGTGAACTTGGTCAGGCGACCGTCGGTGCAACTGTAGGAGTAAGTGGAGCCCCCGACGGATACGCGGCCCGAAATTTTCTGGGTACCGGAAGGACCCCCCTGGCCGTGGGCACTGAGGCTGTTGCCAGCAGACGAGGAACTACCACTTCCCGACCGAGAACTGCCGCTCGCTGAACTGAACCAAATCCACATCGGAACGCTGCTCTGGACGCCTTGGCCCGTGCATTCGACGACCGGGCCCGAGACCGCCAGCGCGCTCAGCGGGACCAATCCCAACGACAGCATGAGCCCGGCGCTGACCCCCGCTCTCCGCCCGACGCCGGACGGCACGCGCGGAAGACGAAGGCGCACCACAAGGAAGCCCACCGCCGCGATCAGCAGGCCAAGTCCCACCGAGAAGATGGTGAGGACGCCCCAGAGAAAGAGCAGGGCCGTCAGCACCGTCAACCACGACCGTGGCGAGTCGCCCGAGCGCCGTCCCACTAGCCAAGCTCCGGCGAGAGTGAATACCGCGCAGAGCGCGGCGATGACTACAACCATCCCCGGCATGGCGTAGTTCGGCTGGTGCCAGTGCAGCGCGATCTCGACCGTGGTCCACACGGCGAAGGCCGAGGCCGCGCCGCCGACCGCGACGCTCACCAGGCCAGCTCGTGTACTGGGCACTTTCCCGGCACGTCGGGGCGGCTCGTAAGAGCCGCCGTTCGAGTCGGATTTCACCGATCCGATCCGCCGGGCGCGGGCGGCTCTAATCCCGGGCTCATCATCTCCTGCGGCGGTACCGGGACCGTCTCCAGCCACTCGCGCACCAAGTCTTGGCCACGAATGCGCTGGATCCACAGCTCGGGCCCGAGGGTCAACCGATGAGCCAACAACCGCTACCCCGGTGCCCCTGGTCACGTGCCCGCCCCGGCCGGGTAGGCGCTCGGCCCAGATCTGGGCGCCTGAAGACACACCACAACCACTTAGTCAAGGGACCTGACAGAGCCCGACACGAGGAACTCACAATCCAGAAAGATAGCGGCTTCATAATCGGCCAGGTCGACTGGTGACCGCGCACGGCATCGGCTTGGAGCATCCCTCGGTCGGGCATCTCCGGCGCAGGCCGAACGGCGAAGCAACCGCGTAGGATCGTTATCGATGGGACGACGCACTACGCCGCCATTCCGGGCCGATCATGTCGGGAGCCTGCTGCGGCCGGGGGCCGTACTTCAGGCCCGGACTGACCTCGCCTCTGGCCGAATCACCGCGGAGGAGCTGAAGTCAGTCGAGGACGACGCCATCCGGACTGCGGTGAAGCTGCAGGAGGAGGTCGGGCTCCAGTCGGCCACCGATGGCGAGTTCCGCCGGGCGTCCTGGCACATGGACTTCATCTACCAGCTGGGTGGAATCTCCAAGGCTGACCAGAATCTGCGCGTCGATTTCCGCAACGCCGATGGCAGCGTTGAGTTCACCTCGGCTGCGCTCCAGGTGCACGACCGAATCCGTCTGGAGCGCCCTATCTTCACCGAGGCCTTTGCTTTCCTCAAGGGCTGCGTGACCAAGGCCTTGCCCAAGCTGACCATCCCCTCCCCGAGCATGGTGCATTACCGCGGCGGGCGGGCCGCGATCGACCCCACGGTCTACCCAGAGCTGGACGAGTTTTGGGCCGATCTCAGCGCCGCCTACGCCCAGGAGATTCGAGCCCTGGCCGACCTGGGTTGCACCTACCTGCAACTTGACGACACCAGCCTCGCCTACCTCAATGACCCACGCCAGCGGGAGCTCCTCGAGAGCCAGGGGGCCGACGCGGAGCACCAGCATCTGATCAACATCCGGCAGATCAACGCGGCGATCGCGGACCGGCCCGAGGGCATGGTGGTCACCACGCACTCCTGCCGGGGGAACTTCCGCTCCTACTGGGCGGCGGAGGGAGGCTACGACTTCGTGGCCGAGGCTCTCTTCAGTGAGTTGCAGGTCGACGGCTTTTTCCTGGAGTTCGATGACGAGCGGTCGGGCGGCTTCGCTCCGCTGCGATTCGTGCCCCCGGGGAAGATGGTCGTGCTGGGACTGGTCACCACCAAGAGCGGCGTCCTCGAAAGCAAGGACACGCTGAAGCGCCGGATCGAGGAGGCGAGTCGTTATGTCCCCCTCGATCAGCTCTGCCTGTCCCCGCAGTGCGGCTTCTCTTCGACCTTCGAGGGGAACCAGCTAACCTTGGACGACCAGCTCGCCAAGCTGCGCTTGGTGGTGGAGACCGCCGAGGAAGTCTGGGGCTGACGGTCGCAATGAGACCGCTTCAGGTGGTGACCGCGTCGGTCCACAATCGGCCCCGTTTCTCAAGGTACAAAGCATCAGCCAAAAGTCGCCGTGACCCTCGGCCCAGCGCCGACTCCAAGGCGCCGTCCCCGATTCGTGCCCTTGGCGCAGGAGGGCGTACATGGAACGTATGCGGGGGCCAGGCTTTCGGCAAGTCTCTCCCGACCCTGCTCGTCGAGGCGGTCGCCCTCCACCAAGCCCGCCAGACGATTGGCGGTTGGAAGATCGGCGAGCCCTCAGACAAACCCCAGTACCTGCCACTCTGAATCGTCGTCGCCAAGAGCTCGTGGCGCCCGGTCGCACCCGGCTCGCTCCAGGCGCAAGAGCAGAGCATCGACGCTCGGGGACCCAGGTACCGCCGGCCCGCGCACGGGAACCCCGAGCCACACCACCCCAGCGCCCACGTTACCGCCGGCTAGCGGCTCCTCAGACAGCCCAGATGGCACGAGCTAAGGGTTTTGGCGTCAACGTCTGCCCGGGCAGTTACGGCGAGTCCCTGGTGTCGCCCCCCGGCGGCTCCCCAATGGGCGACCGTCGGGTCGCGGTTCGCTCAGAGGAGCCAGGGCACCAACCGGGTCGTCCGCCGCCGATGGGCGCGGTAGGCATCCCCGAACCTGATCAAGAGAGCTTCCTCCTCCACGTGGATGCGGTAGGCATAAGCCGCGAACGGCAACACCAGCGCCGCCAGCGCTAGCCAATTAGCGCAGCACAGCGCGATTCCGAGGATCGTGAGGAGACTCCCGGAATACGAGGGGTGACGTACCCAGTGGTACGGTCCCGCCGCCACCAGGTCTTGCTGGTCCTGGACGCCAACCGCGACCGTGAAGGCGGACCCCAGGACGGCCACTGCCCACCAGCGCAGGAGTAGGCCGGTCGCCATCAGCGCCAGTCCGGCCGTGAAAAGGGGCTCGCCTCCGGCGCCGATGGCGAGTCCGGGGAGACGGAACGAGGACGCAAGACCAGCTCCCACCCCGAGCCAGACGGACGCGATCAGGAGACGCATCGACCCCATGTCCCGGTTGGACGCCGTGGTGGGCAAGCGCCGGCGCTGCTGCAGCCAGACCTCACCCCCCACCCAGATCCCGAAGATGGCCCAGAAGGCGACAGTGCCGATGCTGCTCGCCCGGGGTAGGCCAGCCGCCACCAGCACCCCCAGCTCATGCATCGCCAACGACCGAGCTGGACACGCTCAGGACTCCTCCAGGACCCGCCGGAAGGCACCTACATAGCTGTCATCACCCATAGCGCTGCGCCGCATCCAGTATTCGGCGCCCCAAAACAGGTAGGCCTCGAGCTCCAGCACACCCTCCGCCTGACCCAGGCAGTCGTTGAAGTTGTCGATGACCCGCTCCGGCGGGCAGCTGTAGGGCACCATCCCCGCTGGACTGGGAGGCACCGTCACTGCCTCCCAGGGCTCTGCCTGGCCCTCGGCGATCATGACTCGGCGCCCTGACTGGTCAGCCCACCTGCCCACCCGCCGCCAGGATTCCCGGCGCCAGGGGAGCCGCCCCCCGTCCAGGTAGATAGCGAGACCGGCACCCCGTAGCACGGCATGCCGGGAGTAGAAGTCGATGCCCAAGATGTCGGCCAGCTCCTGGGCTACCGCCAGTGAGTCTCCCTGGTCGCGAGTGCGGTGCCTCTGCAGGAATGCCACCGGCGTGGAAGTGGGCAGGAACCCGTTCATCAGGATCGGCCGGGTGGGGTCGACCGCCCGCACCGCCGCCACCTCGCGGGCGACCAAACCGACATCGAGCCGCCAGGAGTGCTCCAACCCGAGGGGATCGACCGCTTCGTGCTCCACCTGCCAGGCGACTATGGCACGGCGCCCTCGGTATCGATCCACGATGTGGCTGGCGAATTCCTGAGCGGCAGCGGCCAGCTCCGGGTGACTGTTCAGGGTCACCAGTTGGCGCTCTGGCAGAGCGTCCCGCAGCCGATGCGCCGGGACAAAGAATTCCGGATAGCCGAAGTTCTTGATTGCCCCCACCGAGAGGATGACCTCCTTGCCAGCGACCTCCACTTGTTCCAGGTAGCGATCCAGCGCGGACGTGTCGAAGCTGCCCGGACGGACTTCGATTCGGTTCCAGTGCGCCGCGAGCCGCACCACCTCGACGGGGAAGCCCAGCAGCTTGTGCACGGTGGCGCCCGGGTCCAGGCCCAGGGCCTCCGCCTGAAGCGGCCGGAAGCTGAAGCCGAGCTTGGTCCGGCGGCGCGGGCGAATTTGCCGGGCCCGCCAGGCTTCACTAGGTCGGCGCGCTGGCCGGCTGACGCGCACCTCAGATGCCAGCGGAGCGATGGCTAGGCAAGCGGCGGCCAGCCCGAGCCACCGCCGGGGGTGCCGACCTACCTGCTTTATGTTTCCCTCCCCGGCTGGGCCACTGCCTCGAAGTATTCGAACAGTAGGACCGACAGGAATAACCAGGGCGGAACGAACTTGCCGGCACCGGCCCGCAGCGAATCGCGCTGGCTGCTGTAGGTGTTCCAAGCCCTGACCTTGGCGAAGAGGCAACGCCCGACGAAGACCTTGTGGGTGGGCTCAGAGCGCTTCGAGGCATTGGGAAAGTCTCCTGGCAGGGCCCGAAACCTGACCATGGTTCGCCGCAGGCGGCGCGGCATCGCGCTGTACCAGAGGGCGACTTCGAGGAACTGGGTGGACTTCAGGTGGGTGACGATCTCGGCGCAGGCTACGTGGTCCGGGTGGCCGTAGAGGCCCGCCAGGTCATAGGTGATCAGCAGGTCGGGCCGCCAGGCAGCGATCTGCCCGGCGAGCCAGGCACTCACCTGGTCGCGGTGGTCACCGACGCTTCCGTCGGCAAATCCACCCCAGATGAGCGAACTTACCCCGAGCAGCTGGACGGCCTGGCCAGCCTCCGCCGCCCGGACCTCCGCCAACCCGGGGCGAACTCGATCAGAAGCGCTCCCCCGCTCGCCATCGGTCAGAATCACCAAGGCCACCGGTCCACCCGCTCTTGCCAGGACCCCGAGCGTACCCCCGGCCGCAATGGTCTCATCGTCAGCGTGAGGGAAGACGGCCATGGTGCGCAGCGTCCCCCGAAGCGGTTCGGTGGGGACCGCGAAGTCGTTGGCCCAGAGCAACCCTGCCATCCACAGAGCCGCCAAGGCCAAGACGGCTCCGAGCAGTAGCTGCCAGACCATTCAGGCCGCTCCCGTAATCAGCTTCGGGTCCCGGGTCCCTGCTCCCCGAACGCCGAAATCACCGCTGGCTTCAGGGCTGGCGCCCGAGCCGTCAACCTGGCGGCACCGGCACGGAGTGAAACCGCTGGATCCGGCCGAGCAAAATCGCGGTCAAGGCCACCGGGGCGGTGACTCCGGCAATCAGCCATGGGGGGATGAGGGGGAGTCCGAGCTCCCGCCGGAACTCGCGCATGAATAGCACCAGCGCCAGGATCCGCCTGAGGCTGGTGCGGCCCGAGTCGACCGGGCGGCCTAGCTCGGCTGCCAGCTCCAACACCTCTTCCATCCTCAGCGCTGGCCGCATCTCGACCAGCACATGGGCGGGCGCGGGGCCGGCATTGGCGAACGAGTGATATACGCCGCGGGACATGACCACTCGCCGCGGGGGACCTGCCCTGATCACGCGAAATCCCCGCCGGAAGCGCATCCGGCCGCTGATCACCGTGAAGGTCTCCTCCTGCGCAGGGTGGGCATGGCCCGCCGGCACGCGCCCACCCACTCCGAGAAACAGATCGAAGGAGAGCAGCCGTCCCTCGGTGTCGGCGGCGGTCTCTCGGAGGACGATCCGCTCTCCGCTGGCGGGGTTCTCGATCACCTGACCCTTAGCTACCATTCTCCCCCATTCAATTTTCGGTGACCGTGGTTGCAGAGAAACCCATCCGCAACAGCCCCAGTGTGCCTGCCGGGAACCATCTGGGGCGATTCGCCATCAACCGCCGGCTGGCGGCAGGAGGGACGCCCTCACTCGGCTACCCTGGGTCGAACTCAACGGTTCGAGCCATCATCGGCGGCATCAGCTCAACTTGTGTCCCAGGAGAGCCACCGGCATTTTGGCGAGGCTCCCAGCCCGGAGCGACCCTGAGCCTGCCCGCCCGAGAGCCACCTCATGGGGGGATGATAGAGCCGAGAGTCGGCGATCGCCGCAGTGCTGAGGCCAGAGCACAAGCAGGGCCAGAACCGCGGCTTCCCGCACTTCGCAGCCCGCCACCTTACGAGATCATCGATGCCGAGTAACGGGCCGACCAGCGGGCTACCGCCCGACCGATCCCAATCAGCAAGAGCAGCAGGCCGATGAGGACCACGCCAGCCGCGCCCGCGACCTCGTGCTCCAACTTGGTGGGGAGCGTCGAGTTGAGGTAGACCACGTAGGTCAGGTAAGCCAGCGGGCTGTGGAAGAGATTTAGGGTTGGGTTCTGGTCGGTGAAGCCGACGGTGTAGAGCAGCGGGGCCGTCTCGCCGAGCGAGATCGCCAGCGCGACCACCAGCCCCGACGCGATCGCCGGAAGCGCCGGTGGCAGAACCGCTCGGCGCAGCGTAGTCAGCCGGGAGAGGCCGAGCGCCGCCCCGGCGTCCCGGAGCGTGGTCGGCACCTGGATCAACGCCACTTCCGTGGTCTTGACCACGTAGGGCAGCACCAGGGTCGACAAGGCGAGGATCCCCGCCAACAGGGAGAAGCCCCAGTGGAGAGCCTGGGCCAGCACGATGTATCCGACAAACCCCACCACGATCGAGGGAATGCCAGCCAGGGTCTCGTAGCCGAGGCGCAGCAGCGAGCCCCGCCGCAGCGCCGCGAACTCGGCCAGGTAGATTCCTCCGGCGATGCCGATCGGTCCCGCCACAATCAAAACCCCCAGGCAGAGCAGGAGACTGCCCAGAATGGCGTTCTGG
>DATLTJ010000042.1:0-5474 GCA_035533655.1 Candidatus Acidiferrales bacterium | reverse complement strand
AGGAAGCTCGGGGCGAGTAGTAGGGGAACGGCGCTGCGCGAGCTGAGCTCACCTGGGTCGTTGGGTCGATCTACCGGACTCACCCGCCTCCGTGAATCCACTCCGGAGCCGAGCGGCCCTGACGCCAGCCGGCTCATGGATGAGCGCGACCTCCGTGGAGAGCGACGCGCCCCCAGATGCGGCTGTCCGTTTGGTTCAGATCCGAGCCCTCTTCAGCTAAAGCGCTTGGAGACCCCGCTTCCGAAGGACATTGGTACTGTAGTAGGCGTGCACGGCCCAGGGAGTGGCGAGTCGGATGGGGGGGGCGGGCCACTTCCCGGAAGCGATGCGCGGTCCGGGAATCCCCAATCGCTAACTGCCCTTTGTCGACTTGCGGCGAGTCTAGCTCCAGGGGAGCCCCGAGCCTCCCGTCGGAGCCATTGGGGCTGGCGCCGGACCCGAGAAGTGCGCCGTAGGTCGGGCGGGTTCTTTCGCCCCCAGCCGTGGCTTCAGAGTGCCCGCGACTTGCCCCATTCCACGGCGGGCGCCATCACGGTGGCGGTAGTGGCTGCGATCGGAATTTTGACTGCCTTCGCTCTCTTCACTGCCAGCAGCCAACCCACGCTGCCCAGCTCCCACGCCGTTTTGGTCGCGGTCCAGCCGTCCGCCGGGCACACTGCCAAAGGTGACGGTCACCTCATCTGGTATCGAACGGGCGGACTGCTGGTGGTCGTCCTCAGCGTGCAGAACCTCCAGCCGAATGCGAACGCGAACGCCCTGCTGGTTCCCCAGGGCAGCTGCACCGGACCGCGCCCCGCCGGGACCCGGCTCCTGGGCACGGTGCGGGCCAGCAGCCAGGGAGTCGCCAACTTCAACGAAGAGCTGCTCGATGTGTCCAACCTGAAGTTCTCCGCCTGGTCCATTTGGGTCGACGGCGCAGGGCAGGGCCACTCGCCGACGGCCTGCGGGGTGATCAGCCTCTCGAGCGGCGCGTTGCTTAGCTCGTGACGCGACGACCGACGGCGCTCCGGATCGCCGTCGTCGCCGGGTGCTGCGGAGGCCTGTTTTGGCTGGCCGGATGCGGCGGAGCCGCCACGCCCGCCAGTCCAACGCCCGCGAAGGCGATCGCCGGATGCACCGCGAGCGACGCCAGGAGCGCGGTCACGGTGGACGCCACCAGCTCCTTCCGGTACGCCCCGGCCGCCGTGTGTTTGCGGGTGGGCGGCACGGTGACTTGGACCAACACGACCCAGAACCTAGACCACACCAGCACCGACGAGCCCAGTTTGGCGGCGAGTGCTGGCGACGCGACGATCCCTAAAGGCGGTCATGGCTGGAATCTACGGCTGCCCTCGGGACGGTCAGCGCACCTCACCTTCAAGACGGCTGGCGTGTACCACTACTTCTGCATTCCCCATGAGACACTCGGCATGCTGGGCGTGATCGACGTCGTTCGCTGAGCCACCCGGTTAGGCGCGCTCTCGGCGGTCCGGGCTTGGACACCAGCGATTGCGGCGCCTTGGCCGAAGGCTGGCCCACCTAACCGCGAGCCGGCTGCCGGAAAGGCACGAATCGACGAACCAGCGCTGGCCTGCTCGCGCTCGCCGCGGGCCTGGTCGCGGCCGGTGGTGACGGCGGCACACCCGCTGGCAGTGCCCGGTTGCTCGTGCACTGAGTCCACCCGCCCCGGGGTCGCGCGCGACCCGCGGCGGCTGGACTCGGGCAGGAGGGCAGCGCCAGCCTCTGAGCCCCCGCGGCGAACCGTCAAGATGGGCTCCGTGGACGACGAACTGCCGCTCGGGCCCGGACCGGAATCGGTCACCAGCCTACCGGCCGGACTTAGCTCGCCCACCGTGATGCCGTCCGCCGCCATCCCCCTGGCAGCGCGGCTGCGACCCCGGCACTGGCGCGAGGTCTTGGGCCAGGATCAGCTGGTCGGCATTGCGGGTGCGCTGCAGGCGGCCCTCGAGGGCGGTCCGCTGCCCTCGGTCGTGCTGGTGGGCCCCCCCGGAAGTGGCAAGACCACGATCGCCAAGCTCCTGGCCAGCTCCCAGTCGGCCCATCTGATCGCAGTCTCAGCGGTGAGCGCCGGAGTCGGCGAGATTCGCGCCGCCGTCGCGGAGGCCCGCACCCGGCAACGCGTCGGCCAGCGCACCGTCCTCTTCCTCGACGAGATCCACCACTTCAGCCGGACTCAGCAGGACGCCCTGCTGCCGCACGTGGAGAGTGGGCTGCTCACCCTGATCGGCGCCACCACGGAGAATCCCAGCTTTCAGCTCTCGGGGGCGCTGCTCTCGAGGGTCCAGGTCTTCGAACTGGAGCCCCTCACCCGAGAGGCTCTGTCCGACCTCCTCGACCGGGCCCTGGGAGACGCGGAGATGGGACTGGGGGCGCGCCATCTCCGGCTAGCCGACCAAGCACGGCAGATCCTGGTGGCTCGCTCGGGCGGCGACGCCCGGACCATGCTCAACGCCTTGGAGCAAGCGGCCACCGCCACCGCCGACGGAGCCGTGGTCGAAGAGGCCGCCGCGGTGCGGGCGCTCAGTAGCCCGGTGCTGCGCCACGATCGCGCCGGCGACTTCCACTACCAGCTGCTGAGCGCCTTCATCAAGTCGATGCGGGGCAGCGATCCGGATGCCGCGGTGTACTGGCTGGCCCGGCTCCTGGAGGCCGGCGAGGACCCCACGGTCCCCGCTCGGCGCATGGTGATCCTGGCGGCGGAGGATGTCGGCCTGGCGGAGCCTCGGGCCTTGGAAATGGCGGTCGCCGCCCACGCGGCGGTGCGGGTGGTGGGAATGCCGGAGGGCCGCCTGCCGCTGGCCGAAGCCGCCATCTTCCTGGCGCTGGCCCCCAAGAGCAACAGTGTTTACGCGGCCTACGGGGCGGCGGTCGAGGATGTGCGGTCACAACTGCAACTCCCGGTCCCCCTCCATCTCCGCAACGCGGTGACCGGGCGCGATCGCCAAAAGGGGTATGGCGAGGGGTACCAGTACGCGCACGATGACCCGGCCGGTCTAGTCGAGCACGAGCACCTCCCGGAGGAGCTGGTCGGGCACCAGTACTACCGGCCGACCGCGCACGGGCAGGAGAGCGCCCTGGATCAGCGGCTGCGCGAGATCCGCCAGCGGCGGAAGGGCTAGCGGCGGCCCAAAGGCCGGGTCACTAGGAGCTTTCGGAGCTGGACTCGGACTCGGCCCCAGCCTCGCCTTCGGCCGTCTCCTCGGCACCCTCCTCAGCCTCGGCAGCGACCTCCTCCTCCTGAACCCGGGGCGCAGCGATCTTGGCGATCACCTCTTCGGGATCGAGAGCGGCCGCCAACTCCACCCCTTCGGGAAGTTGGATCTCGGAGAGCCGGACCGCGTCGTCGATCTCAGCCAGCCCGGAGATGTCGACATCGATCTCGCCCGGGATGGCGTTCGGCAGGCAGCTCACCTCGAGCTGGTGAACCAGGTGCAGCAGCTCGCCGGCATTGAATTTGGTGGCGGGAGCCTCCCCCACCAGCACCACCGGGACCTGGACGGTGAGCTTCTCCAGCAGGTTGACCTGGAAGAAATCGACGTGGACCGGCTCCGCGTTACGAGGGTTGATCTGCAGCTCCTTGATCAGGACCGGGCGCGCGGCGCGTTCCCCGTCCACCCGGAGCTGGAGCAGATGGCTACGGCCAGCGCGTTGGAACATTCTGGCGAATTCCTTGCTGGGAATCTCCACGGTGAGGGGCTTGACCGAGTGGCCATAGACCACTCCCGGAACCAGCCCCTGGCGGCGCAGCCCCCCGACGTGCCGACCCACGGTCGTGCGCGGTGCCACCTCGAGCGTGAAATCCATCAGCCCTCACCAAGCCTTGCCGACCCCGGACGCCGACCTCGCTGGAGATCGGCGAATGCCGCCGGATCGTACCAAATCCGCGGATCAGCGAGTCCCGGCGGCTACCTTCTCCAGCCCGAAGCGGCGCTCCACGTACTCCACGATCGCTCGGATGCTGGTGCCGGGAGTGAAAACCTCGTCGACTCCGAGCTTCTTCAGCTGGATGGCGTCGTCGGGAGGCACGATCCCGCCGCCGAAGACCACGATGTCCTCGCCGCCGCGCTCCCGCAAGAGGCGGAGTACCTCGGGGAAGAGGGTCATGTGGGCCCCCGAGAGCAGGGAGATGCCCACCCCGTCGACATCCTCCTGGATCGCTGCCTCGACCACCTGGGCCGGGGTCTGGTGGAGACCGGTGTAGATCACCTCGACTCCCGCGTCGCGCAAAGCCCGAGAAATCACCTTGATGCCCCGATCGTGTCCGTCCAGGCCCACCTTGGCGGTCAGGATCCGCACCGGCCTCGCGCTCATGGCCCCCAGTCTAGTCCACCCTCCGATATTGGCCCGGAAGTAATTATGTTGTACTCATGCTATATTCCGCCCGACAATGCCAAAACGAGATTCTGGAAATGGGGGCGGAGGCGCGAGCAGTTCTAGGCTCTACAACCGGCTCGCCGTGCTCCGGGCCGAACGGGTACTCTCCCGCTACCAGCTGGCCGAGGCGGTGGGCGTCAACTACCAGACGATCGGCTACTTAGAGCGCGCTGAGTACAACCCCAGTCTGGAGCTGGCCCTCCGGCTGGCGGAACTCTTCGAACTACCGATCGAGGCGATCTTTTCCCGCGCGCCTCTCCGGCCCATGAGCGAGGAGCTGTACGCGCCCGACCGGGACCGGGCTCTCCCGTCCACCTGATGGCCTCGCTCACCGGCCGACGCTAGACCCTGTCCCCGCTCCCTCTGCTCGTTCTACTCCTGGTAAACGTCGGCCTGGGGGGGCTGGTCGTGGAGCCAGGACGTGCGCTGGCGGTCAGCCTATCAATCTCGGGGATCTCTCTGGCACGGGCCCATCAGTCAGAGGAAGGTGATAAGAAACCCTGCCGGGACCCCGATCGCAGGTCCAGCAGACAGGGTCCATATCAACTGGCACCACTTCAGGGGGACAGGACGGTAGCATACCCACGCTTCCGGCTCGGTCGACTCGACTGACGAGCGGTCGGTTCGGGGATCGGTGCCGGCCTTCCGAGAAGGTAACCTTGACCGTAGGGCACCTTCAGCTGCCTTAACGCGGCCAGTTCCGCCGGGGTCTCGATGCCCTCAGCCACCACCACCGCATCAATACCAGTTGCCAACTCGACCAGAGCGGCGGTGAGTGCCCGCCGAACCCGGTCGCTCTCCAGGTTGGCGATCATGGAGCGGTCGAGCTTGATCACGTCGGGGCGCAATTTGATCACGTGCTGCAGGCTGGAAATGCCTGCCCCCGTGTCGTCCACCGCCAGCCGGACGCCGCGGTCGTGCAAGCGGCGACGGACTTCCTCCAACTCAGCGTAGTCGTCGACCCTGGCGTGCTCTGTGACCTCCAAGACCACCCTGTCGCAAGGGACGTCGTCGAGGGCAGCCTGAAGAGCAGACGAGCACAACGTCTCGGGTGACACGTTCACCGCTAGGAACGTTTCGGGACTGATCAGCCGCAATTT
>DATLTJ010000041.1:0-2403 GCA_035533655.1 Candidatus Acidiferrales bacterium | reverse complement strand
GAGCCTCCAGTTGCGTTGAACCTCTGCCCGGTATCACCCGCCAGAGGGCCCCAGAACTGGGGAACCCCACTGCCGTCCGCCGGGCATGCGTATTTGGATACCACCTCCATGTTATCCCAACCGGCCGCTTCCATCCCGTCGGCAGTCTGAGCGGCGACAAAGCTCAAGGGACTGTCCCTGGAGATTCACCACCCGCTCGCCCTGATCGGGGTCCTGACGCCCCAGCCTGCGGTCCACGGTGCCGACTTGCCTGGCGACCGCTTCCTCATCTTCCGGCCGCCACAGGACAAAGTTGCGCCGTATGCTGCCGACCCTGACGCCCCAGCCTGTCGGGCAGCTGCGCTTGGTGGTCGGCGTTGGCGGACCGGACCAAGTCCTCCCCGGTGATTCGCCGCGACGGGATTCGTCTTCGCCTAGGGCGTCGGGTTCAACTTCGACAGCTTCAGGAACTACGATGCCGGAGTGAGTGCGTTCATCAGGCTGACAATCTCCGCCTTCGTCATCCTCGCCGACTTCAGCCTTCTGGCCACAACGGGAGCTCCCAGCCGGCTACCGGGTGAGCACGCTGAGACGGCTACCCCAGCTTGGAAGTGCAGCTGAGCGATTCAATTTCGGCCACACCTGCAGCGTTGCTCGCGGCCTATGACCAACAGCTCCGAGGCGCAGCCTCTCTTGCGACCGTTCCTAGCGTGCAGGTCGCGATTGAGGACACGGTGCTGAGGGCTATCGGCCTCCACCCCCAGGGGATGGTGATCGCCTCGGGTCTCGAGACGATGGACGCCGTCGCCTTCGATCGGCTGATAGCTCGCCAGGTGGAGATCTTCAGCGAGCTCCAACAGCCCTTTGAATGGAAGACCTGGTCGCATGACCACCCGGGAGAGTTCATGAGCCGGCTCGAGAGCTTCGGGTTCGTGCGGGGCGACACCGAGACCGTGATGATCGCGCGGGTAGACGACGTCGACTTGGACTTGGCGCCACCCCCTGGAGTCCGCCTGCGAACGGTCACCTCCGCAGCTGAGTTCGCCCGACTGGCGACACTCTGGGCCGCAGTGTGGGACGAGAACATGGGGGAGATGGCCGACGCCTGCCGCGCCGCGGTCGAAGCCTTCCCTGCTGCCGTCACGGTCCTGGCGGCAGAAGTCGGCACCCAATGGGTCAGCTCTGCCCGTGCCGAGTTCGTGGAAGGCACCGGCTTCTGCACCCTGTGGGGAGGGTCGACCCTGCCCGAATGGCGTGGCAGGGGCATCTATCGCGCGCTGGTATCTCGGCGTGCCCGGCTAGCCGCCGACCGTGGATACACCTTCCTCGAAGTCGATGCTCTGCCTACCAGTCGCCCAATTCTCGAGCGGCTAGGCTTTGTCGCCGTCACCACCACCACCCCCTTCCAATGGTCACCACCGTCAGCGGACACCACTGCCCCGCATGACGGCTGACGCCCTCATAATCCGCTGAGAGCCCTGGGCAACGCGCTATAGGCGGCGCAGCTTGGGTGGGCGTGGTCGCGAGATCGGTGGCCGGAGCGCGCGCCGCTGCTTTCCGGTGACCTCTCCTGCTCCTCAATTCGATATCGGGACCAAACCGACTGATGAGACATCCGGAGGCGGTCGCCGATCTCACCCCAGCTGAACCCGTCTGCCCCGGCCCGGAGCACCGAAGCGTCCCTCCGAGCCCCCAGCAGGACCGCCAAGGAGCGCACGGGCGGCAGCCCCTCGCCCGTGGGCAGCTCGTCCAGAACCGCCATGATGCGCGCCACCACCTGGGTAGCCACCGGAGTCACAGAGCGGTAGGGCATATGTCAATTAGGGCTGAAAAATAGGTCTAATGCGGATGCCGTCAATTCCTGGTAGAGGCCGGATTTCGGCCGAGGGGCCACAATGCCCCACTTGGTCGAACTCGGCGCCGCGACCTTTGACACGGGATGATGGATCAGGGCGAGCTGGTCATGGTCTACTTCCGGACGAACGAGTCCACCCTGCCGGCTCATCGCGCCCATCGTGGCGGAGCTTGCGGAGGAGTTTGTCGGAAGGGTCAAGGTGACCAAGATTGACTACGGCATCTGCAACGGCGACTCCGACGGCACGCTTTCAGGTGATGAGCATTCCCACGCTGATCGTCTTCGATGAGAGACCACCAGTGGCCCGCATCATCGGCTTCCCGAGCAAACCGGCCTGTGGGGCCCGTCAGAGTACGTAGCGGCGCAGGTCCTCATCACGCACGAGGTCTCCCAGCTTCTCCCGAACAAACTCTTTGTCGACGACAACCGTCTGGCCCTTGAACTCGTCGGCCGCGAAGGAGACCTCCTGGAGGACCCGCTCCATCACGGTGAACAGGCGCCTGGCGCCGATGTTCTCGTCTCGCTCGTTGACGAGGTAGGCGTGGTGGGCGAGCTCCGCGATGCCGTCC
>DATLTJ010000040.1:0-22316 GCA_035533655.1 Candidatus Acidiferrales bacterium | reverse complement strand
TCGGAGTTCGTACGCGCGTCGATCAGCCCCCCCACATAGCCCAGCTGCCCCAGCTCGCCAAAGAGCTTCACCTCTTGGGGCCCGACTTGTTGCGCGGTGGGGTACGGCCACAGCCCGGTGTAGGCGATGAACTGCACCGGTTGGCCGGTTTGCAGGGCCAGGGTCTGGGCGGTGCTCCCAGTCAGCTGTTGCACGTGGGCTGGGGACAGGCCCCACAAGCGCTGATTGTCCAGCAAGCTGTGGTCCTCGATCCAAAAGCCGCCCGCGGCGAGCTGGGCCAGCTGGGACCAGGAAAGGTAGCTCTGAGGGTTCATGCCCGCAGCCGTCGCCACCTGCCTGCCCACCAGCTCGGTGGGCACGAAGAAGGTTGCGGTGAAGCCGTACTGTTTCAGCACCGGTACGGCGTAGACGGCTACGCCCTCGCGGCCGTCGTCGAAGGTGATCACGACGGGATGGGCGGGAAGTGGAAGCTGGTAGAAGAGGAAGTCGGCCAGCCGAGGCAGTGAGATCGCGTCCACCCCCCTGGCGCTAAGGTAGGCCATCTGCTGCCCGAACTGCTGCGGAGTCACAGTCAGCCCGTACTCCAGGTTGTATGCGTACTGGGTGCTCCACTCCGACCGGACCGGGAAGGGCGCCACCACGTGGTACATGAGGATGGGGACTCGAGCGGCTACCTGCAGCGGCCCAGGCGGTGTGATCACCGGGGCGTCGAGGGACGCCGGCCCCTCCCCCACCACCAGGACCGGGGCCGAAGCGGAGTGAGGCCGGAGCTGCGGGGCGAATGGCGACTGCACTTGCATGACCAGCTGGAGGGACCGAAGAAGGTCTGCCACCCCCGCGGGCTGCATGGCTGTGGGACTGGCGAACTCCAGGGTGATGGTGGCCACATAGGTATCCGCGACGCTGTAGGCGGGGTCCTCCGGGCTGGTCCATCCCCCTCCGGCATGAGCGGGCTCTGTCACGGCGGAGATGAGCCGGGACGCCCCTGAGAACTTGGCGGTGAGCATCGCCGAGCGGGCAGAAGCCGAGGGCCACAGACTGCGCGCGTAAGGGGTAAGTTCGGGCCACTGAGCCAGGTACTCACCGGAGGCAAGCTGGCGCCCAAACTGGGCGGCCAGGGTGGAAGCGATGGCGGCCAGGCTGGTGGCAGGGCTGGGCAGCGCCGAGACCCCAGTACGAGGCGTGCCCCGGGTTAGTGGCAGAGCGGGTGCGCCACAGCCGGCGACCACGGCAGCGGCCAGCATGAGGAACGATCCGACGGCCCAGGCCCTCGAACGGCCGCACACCCCTACATCCTAGTCTTGACGAATAGAAACTAGAGTGGCCAGACGCGGGGTCCACGCCGAATTCGGCCTGCAGCTCGCTTACTCCCCGAGCCAGGGGCGGACCGTGCCGGGTTGCCAGCGTCTGGCATCTCCAGCCTATGCTCCGGCTGACGTTTGGGGACCCGGGCTAGGAGGTGTATCGACAAGGTGGCCGACATCCTAATCGAGGGCAGCGATCTGGTTCTGGAGCTTAGCCGGATGGAAGAGCTGGAGGCCATCCACGCTAGCCTCAGGGTGCCTCTCGGAGCGGTCCGCGCGGTGGAAGTGGTGGACCAGCCGCTGAAGGCACTCCACGGCGGTCTCAAGCTGATCGGAACCGGGATCCCGGGAGGCACCGCGGTCGGAACATGGCTCAGTCCCGACGGCAAGACCTTCGCGGTCGAGCACCACGCCAGCCGAGGGGTGGTAGTTCAGCTTGAGGGTCAGACCTACGAACGGCTGGTGGTCGGCTGTCACGATCCGGAGGAGGTGGCGGAGCGGATCAGGTCGGCGGTTCGCGCCCAAGAACGGCCAGATCCCTAGCTCCAAACTTTTTAGCCGAGGTCTAAGACCTAGCTCTCCAGTCGGATCACTGTGCTGACCCCGCCCTCGGGCAACTTGTGGGGGCACTCCTGATGGGTCAGACCGAGTCTCGGACCTCATTCAACGGCGGAAGTGACCGACCATGGACGTCCTGTTCGTCGCCAGTGTGGCTCCCATCGTCAGGGACACTGATGCCGCCAACCGCTTCTACAAGGAGGCGCTGGGAATCTAATTCGAGGGCGGCGAGGGCGAATACGTCTTCACGGAGAAGCTGGAAGGCGCGAGCACTTCGGTCTTTGGCCGCTGAGCCAAGCAGTCAAGGCATGTTTTGGAACGGACGAGTGGCCGTCAGACATCGAGGTCCCTCAGGCCAGCATCGAGTTCGAGGTTGCCGACGTTACCGCTGCAGCCGACGAACTGGAGCGCAGTCGCCACCGGTTGATCCACGGCGCTAGGACCGAGCCTTGGACTCAGGTCACTGCCCGACTCCTGAGTCCAGAAGGCCTCCTGGTCGCGGTCTGCTTCACGCGCTGGTTACATCATCCGCGTGAAGGCGGCCGATGCGTAGCTCCCCGCCTACCCCGGAAGGACTTGAACCTCCAACACGCTGTTGGGGCCATCGCGTGTATTGAGATGAAGGTGCCGGACTGTAGTCCGCTTGTCCGGTCCCTCTGAGATCAGGGGGGCCCACGGTTGGGATTGAACCCGCAACCTCTTCATTACCAGGCATTTGAAGCTATGCGCACTGCGGCCGCGTCGTAGAACGATCAAGAAGTTAACCGGTTAAGCGGCGGTCGCAGGCCCGGCCACGGGCTCGATGTCCAGCGGTGCCGGAACGGCCCCGCGGACGCGCCTTGCGGCTATGTGGCGGCGGGTGTCAAGGCTTGGAAGCAGCCGTGCGGGCACCAGCAGTCGATCTGATAGCCCTCCAATTATTGACAAAGAGGGGTCGTCAACCGGCCTATGTTGCATTTGCGGACTCCTCGTACGAGAGCGAAGCCCCCTCATGGGTAATCAACCTTCTTACACCGGCCATTCAAGGCGCCCTCGCAAACTATTGCAAGGCACTGACGACGTCGAACTCGACGAATCACGCTGGCTCAATAAGCCTGCCGCTTTTTGACAGGTTCGGGTCGGTGCATGCGGCAAGGTTGAAACAGCAGGGCCGTCGCTTCCCGCTGTTCATTTTCGAGATACTTACTTCGACCCGTCGTTTGCGCGTATCAGGGTTTTGGGTTGCATTGACCCAGCGAACCCATTCCCAGCGCGCCATCGGCGTAATACCTTTCCATAACTCTTGGATCTTCTGAGGGGCAGCTGCCAGAGCTGTCTCAAGATCCTGTGGCACGTTCGGCTCCGGCCAGTCTTTGAGTGACTCGATTTCGAGCGTCGCGGTTTCACCTGCGCTTAAAACAGCGGTTTGTTGTAGCTTTCCATCAATCCTCAGCCAGTGGCCAAAATATCCGTCTGGTTCCAACACCGCCTGGAACTGATGGCCATTGATCGTTCCTTGTACTGCCACCTGCCCACGCGACGGAAGTTTCCCGCTCGCCTTCTCAGGCAATCGCAAAATAGTCCATTTGTCGATCGTGTAAAGCGTGGCCTCAAAACTAATTGTTGGCACCCCTGTGCGCTGACTCATAGTAGTCATTATATCTTGCAGTCCTACGACCGCACCCTGGATCCGTGCCCTCCCCTAAGACTACCTCGATGACAGCAAAGGGGTCGAGCTCCCGGACATCTGGACGGACATCGAGATGCTGCGAGGCGTTACCAGAGGAGCTCGGCAAGGCTCCTCACCGAAAAGCCGTTGCCCTTGCGGGAACGGATCGTGGAGGTGGTCTCGAATGGGGGTGACATCTCCCTCGACTCCTTCTGGCACAGTGCCACCGCGCTCGTAGCTGCACAAAAGCTGGGGCGTCGTTGGTCGGCATCGACGACGCCGTGGAAGATGAGCGTGAACGGACCGGTCGCGGCCGCTCCTCGTAGGCGGTCGGCGAAGGCCCTCTTCGCCTCTCTAACGAAGCTGTCGGTCTCGTGTCCGTGGAGGCGTCACTGAATCGACATAACGCGCTGGGCTGGTACGTGACGGACGTGGATCGGGAACATCGGGTCGTCTCCCTGGTTGAGGGTCGCTTGGACGTGGTGGATGAGCAACTGGCGGTCGGCGTGGCGGCGGGCGAACTCCGCGAGGAGCAAGTCCAGTCGTCGGATGGCCAACTCGGCGCTTCGGGCGATGTCGTCGAGGACGAGTTGGATGTCGGCGAGGCTCAGATCCGAACCGCGCAGCAGGCCGATGATCTGCCCGGTGCGGATCTGTCCGGCCCCGTAGCTCCGGTAGCCAGCGGAGTCGTCGATTAGGGTGGGCGTGAGAAGGCCGTGGTGGTCGTAGATCCGGAGAGCCTTGGCCGCTCAGGCGCGTCCGGCGAGCAAACTCGCCGATCGACAGCAGCTCGTCATGGTCCACGAGCAAGATCCTCACCCATGCCCCAGGGGCAAGGTCAAGCGGCCCGTCACGCAAGCAGAGCGCCCCCCCGGCCCGTCGACAATGAGCACCGGGCCAAATCGTTCGAAGCCCACTTGCCGGCCGGCCCTGACTCCGCTCCAACCCGCTTTTTATCGACTGCCCGGCGTGATCTCGGATGGTCGGCCTCGGCCACCGCCCCGGCAGCCCGAGCGAACCCCAGCAGTGACGGTCGGTCCAGAGCGCCACGACTGCTACGGCATGCTGATGCTCCGCGCGCTTCGTCGGGCTGCGGTACTAGCGGATGTCGGCGGCCAAGGCTTGATAAGCAGGGACGAGCTGGTCCCACCGCGCCTCGGTGTCGCCGCGCTCACGCCCGGCGAGGCAGGAGGCGAGATTCTCGGCGTGGATCTGCCACCCGGCCCCGTAGAAGGCGACCGCGTCCAGAGGCATGCCCCGGACCTCGATGACCAGGATGGTCTGGTCGTCGTCGGCGGCCAGCGTGACCTCGAGGGCCTCGTCGTACGGCGGCACCCCCTTCCCGCGCAGGTAGGACTCGTCGGTCTCCCTGGTCGTCACGAGCAGCCGCCGTGGGGGTTCGCACGCTTCCACGCGCCCGGTAGCGTCCGAGTCAGCGTCCTTGACGTAAAGGCGAAACTGTCCGCCGGGGCGCAGGTCGCCTTCTACCTGGCCATACCAACGTGCCAGGCGGCCGGGATCAGTGAGTGCCGACCACAGGTCGTTGATATCAGTGTCGTAGCGGTCTTCGATGCGCACGACGCCTGCGCCGTCTGCCGATCGCAGGCTACCCAGGATGCGGCCGCCTCCAGGTGCGTTGCTGGTCATCTGGCGATCCTCCGCTCGCGTTTCAGGAAAGGTTCACATCAGCTGTGACGAGGACCGGCACCCGAACTCATCGGGCCGGCGCTCGACAGCTCGGTGGAGAACATAATCACAGCTTCCGGCCGGCTCGTGTATCGACCAGGACCGGTCGAGAAGTGCCGATACCGGTCGGGTTCTGGGTATCCCCGACCGCCGGTCATACGCGCACATTCTGGCCCACGTCCCGTCGAGCCCTTGCCGTCGCGAGTGCTGGACCCCGCTAATTTCCGAGCGCCGGATAACCGCCGGTCAGTGTGCGTCCTCCCCGGCCACTTCCCCCGGGGGTGTCCCTGAGATCA
This sequence comes from Candidatus Acidiferrales bacterium, assembly GCA_035533655.1. Lineage (GTDB taxonomy): Bacteria > Chloroflexota > Dormibacteria > Aeolococcales > Bog-877 > Bog-877. The sequence continues at coordinate 16,824 of DATLTJ010000040.1, read as the reverse complement.
GCGGAGCCCAGGGCGGGGATTGAACCCGCGACCTCTTCCTTACCAAGTAAAACCGCCCTATCGCTGTGCGGCTGACTTCCCGGGGTGGTCAGAAACCTGTCCAGTTAAGCGCTCTTCGCAGAGCCCTTCCAGCCGCCCCTAGCCCCGCCTACATCCTGGCGAGCAAGTCTGACTTCTTGGGCTTGCGGGGATGGAGGGACTCGCCGCGAGCGAGCATGTCGACGTACTCGGCTAGCTTGCGGTCCCGGGTCGTCGGGCGCTTGACGGCGTTGAGTCGGTAGACGATGGCGTAGCGGTTGGCTGCGTCCAGCTGGTCGAAGGTCGCGGCTGCGGGGGGATTGGCCGCCAGCGCCTGAGCTAGATCGGGCGGCGTCTGCATGTCGGCCTGCCCGCGGTAGGCGGCTTGCCACCGTCCTTGCGCCTTGGCCGCGTCGACGGCCGCGATTCCGGCTGACTGCATTCGTCCGGCCTGGGTGAGGCGGCCGACGTGCTCGACGTTTCGCTGGGACCAAGGGCTGTTCGGCCGACGGGGCGTGAAGCGCTGGCGATAGCTGTCGTCGTCACGTCGAGCGATCTGCCCGTCGATCCAGCCGAAGCACAGCGCCTCGTCGAGCGCTTCCGCGTAGGTCAGGGCCGTCGTCTGCCCGCCCTTCTTGTGCAGCACCAGCCAGACCCCAGGATGGTCGGCAGGGTGACTGTCCAACCAGGCGTGCCACGCCTCGGCGTCCTGTACAAGCAGCTCTGCGAGATCGGACACGGCGCGGCGCTTAGAGCGGTGTCGCGAACACAGTCAAGCCGCCAGCACGCAGCCAACGCCCTGGGCGCCCTGAGCCTCGTGGTCGCTGACCGGATGAACACCGCCGTCGAAGCGATTGCGGGGCTCGGCCCGTCAGCCCCGGGGTCCCGCAGCCAGCGCAGCCGCGCTGCTTCTTGACGTTGATGATCTCGGGGACGGGCATGGCGCGGAGTCTATCGACGCTGGTCTATCGCTGTGCCATGCCCGGGAAGGCCGAAGGGGCTCGGGCGGATGCCAAGGAGCGCCCACTCACCTCCGCCTCTCCGGCCCGGAGCGCCAGGGCTGAGCGCCCCTGGCGTGAGGAAGGTCGATCGGGTGGGCTACCCTCGTGCAACGGTGTGCGCCCTACCCCAACCGGCCGATTGTCCACTTAAGCGCTGGCCCTGAGATCAAAAGAGCCCAGGGCGGGGATTGAACCCGCGACCTCTTCCTTACCAAGAATCTGAGGCCCACCGCTGTGCCGCCGAGAGTGGGAGCCGACCGTAGGGCGTCCAGTTAAGTGGTCTACGATAGGCCGCTACAATCCCCCGGTGGCCAGTCGAGACCGCCGCCCTAAGGCATCAGAACTCGCTGCTCGTGGCACGCCCCTATGGGGGGCCAAGGTGACCTTTGCGGAGGCGTTCCCGACGGTGAAGAGCGCCGCGATCGACGTCACCGAACAGAGCTACAGCCAGGAGTGGCCGACCCACCTGACCGAGCAGACGGCTCGGCCCTTTGTCGATTGCTCGAATTCCCTGTGCTACGGCGGCGGCGTGGCGATTCAACCAATCCTGAGCGAGATGGTCGCCGAGGGCAAGACCGACTCCGAGAGCCGAAGGCCGTGCAAGGGCTACGAGGGATCGCGGCGAAGTAGGGTCAGAGACTGTGTGCACTCCTTCACAGTCAAGGTGCAGCTGGACTACCAGGCCGCGTGATCGCCGGGCAAAGTTCCGGCCAGGGCGCAGAACCTCAAGCGCTCATCGACCTCGGTCGCCCGGACACTTGGCCAGTCACCGTTCGTGACCTGGTGGAAAAGGTGGCGGAAGTCGCCCGACAGTGGCCCGAAGGCCAGCCAGGGCGTACCGCGTCCGATCTTCGGCATGGTGATATCCAACTCGGCGAAGCAGCCGAGGTTCAGCTGAGGCAGGCACTGTCGGGTCTCGCGGTGATCGCCTACCAGGGGACCAGGCTGCTCCCGCATGAGGCGGACGGTATCCGAGCGGGCGGGCTGTTGCCCCTGAGCGAGGATCTCAGGCGAAAGAGGATGGACCAGGCGGCGGCCAACTACCCGGACCTGCTTTCAGCGCCCGAAGCCGAGTCGATCTTGGCTTCTGGGCCACTGTCCTGGCAGAAAGGGTCCTCCCCGTATCGGCTCGGGGTGATTTGTGTGGTGGCGCCCGTGTGCGCTTTCACTTGGGACTCCCACGGCTTTGACGAGTTGCTCGGCCAGTGGGGCGGGGAGTCGATCTACTGGGGGGCCGACGGAGGTCCAGCACCCGCAGTTCAGCGACTCACCGCCGTCAGCATCCCCTCGATAGTCGAGGTCGCCATCCCGTCGGGGCACATGGTCGGTCCGGGCACGCTCTGGCCCGTGATGGTCGGGACGCTCCTAGAGCTGGACAGCCCCTTCCACGAGTGGCACGTCCGGTACTCGGTGCCGCCAGCCTCGGTGCTCGACATCATTCAGCCTGGTGACGAGAGGTGGGCAGCCGGTCTATCCCCACCCGAGATCCCGCCTACTCATCTCGATGAACTCCCTGAGAAGGGCGTATAAGGCCGTGCGCTGCGTCTCATATCCGGCCCTGCGCTGCGGCGTGTGCCTGAAACTCCACCACTCTGGCGGCTCCACTTCCTGGCACAGCTTGAAGAAGCCTTCGAGCACCTTGGACGCAGCCTGGACGGGGTCCTTTGTTCCAACTGCAGTGATCTCAGCGAACGCTATGGAAGCGTTCGTGGTGTTCTCCAGCAGTGCTCGGTTGCTCCGAAGGGCGGCTGGCCATGTCCAGACGGCTCCGACAAGTCCAGGCTTCAGCTCGGTGAGCGTGTTGACTGCGATGGCTGCGCGCTGGATTGATTCCCGAAAGCGACCGTACGCGGCGGCCCGCACGGCCGGTGGCGCGCTCGCGTTCTGCCCATCCGACCTCTCATCCTCGCCTTTCTGGTTCAGCGCCTCAAACTGGCTTCGGAAGTCGTCGAGTGAATCGCCTAACGAGCGCTCGCCCGCGTCCATCAGCTCAAGAATAGGGGCCACGGACGGGCCGCCTCGCCTCCGCTAGGCCCAGCGTCCGACAGCCGTTTGACAGCCCGCCGGGTAGAAGGTAGCCTTCGCCATCTCATGAATCGCTTCAAGGCGGCTGACTGGCTAAAGCTGGCCCACGCCCTAGATGTGTTGGGTCGTCCTAACTCCGCGATTTCGTTCTCTGCGGCCCAGAGGACGCAATTCGCCGACATCCTGGCGCAGTACCAACAGCAGGCTGAAGTAATGGGACTGAACGCTTCGGCCACCTCCACCCGGAGGCTGCGTGAGAAGGTCTCGGCTGGGAGCCCTCCTCCCGATCTGAAGCTAGCAGCCGCTGAGCTGCAGGGACGGATCGATGACGAGATGGAAGCCGCGCTGTGCTTGTCGCTGTCGCCCAGGGAGAAGGACCTCTACGGCCATGCCGCGCCCTTCGGGAATGAAGTCGCCGACGCGTTTCCCTCGGCCGCCTACGACATCGAAGAGGCAGCTAAGTGCCTGGCGCTAGAAAGGGCGACAGCGTGCGTCTTTCATCTGGTGCGTGTCTTGGAGGTGGGATTGCATGAGCTGGGAGCAGCGCTAGGCGTGCCCGACCTGGAGATGCAGGCAAATCCAACTTGGGAGGCGGTGCTGGCAAAGTGCGACAAAGAACTCGCGAAGCCCGCGAAGAGTAGGGACCCGAAGTGGGAATCGCAGGCCGAGTTTTTCGCTGAGGCGGTGGCTCAACTCCGCGCCGTCAAGGTCGCCTGGCGCAACCCCACCATGCATGTGGATCGGGTCTACGATCCTTCCCGAGCAGAGGACATCTGGGGCAGCGTGCGCGCCTATATGCGGCACCTTGCGACGAAGCTACACGAGGAGCCCCAGTCGAGCTAGACCCGGCTAGGCCGGTCACCTCGCCTGGCCCGCAGGGCGCGCAATATAGCGGTGGGCCGGACCCTGGCCAGAAGCCAGAGTGCGGCGTGCGTATTGGGACTAGTGGTAGAAACCAGGAGGGGGCTGGAAGTGGATCAGATCGAAGTTGCGCTCGAACCCGCCGCTGGGATGACCTACAGGTGCGAAGGGAGTGGATGGAGCGTCGACCAGCTCGGAGTCCTGACCATCCTCGGAGAACGGGATGGGGACGTATACGAAAAGTTGGCCACCTTCAACGCTAGCAGGTGGATCTCGGTGAAGCGCCTGCCCGCCAAGACCACGGCGAACGCCTAGAGCGGGTCCAAAGCTCCCATGTTGGGAGCTTTGCCCAAAGTGCCAAGCTGGGCGCTTTGCTAGGGCGGATCGGTCGCAGGCTGCTACCGATCCCGCGTTGCCAACTGTCGCAAGCTGCGACAGTTTCGAGGGCGTCAAACTCGCCTCAGCCTGACGCGGGTTCTCGGTCCCGCGCCCCTGGCTTGCGTTCGGCGCGACGCCTGAGAGCGGCGCGGATTGGCCAGCTCGTCCTCGCAGCTCACGCAAACCTCGCCTGCCTCGCTCCCCTGGCCACAGCGAGGGCAAGGTGCCCAGCCGGGCGGGAAAAGGGGCACTCGACGCGGTGCAGTGGTGGCCACCTCCCGAAATCATGCCGCTGTGCGGCCCTCCAAGCCCCGGAAAGGGTGCCCCTCGAATGTCCTGTTAAGTGGTGGCCCTGAGATCGGCGGAGCCCAGCGCGGGGATTGAACCCGCGACCTCTTCCTTCGCGGCCAGCGAGATCGTTTGGAACACCCTGGCTGGGATCGCTGTTTTCGATCACTCGGGGCGGGTAGCCTTTTCCAACATCGCCTTTGCCCAGCCCCGCATCAGGAACGAACTAGTGGACCGCCAGGGCTACCTCCGCAACGCCATGCTGGAGCAACTTTGCCGGCAGGTGGCCCAACGGCCTGGGAGCGGAGCTGCTGATAGTGCGAGACTTCCCTGTTGTGCCCAGATGCCGCTCTGCCCAAGGAGGCTAACAAATGGCTAGACACACTGCCTCGGTGACCGTGCCGCCCTTTCCACTCACCAAGACCGGGTTGGAGATCGCCGTCGACGAGAACGGCGAGCCTATTGGCTTCTTGATCATTAGCCGTGGCTCAGTCGACTGGAAGGATCGCTCAAAGCAGACTACGGGCGGGGCGTCATGGTCCGACCTGCGCACCTTTCTTGTCGACCGCCCTAGCCGCCGGATCCGACCACCGATGGCTACTTCCGGTAGGAGCCTTGCCCGGGGTCAGGCTGCACGGGGTGGCCATTAGCCAGGACCTGGAACCGGACTTCCAACGGTTTCTCCTGCGGGTGGCTCAGGCCTGGCCTGCTGTGCCGCCCCAGCACTGCTCTGGGGCGCGCTGGAGGAGCTCCTCGGCTGTGGAGGTTGCCTCCGGCACATCGAGGGCCCTAGCAACAGGCCGTGAGTCGGGAGGGCTGGGAGCTGGTCACAACGCATGCTGTGCGGTACGCGGTGAGTCAAACGAGGAGGTCGTCCGCATCTTCAAGGGGCCACTTCGGGAGTAGCAAGCAAGATCGTGCCTATCCCACGCTTGGCCTCAGCCCCGTCAATGGAGCGCGATCACACTGAGAGACGTTCACAGCGAGTTGGATAATGCCGCCCGCGCACAGGTGCGCGCCACAACCCCCCAAACTGCCCGTGCGTATCTGTTCCGCCACGGGTACTTTACCGGTCAGCAACTCCCCGAATTCATATCGCCGGGCGGATTCGACCAGATGGGCTTAGAGCCTCTTCCCCCCGTGGGCTGGCCAGAGACCACGCCACTGGAGTACTTCGCCCCAAAGGGAGCGCACTCTTGGCGCAGGTTTAGCCTCTTACATCCTTTTGCCTATTGGCATCTTGTCAACACCGTGACCAGCGCCGATTGCTGGAACCAAGTTCAGACACTTCTAGGCCGCCACCGGGGGATCACCGCCTACACTTTGCCGGAATACCTGACCCAGCCCAACCCGGCAAAGGGTCACATACGCAGCTTCGGTCAGTTCGAGCGAGAGACCTTATCGGCTGCAGGCACCTACACGCATCTGGTTGCGTGTGACATCAGCAACTTCTATCCGTCCGTTTATACACACAGCGTTGCCTGGGCGTTCGAGGGCAAGGAGGCTGCCAAACGAGAGCGATGGAACTTAAATCTCGCGGGGAATAGGCTGGACAAGGCCTTTCGGCTGGCTCGGCAGAATCAAACCAACGGCCTGCCCATTGGAAACCTTGTTTCCGACCTAGTCTCCGAGGTGATTCTGGCGGACATCGACGAAGCTATCACGGTTCGCCTCGAGGCTGAGCATGTCGATTTCTTCGGTGCTCGATTTCGAGATGACTACAAGTTGCTGTGCCGCAGTGAGGCTGAAGCTAGACACATTATCGGAGTGGTTAGTCGGGTTCTCCATGATCGCTATGACCTCGCGCTCAGCACTGAGAAGACGCGCATCTTCGATGACGTGGTTGCAGGATGCACCCGGCCATGGAGTGCAGCGATCGCTGCAGAGTCCTCGCTCCGCTTCTTGTCCACCGATCTGGCCGAGGTTCGTCTTACCGGGAGGCAGTTGTCGGAAGCCCTGCTCGCTACTTACCGCATCCAACGGGCCTTTGCGGGAGGTAGCCCGGCCACAACGATCCTGCTAAAGCTGAACCGCGTTCCCGAATTGGCTGAGCGCGCCCACTCCTCCCAGGTCATCTACTCCATCAGCCTCCTCGACCGCATCATGGCGATCCGCGCAGAGGTGATCCCAGCGGCTGTGGTAGTTATCGACACGCTCCTGGGACGGCTGCCCCCCCCCGAACGGGGACGGGTCCTAGCCAACCTACTAAGGCTGGAGAGCGCCGTGGCGGACGAGCAGTTCCGACAGGTGTGGCTGCTACGCCTAGCGCATCACCACGATCCGTCCCTGATAGAGCAATTCGCCCAGCTCGACAACCCCATCCTCCAAGTCATCTTCGAGCACCGAGAATCAGCGCTAGCTGCGTTCCCGCTGATCCAGGGCATTTCGGACAGGGATCGACAGGAACTCGAAAAGTTTCGCCTCGTGGACTACGACCGCTGGGAGGCTCTCAAAGGGGTCGCCATTCCTCAGTCGGCAGTCGATGTGTTCGCTTCGTATACGACCGACTGAGGATTCGGCTCGCCACCAACCACTGCACCTCTCGGACGCCTCGGCAGCCTTGGAGGTCTCCCAGGCCGTGTACGCCGTCGCTCCAGCGAGGATCATCGTGGCGACCGCCGCCGCCGCCCCGATTCCGTTACCCAGATCCATCGGTCTCCTCCACCACCCGTCGCAGGTAGTCGAGCGCGGCCCTGATGGTTGGCAAGACCCCCTGACCGGCGAGGTGGTCCGCGTAGGGCTGTTTCTGTTGATCGTTGTCCCGACTGGACGGGGGAAGCTCGGCCTTCCATCTGTGCTCAGGCAGCTCATTTAACCGCCCGGTGCCCAATTTCAAGCGGCCCAACATCGCTCCCCCATACAGCTCGCTGGTGGTGGTCACGTCCAGTCCGTGAGTGATCTTGTTTCGGGCGTGCTGGAGACCCTGGATAAGTCGACCATTGGGATCGTCCTTGCGCGTCGACTCATAGTCAAGTCCCAGGCTCTTTCGGAGAGTGTCGTCCAGCGCGACAATCCACAACACGGCTTCGCCCAACGGCCCGAAAATGTCATCCGGGGTGTCGGCGTCGATCACCTCGGCGACCCCGGTAAGTCGAACGAACGAAGCCTCTGCGGCGGCGACGATCCGCTCAACCCGTCCCCTGGTCTCATCCGCGAGCGCCACCACGGTCAGCAGCCTACCCTCGACGTCGAAATAGGTTTCGTCCCAAGAACCATCCAGGTCGACTGGATGATCCTCCGGGTGACGACGTTTCCACCTGGAGACCGTCGGGCGTTTGAGCTCGTCACCGCACCCCGAGACATCCAGATCCAACTGTTTCCGCCTGTCGCCACATGCTCCCAGCGCTCTTCTTCGACGACACCGGGCTGGCGCGCTTTGGCAGGCATTTGACCTGTAGCCCCTCACCCGAGATCGTGGAAGGGCAGCTCCGCAGGGATGTCCAGGTCCGGCTCAGGAAGAGGCGAAAATGGAACGTACTGGGCCCCTGCCGTGATCTCGGCGTTCCTCAGGGCAAGGTGGGCCACTAGCTCCACTGGGTCTTGGGCAATCTTGGACGGCCAGCCGTAGCAGGCAGTAACCGCTCGGTCCAGCCTGAGGTGCAGATCGGCCAGGTCTCTGTGGCCGCCAGCGTCCATGGTGTTGTAGAGCCGGGTCAGCCCCACGCGGGCCGTGGCGCATAGCTTCGTGCGGAGGCTGACGAGTTCGGCGGCAAGTGCGCTGACCTCTTCCCGCTTGGAGCCCTCGACCGGGTATGGCCAGGGGAAGGTGGCAAAGACGGTGGTAGGGGTGTAGCGCAGGTCGCTCTTCATCGTCGATGACCATCTCCACGCCCAGGCAAGGTGCGCTGCTGAACTGAGAAGCCCGAACTCGAAATCATCCTCGAAAGCGAATACGTTGCTCGCGTTGCTGGGACACCAGTAGCGGTCGCACCAGCAGAACAGGAGGCGCTTGCCGGTTGCCGTCCCGCCTAGATAGCGACTCAGGCCGCCCAACGCATCCCTCATCTCGCCCCGGGGGCGGCCGAAGAGCCACCAGTCCCGCTTGAAGCGCGCGTCGTTGTTCCGAAGCCTCTCGGGCTTGACCCGTTCCTCGACGATTGCCAGGGCGCGGGGAAACGTCTGTGCCTCTTCTAGCGGCATCGACGAGAAGTCAATAATCCATCGGCTGGGACGTTGATGGGGTTCGTTGGCAATATCGTCTCCGATGAGGTACGGACGGATGACTCTCTCGTACGGGGCTCGGCCATCGGCAAGGATCTCGCGGGCCTCGTCGGGAGTGAGTACGAAGCCCTCGCCCACAGGAATAGGGCCTTGGAATGCCCGCCCAGCGTTGGCCGGTAGAGCCTCGGGCGACGGCGACTGGTCTCCTTCGCCTAGCGAGGTCGTGATCCCGCTGACTCTCCGATCGTCGAGAACGTACTCACTCGGAGGAACCTGAGGGTCCTTGACCCAGTTCACGATGCTCACATGGACGTTGGCATCTCCCGGCCACACCTCGGTGGAGATCGCAGACGTGATCACTCCGCCATGCGCGACCACGTAGTCAAGGCTGGCCTCTCGTGCCCGGTTCTGGCTGATCGAGTTCGTCCCGACCAACCCTGCCCGCCCTCCAGGGGGGAGGTGGTCGGCAGCCTTGCGAAACCAGTAGACGCAGAGGTCCTTCACCCCACAGCCGAAGGTCGATTTCAGCCAGTTGATGTAGTCGTCTCCCAGAGCCGATCGGAGCTGCTGAGCCCCATGGAAGGGGGGATTGCCGATGATCACCTCCACTTCGGGCCACTTCAAGACCAGCGAGTCGCCGACTTGTATCCCCGACAGATCGACGAGAGGCAGAACTGGCTCGACGAGCCCGAACTGGTCGGTGACCAGCTTGTGCCCCATCCAGAGGGTGAGCCTTGCGATCATGACGGCGAACTCATCAATTTCGATTCCGTGGATGTTTGAGATCGGGAATGAGGGCAGGTCCTTGGGCGGGGCCACCCCAGCGCCGACGGCCAGGTCCCTGATCTGCTGCTTGGCGGTCTGCTCCAGGCTTCTGATCTCCCGGTAGGCGACGTACAGGAAGTTCCCGCAGCCGCAAGCGGGGTCGAGGACCCGCAGTCGGCATAAGTCTTGCAACGCCTCGGTCGTCGCAGCAACGGATTTAGAGCTGGCGATGCGCTCTGTCCAGGGCTCGATGATGCTGGGACGGACGATCCGCATGATGTCCGCCTCGTAGGTGTAGTGGGCCCCCAATTCCCAACGGCGCTCCCTGCCGAGACAGTCCTCCATTAGCGCACCGAAGATGGTCGGGTCGACGTCCCGCCACTCGAAGGCAGCGACCTCGGCCAAGAGCTCCAACTCGCTCGGTTGCAGATACACTCGCGCTGGCTCCTCGAAGAGGCCTCCGTTCACGTACGGAGCCTCTGCGTAGAGTCCGCCACCGCGCCCTCTCTGGTCTGCGGTCAGGTTGAGGATGGTGAAGAGGTAACCGAGTTCAGCCGCCGACGAGCGGGTGGGATCGGATCTCAAGGCCATGAGGATTTGCGAGAACGGCTCATGGGGCAACAGCCCCAGGCCCTCGGCGAAGAGACACCAGACGGTTTGGAGCAGGAATCGCCGTATGACCGAGGGGTCAGCAGCGTGGCGATCGGAGAGGGACACGTTCAGGGCGGCGACCCTTTCGGCTGCGTCCTGGGTCAGATGCCGACGGTGCGTTAGGAAGAGTGGGTGTTGCCCAGCTAGGAAGAGCAGCGCCTCATAGCGGTCCGCTAGCTCGCCTAGGTCGAAGCTGTCCCGAGGGCCTGAGGGGAAGCGGCCTGGCTCCCAGACCTCGAATCGCTGGAAGGCGCAGAGGACCACGTATGGCGGCGCTGGCCGGCTCTCGGCCGGGTCATCCGAGTGATGCCAGTAGCGAAGTGCTTGTTCCCGGTGGTGGTCGAGCCGGGAGGCCTGGGCGGGGGCCTTCATCTCGATGATCGCCACGCCGGGGTAGAGAAGGTCCAGGATGCCACCCTCGGTCTGGGGATCCTCGAAACGGGCCCCGGCTTCCCGCCGGTCCTGGCCGTAGGCCACAAAGAGTTCGTTGAGGAATGTCTGGGCCTCGGCCCGCTCTGTGCCTCGGTACTTCTCCCACGACCGAGCGAACTTGACCAGGTTCGACTGGATCTGGGCCCCCGAGAGGCTGGCCATCGGCCTAGCTACTGCAACGGCAGGACGTCGACGTGCAGGTATGCCTCTTGGTGAAGCCTCCGCCTGACGCCTTCCAGATCCCGCGTGGCCTTGGCGAGGCTGGCCAGAGCTTGAGCGTGGGGATCTGCCTCGCGCCGGATGGTGTCCATGGCCCGCCGCGCCCGGGTAATCGCTGCCTCGATCATGAGCATGGTCTCCCCAACCTCTCTGAGTACCCGTTCGCGGGCGGCTCCATCGGAGTCCAGACCTTCGGGCATCTCCATGGGGTCGAGTCTAGCCCGACAGGACAGCTGGTCGCCGCAGATCCGCGCTGCTCCCGGTGAAGCCTAGGTCGGCGCGGCACCAAGGTCGTGCCTGGGGCGCGTCTCCAAGGCACCGCGTCACCAACGGACGGTGGTTCGCTCTCCCATTGCTCACGCCGCCAGCCCGGAGCTAGGTCCCATCACCTTGGACACGGTGCTGGGCCACCATGCTGCCCCCCCATGTGCCGTGGCCACCGCGTCTTTGTTGAGACCATCAGCGATGGCCTGCAGCGAGCGCCCTGCCTTCCGTTCGCGGGCGATCCGGGCCACCACCTGAAGCGAGAGCACCTGAGGCCGACCGAGGCGCATGCCCTGGGCCCGTTTGACCGCTAGTGCGTCCTTGGTCCGCTGCCCAATCAGCCGCCGCTCAAATTGGGCGATAGCCGCGAGCACGTGGGCCATGACTTCGCCGGATGGGGTGCTGAGGTCCACGCCCAGGTCTAGCGCCACCAGCGCCCAGCCCTCATGCTCGGCCTTTGCCAGCAGGGCCGCCGCTTGCTGTACCGACCGCGAGAGCCGGTCGAGTTTTGCCACCACGAGCCCGTCGGCCTTACCCGACTTGCAAGCTTCGAGGGCTCGTAGGAGTCCTGGGCGGCTGGTCACCTTGCCCGACCACCCGGCGTCCTCCTCGATCCCTACCAGCTCCCAACCGCGCCGGTCGCACTCGGAGCGGATTGCCCGCCGCTGAGCCTTCAGCCCAAGCCCAGAGTCGGCCTGCTCGGCCGTGCTGACCCGCACGTACCCGACAACCGCCGATGTTCCCGTCCGCTGCGGTTTTGCCCTTCCCATGAGAGTGAGTGTACACTAAAGGGAGGTTTAGTGTAACCACTCACTGTTTCCATCGGCGGACCAGGAACCAACCTGCGGCTTAGGATGGCGCGAGAGCTGAACGCGGCCACAGAGGAGGGCCAAATGGACGAGTCAACCGACTTAGAGGGCGACCAGCGCCATCTCGTGGAGGTCGTGTACGACTGGTACCGCACTAAGCATCGGTGGCCGTCTCTGACCGCCGTGGCCCTGCGTCTGGACCAGGAGCACATTGACATCGAGGAGGTCATGGGATCTATTCCCGCAGACATCCTCGGCCGCCCTCAGCATCCCTTCGACCCGGGTCAGGGGACGCTGAGCTTGACCCTGAAGGGAATGTCGCTAGTGCCCGAGGCGATCCCCGATCTCAACCTGATGGTCATGGCAATTGGGCTATGTTGGGCCGCCGCGTCCGCTACCCCTCCAGAGTCCCTCACTGACCCAGCCCTGTTTACCGTGACGTCGGATGAGATGCGAGAGATGCTATCGGCCCACAAACGGCCATCCGACCCGACGACCCTGGCGACCCTGGGCCACCTTCTGCAGTCGGTCCGCGGCCTGAGCCGCTCCGGTTCCAACTCGCAAGAAGGCCTCCCGTGGGGGGTGAGTTTCGATGTGTGGGAGCTGCGCCGATATCGGCACGTCCACAGTGTGGACGACTTGCTCAGTATGCAAGCCGAAGACGCTCGACAGCGGGAGCGCCTTTTCCCGACAGCGGTCGTTAAGACTCAGAGCGCGGCCATTGGGATGGTGGTGGTCTCAGGCTCCGTCGACAGTACTGTTCAAGATCAATCTGCCGACGTCGACACGCCTCTTGGCGCGGGAGCGTCGTCGGACACGATCGTCCGGGGCCAACCGTTCCAGGATCCCAGGTACCTCTTCGTGATGATGCCGTCCCAAAGTCGCCAAGAGTGGTCAGAAAGGGTGTACGGATGGATCATTCAGGTGTGCCGCTCACTCGTCACCGACTACCCGGGCTTGAACTGGCACACGGCAACCGAACTTATTGAAGCGGGTCAGATCCCGGACCAAGTCAGAACCGAGATCGCGAGGGCCGGCCTGCTGCTTGCAGACTTGACCAGCAACAATCCCAACGTGCTCTACGAGGTGGGTTTCGCCCATGGTGCAGGGAAGGGAGTGATTTTCATGAATCAGGATCTGAGCGAGTCACCCTTCGATCTCTCGGTCCACCGCCAGATTGAGTACAACCTTGAGAACGAATACGAATTCCGTGAGAACTTGAACGCTTGGTTGCGAAAATTCCTCGGCGAGCCCGATCCAGCCCCCTCTGAGGCAGGGTGATCCTGTATGGGTTCACCATCACGAGGGGTTGAGTGAAGAGCCCCACCCCGTCTGCGGGCGGTGATCAGGACGGCACGTACTGCCTCGTCGTGGGTGAAAGGTAGTCGAAGGACTATTGGACGCGATCGCCTAGCAGTGCGTCGAGTGCTGCTATCGCGCCCTCAAGCCGGGCAACATAGCCCGGCGTGGCGGTCAGCTCCCCCGTGCGGATGGCTTCCAGGACCCTCTGCAGGCCATCACGACTCTCCGCCAAGGTGCGGCGCTCAATCCTCCCAGGCATCGCCGCTGGGCTCACGCGGTTCAGTGTCACCGATCAGGCTTCCAGCGTCGCCCGCGCCGGCTTGGCATCGATCACCTTGGCCTGGAGCTGGTCGGCGATCCGGTCGCGGATCCACATCTGCGCCTGGCGGTCGATCGGAGCGCTACTCACGACGTCCACCACGACCGTCAGCATGATCTCCGCGTACTTCTCAGCCAGCAGCATCCCTGGCTGTTCTAGAGCCGCCGCGATCCCCATCTGCTGGTAGCGGGCCTCAGCTTCGGCCGACCTAAGCGCTGTCCCCAAGAACTCCGCCTTGTTCCTAGCCGTGAGGGGTAGGGTGGGGTCGTGGTATGCCTGCCACGCCTGCTGGCGGGTATACCGGAGCGCCTCCCGTAGGTCCAGAACGGACTCCCCCGCCTCGTCGCAGGCCAGGATTCGGTGCCGCCTCATGTCCTCGCGCACCAATCGGAGGGAAGGAGGGGGCTCTCTCTGTCCCTCGGCCCAAGCCTGGACTTCTGGCAAGAGCTGGTTTGCTCGCGTATAGCCCTGGGCGAGCAGTCGCCCGACCAGCGCAACCCGTCGCATGACGACCGGGTCCCTGCGCCATGGAAGCGCCCGAGAACGTACCCCAGGGCCCGTCCTGCGGTTGCGGGAGTAGCCGCGCCGTCGGTTACCACGATTCGCCTTGGGTGGGCCTGAATGGTTGATATGCGATCGCGGTTCGGAGCTCCCTTCCCGCGTCATGCCAGGAAGCTCCATGCTCATGGGTTCACCGTATCAGCCACCACCTACGGGTGCTAAAGACTCGCCTGGCCACCTCGTGATACATCCGGGCCCAATGAAGGTTCAATTGCTTCGAGCTGCCATTTTTCCCCTTTTCCCCTCTGCTGGTTAAACACCACTCAGTGGGGTATTGCCACCACCTAGTGGTCCTTTCCCTTCGGGTACGGTTTCTGGTCCGGGATCGGGTACGGGTTCGGTGGTGCTCGGTGAATGCTCGGTCATCGACCCTACTTCGTGCGGCCGGACGAGAGGTCGCGTTTGGCCTCCTTGAGGCGAGTTCCGAGCTCGAGAAGGGATGTTGGTTCCATGCTTCTTGAGCCGCGCCGCCGCGGACGCCTTGCCGGCTAGCCTGCGCTTCTCCTCAATCTCCGCCCTTTTGGCCTCGGGCATCACGATGTGATCCCAACCGGCGTAGCCTCCGTTGGCATGCACCCACCCCTCCTCACTCTGGGCCCACAGGCCACTGTCCACGAGGGCCTGAGCCAGCTGGTCGGTCTCCTCGCGAGCCTCACGCTCAGCCAGGGCCCGCACGATCCTGGGACTGTTAGCTCGCAGGCAGTGCGGGAGGCACGATACGAACAGTCCCCTGGCCGCGAGACAGAGCCCCATGAAGCGTTCATCGTCATCGAAGTGGTCGTCGTACCTGCCCCAGGTCATGACTTTGCGTGTGAAGCCGCTGCCGACGCGATCGTCTCGGATGTGTCGGCCTCAGCGTCTGCATATCGCCACGGCGTGCGTGCCGCAGCCCGAAGGTGTCTGGCTTTAGCCGACTTCAGCGCCAATTCCACGAAGTAGGCCGCTCTTGCCTGAGCGGCTCGCCTCAGGCGCTCGGACTCGGGCAGAAGGCCCTCGGGGTCTACCTCCTCAAGGAACCGGCGCTCAAAACCGGCGCGCGCTGCCGAGGTTAGTTCCCTTGAGTCGCGCTGGGAGTGCAACCGGTGTGCCGCCGCTCGCGCTTGGAGTGTCCTCAGGGTACATTCGCCCATGCGCCACAAACCTCTCGGCCTCCGGGAGGGCGATGGACGACGGATGGTGCCTACCCCAAGGGCTGGCCGCCCCCGCGCCTAAAGCCAATCGTAAACGCCGCCAGCACGACAGTCAAGCGCTGGCCGGGACTCCCAGTTCTCGGAGGTCAACGCACCGTGTATGACGGCAGTGCGGACACTTGATCCACCACCGGCCGGGAGCGGAGCTCGACCAAGAGTGAATCGGCGTCCATGTGGAGTCGGTTTGCGTCTTTTTGGAGTAACTGCTCAGGCCTCTCTTGGTCAGCGTCCAAACTCCGTCCTTCGGGTGCCAGGCGTGTCGTGAACCAAAGAGGCCCACGGTATCCACCACCACCACCCCAATCCGCTCGCGGCACCGCTGATCGCCGCCGCGGACACGCGCAAAGCAGGCGAGGTGGTCTATCAGCAGTGGGTCTCGACGCACATAGGAGTCTGCCTCGGCAGCATCGCCGTTCGGCACCGGTGGCGTCAGAGTCGGTCTCCCGGACTTAGTGCCCGGTGGGCTTCCCGCGCACGCTCTGAAGCTCTGCTGGCCGCATAGCGCTGGAGCATCGACCTGGAGCGCCAGCCGGCCAGCGCCATCAGGTCACCTTCGTTTCCGCCAGCGGAGAGCCAGCGATCAGCGAAGGCATGGCGGAGCGCATGAGGGTGCAGTCCGGTAATTCCGGCTTGCTTGGCTCTCTTCTCGATGATGTCAGAGACCCCCGCCCGAGTCATCGGCCCAGCATGACCCAGCCACAAGGCGTCGAGCCGGGCCGTCCGGTGCAAGGGCCGCATTCGCAGATAGCGGTTCAGCACGAGCGTGGCCCTGGTGCCCAGCGCAAGATCCCGGGGCCGTCTCCCCTTCCCCATGACCCGCACCGTCCGGTGCTCAAGGTCCACGTCGCTGAGACGGAGCAGCGCCACCTCGCTCAGTCGAGCTCCGGTGTCGATGAAGGTCAGAATCACCGCGGCATCGCGTCGGTCCTCGAAGGTCTTGCCCTCGGCGGCCTTGAGCAGACGGCGCAGGTCATCTTCGGTCGCGACGGGCGGCGGATCCTCGGGTATCGCCGGTGGCTTCATTCCCGCCATCGGGGACTGGGCGATCTCCCCCTCCGCCACCAGCCAGCCGAAGAACCGCAGCATCCCTCGGTACTTGGTGGCGGCGGTGCTAGGCTTAGTGGTTCGCTGGAGGTGAGCCAGCCAGTTGGTCACCTGCTGACGGGTGAGATCCTCCGCTCGGTCTGCCCGACCATGCGATTGGGCGTACTCGAGGAAGGAGGCCACTGAGTAGCCGTAGCTCGCGATCGTGGCAGGGCTCTTTCCCTCGGCCTCCATAGCCAGCAGGAACCCGTCCCGGAGCAGTCCCAGGTCGGTCGACACCACCGCGAGATGCCTTGACACGATGCCAATTGTACTTCCACTTATGTGGTGGTGTAGCGTTGTGCCCACGGTCGACGTAGACAGACTGTCCAGTTAAGTGGTCTCCTTGAGATCAATGGAGCCCAGGGCGGGGATTGAACCCGCGACCTCTTCCTTACCAAGGAAGCGCTCTACCACTGAGCTACCTGGGCGTGGGCGGGAAGGGATTCGAACCCCTGTAGGCGTAAAGCCAGCTGATCTACAGTCAGCCCCGTTTA
>DATLTJ010000039.1:0-9892 GCA_035533655.1 Candidatus Acidiferrales bacterium | reverse complement strand
TTCTCCCAGAGCACCAGCTGATCGTCGTCGAGCCGCTCGAGAAGAGTAGCCAGATCCAGGTCTTGATCGCCCCCCGCCTCCACCTGGCCTGCATCGATGACCTCCAGCCAGAACACCGCGAGCTGTGGTGGCATGTGCTGGAGACGGCCCCGTGAGCCGCCGATGGCCTCGAGTTGATGTGGCTGTGGAGGGATACCACTGTGTCGCCCACGCGGGCCACCACGCCGTTGATATACCCCCGGGTTGGGTCAGGCAGACAGCTGCCGGCCCGAGGTGAGTCCTCGCCAGCCGGTTGAGGGACTCGGCTCTGACCTGCGCTGTCAGATGGGACGGGGGAATCGACCGACCGGGGAGACGAGACGCCGAGCGAGCTTGAGTGCCCGGTCTCCGCTCGAAGCGGCCGAGCCTCCCGAAAGCAGCGCGAGACCGAGCAGGGCGAGAGGTGTCAGCGCCTGCATCCCCGCCACCGCTCCGCCGACCATGGCGATTCCCGGCTCGATGGCCATGATCAGCGCGGCCATCGAGCTGGAGACGTGCTGCTGGGCCGCTGCCTGGACCGCGAAGGCGAACGCGGATGCAGCCAGGCCGCAGAAAACGATGTCCGCCAGTACCGACACGGACGGCAGCGCCAGGCCTCCGCTGAAGGGCACCGCTAGTCCGAGGACCGCGGCTAGGGCCAGCAGCTGCCAGGCGCCCAGGGCGACGGCCGGAACCCGGTGGCCCAACCGACCGACCAGCACGACCTGCAGCGAGAAGGCCGCCGCGGCGACGACCTCCAGAGCCATCCCAAGCACCGCGTGCGGATGGGCTGCTCCGCTCTGAACGGGAACGGTGAGGCAGACGAGTAAGGTGCCCCCAACCGCCAGAAGTGCGCCCGCCGCCACCCGGCCGTCCGGGGCCCGGCCCCGCAGCGCCCACTCCAGCGCCGGGGTGATCACGACCACCAGGCTGGTGAGAGCCGCGGCCACTCCCGGTGCGGCGCCCAGCTCCAATCCGAACGTCTGCGTCAGATAGGCCACGGCTAGCACTGCTCCCAGCAGCAGGAGCATGCCCTTGGGAGCCTCCCGCCAGCTCCCCCGCGAGGAGGGGGAGAGCAGGCCGATCCCGGCGAGGACCATGCCGCCCACGACGAAGCGCAGAAAGAGGAAGCCGGCCACCGGATAGGTGCTGACCGCTCCCCGGGTGACCACGAAGCTGATGCCCCAAGCGACGGCGGCCAGCACGAGGCCGATTACCGCCAGTTGCCGTGGTGCCATGCTTTGGCCAGCGATAATTCGCCAACCACTGGTTCGATGCCGGAGGAACTTCTGTACCATTGAAGCGATCTTCATTCATGGGAGAAGAAGGTGCAATCGAGCCGAAGAAAATTCGAAGAGACCTCCTCGGACCCCTACCTGGACGAAATCGATTCGGCGATCCTGAGATCTCTGCAGGCTGACGCCCGCACCACCTTGGCCAGGGTCGGACAAGCAGCCGGCCTGTCGCCCTCTTCGGTCCATGAGCGCATCCGGCGGCTCCAGCGTGACGGCGTGATTCGCGGCTGGACGTTGGAGCTGGATCCGCGAGCGGTGGGCCGGCCGGTGACCGCCTTCGTGGGGGTGGAGGCGGACGTGACCGGGGGTACCCTGGCTGCCCGCTTGCGCCAGCGGCCGGAGGTCGACGAGTGCCACAGTATCGCCGGCGACCTCTCCTTCTTCCTCAAGGTGCGGGCTGCCGACACCGAAGCCCTGCTATCCCTCGTTGACTGGATCAAGGAGCTGCCCGGGGTCCGGGCCACCCGCACTACAATCGTCCTCAAGATCGAGTTCGAGCGCCAGCTCTGGCTGGGGCCGGTGCCAGTCACGGCGACGGCAGCTGGGTCAGCTACGACTCCTTGAAGCCAAAACCCGCCGGATGGGTGCGGTTTTCGCAAGCAGTACCGGGCGCCGGTGGGCGGTCCCGATCTCGCACCGACGGTTAAACGAACGCCCGAGCGCCGTCCTCTTCCTCGAGGACCTGGCCTACCGCTATAACTTGGAGATGAGTCAAGCCGACGGGCAGGTAGTGATCCGACCGGCAACCCCGGCTGACTGTCGATCGGTGGCTGCGCTCTACGGCGGCTACGTGCGGGAGTCACTGGCAAACTTCGAGCTAATTGCGCCGGGGCTGGAAGACTGGCAAGCCAAGTTGGAGGAGCTGGACAAACTGGGCTTGCCGTTCCTGGTCGCGATCGAGGGCGAGGAGCTGGTGGGCTACGCTTTGCTGACCCCCTGGCGCCCCCGACCCGGCTACCGCTTCACCGTGGAGGATTCCATTTACATCCATCCTCAGCGCACCGGCCAGGGTCTCGGCCGGCGACTCCTGTCTGAGCTCCTGGCAGCCGCGCGGGCCTGGGGGGCGAAACAGGTGGTGGCCGTGATCGCGGACTCAGGTGAGCCTGCCTCGCCAGCGTTGCACCTAGGAGCCGGCTTTGTGGAGGTCGGGCGGCTGCGTCAGGTCGGCTTCAAGCAGGGGCGCTGGGTAGACACGCTCTTGCTGCAGCTGGGCCTCGAGGACCTCCCCAGCTAGGGAGTCTGCTGCCCCAGCTACTTCAGGAGGCGGGAGAGGCGGCGGTCCGCCAAGCGCCGTCCCCCGGTCTGGCAGGTGGGACAGTAGTGCAGTGACCTAGTGGCGAACGCGACCTCGCAGATGGTGTCGCCGCACACTGGACAGGCCGAGCCGGAGCGCCCGTGCACCCGCAGTGCGGAGCGTTTTTCGCGCTGCAGGTGCCCGGCTTCGAGGCCGGCGCGCTCCGCCACCGCCGCGCCGAGGGTGTCCACCAGCGCCTTATGGAGCGTGGCTACCTCCGCCTTCGAAAGGCTCCGGGCGGGCCTGAACGGCGAAACCCGAGCGGCGTGCAGGACCTCGTCGGAGTAGGCGTTCCCCACCCCGGCCACCAGGGACTGGCTGGTGAGCGCCGACTTGATCGTCCCCGGAGCGACGCAGAGCAACTCGGCCAAGGTCTCACGGTCGAAGGTGGGATCGAGTGGGTCGACTCCCAGGCTTGCCACGGCCTCGATCCGGTCGGGGTCGTCGACCACCCACAGAGAAAGGCGCTTCTCCGTGCCTACCTCGGTCAGATCGAAGCCAGGAGCGGTCTCTCCAGCGTCGTCAGGCTCGAGCCGCACCCGCAGCGCCAAGGGACCTCGACCGGGCCGGGCACTGGCCCTGGGGAGGTTGTCGTACCACTTGACCCAGCCGGCCCGCGCCAGATGGACGACCAGCCAGGGGCCGTCCGTGGCGAGACAGAGGTATTTGCCTCTGCGCTGCCACTCCACAATCTCGAGCCCCAACAGTTCGTCCAGAGCGGGCTGAACCGTCTTGAGCGCCGCGAACGAGGCCAGCTCCAGCCGGCTTAGACGGCGACCCTTGGTCCGGAGATCCAGAAACCGCACCAGCGCCTCTACCTCAGGCAGCTCAGGCACGCCAAAATGCTCACTTAGAGGGTGGAGGGGACGGCTCGGTTCACCCCAGGCCTAGGGCGGCAGCGCTCTCGGCCAAAGCGGCGAGGTGGTCTCCCACCGACCGCAGCCCTGCGCCCATGGTGTTGATCGACAGGTGAGTTGCACCGGCCTCCCGCCAGAGTTCTGCCAGCTCCACTACCTGCTGGGCTCCGCCTGCCCCCCAACTGATCCGGGCCTCCATCCCCAGCGTGGATGGGTCCCGGCCGGCCTCAATGGCGCCAGCCTCGACCAACTCCTTGGCCCGCTCCAAGTCGGCCCCCGGACCGGTCTGAGGAAACCAGCCGTCGCCGAGGCGCCCCGCCCGACGCAGGGCAGGCTCGGACTGCGCCCCGAACCAGATCGGGATCGGCCGCTGTCGGGGAAGCGGTGCCAGTCCAGCGCCGGTGACTGTCTCGTAGCTGCCCGTGTGGGTGACCGTGGCCTCGGTCCAGAGCCGGCGCAGGAGGGTGACCTGCTCCTCCACTCGTCGGCCCCGATCGGTAAAACGCTTGCCGAGGGCCTCATATTCGACTGCGTTCCAGCCTAGGCCGATCCCTAGCCGCAGCTGGCCTTCGGAGAGGATGTCCACCTCAGCGGCCTGCTTGGCCACCAGAGCCGTCTGCCGCTGGGGCAGGATGATGATCCCGGTGACCAGTTCCAGGGAGCTCACGGCCGCCAGGTAGCCGAACAGCACCAGTGGCTCGTGGAAGGTAGAGCGGACGTTGTACGGGCCGCGCCAGCCCCGGTGCACGTCAGGGTCCGCGCCTACGACGTGGTCATATGCCAGTAGATGGCTGAAGCCCAGGCGCTCCACGCCCTCGCTGTAGGCGCGGATGGCGGCCGGTTCGGCTCCGATTTCCGTCTGCGGGAACACCACGCCGAACTTCATGTCGACCTTTGGATCACAGCGGCGGGCAGTACCGGGGCACCTCGAGAAGAGGCAGGTCCGGGCGGCCCCTCAAGAGTCCCTGCTGTGGCCCCGGCAGGGACTGGGCGGACCAGAATTCATGAGGCGGTCCCCACAGGTTAACTTCAGTTCCCCGGGTTCTGGCCATTGGCGACTTCCCTGGAACTCTATTCAGGACCATTCTGACATGGTGCCGGTTTTGGACCCCGATCGACCCTTCTGCGGTGACGCGAGCCGAGCTTCGACGACGCCGCAGACCGAGGAGAACTTCTCGAGCGGGGAGGGGGGAGCCGAGTGCCGGGCGAGGCTCACGCGGGACAGTAGCGGCAGAAGGTCTACGAAGCCGCCGGCACCGCCAGCGTGCTGGTGGAGGTCAAGTCGACGGCGGCGCCCAGCAGCGGTGCCAGGGGATGCGCCACTAGGCGCACTTGGACTTTGTAGGCGGTCGGGCCGGTAAGGCCGCCAATCACGCAGATCTGCACCATAGCGTCTCCCGTGACAGGGGTTTGCACCAGCGTAGCAGCCTGGCCCTCGGGGCAAAAGCTGGTCGTCGTACCCGACGAGCCCTCCTGGCAGAGGGGATTGGGATCTACCGTCACGGCATTGGCCGCCTGCTGCACGGCCGCCTCGATGCTTCGAGGCAGGCTCGACTCACACTCCTTGCCGGCAACCATGGTGCTCACGTTAGTCTCGACGATCGCCTCCCGCGCTCCTCCTTGAGCTCCGTCCGATACCGCCGCGGACTGGAAGAACAGCCATCCGGCGGCAACGATCCCGAACACTAGCGCAAAGAAGATGGGGGCCACCATGGCGAATTCCACCATGCCCTGTCCGTTTCCGCGCTGACGCCTAAACATGGAGCACTCAGTTAGTGAGGATTGCGGCCGAGCCCTCAATGCCCGGGATGTGCAGGGCGGTTCCGTCGATCGCCAGCTGAGTGACGCCCTGCGTTTGGAACGCGTCCACCAGCGCCAAACCGTCGATCGTCACCTTGCACCCGCCGGTGTTCGGCTGGCCCGAGCCGCAGGTGAGGCCGGTGCCGTAGGTGCCGGTGGCAATGCCGAACCCGGCCACCAACATGCCACCTGGCAGATAGGGCAGGCTGGCGTTGCCGCCCCAATACTGCTCAGCGTTGGGATTCTGGCCCGCGGGGTCAGTGTTGTCGTAGACGACGCCGGTGAGGTTGATGGCGGCGCTGTCGCCCAGGACCGCGTCCATGCCGACGTTGGCCTGAATCCGGTTGTTGAGCGTGAGGCCGGACCCGGACGGGGCATCGAGTACGGTCTTTTCCTGCCAAACCAGGAAGTAGGCCCAGAGCCCGTCCGTGGGGGCGCTCAGGTTCACGGTGCCTCCCCCGCCGATCTCCACCGAGTCGTTGAGCCCCTGCGCGCCGACGCTGTTTTCATTGAAGCAGACGCTGTTGCCGCAGGTTCCGTTGGCGTCGGAGTTGCAGTTGGTGCCGGCCGGCCCCGAAGTGCAGGTGTAACTTGCGCGCCTGCCCGTCGGGTACGCGTTGTTGCAAACCTCACCAGTGGTGGTGATAGTGCAGTTGCCGCTGCCATTGCCGATGGCGGGCTCACCATCACCGATGTTGGTTCCCCAGGGGGCAGCGCTGTTGGGGACAGGAGCCTGGGTGACGAAGAGCACGTCCTGGCCGTTCACGGTGTAGCCGGCGGGCGGCGCGATCACTAGCCCCTGGGCGAAGTAGAAGATGCCTGGAGCGGGGGGATTGGCGTTGGTCACGCCGGCGGCGTCGCTGCAGTTCTCGAACACGACATTGTAGTTGCCGTTGATCACCACGGGGTTCGGGTAAACGCCGGGGTAGTAATCCATCGTGTTTGGGAGGATCGGATCATGCACGATCTGGCCATCGGTAGGCAGCTGACACCCGGCATTGCTGGGCTGCGGGGTGGGAGTGCCACTGGCCTGGATCGGATCCGGACTGGTGGGAGAGATTTGGGGCCCATTGGATTGCCAGCCGTCGGTGTAGACGTTGGTGTTGACGCTCACGCCATCGACCGAGGCGGTGCACTTTTCCTGATAGGTGGGGGCCGGTCCGCTGGCGGGGTTGGAGGGTGGAAAGGTTGTCGGCACCTGGCCACTGGCGGCGCCCAAACCGGGGGTTGAATAGAAGCAGCCATCCCACGGCTTGGGCACGATCGTCGAGTACTCAAGATCGCCCCAGTCGTACATGATCCCGCTCTGCTTGCCGTCGATGATGTCAGTGGCGGAGCCACCCCAGTCCGCACAGCCGTGGCCATTGTCGTAGGACTCGTTGGCGTTGTAGTTCAGGCAGCCATTGGAGTTGTCGAAAATGGTGCCCTGGACCTCAAATTTCCCGTCGCCTGCGTCCAGGATGGTGTGGGCACCGTTCTGCGCCAGCGCCACGATGCTGGTCTGCGGTCCACCGCCGCCCGCGGGATTGACGGCCGCGGCGCCGGCGGCGGTCGAGAGGTGGGTCACGCCGATGATCTGGGCCATGAAGGGAGGCCACTGCGGGCTCACGTTGATTTGCACCCCGCAAGCTCCCACCGGGGGAGCCGTCGAGCTCGCCACGAAGATGTCCCGGCCGCTCTGCTGGAGCGGCTTTTTGAGGTTGTTCAGGTAGTAGGCGCTCCAACCGTTGGGAAGCGCAGTGGAAGGTGAGTTGGGCTGAACTACGGCGTTGATGTCCTCAATCAGGTTTCCCGAGGAAAGCAACACCGGGCCGTCGGTGCACTGCGGGAAGAGGGCCTTGGCGGCCGCTTCCGCCGCGAAGTCCGCGGCGTTCTGGGCCTGGCGGTACTGGAGCAGCCCGAAGCCGCCGTCTATGGCGAAGCTCACCGCCACCAGAATGACCAGCAAGCTGATAGCGAAGAGCACCATGACCTGACCCTTCTCGCCTTGATCCCGGCGCCTGGGCCGGGCAGCCCCGAGCAATCTCACGACGCTTCGGTGGCCTGAGCGGAGACGGTGATCGAGGGGATGATGGGTATGAATGGGGTGATGCTCTGCCATAGTCTGACCTCGACTAGGTGCTGGCCAGACTTGGGGTCGGGGTAATCAACGACGGCAGCGCAGCCCAAGGGGATGCTGCTGCCGTTGGCGTTGCAGGCCAGCGAGTGAATGCCCATCTCTGCCGCGGCAGCCGTCTGTGCGTCGCCGAGCTGCGCCGCTGGGTTATTGCCGTTATAGTCGGCTTGGTCTTGGATTACGGCGGCCCGGGCTGCCTGGGTCAGATCAATGGCACTGACCAACATCTGACCTCCCGTGGCCGCCAGCCCCAGAATTAGCACCGCGATCGGCAGCACCAGGGCAAATTCGGTCAAGGACTGCCCGCTCTGCCCAGGACGACGCCGAACCGAGCCCCGCCGGCACCCCAGCCGAGGTGCGGCCTTTGAAAAAATCATGGTGTAAGGGGAGCGTAGCTGGCCCCGGCGAAAGTCCTCCTGCGGAACGTGCAACGCTTTAGTAACAGCTTCTGTCAATGCCTCTCGTGGGGAATGCAGGGTAATCGGGGAGTTCTCTGAGTGGTGATCACGCTGAGCGCAGTGGTGGTTCGGAGCGCCGATTACCTGCGCCGGGCGGGCATTGACCGGGCGCGGCTGGAGGCCGAGCTGGTGATCGCGCACGGTCTTGGCCTGAGTCGCCTGGACCTCTACTTGCAGTTCGACCGGCCGCTCGACTCGCCGGAGCTCTCTCGGCTTCGGCCGCTCGTGCGCCTGCGGGCGTCCGGATGCCCACTGGGCTACGTTTTGGGGACTCAGGAGTTCTGTGGCCGAGACTTCGAGGTTCGGGTCGGGGTGCTGATCCCGCGGCCGGAAAGCGAACTCCTGGTCGAGATTGGACTGGATCGCCTGGGGGACCGGGCCAAGCTCTGCGCCGACCTGGGTTGTGGCTCTGGCTGCCTGGGGGTGAGTCTCGCGGCGGGAGACTCGGAGGTCGAGGTCGACGCCGTCGATATATCTTCGGTAGCGCGCGATTTGACGGCGGCCAACGCCGAGCACCACCACGTCCGAGATCGGCTGCGCACGTTCGAAGGAGAATGGTCGGCGCCGCTCTGGGACCGGGGGCCGTACCAGTTGATCGTGACCAATCCCCCCTACGTGACGACCGCTGAATGGGGGGAGCTTCCGACGTCCGTTCGGGACTTTGAGCCGCGAGGGGCACTGGACGGGGGCTCCGACGGCCTCGCTTCCTACCGCCAGCTGCTGCCGAGCCTAGGCCGCGTGACACAACCTGGCAGCACCGTGCTGATCGAGGGCGATCCGCGCCGCCTCCCGATGCTGCGCGCTCTCGCCATCGGAACTTGGCCGGCGGCCAAA
This sequence comes from Candidatus Acidiferrales bacterium, assembly GCA_035533655.1. GTDB lineage: Bacteria > Chloroflexota > Dormibacteria > Aeolococcales > Bog-877 > Bog-877. The sequence continues at coordinate 1,220 of DATLTJ010000039.1, read as the reverse complement.
ACCACCATTCACCGGGACCTCTTCGGCCGGGAACGGGTGCTCGAGGTTGAGGTGAAGTGACCGCGGCTGCCCGAACCTGGGCGCCCAACGAAAAGGGGATCCGCCAGGCGGTTGAGAGTCTCCGGCGGGGTCAGGTGATCGGCTTCCCCACCGACACTGTTTACGGCATCGGGGCGATGCTCTCTATTCCGGGAGCAGTCATCCGGCTCTCCGAGATCAAAGGCAGAGCTCCGGCCCAGCCGCTGATCCTGATGGTTGCCCAAGTGGATGCGGTGGGGGAGTTTGCGGCCTGGACCGCCGCCGCCCAGGACCTGGCGGACCGCTTCTGGCCCGGACCATTGACGCTGATCCTGGCGGCCACCGAACTGGGTGGCCGTCTGGGCGGTGCGGGCACGGTGGGGGTACGGGTCCCGGCTCACCCGGTCGCGCTGGAACTGCTCGGGCGGTCCGGGCCCCTCGCGACCAGCAGCGCTAACCGCCATGGCCAGCCGCCCGTTCCGGACGCGGCCACCGCCCTGGGCGAGCTACCCGGATTGGCGGGGGCGCTGGCAGATCCGGCACCGGTTCGAAAGACCTCCGCACCCTCATCTATACTCGACCTCACTCGGAATCAGCCCGTCCTAATTCGCGAGGGCAGGCTAAGCGGCCGCGAGTTGGGGGTTTCTGCGCCAGAGCGGGACCCTGGGATTCGGAGGGACTGAGATGGCGATTGCAGAAGAGCGGCTCAGTGCCCTGCACCAGGCGGATCCCGAGCTCGCCTCGCTCTTGGAGGCGGAGCTGGATCGCCAGCAGTACACCCTGGAACTGATCCCTTCGGAGAACGTCGCCAGCCCGGCTGTTCTGGAGGCGGTGGGCTCGTGGCTGACCAACAAGTACGCGGAGGGGACTCCCGGGAAGCGCTACTACGGCGGTTGCCAGTTCGTCGACCAGATCGAGACGCTGGCCCAGGAGCGGGCCTGCCAGCTGTTCGGGGCGGAGCACGCCAACGTTCAGCCTCACTGCGGCAGCTCGGCCAACATGGCCGCCTACATGGCCTTCCTCCAGCCCGGGGACACCATCTTGGGCTTGGACCTGAGCCATGGTGGGCACTTGACCCACGGATCCCCGGTCAGCTTCAGCGGGATTGTGTATCACGCCGAGTTCTACGGGGTCAGCCGGGAGACCGAGCAGCTCGACTACGAGGAGGTGCGCCGCCGGGCCCAGGAGGTCAGGCCCAAGCT
>DATLTJ010000038.1:0-6292 GCA_035533655.1 Candidatus Acidiferrales bacterium | reverse complement strand
GGGTGCGGTGGGACCCCGACCCTCCCGATACCTCCGAAGCGGAAGCGGCCATGCTGGCTGTCGCCGCGCACGAGGTCGACGAGGCTTGGGTGGCTGACTGGCTACGATCCCGGGCGCGATTCCCAGAGATCACTCACGCTGGGTAGCGCACGCCCACGAAAAGTGACAGCAATTTTGACAGCAACGGGACTGAACTTGGGCGGACATTGGCGGACCAAGACTCGATGTGGGTCCACCGATTCAATCTCGAGATAGCCCTTTGCGGATTCCCCCGGACGCTAGCCGGGCGACCTTTTAAGCCCAGGGTCGCAGGTTCGAATCCTGCTGGCGGCACGCCATTTTCGATCTCAGCGCGGACATATACTGCCATGATCAGGCGTGCGCTGAGGCCGATTGCCAGCTATTTTGACCGCACTTTCGGGCGGCCATCGGCGAACCCTGGCGATCGCCAACTTCCATTCGAGTTGACCACCCCATCCGGGGCTGGCCATGCCCTGGCAGCCCAGTGTCCGTACGGCGGAGGTGCTTTGAATAATGAATCCGCACCGAAGTGGCGCCCCTTGGAGCGGCGGTCGGCTCAAGTAGCCGGTGACGCCAACCCAGACCTTGAACCTCCGCCCTGTCAGTCCTGGAAGGGCCAGCGCTTCCAAGTAGCGAGGACTGGCGCCAGGGACTCCTCCTCGAAGGCGAGATGCTCCACTAGGCGGGCCGAGAGTTGATGCAGCGCATCGCTGAGTCGTTGGCGTTCGATAGTATCCGCGAGGCTGTCGAGGCCGAGCGATGAGGCTTCCACCTCATCGAGCAGGTCGGACACGATACGGTGATCTTCTTCGAGTCGATCAACGATCGGATTGAGACGGGCGTCGGCCCGCCGCACGGCCGGGAACAACGCCAAGTCCTCCGCTCCGTGGTGCCCATGCACGAACCTGCAGTACTGCAGGCAGTTCACCCGCAGCTGGAACAGTGGACCTTGAGCCTTCAGCAGGCGGATCTCGTCGCGTACCTCCGCCGCGGTGGCGCCGGCGGTGACGGAGGCGGCGAGGGTCTGGCAGGTCTTCAGGTCCCGTCGAAGCAGACCGTGGACCCACTTCAGCTCCGCCAAAATCGGGTTGGCCACAGCCTCGCGAGGCGGGTTCACAGCCGGAGCTGTCTCCCCGAGCCAGCGCCGCGGTCATCTGCCACGCGGAAAGCATACGGAGCGACCGCTGAGAGACTCAGCTAGGCGGTTTGAGTGCCGATGGCAAGCTTCATCCCTGCCTGTTCGCGCGCCCAGGCGCCGACAGCTGGATCGATGCTGCGCTACTTTCAGCCAGACTGTCAACTGGGTGAGTCTGGCCCGGCCTCGGAGCCCGGAGCGGCCCGCGTTTGGCCCCGGTGGAGGCGGCCAAACTTCCCGGGACTCACCTCCTGAGTGACCCTGTCGCTGATTCAGCGCGGGGCTTGGATCCTCGCCTGCTCCAGCGCCGCACGGCCACGGTGGATCGGCCCGGCCAGCTGTCCGAGTGGTGCTCCGCTGGTCCCACGGGAGCGGGTTTGGATGATCTCCGCTGCTACTGAGATGGCGGTCTCCTCAGGAGTGCTGGCCCCGATATCCAGTCCGATAGGCGAGCGAAGTCGAGCCAACTCTGCCTCGTTGAGTCCGCGCTCGCGGAGACTGGCCAAGCGATCCTGGTGGGTCCGCCGCGAACCCATGGCACCGACGTAGCCCGCCGGGGAACGGAGGGCGAGCTCCAGGAGCGGTATGTCGAACTTGGGATCGTGCGTGAGCACGCAGATCGCCGTCCGCCCGTCCACGTCAACCCCGGCCAGGTGCCGATGGGGCCAATCCACGACGAGCTCCTCGATGTTGGGGAAGCGTCGCGGGGTGGCGAACAGCGCCCGGGCGTCGCAGACGGTCACCCGGAAGCCGAGGAAGCTACCTACCCTGGCCACCGCGGCCGCGAAGTCGATCGCGCCGTAGACGAGCATCCGGGGTGCGGGAGCGTAGGAGGCGACGAAGACGGAGAACTCGTCACCGAGTCGCTCGCCGTCCGCTCCCAGCCGCAGGATCCCGGTACGGCCCTGGGCCAGCATCCCGCGGGCGTCGGCGGCAACCACCTCATCGAGCCGGGGCTGGCCGAGCGACCCGGAACGCCGGTCCGGCCAGACGCAGAGGCGGCTCCCCAGGCGGACCTGTCCGCCCACGACTGTCGCCACCGCCACCGGCTCGCTCATCCGAACCGAATCCGCAACCTGACCGAGCTCGGGAAAGGTCGCTTGCGAGACAGCGTCCACGAAGACATGGAGGATCCCACCGCAAGTGAGCCCCACTGCAAAGGCGTCGTCGTCGCTGACCCCGTAACGCTCCAAGACGGCAATCCCCGACGCGGCGACGCGGCGGGCGACCTCGTAGACAGCTCCCTCCACACATCCGCCGGACACACTGCCCACCACACTCTCGTCCGGGCCGACGGCCATCGCCGCGCCGGGCTGTCTCGGCGCGGAGAGGAAGGTCTCGACCACCGTCCCCACCCCAACGGTCGCGCCAGCCTTCCACCAAGCGAGGACATCATCTAGTACGTCGGAGATCACTGCTTCCCAGTCTGCCCACCGAGTTCCTCCTGGTCAAGGCGCCCTTCTCCAGCGAGCCGCAGTGGCCGACCATCCAGCATTGCCTCAGGGAAAGGCCAGGATCGACTTCCAGCAGTGGATCGACGATTTGACTGGGCCTCTCTGTCCCAGAGCCGGTTGCTCGGGTCGCCTGGACGATCGCGGGGCAGACTGCGTGATAGCTTCTGAAAAGCTAGCCAACGACGGGGACACCGCCCGCTAAGGGGAGGCGAAGATGAGCTTCGAGGTTCGGGGAGTGGTGGCCGGGAGCCGGGGGACCGCCGTCTCGATCGAGACCGTGGTGGTGCCCGACCCAGGAGCAGGCGAGGCGTTGGTGGCGATCGAAGCCTGCGGGTCTGCCACACCGATCTCCATTACCGGGAGGGTGCCATCGGCGACGAATTCCCTTATCTGCTCGGCCACGAGGCGGCCGGGATAGTCGAGGCGGTTGGCGAGGGCGTCAGCGGCCTGGCCCCCGGCGACTACGTGGTGCTCAACTGGCGGGCCGTCTGCGGCACCTGTCGCTCCTGTCGGCGCGGACGACCCTGGTACTGCTTCAACTCGTCAGGCGTTCTATGCACGAGACCTCGCCGGGACCGTCGTGCTGGTCGGCGTCCCGCCCCCTGACGCCCGGCTGGACTTGCCATTGAGCGACGTCTTCGGCCGCGGCGGTGCTCTGAAGTCCTCTTGGTATGGGGACTCTCTGCCGGACCGCGACTTTCCGATGTTCGCGGACCTGTATCTGCAGGGCCGCCTACCGCTGGACCGGTTCGTCACGGAAACGATCGGCCTCGCCGATGTTGAGGAGGAGCTTCTGCGCATGCAGCGGGGCGAGGTTCTGCGCTCTGTGGTGCTTTGGTGAAGGGCTGGTCTCAGTGGCCGGGGGGATCGCCCGGCTTGTGCTCCGAGGTCACACCAGGATCATCGCCAACCCCTGAATCTGGGGGATCGCCTCGTCCTGAGTGATCAAAGGAATCCGCAGAGCAATCGCCGTGGCAGCGATCCAGCTGTCGTTGACGCGCATTAGTTGGTTGCTGTCGCGCAGGGACACCCTCAGCTCGGCCTAGGCCCGCGCGACCTCATCGTCAATTGGTAGCGGGTCGAGTCGGAGCGCCTGTTCGAGGGTCGCTAGCCGGCGGGTTCTGACGCTAGCTTCGGCGGCGGCGAGCACGCCCGCGCGCAGCGGCAGAGGAGCGGAGCCGACCCTGCCATCATGGACGGATGTCCAAGGAGAGCGAGCTAGACTTTCCCCTTGGCAATCCAGATGAACGCGAGCTTTTGCTCAGCTGGCTGCGGTTCCTGCGCGGCGCGATCTTGCGGAAAGTGCAGGGAGTTAGTGACGAGGCCGCCCACTGGCATCCTGAGGTCGGGCTGATCTCTTTATTGGGCATCGTGAACCATCTAACTCAGGTGGAGTGGAGATGGATCGACGGCTCAATGCTGAGCGAGGAGGTTAGCCGGAGCGAAGCGGAGTTTAACCCCGGGCCCGAGCTCACAGTAGACGCCGCCGTAGCTGCGTATCGTGCACGGGCAGTGACGACAGACGCGGTGGTGCGCTCGATGGCCTCCCTAGCTCAGCCCAGCAACCGCGGCGCAGGAAGGGACCTCCGGTGGGTGCTGCTGCATTTGATTACGAGATCGCGCGGCACGCCGGTCATGCCGACGCGACCCGGGAGCTTCTCGACGGCACCACGGGGGAGTGAAGCGAGACGGTGGTCCCGCGCCCTACGTCGGGACGACCATCGCGCTGCTGAGGACACCAGACTGGGCGAGACACTCTGGAATGTAACGCCGGCAAGTCACGAGTCGTTAGGCTGAGCGTGCACCGATTCTTCAGTCCTGCCCGCTTCGCCGCTGCACTCACCGTCGGCGCTGCGATCGTCCTGTCCGGATGTGGCGAGTCAACCGGCTCCACGGCGTCCTCGACCCCGAAAGCGGCCAAATCCTCCCCTGTTAATTCGCCACAGCCGAAGGGGGCAATCCCCCCTCGGTTGGGATTGCTGGCGTTCAGTTTTCCGAGTACCTCGTATGGGTTCGCCTTAGGCGACTCATGTTCTCCGACCGGCGCGAACTGTCGCAACCAGCTCATCGCTACTAGCGACGGTGGCAGCAGCTGGCGCTCCGTCATGGCACCATCCGCCTCACATATTCAAAGTGGCTTGTCCGACTGCGCCAGCAACAACGCCGTCAGCGAGATCAGCTTTGCGAACCGAACGGACGGGTGGACTTGGGGGCCCGGTCTGTGGGCGACCCAGGATGGGGCCCGCACCTGGCATTCGGTCAAGACCGCCGGACCGGTTCGGTCCCTCGCGGTGGTCGGCAGCTACGTCTGGGCCCTCGAGAGCGACTGCGCCGGTTCTGGCGGCGGCACCAATCCGAGCCTTGTCTTGATGCGGTCTCCCGTCGGGGGCGGTCCGTGGACGACTGTCCTGGGTCTGCCTTCGATCAACACGAGCTCCGCTTCGCTGCAAGCCACCACCTCCAAGCAGGCTTGGCTGGAGGCGACGGGGGTCAGCGCGAGCGGGAGCGGGGCCGCTGTCTCCCTGTACCGCACCACCGACGCCGGGGCCAGCTGGTCAAGCCTGAGCGACCCGTGTTTGCCGGCACCGGGTTCAACTCCACCCTTCGCGGTCATCGCGGAGTCGGTGTGGATCGCCTGTGGTGGGGAGTCGGGGGCAGGTGATCAGTCCAAGACGATCTACACCTCTGCGGACGGCGGCCAGACGTGGTCAGCGGCCGGCTCCAGCGGGCAGGTGGGTGCGTCGCCTGTGTCAAGTATCGGAGAGATTCCGACCACGGGATACGTAGCCGGGTTGACCCTGACGAGTGCGAGTGAGGGCTGGCTGGCCTTGGCGCGCGGCACCCTGCTGGTAAGTCGTGATGGCGGTCAGACCTGGTCGCCGGTCATCCCGACCGGCTCGGTCGCGGGCGGATCAGGCGTTCTGGCCGTCGCCTTCGTGACGCCCACTGATGGATGGGCCTTAGCTAGCCCTGACAGTGGTGGCGAAGCCGTCATTTACCGGACCACTGATGGTGGAAGCGCCTGGAGCGCAGTTGAGCTCAAGTGAGACGGTCTTCGAAAGAGGCCACACTGGACTACGGGATCAGGCAGTTGAAGGGTGGCAACCGCAGTCGGGTGGTTAGGTGAGCCTGTCAGGGTGAGGAAATCCTCACTACCGATCACGGGCGGCCGGTGGCCAGGATCGTTCCGTACTCGGCACCGGAGCTAACGCCCAATGTCGCCACGCTCATGAGGGGTGATCTCATGGACCTGAGAACCCCGATATTTGCAGGAATCTCGCCGATTGGCCTCGCGCCCGGGACCAAGTCTCCTGGCGAATAGCTGAAGGATCATCGTCGCTGACCGTCTCTGCGGACACCAGCGCCTTGGTCACGCTTTTCCTGGCCGAGTCTGGTTCCGATGAGGTGCTGGGCGTCCTGAGGCGCATCACTGTGATGGCGAGCGCCACCGTGGTTATGTAGCGCAACCGGCGGCGCTAGCAGCCGCACATAGCGGTCATCATCTTTCTCAGGTGAGTTTCGCTGATGCCAGGCGCGAGCTCGAAAGGGTTTGGGCCGCCACCTCGCCACTTGGCGTCGACAGTGGTTTGCATCCAGGATGCTGGCGACCTGGCGGAACCAGAGCGGCTCCGGGATATGACGCCCTATGCCTCGCGGCGCTCAGACGGCTGGGGAACCCGGT
>DATLTJ010000037.1:0-26626 GCA_035533655.1 Candidatus Acidiferrales bacterium | reverse complement strand
AGCGCTGAGCCTGTTCTTTCCGCTTTACTTCAAGCTGGCCCACGGCTTCAGTACCTACGGGACGACCTTCAGCCTCTTCTTCCTGATCCTCGCCTACGTCTTTATCCTGTCCCAGATCACGGTGGTGGGATTCGCGGTGGTCCGGGAGGGCGAGCCGCAGGAGCCTCCGGCGGACTTGCGAGCGCGGGACGCAGCGCTGAGCTCCTCGACCACGGGGAAGGTCGGGGACGGCTAGCTCAGGAGAGACTCGGAACCGCTCCTACTCCGCTGCCGGACGGTTCGGCTGGGGAGCGCGGTGGGTGCAAGGCCACCCAGCTGGCGATTTGGCTGGCGCTCCCCAGCAGCAGACCGTGGACGACAAGGCTCCTGCCCACCTGGCAGTGACGGTACCTGCGCCCCCCACCAGGCTCAGCGCTGCCCCGACCACAAGCCCTGCCTGGCTGCCGTACCTCCTGTCCGCTTGGACGGTCTGCGGACCTCCGACGGCAACTTCGAGAAAGGCTCGACCATCTGCCCCAGGGAAATCGACGCCCCCATCAAACCCAGCGGTGAGCAGACGGCGAACCGCAGCCCGATGCTGGGAGCATCAAACCTCAATGCGAGCGGTGGGTTGTCAGCAACAGGGGGCCGCACCAGTACGTTGCCCACCGCTTTAGCGCTCCTCGGTTTTGCCATAGCGCACCGGTGCGCACGGCCACGGCGGCAGGGAGCTGGCCACCAGCAACTCCGCTGAGGCGAGCACGAATTTCGCACCAACAGGCACTTTGGTGGGACGCCGGCGAAGGATATTTAGCCCTAGGCTGGCCAGCCTAGGAGAGCGTTTCTGGGTCCCAGATACCGGCCCGGTAAAGCCGTCCCGGTAATTCCCGACCCAGGATCTCCTCCAATCGCTGCGCCATCGCGCACAGCCGCTTCACCTCCACGGTCAGGCTTGCTCCCACCCTCTGCAGTAGGTAGAGGAGGTCCTCGCTGCAGACGTTGCCGGTGGACCGCGGCGCGAACGGGCAGCCTCCAATGCCGCCCACCGAACCCTCGAAACGACGCACACCGGCGTGGTATCCGGCAAGGGCATTGGCCAAGCCCATGCCCCGGGTGTCGTGAAGGTGCAGTGAGAGTAGCGGCAGCGGCACACGCTGGGCCATCAGACCCACCAGCTGTGCGACCTGGTTGGGATCAGCGACCCCGATGGTGTCGGCAATGCTGACTTCAGACGCGCCCAGCCCGGCGAGCTCCACTGCCAGCCCCACGACCAGGTGCGGATCCACCCGGCCCTGGTAGGGGCAGCCGAAGGCCACGCTCAGGCTGGCGTCCCACGTACAGCCGGCGCTGGTGGCCTGCTCGGCTAGCTGAGAGATCTCGGCCACTGTCTCCTTGACGGAGCGGTTCAGGTTTCGTCGATTGAAGGCATCAGTGGCCCCCACGTTGACCAGCACCCGCTGGGCTCCTGCCTGGAGTGCCCGCTCCAGTCCGGTGCGATTGGGCACCAGCACCCGCACCCGGCCCATCACCTCCGTCCCGCGCTCCGCCGCCAGCTCGGTCATCACCGCCTCCGCATCGGCCAACTTGGGCACCCATTTGGGAGAGACGAAGGAGGTCGCCTCGACCAGGTCGACGCCACTGTCCAGGGCCCCCCGGATCAGCTCCAGCTTTTGCTCGATGGGCAGTTCCTCAGGGAGGTTCTGCAACCCATCCCGCGGCCCCACTTCGGTGAAGAAAATGCGCACCGAAGAGGCGACTTCTAGGCTCATTTGGCCCGGAGTCGACCCCGGCGCGTCAGCCGATCGAGAGCGGCCACGGCCGAGATGGCGGCGGGCAGCGGCGCGGCCAGCGGCGAGTTGAGGTCAGCCCGGCGAGCCCGGAAAGCGGCGACCTTGGTACGGCTGAGGCAGGTGGACGAGCAGAAGCGGCGGGAGCCGTTCTTCGAGGTGTCGATGAAGGCTCGGTCGCAGTGCGCCGCCCGGCAGAGCCCCAGGCGGGCACCTCCCGGGGAGCCAATCACCACCGCCAGGGCGATCACACACATGGCCCCCCGGGCGACCGCCTGGCCAGCCTCCTTGTCCTGACTGTGGAAATGGAGGTGCCAAGACTCGCCGTCGTGGCGGGCGAGCTGTGGGGCCGCCTGGTAGCGGGTGAGCAAGGAGTTGACCAGGTCCGCCGCCCGATCCGGCCGGCCCTGGGCCATCAGCTCGAAGACTGAGCGCAGGTCCGCCGCCAGCCGGATCAGCTCCTCCGCGGCCTGTCCCTTCAGGGTGACCGGTATCCCGGTGATCTTGGCCTCGACCTCCTGGGCCAGCTCCCGCCGCGCAGCCAGCTCCGGGGGCAACTCCCAGCTGCGACCACGGGACCAGCCTGGGCTCAGCCGGTTGACCAGTTCAACCGACGACTCCACACCTCGATCCGCGTAACTCTCGAACTTCATTTTGATCGATACCAGATCCATGGTACACTGTTACAGTCAACGACGGTATCACTAGTTACACGAAGGCGGCAAGTCATGTTTGGCGGATCTCTTTACCTGCTCGTCAAGGATCACGAGCGCGAACTCCAGGCTGCGGCCCTCAGGGACCGAATCGGCCGGCAGGGGACGCGCCAGTCCGACGAGGTGCGACAGTGCCGCGCGGACGCCGCGCGCAAGCTACTCAACGGCCGCCCGTGCCGAGGCTGAGCTCGGTTCTACCGGCCTAGCGGGTCCTGACCGGGACACCACCCAGGGCCGGGACCGGATGCGTGAGCCACGGTGTGGCGGGGTCGCCGCGGTGGTTCAGGGGAGCCTGCCGTTGGCACCCGGATTCGGGCTCTGATCGGGGCCGGGTACGCGGCCAATCACCCGGTGGGGTAGCTCACCCTGCATCATGGCAGTAGTGCAAGTACCGGGAGCCGGCTCCAAGTCGGCAATCTCCAACTCCTGGACGGGTGGTGCGTTACTCTCCACACCGCCCTCCCTGGGCAGGCGTTGATCTTTTGACCCCTGCATATAATTCAAGCCGAATGGACGACAAGGTGATGGTGGACCTGCTCGAGCGGGTCGGCAATCTTTTCACGTCCAGCCTCGACCTCAAGGTCAATATCGACTTCACTCTGCGGGCGCTCTCGCAGCTGGTGTCGTGCGACGGAGCGACCGTCTTCCTCCTTGATGAGGACGAGACCCGCCTCACCGCCATGGTCACCTTCCCCTACACCGAGCAGGTGAGCAGCGTCGCCTCCTTCGGCTTGGGCGAGGGCATCGTGGGCTGGTCGGTCGCCGAGCGCAAGGCGGTGCGGGTGGACGACGCCACGGTGGACCCCCGTTTCAAGGCCCTGTCGGCAGCCCACGCCCCGCGCAGCTCTCTAGTGATGCCGCTGGAGTCGCCCAACCGCGTGGTGGGAGCGCTGACTCTCACTCGCAAGCGGGTCAAACCGTTCACCGAATTGGAGCAGGCGCTGGTGCGGGTCATCTCCAACCAGGCCGCGATCAGCATTGACAACGCCGCCCTGCACGCGGCGGTGCAGCGCCAGCTGCAGGAGATCGCCCTCCAGAAGCACGAGCTGGAGGTAGCCAACGCGCAAATTCGCGAGAACAGCCGGCTCAAGAGCGAGTTCCTAGCCAACATGAGCCACGAGCTGCGGACCCCGCTCAACGCCATCTTGGGCTTCAGCGAAATCCTGAAGGACAACCTGGCGGGCAAGATGAGCGCCGCCCAGCAACACGAGTGCCTGGAGAGCATTCACACCAGCGGCCGGCACCTGCTGAACCTGGTCAATGATGTGCTCGACCTGAGCAAGATCGAGGCCGGGCGCCTGGAGCTCCTGTACGAGGAATTCCCCTTGGAGGCTTGCATTTCCGAGGTGCTGACCGTGGTCCGACCGCTGGCCGAACGGGGCGGCGTCACCCTCGAGGTGGAGATCGAGAACGACACCATCCTGTTGCGCGCCGACAAAGGCAAGTTCAAGCAGGTGCTCTACAACCTGCTCAGCAACTCCATCAAATTCACCCCGGAAGGTGGCCAAACCACCATCAAGGCCAAGGCGAGGCCGCGGGCGGGACAGCTGGTGCTGCAGGTGAAGGACAGCGGGATCGGCATCGATCCCCAACACCACGACCAGATCTTCAGCGAGTTCTTCCAGGTGCAGGCGTCCGATGACCGTCAGTTCGAGGGCACCGGTCTGGGGCTGGCTCTGGTGCGGCGGCTGGTCGGACTCCACGGCGGCACCATCAAGGTGGACAGCCAGTTGGACCGGGGCACCACCATGACGGTGACTCTGCCCCTGCACGGATTGCGCCCGGACGGCCAAATGCGCAACCGGATCCTCGTAATCGAGGACAATCCCAGTAATCTGGAACTTTCCACTTTGGTACTCCGCGGCCAAGGCTTCAAGGTGGACACTGCTACCGACGGCCAGCAGGGTCTGCAAAAGGCCAAGTCGAATTCCTACGACCTGATCTTGATGGACATTCAATTGCCCGGCATCGACGGCCTGACCGTAACCCGCTTGCTCAAGGCCGATCCACGTACTGCCCAGACTCCGATTGTGGCGCTCAGCGCCCGGGCCATGGTCGGTGACGAGAAGGAGGCGCTGGAGGCGGGTTGCTCTGGCTACATCACTAAGCCCATCGAGGTGAAGAACTTCGTGTCCACGGTCACCGAATACCTGGAGGCACAGGGTGCATGAGCGGCGGTAACAAGACCATCCTGCTGGTGGAGGACGATCAGGCGACCCGCGATATCGTCAGGCTCGCCTGCGAGCCGCAGCACTACACCGTGGTGGAGACCGGGACCGGTCTGGAAGGGCTCGACATGGCCCAGCAGACCTCACCAGACTTGATCATCCTCGACATCAATCTGCCCGGGATGAGCGGGCTCGACGTCTGCCGCAAGCTGCGGGCTGACGGCTACAAGGTGCCGATCATCATGCTCACGGCTAAGAGCGACACCATCGACGTGGTGGTAGGGCTGGAGCTGGGCGCCGACGACTATGTGGTCAAGCCCTTCGAGGTCCGGGAACTGGTGGCCCGGGTGGGGGCGCACCTACGCCGCTCCGACGTCGCCCCGACCGACCAGCTAAAAGAGCGCTTCGAATTCCCCGGTCTGACCATTGACCTGCGCCGCCGCCAGGTCTACCGGGACGGCGAGGAGATCCAACTGACTCTGACCGAGTTCAACCTGTTGGCGCTCCTGGCTAGCCGCCCCGGCCAGGTGATGAGCCGGGCCGAGCTGCTGCGCCGGGTCTGGGGCTACGAGGTGGAGATCGAGACTCGCACCGTGGACGCTCACGTGTACCGCCTCCGGCGGAAGATCGAGCCCTCGGCCGACCGTCCCTCGTACATCCACTCGGTGCCGGGGATCGGCTACCGCTTCGCCGGCTAGGACCAGACCCGGCGCGGGACGGTCAGCTCAGTAGATGAAGCCCACCAAGTAGCCCATGGTCGGGCTGACGGTTCGGCTGTCCTCAACCCCCAGCCCGTCGACGTTCATCTCGGACTGCACCCAGGTGCCGTTGGGGAGGACCTTGGTGACGAAGCCGACGTGGCCGTCATAGCCGTTGTCGAACACCGCGATCGCGCCCATCACCGGCACCTGCCCCTCGAGCGCGCCGTCGGCCTGAGCGTTGACCCACCAGTTGATGGCGTTACCGGACCAGGGGACGTAGCGCTGGCTGGCCACCCAGTAGGTGCACTGCCCCCAGGGGAAGGGGTTCACCGCCTCGGGCGTGCTGGGGGTGACCTCCGGAACTCCCACCTGCTTCGGTACGAAGTCCTGGGTGGGGAGGGAGGTCGGGGAGGCGGCGCTGGGCAACACGAGGAAGCTGTTGGGCGCCAGGGTGGTGCCGGAGGTCAAGGCGTTGTAATTGAGCACCACCGCGGGGCTGACTCGGAATCGGGCACCTAACGAGCTGAGCGTCTCGCCCGCGAGCACCCGGACCAGCACCGTCGGCCCGGGCGGGGGAATCAGCAGGTCCTGACCGGCCTGGATGACCGAGCTCACCGGGAGGCGGTTGCTCCAAGCCAGCTCCTCGGGGGTCGTGTTGTACTCGGCGGCGAGGGTGGCCAGGGTGGCCCCCGGGGTTGCACTCACCACCGGAGCCGGCGCCACCTGGATGGATCCGGGCACCGCGGCCGGCTTGTCGTAGTACTGGCCAGCCTGGGCGGACGAGGGGGTCGGCCAGACCGACGCCGAAGTGGAGACCGTCTGGATCCCGTTGCGGGACGCAGAGATCCAGCCCGCGAGCAGCAGGCCGCAAGCAGCCAGGATCACGGCGACATGGGTAAGACGACGATCGGGACCCGGCAGGTGCTTCTCCCCAACTGCCTTCGGCGGAAGGATTCGCTCGGTGGCGCCCTCACTCCCTCAAGCAGCGCGCCCGCGCCCCGACCCTACCAGAGCGCTGGACGGGGTGTCAAAGGATCCTGAGATCGGCCGATTTGGGCGGCGCCGGCCGTCCCGGGAACCTTCCCCCCGGACTATCCTGGGAGGAGCCATGGCGTTCAACTTCGATTGCGTGGGCCGGAGCTACCGCGCGGCGCCGGAGGTCCTGGATCGACCGCGGCACGATGCTTACGCCGAGGCGGTCGGGGCAACCGCGGAAGCGGCCCAGGGCTTCACCCGGCCGCTCGCCTGTTTCGCCGCGGTCTACCTGCTCTGGCCGGTCGTCCCCCAGCTGTTCCAGGACCCCGAGGTTGGGCTCGATGTCCAACACCTGCTGCACGGCGAGCAGGAGTTCTCCTTCGACCGGCCACTGGCCTTCGCAGAGGCCATCACCCCGAGCGGGTTCATCGCCCAGGTGGACCGTCGCCGCAGCATGGTCTTCTTGGATTTCCGCTGCGAGGGGCGGGACCAGGGCGGTCAGGTGGTGGCGAGCTCCCGCAGCCTCTTCGTCGTGAAGGAGGCCGGATGACCCCTGCTGACGCAGTGGAGCAGTTCCCGCCCCCGGTGGGCGAACGGCTTCCCGAGCGTCGTCGGGTGATGACCCAGCAGGTGATCTCGGCCTACGCGAAGGCCTCCGGGGACCACAACCCCATCCACCTGGACCTGGACTACGCCCGCAGCGCGGGCTTACCCGCCACCATCGCCCACGGCCTGCTCACCATGGGAACCGCCTGTGCCAGGATTGAGCGATGGGCGGGAGAGAACGGCTGGGCGTCACGGGTCTCCTGCCGGTTCTCCGCCCCGGTGCCGGCCGGCGAGGAGCTCGCCATAACCGCTCAGGTGAGTGCGGTGAGCGAGGGCTCGGCCACGCTGGACCTGTCGGTGCTGACCTCCACCGGCGAGCGCGCGCTGACCAAGGCCCAGGTCGAGCTGCGAGCCCACTGATCGAGGTCTAGTCAATGCCCCTGGATTTCTCCCCCACCCCCGAGCAGGAGGAGATCCGGGCCCTTGCCCACCAGTTCGCCGAGAAGGAAATCCGCCCGGTGGCGGCCGACTTCGACGAGCGCGAGGAAACTCCCTGGGAGGTCATTCGCAAGGCCCAGGAGGTGGGGCTGGGAGCCGCGGCGAGCTTCCCCGTCCAGTACGGCGGGGGCGGGCTCGATGCCCTGACCCAGCTGCTGGTCACCGAGGAGCTCGCCTGGGGCGACGCTGGGATCGCGGTCAGCATCTCGGCCAGCTCTTTGGCGGGGGCCGGGATCCTGGCCATGGGTACTGAGGACCAGAAGGCCCGCTACCTGGGCCTGCTCTGCGATCCCAAGGAGGTCCGCCTCGGGGCCATGGGGCTCACCGAGCCCGAGTCAGGCTCGGACTCGATGGCGCTGCGCACCAGCGCGACCCGGGTGGACGGTGGTTTTCTCCTCAACGGCACCAAGCAGTTCTGCACCAACGGCGGGATCGCCGACGTCCAGGTGATCTTCGCCACCTTGGATCGCAGCCTGGGCCCGGCCGGAGTGGCGGCCTTCGTGGTGGAGAAGGGCAATCCCGGCATGCGCCAGGGGCGCAAGGAACGCAAGCTGGGGGTGCGGGCCTCTCACACAGCCCAGGTGATCCTCGAAGACTGTTTGGTGAGTGAGGAGGCCCGGCTCGGCTTCGACGCCGCTGGAGCGAGCCAGGGACCGGGCGCCAGTGGCGCGATGACGATGCTGGAGGCGACCCGGCCCGGGGTGGCTGCGGGAGCCCTGGGGATCGCTCGGGCGGCCTTCGAATTCGCCCGTGACTATTCGCTCCAGCGCCAGCAGTTCGGCAAGCCGATCGCCGGCCACCAGGCGATCGCCTTCAAGCTGGCCGACATGGCCACCGAGATCGATGCCACGCGCCTGCTGATCTGGCGGGCGGGGTGGCTGGCCAAAGAGGGCCGGGGATTCGCCCATGCCGAGGGCAGCATGGCCAAGCTGATGGCAGGCGACGTCGCGATGCGGGTGACGGTGGAGGCCGTGCAGATCCTGGGCGGCTACGGCTACATGAGGGACTACCCGGTGGAGCGCTGGATGCGCGACGCCAAGATCTACCAGATCTGGGAGGGCACAGCCGAGATCCAGCGACTGGTGATCGCCCGAGCGGTACTGGGGATCCGGATTTAGCCGCACGGCCCCTCCCCTCCCGCTCTGGGAACTCGTTCAACTGGTCCGGCTGGTGACCGCGAGCCCGATTCCAAGTCCGACCATCACGACCGCGCTGACCCCCTGAGCCCGTTCCAGCTGGCGAGGCCGCCTGGCCAACCAGCCCCGCGCGGTCCCCGCCGCCAGTGCCCAGAGGCTATCGGAGACGAGAGCGATATCGACCCAGACCAGCCCCAGGACCAAGAGCTGCAGCGCAGTGTGACCCAGCGAGCGGTCGACGAATTCGGGGAGGACCGCAGCAATGAATACCATCGACTTGGGACTGGATACGCCGACCAGCACGCCGTCCTGCAGAATCCGCTGGCAGCCTTGCTGAGAGGTCTTGGCGGCCAGCTCGGCGGCGACGGAACGCCGTCCCTGCCAGGCCATCACTCCCAACTAGACCAGGTAGGCGGCTCCGAACAGCTTGACCACGGTGAAGGCGCCGACGGAGCGCTCCGGCAGCGGGCCTAGACCCAGCGCCACCACCGACACCTGGAGGAACTCACCGACCGAGGTGCCGAGAACGGTGACCAGGGCCGCTCGCCGCCCCAGCGTAACCGCCCGGCTGACGATGAAGAGCACGCTCGGGCCGGGGAGCACGATCACCAGCAGGGCGATGGACCCGAAGGCGAACAGGCGCGGCAGATCCATCCCTCGGCGGATAGAAGGAGGTCAGCCGGAGAGGATGGCGGCCAGGTCGAGGGGCTTCTTCGGCGCCGTCAGGTGGAACTGCTTGCCGAAGTCACTGAAGTCCACTTGCGTGGAGGGAGTCTGCACCCAGCGCAGGGGATACGGCTTGCCGGTGGTCGCGATGTAGAGAGCCGCGTGGGGCGGTTCGTTGACGGCGATCACCGGCTGACCTTGGAAGGTGGTCAGCTTGCCTCTGACCGCATCGGAGGCACTCTTGCGGAGCCCGAGGGCCAGCTCCTTGGGAGAGGTCAGTTCGCCGAAGGCCAGGGTCAGCTGGGCTGCGGTGGAGCTCTTGGCGGCGATGTAGACCCAGCGGTCGCCGAGCGCTGATTGGAGGCTGGCCCCGCCGACCTGGCTCCAGAGCGTCTTGCTGCGGAAGTAATCGATGCCCTTCAGCTCCTCCGCCTGAAAGGAGACGGAGGCCGAGGTGAAGGCGCCCTCCCCTTGGTTCGCCCCTTGGATGTCGAAAGTGAGGGATCCTGCACTTCCCTGGGCCGTAGAGGTGGCCTGGATCGCGAAGGATCTCGCCGAGCTCAGCGCCTTGGCGGCGGACTTCAGGATATTGGCGGCGGACTCCTGCTGGACATGGTTGGGAGCGGCGGCGCACGAGGCCAGGGTCAGGGTGGCCGCAATCAAGGCGGTGCCCAGGGCCGCTCGCCGGTGAGGCGAGCGGCCAGCCAGGCTGGCCGGGGATGAGGGATGGGTCAAGTGGCTCCTAGCGGGCGCCGGAACGCGCCACCGCAATGGCTGGTCAGGGCCGAGAGGTTGGTTCCACGCCGATTCCCAGCTGCCGCCGACATCCGCATCGTAGCCGAGCGACCTGCCCAGCGTTCTCCCGACCCGGAAGCCCCTCTCCCGGATGGCTAAACTCGGCCAATGGCGATGTTCGACCTCTCCGGGAAAGTGGCCCTGGTGACCGGCGGATCCCGGGGGCTGGGCCGAGCCGACTGCCTGGCCCTGGCCCGGGCCGGGGCCGACGTGGTGGTGACCGACATCCTCATAGAGTCCGACCCCGACCTGCTCAAGGTCGCCGAGCGCACCGCCAGCGTCTTGGCCCAGGTCATGGCGGCCGAACATGTGGTCTATGCCGAACAGACCGCCGAGGAAATCCGCCAGATGGGCCGGCGCTCGCGGGCCTTCCAGATGGACGTCACCAACCGCAAGCAGGTTCAGTCGGTCCTGGAGAAAGCCGCGGCGGAGTTCGGGGGCATCGACATCCTGGTCAACAACGCCGGCACCCTCGACCATTTGGGCCAGCTGGCCGACCAGTCCCCTGAGCTCTGGGAGCGCGACCTCCGGGTCAACCTGAGCGGGGCCTTCAACTGCACCCAGGCGGCCTGGCCGTACTTGAGAGAAGGCGGATTCGGGCGGCTGATTTACATGTCGTCGGTGGCCGGCACCCTGGGGGGATTTGGCCAGGCCAGCTACAGCGCGACCAAGGCTGGCTTGCTGGGACTAATGCGCTCCGCGGCGCTGGAGGGCGCCCGCCACGGGATCACCAGCAACGCCATCGTGCCCGGTGTCATCGCCACCGAGGCCTTCAACTCTGGGCCTCCGAGCATGCGCGAGCGGATGGTGCTGCGGACCGCGATGCGGGCCGCCGGCAAGCCCGAGGACGTAGCCCACGCAATTTGCTTTTTGGCCAGCCCCGAAGCGGGATATATCACCGGCGTGGCCCTGCCGGTGGCGGGAGGAATCGAACTGTTCACCTTTTGAGGTGAACTAACGGCCCAATTAGGCCCTAATTCGGTGCTCCCCTGCTATAGTTGCGGCCGCCAGACGAAGTCCCGGGCGGCGATACAAGGCACGACCGAGCAGTCCTGGCCAGAACGCGATTTGGAGGATGCTCGGATTGAGCCTCGCCGACGTTACCCTAACCTGCCGCGAGTGCGGCTCGGAGTTCATCTTTACTGCCGGAGAGCAGCAGTTCTATCAGTCGAAGGGACTGGTCAACCAGCCCACCAGGTGTCAGCCGTGCCGTCAGCTGGCCAAGGCTTCGCGCCAGGGATCGAACGGCTACGCGTCAGCTGGACCTAGGCCCCCGCGCCAGATGTTCGATGTGGTCTGCGCCGATTGCGGCAACATGACCCAGGTGCCCTTCCAGCCCAAGTACGACCGTCCGGTTTACTGCAGCAACTGCTTCGAGAACCATCGGGCTGCACGCTAACCACGGCGGGGCGGCGGCGCCAGTCGGCGCAGGGCCTCTAACCCTTCCGCCAACGCGTTCGCATCGACCGCGCTGGCCCGAATAATCACGCCCCCGGCGGACTGAGGATAGGAGCCGAAGCTCACCTGCGGGTAGCTCTCCTCCAACTCGGTCAGCACCGGGTAGAAGGTGGACTCGGCGACGCCTGGGAAGTACAGCTCCTGGTACCGTCGTCCACCCTCTCCTCTCAGGTAAACGGGCTCAATCTCCTGGTCAAAGATCGCCTTCAGCTCGGCCGGCACCCCCGGGAGGACGAACAGCCAGCGCGGCCGCCTGGCGCTGGGTAGCGCGATCGCCAAGGGGGGAGCCCCGCCCACCGGGTTGCGGAGCACCGTGGACCCCTCGGGGATGAAGGCCATCTTGAGGGTGCCGGGATTGGGTTCGGGACTGGCCGCCCGCCCCTCCTCAAAGCGCCGAGCGACCCGCTCTCTGACGCTGGCCACAACGCGGGGATCCTCGACCAGCGCGACTCCGAGCATCTGGGCGACCGCGGCCATGGTGCGGTCGTCCGGGGTCGGACCCAGTCCCCCGCAGCAGAACACCCGATCCGCATCGCCAGCACTGGCGGCGCGAAGCTCCTCGGCGATGGCCTCCACCCGATCCGACACGACCACGATCCGCGAGCAGGGATGGGGACTCTCCCGGAGCCGGCTGGCGAGCCAGGCCGAGTTGCTGTCGAGAGTGTGGCCGGAGAGCAACTCATCACCCACGGCCACGATCCAGCTGAACAAACTGCGCCCCCTTCGTGAACTCGCCGACAGGGCCCCTACCCGGCCGCTCACGGTGAATCATCCCCCTCCGCGACGGTGATGGACCAGTCGGCCGGCGAGGATCAGATTCGGCGACGCTCCGCCAGCGCTTCCAGCCGGGAGGCCGCGTTCTTGGCCCCCGGAGCGGCGGCGATCAATCCGGCGATTCCTTGCGCCGCATCGCGATACGACGGTTCGCGGAGGACCGTATCGACAGCCGCTGCAATCTCGACCGAACTAGCGGAGTCCCCATCAAGAGCAATGCCGGCACCCAGCGCCATCACCCGGGCCGCCAAGGCCGGCTGGTCCGAAAACGGATTGGGCAGGCACACCAGCGGCACCCCATGCGCCAGGCTCGCGACCACCGTGCCGTGCCCAGCATGGGTGACGGTGACCGCAACCGCCGGAAGAATCTCCAGGTGGGGAACGTAGGGGACCACGACCGCGTTTTCCGGCACCGGAAGCGGGATCGAGTTGGAGTCCGAGGAAGTCACCAATACGTGGTATTGATCGCCGCTGAGCCCGGTCAAAGCTCGGGCAATGCGGGAGGTCTGGTCCCAGGCGCGGCCGGTTGAGAAGCTGAGCAGCACCATCGGCCGGGGCTCCGCCAGCCGCCAAGGCGGCCGCCAGCCGGACGGCGATCGGGATTCGAAGACCGGACCTACGAAGTCACACGACGCCGGCACCTCCTCTGCGAGCGGGTCGAGCTCGGCCACGGTGGTGCAGAGGACGGGGAATTCGGCCCACACCTGCCAGAGGTGGCTCACCGGCGCCAATCCCGCGGCGCTCCGCACTGCGTTGACGGGCTGCCGCAGCAGTCGCTCCAGCGGACCGTCCGGGGCCATCAGCGCGCCAGGGGCGCTGTGGACCAGCACCGCCACTGGAACCTTCGCGCGCGCCGCCGCCGCCAACGCACCGAACATGAGGCAGTCGACGACCACGGCGTCGTAAGGGCGCTGAGCGATCAGTTCCGGAATCTCCTCGAGATGGGTGGGACTGGCCATCACGGAGGCGAAGACGGGGAAGCGTCCCGACTTGCCGGGTTGAGGACTCGTCAACGCCGCCGACGAGCGCTTCAGCCCGAGGAACCTGAAGCCATATTGCGAGAAGAGCAGGCGCTGCTCGTCATACCCGGCGAAGGTGACCTGGTGGCCGCGATCCGCCAGCTCCTGGGCGATGCCAATGGTAGGTGGCTGATTTCCAGCTCCCGGCCAGGTGATGAAGAGGTACGTGGACAATCGGGGCGGTGGCCTACGAGTCCGGAAGGAGGGGCTTGGTCAAGGTGGTGGACCAATTCTTGCGCAGGGCGCAGGTCCACTCACCGCCAGTCGCTGTCTCCCCGCCGCGAGTGGGCGCCACCAAGCTCAACCAGAGTCGCTTCAGGGGCGGTCGGGTGGTCTCCGCTGGCGGCGGGAGCGGCGAACCAGGCTGCCCCCTCCGAAGCACCCTGGTTTGGCCGAATTTAGCTCAGATCTCGGAGCGCGACCTGAGGCTGAACCACTACTGGCCAGTGGCCCGGATGGTCCTGGAGGCTCCGCCGCCGATATAATTCGGCGGCTCCGGTCAGCAGCGCTGGTGGGCGAGGCTCGGGCCGGGGCAACTCTCTTTCCTGCTCAGAAGCCGCCGTGCGTGGCTGGAGGATCACACCGCAATGACGCGAACCGTGCTGATTCCGGTGCTGATCGCCGGGCTGCTGGCCCTGGCGTACGGGGCCTTCCTGGCCGTCGGGGTAATGCGACAGTCGCCCGGGAACGAGCGGATGCAGGAGATCGGCCAGGCCATTCGGGAAGGGGCCTCCGCCTACCTCAACCGCCAGTACATGATCATCGCGGCCATCGGCCTGGTGCTGGCCTTGGTGCTGTTCTTGGGCGGGCTGATCAGTCCCGCTTTGGGCTGGAAGACCGCCCTCCTGTTCCTCTTCGGAGCTACGCTCTCCGCCAGCGCCGGCTACGTGGGGATGAACGTCTCGGTGCGCAGCAACTATCGGACTGCTGAGGCGGCCCGCCGAGGGCTGGGTCCGGCCCTCAAGGTGGCCTTCAACGGGGGCGCCGTGACCGGCTTTTTCGTGGTCGGGTTCGGCCTCTTGGGCGTCACCATCGCCTTCTGGATCCTAGATCAGCCCTCCGCCATCGTGGGGCTGGCCTTCGGAGCCTCGCTGATCTCCGTCTTCGCCCGCTTGGGCGGCGGCATCTACACCAAAGCGGCGGACGTCGGCGCTGACCTGGTCGGCAAGATCGAGGCTGGCATCCCCGAGGACGACCCGCGCAATCCGGCGGTGATCGCTGACAACGTCGGCGACAACGTCGGCGACTGTGCCGGGATGGCCGCCGACCTGTTCGAGACCTACGCCGTGACCGCGGTGGCGGCGATGCTTCTGGGGGGCCTGGAGTTCCACAACTTCGGCCTCACCATCTACCCCCTGCTCCTGGGTGCCATCGGCATCCTGGCCTCGATCTTCGGCACTTTCTTCGTCAAGGTCGGCAAAGGCGGCTGGATCATGGGCGCCCTCTACCGAGGCCTGGTCTCGGCGGGGCTCTTCGCCATCGTCGGCTTCCTGATCGTGACCCTGGTCTTGAAGAGCAACGGTGGTCTGTCTGCCAAAGTCCTGGGCCACCCAGTGCTGAACCTGGTATGGGCGGGCGTGATCGGGGTCGTGATCACGATCCTGATCGTGGCCATCACTGAGTACTTCACCGGCGGCCAGTTCAATCCCGTCAAGAGCGTGGCCCGGGCCTCGCAGACCGGTCACGCCACCAACATCATCGCCGGGCTCGCGGTGGGGCTGGAGGCGGCCGCCCTCCCGGTCCTGGTGATCGGGATCGGGATCCTCGGCGCCTACGCCCTCGCCGGCCTCTACGGCATCGCGATCGCCGCCATGAGCCTGCTCAGCATGGTGGGCATCGTGGTGGCGATCGACGCCTATGGCCCGATCACCGACAACGCCGGCGGCATCGCCGAGATGGCCGACCTGCCGGATTCGGTCCGGGCGATCACCGACCCCCTGGACGCAGTAGGCAACACCACCAAGGCGGTCACCAAAGGCTACGCCATCGGCTCAGCGGCGCTGGCGGCGCTGGTGCTCTTCGCCGGCTACACCCAGACCCTAGGCCACCACCACTTCGACTTCAGCCTCGACAACCCCCGGGTCATCGTCGGGCTGCTCTTCGGCGGCATCCTGCCGGTCCTCTTCGCCTCGCTCTCGATGCAGGCGGTGGGGCGGGCGGCCGGGGAAGTCGTGGAGGAGGTGCGCCGTCAGTTCCGGGAGATCCCCGGAATCATGGAGGGCACCGGCCGGCCGTTGTATGGCCGCTGCGTCGCTATCGTCACCCGGGCTGCGCAGCGGGAGATGATCCTGCCGGGCCTGATTCCAGTCGCCGCGCCGCTGATCGTGGGCTTCGTGCTGGGCCCGGTGGCCCTGGGTGGACTCCTCATCGGCACCATCGTGGTGGGGCTGTTCCTGGCCCTCCAGATGACCTCGGGCGGTGGCGCCTGGGACAACGCCAAGAAGTTCATCGAGGAGGGCAACTTCGGTGGCAAGGGGTCGGACGCCCACGCCGCCGCGGTCACCGGCGACACCGTGGGCGATCCCTACAAGGACACCGCGGGTCCGGCGATCAACCCCATGATTAAGGTGGTCAACATCATCGCCATCCTGATCGCCCCCCTGATCGCCACCCACTTCCTGATCCACTGAAAGCTGAGCGAGCCCCGCTGCGGGACTCCGCGGCGGGGAGTGCCCATTCCGGCAGTCCTATGCAAGACGCTCAACAAGCGGAGTACCAAGTGGAGATCGCCGAGCTTCAGCGCAAGCTGGTCGAGCTCCAGGAAAACGAGGCCGCCCCAACCGCGATCGAGGAGTACTCGACCGAGGTCAAGATCCTGACCGCGCTGCTGGAGGCGTCCCAGCAGCTCCACGAGCAGATCCAGCTCCGGCCCGAGTTGGCGGAGAACCTGCTGGCGGGAGGATTCCAGGCCGACCGTTTCAGTGACCTCTACGCCTTCGTCTATGAGCGAGCCCTAGAGATTGAACTAGGAGGCTCGGAATTCGCCCAGGCCATCCGCCGCACCGACTTCGCCGCGCTATTGGCTGGCTGAGACTCATCCGGCCTCCTTCAGGGCGGGCAGCCGGGGTGTTTGGGCAAGGCAGCCAAGTTGAGGAGGGAAGCCTCGGATTGGCACCAGGACTCGAAGGGGTGCCGCCCACTGGCCGGCACCTCTTCTCCCTACCGGCCGGTGGTCGGCAGGGAGAGGCTAACCTCGGTCAGTTCCCGGTCAACGCGGCAACCACCTGCCCCCGTGGGTCAGATCTCGTCCAGCGGCCCGACCTGGGATCCCCCGGGAGTCAGTTGGAAGCGGCGCAGC
Source organism: Candidatus Acidiferrales bacterium (assembly GCA_035533655.1). Taxonomy (GTDB): domain Bacteria; phylum Chloroflexota; class Dormibacteria; order Aeolococcales; family Bog-877; genus Bog-877. Next base: position 10,113 of record DATLTJ010000037.1, on the reverse strand, counting down.
CCCGGCAGATGCCGTGACCGAGAAGCTCGACCCTCTCCAATTCGAAGCCAAGCGGTCGAGCAGCACTCGCCACCCACTGGGGAACCTCAGGACAGCTGACGTCGAAGGTGCCGCCGCAGCGATCGCACACCAGGTGCTGGTGGGACTCACTTCCGGCCATCACCGCCTCGTAGGTGTTGGCATGGCCGAGCTGGATCTTCCGCGCCAGTCCCAGCTCCACCAGAAGGTCCAGGGTGCGGTAGACGGTGGTGCGTTGGAATCCCGGCAACTTCCGGCCGATGCTGGTGCAGAGCTCATCCGCGGTGGCGTGCCCGGGGTGCTCCAAGAGCGCGGCGTAGACCAGCCGACGCTGGGGGGTAAGTCTCCTACCCTGCTGTCTTAGGGATTCAAGACCGTTCACCATGATCTAAATATACCTGTTGCGCGCTATTGCAACACGCTCGGGATGGGTGTCGACCGGAGAGGGCAGATGGACTGTTCAGCCTTCCCAGCTATGATCGAAGCCAAGTGTTCACCGTCCCCGCGCCCAATATCCTGGCCGCGCTCGAGGATGCCCTGGCCAAGGTCGAGGATCCCGAGCTGCATCGACCGCTGATGCAGCTCGGAATGTTGAAGAACCTGCGGGTCGAGGGCACGACCGCCAAACTGCGGGTGATCCTAACCACCCCGGCCTGCCCCCTCAAGGACCGGATCCAGTCCGAGATCGAGGGCGCGGTGATCGGGACCGTGGCCGGCATCGAGCAGGTGGAGCTGGAGTGGGACGCCGATGTCAGCCGAACTCGAGGGGTCATCGGCCGCCAGGAGATCCCCGGGGTCCGCAACACCATCGCGGTCAGCGCCAGCAAGGGTGGGGTGGGCAAGACCACCGTGGCGGTCAACCTGGCCTTCGCGCTACTTCGTACCGGAGCCCGGGTGGGTCTCCTGGACGCTGACATCTATGGACCGAACGTCCCCATCATGCTGGGGCTGACGGAGCACCCCTCGGCGATCGAGGGCCGGATGGTGCCGCTCCAAAAGGGCGACCTCAAGGTGATCTCGATTGGATCGATCATTGACCCCGACCGCCCGGTGGTCTGGCGAGGGCCCATGCTGGCCGGGGCCGTCAAGCAGTTCCTCTTCGAGGTCAACTGGGGCGAGCTCGACTACCTGGTCTGCGATCTTCCCCCGGGGACGGGCGACGTGCAGCTGACCCTGGCCCAGTCCATCCCCGTCACCGGGGCGGTGATCGTCACCACCCCCCAAGACGTGTCCCTGGCGGACGTCGGCCGAGGGATCGCCATGTTCCAGCAGCTGCGCGTGCCGATCCTGGGGATCATCGAGAACATGAGCGGGTTCGCCTGCCCCCACTGTGGCGAGGTCACCGACATCTTCAGCCGGGGCGGCGGTCGCGAGCTGGCCCGGGCCCGGGAGATTCCCTTCCTGGGCGAGATTCCCCTGGATCTGCTGGTCCGCGTGGGCGGCGGCGAGGGCCAGCCCTTGGTGCTGGCTCAACCGGAGTCCCCCCAGGCCCAGGTCTTCGAACAGGTGGCAGCCTCGCTGGCCGGCCAGATCAGCCAGGTCAACTTCCAGTCGGCCGCCTCCCCAGAGATGCCCGCTGGACCTCGGATCTCGCAACCGTGATTGAGGCCTTCCAACCGGGGAGCGCGTTGTGGCAGTGACTGAATCGGTCATCATCTTGGTCCTGGTTCTGGGACTCGGGGTGATTCTGTTGCGGCGCTACCTCAACGGCCGGCGGCGCTAGCGCGCGCTCCGAGCGCCACGGATAGCCCACCGGAACCGAAGCCGACCACCGGAAGGTCCTTGCTGCGGACCCGTCAAGCGGTCAGGCGAGCACTCCGGGCATGGTTCTGACAGCCGCCTCCCGAATCGCCTCCCGGGCCTCGAGACTGTCGCTGTAGACCCGGAGCCAGACCGTCCTTACCGGCAAAAGCCTGGCGAGCAGCTCGGGCGCGGCCTCCACCTCGACCCTACCGGAGATGGGGTCGAAGAGCCGCAGCATCTGGTCGTCGCTGGCGGGGTTATCCGGGCGCGGCGCGGTGCTGGCCAGATCCACCTCCAGGCCCACGCGCCGAAACTGGGATGGCAGGGCGGACCGGATCAGCTCTTCGATTTGGTGCGAATCGTTGAGCCCCGCCGGCGACTTCGGCTGGCTCAGCTCTCGGTAGGCCTCAAAGGCCAGCCGCCAGGGGAGCCGCCTAGTCGTGACCGCCTCCCAGTGGTGACCCAGCGCGCGTTCTTCCTCGTTGCGGGGCTCGCGCTGGAGCCGCTCCACCTCGGTCATGAGGGACCAATCGGTGAGTAGCAGGTACTGGTCCAGGTGGTCCAGGGGATTGCCGGGCGGCAGCAGCCCCTCGCAGGTCTTGGCGAAGACCGGGCGCAAGTGGAGGTCGATCCGGCGGACGGTCCGGTGAAAGTAGACGTGGTTGTACATGTAGAGCCGGGCGGACAAAAACATCTCCAGTGCCGGGGCGCCGTGCTGGTGCAGGACCAGGCTGCCGTCCTTGATGAACATGTAGTGGCGCAGCCGGGCCAAGTCGACTGGGCCGACCGCCACCCCGCACATGTAGGCGTCCCGCGGGACATAGTCCATGTTGTCGGTGCTGGCGGGCCCACAGAGCACCGGTTTCAGGGCTCGCAGCCAGCGCGGTGGCTCGAAGCCAGGTAGCTCCCGTGGCGCCATCACCCAGGCGACCCACTCTGGCACGAGCGCCTCTCCCTGGTCGAAGTCCCCCTCCGGGCTGCGCCGAATCGCCGCGATCAGCTCCGCCAGCGGTCCCAGCACCAGCTTGCGGCCGATGTCCTCGTGGTCGATGCCATACTTGGCGAGCACCTCGACATCGAAGAAGTGGCCGAACGGCCCGTGACCGACGTCGTGGAGCAAACCCGCGATTCGCATGGTCTCGACCACCAGCTGACGGGACGGTGCCTCCGGGCAGCTTTCGACCAGGCTCGAGTAGAGGTGCTCGGTGAAGGTGCCGGTGAGGTGCATAGCCCCCACCGCATGCTGGAAGCGGGAGTGCTCGGCGGTGTGGAAGACCCACCAGGCGGACTGGAGCTGGTGGATGCGCCGCTGGCGCTGCAGCCATGGATGGTCCAGCAGCGCCTCCTCCGAGCCCGTCCCGTCTCCCCGCTGCTTGGTGATGCTGCAGTACTGATAGAGGGGATCGGCCAAGAGGTTGACCTCCTCGAACCGGCTCTCGGGCCCCTTCACCTTGCCCGCCATCTTAGGCGGCGACCGGATCCCGTTGGGTTCCTGGCAGCGAACCGGGACCGGGCAATCAGTGCCAGGAGGTCCCGTCCGACAAAGTATTTGGTAGGATCAAACCAAGCATCCGGCGGATCCCAGGAGTCGGCCCTTGAGCATCAGAAACGGACTGGCGACCGCCCGGCGATCCCCACGTCCAGTGGGACCCCACTACAAGTGGATCGCCCTCTCCAACACCACCCTCGGCATGCTGATGGCGACGATCAACGCCTCGATCGTGCTGATCGCCCTGCCTGACATCTTCCGAGGGATCAAGCTCAATCCGCTGGCGGCGGGCAACACCCCCTACTTCCTCTGGCTCCTCATGGGCTACATGGTGGTGACCGCGGTGCTGGTGGTCACCCTGGGCCGCATTGGCGACATGTACGGCCGGGTCCGCATGTACAACCTCGGCTTCCTGGTCTTCACCGTCTTCTCGATCCTGCTCTCGGTGACCTGGCTGAGCGGCTCCGGGGCTGCTCTTTACCTCATCGTGATGAGGGTGCTCCAGGGAGTTGGGGGAGCCATGCTCTGGGCCAACTCCAGCGCCATCCTCACCGACGCCTTCCCCACCAACCAGCGGGGCATGGCGCTCGGCACCAACATGGTGGCGGCGATCGCCGGCTCCTTCATCGGACTGGTCCTGGGTGGGGTCCTGGGGCCGATCGCCTGGCAGCTGGTCTTCCTGGTCTCGGTCCCAGTCGGGCTTTTCGGCACCATCTGGGCGTACCTGATGCTGCGGGACACGGGCGTCCGCCAACCCGCTCGGATCGACTGGTGGGGCAACGCCTTCTTCGCGGTGGGGCTGGTCTCGCTCCTGGTGGGAATCACCTACGGCATCCTCCCCTACGGCAAGGCGAGCATGGGATGGGGCAACCCACTGGTGCTGACGGCGATGATTGGTGGGGTCGTCTGCCTCGGGTTCTTCACCTTCTTGGAGACCAAGGTCAAGGCGCCTATGTTCCAGATCCAGCTCTTCCGCATTCGGGCCTTCGCTGCCGGCAACGTGGCCGCTCTGCTGGCCGCCCTGGCCCGCGGTGGCCTGATGTTCATCCTGATCATCTGGCTGCAGGGGATCTGGCTGCCCCAGCACGGCTACAGCTTTGCCGAGACCCCGCTCTGGGCGGGAATCTACATGCTGCCGCTGACCGCGGGGTTCCTGGTCGCCGGACCAATCGCAGGGATCCTCTCCGACCGCTTTGGCTCCCGGATCTTCGCCACCGTGGGGGTCGCGGTGTCGGCGTTGATCTTTGCCGTCTTCCAGCTGCTACCAGCTAACTTCAACTACGTCGTCTTCGCCGTCCTGCTCGCGGTCTACGGACTCTCCAGCGGTCTTTTCGCCTCGCCCAATCAGGCGGGGATCATGAACAGCCTGCCCGCCAAGCAGCGCGGCGCCGGGGCGGGGATGGCGGCGACCTTCCAGAACTCCGCCCAGGTACTGTCGATCGGGATCTTCTTCACCCTGATCATCCTGGGGCTGTCAGCCACCCTCCCCCACACCCTCTACCACGGGCTGGTCGTCGAGGGGGTGCCGGCCGCCACCGCCACCAGAATCTCTCACCTGCCGGCGGTCGGTAGCCTCTTCGCCTCCTTCCTCGGCTTCAACCCGATCGGCTCTTTGCTGGGACCGACTCTGGCGCAGCTCACCCACGCCCAACAGGCCTATCTAACCGGGCGAGCCTTCTTCCCCCACCTCATCTCGGGGCCCTTCCTGAACGGCCTGCACGAGGCCTTCGACTTCGCCTTCGCCGCCTGCGCTTTGGCCGCGGTCGCCAGCTGGCTGCGCGGGGGCAAGTACATCCACGAGGAGGTGGCACCCAGCCCGGTGTTGGCCTTCAACTCGCCACCGTCCGCTCCGGCCGAGATGGAGCCGGAGCCCGAACTCTCCCCCGCCGATGAGACCGGGGCCGAGCCAGGCGAGCGTTCCCTCGAGCCGGCCCGAACCTCTGACCGAGACGGATCAGGAGACGGCCGAGCGCCATGACCGACGCACCGGCCCTGGAGCGGGTCGCTCGTCCGCCGACTCGATCGGCGGCGGACGAGGGCCCAGTCGCCGAGTTGGAGGAGGCGCTCACCGTGATCGTGCGCTGGTCCATCAGCCGCGAGGTCCAGATCGAGACGATGCGCCGGGCCCGCTGCGACCTGCCGGTGGGCACCGTCACCATGCTCCATCGGATCTCCACCTGGGGGCCGGTCCATCCGTCTCAGTTGGCGGCCTACTACTGCGTCGACAATTCCACCATCACCCCCCGGCTGCAGCGGCTGGAGCGGGCCGGCCTGTTGTCCAGAGAGCCCGATCCCAGCGATGGGCGGGCGGCCTTGGTGCGGATCACGCCCGCTGGCGAGCGGCTGCGCAAGCGCCTGCACCAGGCACGGCGCACGATGCTCGAGGAGTTGCTCCAGGAGTGGCCGCTCAGCGAGCAGGCCCTGCTCGCCGGAGCGGCGTCACGGCTGGCCGAGCGGCTGGAGCTGCCCCGCGAGGTGCCAACTCCGCTCCCTAGGTAGGCCTGGAGAACTGCCGGATCGCGATCCCCAGCATCAGCGCCGCCGCCAGCGCGACCAGCCCGACCTCGACAAAGACCGGGAGGTTCCAGCTACCCCAGGTGACTCCGGGGTCAAAGGTGTGGCGGATCACGGGGGGAATGGAAAGGTAGGTGAAGACCTCCTTGCGCAGCGGATCGACCGCGTATGACAGTGGATCGAGCTTGCTTAAAATCCCCAGCCAGACTGGTAATTTCGTGACTGGAAAGACCGCCCCCGAGAGAAAAAACATGGGCAGCACGAACAACTGGGTAATCACCTGGAAGGACTGCACGTCGGAGATGCGGGCCGCCAACATCACCCCGAAGGCGGTGAGGGCGAAGGCCGTCAGCATCATTTCCAGCAGCAGCACCAGCAGCATCACCGGGTTGTAGGGCACACCCACCAGGCCGGCCAGCGCCAGCATGATCGCGCCCTGGATGGTCGCCACTGTGGCGCCGCCCAGGCATTTGCCCAGCACCAGGGTCCAGCGGTGCACCGGCGCGACCAGCATCTCACGCAAGAAACCGAACTCACGGTCCCAGACGATGGAGATCGCGGAGAAGATGGAGGTGAAGAGCACCGTCATCCCCAGCACCCCGGGGAACATGAAGGTGCGGAAATTGAAGCCGTCCGCGGTGGAAATGACCGTGGACAAACCCGTTCCGAGGACGAAGAGGAACAGCACCGGTTGGGCCAGCGAGGTGATGATGCGCATCCGGTTGCGCCGGAAACGGATCAGCTCCCTCTTCCAGACCACCCACAGGGCACGCAGGTCGTCGCTAGTGCGGCCCCCGGCAACCCGCACGCCCGGCACCGCCACGCTGCTTGCCATGGCTACCTCCTTCCCCTGACCCGCATCCACGGAGTGGCCCGAAGTCGGTCTGAGCCGGTCGCCTCAGCGTCCCGAATAGTGCGACCGGTGTAGGTCATGAACACGTCATCAAGCGTGGGGCGCGCGACCCGGATCGAGCGGATGGCCACCCCCAGCTCGGCGAATAGCCGGGGAACGAACTGCTCCCCGCCTGGAACATGAAAGGTGACTGCGCCCTCACTGATCTGGGCCCTAATCTGAAAGTGTTGCCCCAGCTGTTCGATCGCCTGCTGATCGTCGTCGGTGTGGAGCTCCACCCGGTCCTCCCCAATGCTGCCCTTGAGCGCCTCGGGGGTATCTATCGCCACCAGCACCCCGTTGTCGATGATCGCGAGCCGGTCGCAGTACTCCGCCTCGTCCATGTAGTGAGTGGTCAGAAAGATGGTGATCTGTTCGCGCCGACGGAGCTCTTGGATGTAGCTCCAGATATGAGAGCGAGTCTGCGGGTCGAGACCGACGGTCGGCTCGTCGAGGAAGAGGACCGACGGGGCGTGCAGCAAGCCCCGGGCGATCTCCAAGCGCCGCTTCATGCCACCGGAGAACGTCTGCACCAGGCCATCCCGGCGCTCCCAGAGGTCGACCATCTTCAGCACCTGGCGCAGTCGAACCGGGACCACCTCACGCGGGACCCCGTAGAGCTCGGCGTGGAAGCGTAGGTTCTCGGTGGCGGTCAGGTAGTCGTCGAGGGTGGTGTCCTGGAACACCAGTCCAATGCGCTGCCGGACCCGCGCCTGGTTAGCCACCACGTCGAAGCCGGCCACGCGGGCGGTTCCCTCGGTGGGAAGCACCAGGGTGCAAAGCATGGAGATGGTGGTGGACTTGCCGGCGCCGTTGGGACCAAGAAAGCCGAAGATCTCCCCGGTCGCAACCTCGAAGCTGACGCCCCGGACCGCCTCGATCTCCTTGTACGACTTCCTGAGGTCCTGGGCGGCGATGGCCGGCTCGGCACTGTCTCCTTCCGCCACCCTGGGTCGGGTCTCAATCTGGGTCACCGCCTAAGCTTGCCACAGTGATCGTCACAGCCTGGCTGGCCTCCCCGGGACGCCCCCCGGGTGCTGGCTCAGCCCTTGAGCCCGGCTAGGAACTTGGCGCCATGGGGGCTGCCCCATCCAGTGCACGGGTCCCAGCCAGGACCGGCCTGGTAAGCCCCATTGTTGCCCTGGGCAATGTCCCGGAACACCCCCTCACTGTCCAGCGTTTGGTAGAGCAGCGGGTTGAGGTAGCCAGGTCGATGGCCCAACGACTGGGCACAGCGGACCAGCAGCGCCGCCCAGAGCGGAGCCACCGCGCTGGTCCCCCCGAACACCACCGGCTGGCCATCGACCAGAACCTGATATCCGGTCTCGGGGTCGGCATCGCCGGCCACGTCGGGAACTCCCCGGCCCGGCCTGTGCCCGGGATCGGCGGAGAGGGGAACGTCGGCCTTCTCCTGCCAGCTGGGGAGTGCGAAGACGGCACTGACGCCACCGCCAGTCGCCCCACCCTGGGAGCCATCATTCCAGGTCACCTCGGTCTGGATGACCCCAGCCTGGGAGGAGAGTCGGGTACCGCCGCAGGCGAGCACATGCGGACTGGAGGCGGGGAAGTCCACATGGGCCTCCCCGTCTGTCAGTCCGTCGCTGGAGCCGTTGTCTCCGGCAGCCACACAGACACTCACGCCCAGCAGGGCGGCGTCCTGGAAGGCCTGGTCAAAGGCAGTCATGGTGGCCGCAGGCCAGTTGGCCTCGGGTCCGCCCCAGCTGATCGAGATAACTGAGGGCCGGTTGGTCTCGTCATGGAGGGCGGCGTTGATGGCCGCCAAGAACCCCTGGTCGGTATTAGGGGAGAAGTAGACGGCCAGCCGGACCCCGGGGGCCATGGCCCCGACCAGCTCGATGTCCAGCATCACCTCACCGTCCGGCCCGTCCAGCACTCCGGTGGGACTGTTGGCGCCTCCCGCCACCGGAACCGCGACCAGGTCAGGTGCCGGCACACCGAGTCCGCTGAAATAAGTGGTGACATCGGCGGTCCGGTAGCCTCCCCCCAACTCGATCAGACCGACGCACTCGCCGGCTCCGCTGGTGCCGGCGGGAAATCCGTACAGCACGGCAACTTGGGTCGGCAGATAGCTGAGTGGCGCCGCCTGGGCCAACGACTCGACCGGTACCGGCAGGGGCAGGGGGCGGAACTGGGTGCTCGCCACCGGCGCCGTCTCCAGTCCCAGGACCGCCACCACTCTATCTCCGAGCTCGCCTGGAACCCGAGCTACGCCCCGGGCCGCTCGGAACTCCCCTCCCCCTCCAGTACTGCGGCGTAGCTCAACGCCAAAGATCTCACCCAGCCTCTCCAGCCGGCTCCTGATCTCGACGGTCCGCCGGTCGGCCGCCACCGAGAGCAACTCGACTCCCACCGCGCTGCCCCAATCCCGCAACGCCTCCACATCGTCCGGGTGGGCACCGCGAACGTCCAGCAGCTGCTCTCGGGACAGGTGCGCCCGCAGCCGGGGGTTGAGCAGACCGATGTCCTCCGGAACCGGGGAAGCGGTGTCCGGCCGGGGTCGCAACACCAGCGTGACGACCGCCTCCTCGTCGGGATCAACCGGCCCGAGGTCGGCCCAGCGGGGTTCAGTGGCGGGCGAGCCAGCGTCGGGCGACGGCTGCCACTTCGCCCTGGAGGAGAGATTCAACTCGTCGATTTCCATGTTGCCCAGTATCGCCACGACCGCCAGGTCTTGGCGTCGGGGAACTGCCGAGGGAGGCATCTCTAGCGCCGCCAGCCGGAGTGTTCCCCGGCTCGCCTATTGGGCAACTGCCAGGCTCTGGGCCGGTGGATGGTGACTGACTTCGATGAGCTGGTCGCGGAGGCGGCCCGGGTGCTGACGCCCGGCGGGCGTTTCATCACCAATCAGGTGGGCGACGGCGAGCAGTTGGAAGCCTTCTTCGGAGCGGCCCCACCAGGGCCTCCCGCCCCCACTTGGGCCCTGGACCTGGCCACCTCTCAAGTCGAGGCAGCTCTGGACTGCGGGTCACCGACGGGCGTGAGGTCAACCAGGTGGTAGCCGATCACGAACGTGGGCGCTTTGGTCTGGAATGTCAACGCGGTGCCCTGGGAGGTTTCGGACTTCGGTCCGGTGTCGTGCCAGGAACGACTTCTGGAGCCGCACCGGCAGAGCCAGACCGCCCCGCGGCAGTTCGAACGACGCGTTTTCTAGCTACTCGCCGAGGCCTGACCGCGGCCCCGCCAGACCATTCCCGGCATCACTTCTCGGTGAACATTGGGAGCAGAGCGACTTCGGCTGGTCATGGGCCCCAGATGACGGTCGGGGGGTACTGGGCGCGTGATCGAACCAGAGGACCCCGCTGATATACCCCCGTGTTGGGTCAGTCAGACTGCTGCTGACCTGACGGGGAGACCGGCAACCCGCTATTCGGGCGAGACCGTTGCGCCTAGTAACCGGCCCTCGTCCTCCGTCGGTGAACGGTGATTGGGACCCTAC
>DATLTJ010000036.1:0-9087 GCA_035533655.1 Candidatus Acidiferrales bacterium | reverse complement strand
ATGATCCGCGAGCAGCAGCGTAGGGGTTACGGAGCGTGGCTGCTCACGATAACGCAATGTATAAGTCTGACTGCCGAAGTCAGCCTTTCTGCTTCTTCCCCTTCCGCCAGGACGGTGATCGTGGAACCCCTGCGAACCGTGGCTGCGGGTGCCGACGCAGAACAGGAAGCCCCAAACCTCGATGCAGTCTTGAAGTTGATTATCGTGTGAGGACCGGTCTTGCCGACCGAGGCGACGACGCCCCGAACCACCAGGGAGGACTTGCGGTAGTCAGAGTAGAACTGGTCGTTGCGCATCGCGTTGGCAAGCTGGTCGGGACTCGCTTGCCTGATTGCCGTCGATCCCAGCGCGGTTGTGTCGCCGACAAAGTAAGCGACACCTGCGATCAGGGCAACAAACGCCAACAAGCTTGTGGCGAAGACCACACGAGCGCCATTCACGGGCGGACCATATCAATCCCAGAGTAATCCATCGCCGTTCCTCCGCCACCTTCCTCGACCCCTCGGCGAAGGCGCACCCTGGCCGGGCAGCTCCCGCCCCGGAGCGGGTCCCGTCGAGAACACGTACATGCGGCTGTGGCCCTTCTGGCTCTCCGCCCACCTGATTGCGATGGCCAGGCGGGTCGAGGCAACCTATGAGACCTACTACGTCGACAGCGACCCCGGACGGACGCCGGCGCTGAGCGTGGCGCTCAAGAACGAGCAGTCCCATTTGGAGCGGTTCTGTGAGGCCACTCGTCAGCAGGTCGCTCGTGCCCGGGCGATCGACCAGGGCAATCGGTGATGAGCACGCCGCGGCGCCCATCTCATCCGAGCCGGGTGTAGACTCGCCCCGCTAACGGCTCCGGGAGGGAACACGGCATGAGCTGCACTCGGAAGGCCGCCCTGGTCGGATGCGGAGGTCTGTTGCTGGCCATCGGCATCAGCGCATGCGCCAGCACCGGCACCGGCATACCTAGCCCCACACCCACGTCGTCAACCCGGGCTAAAGCGAGCCCAAGCCCAAGTCCGAGCGGTCCCAAGCTCTACGCCGTCGGGAAGGCCATGACCAACGGAGCACATCAGACGGTCACGGTCTCAGCTTTCGCCCAGGGGGTAGCCCCTTCGGCCTATTCGACGCCAAGCCCTGGAGATCAGTGCGTCAGCGTGCAGGTCGCGCTGTTCAACGGAGACTCATCACCGTGGCAGCTCCCGTTGTATGAACTGACGGTGGTGGACGCCAGTGGGCAGTCGTACGACAGTTACAGCTCGCTGGACTGCCCATCGTCGGACTCAATCGACAGCCTCGTGCCCGGCGGCCACGCCGCGGCCACTCTGTATTTCGAGGTGCCGCTGGCCGGGAGGCTCCTCTTGCAGTGGACGCCGAGCGCGCTCAACCCTGACAGCGTCTACAACACGGAACTCCAGGCGGCGTAAGGAAGACCACGATCATCTCGCGGCAGAGGGCTAGGCGGTGCTCATGGCGATCGCCGGGCGGGAGTTCAGCGCCCGGACCTCGGCACGGAGCGCCTCGATGGCGGCCGCCACGTTCTCGGCGCTGTACGCAGGCACCCCGCCGCCCCATGAGGCGCCGGCGCACCCGGCCGATGGCCCGGGCTGCCCCACGCACACCCTTACAACTCGCGCCTCGTTTAGTTTTGTTGCGTTTGGTGGCAAATTCACTAATGTGAACGCAACGGGAACAGACCCCATCAGGGCCCTGGTGGGTGCGGGCGTGAGCGCAGCCACTCTTTCGCGGCTCACTGGCGTCCACCGCTCATCAGCGACCCGTTGGACGAAGGGCGCCAAGCCGAGAGGATCGGCCAGAGCGCGGCTCACGATGGCAGCGGCATTGCTGGATGGGCAGCGTGCGCAGTCTGGAATCGCGTTCGGTCGTTGGCTCGACACTCCAAACCACCTACTTGCCGAGAAGCCCCCAGCGATTTGGATAAGTGAGGACCGAGACTGGACGATGCTGGAGGCGGCGTGGACGAGTGCTGCTGCTGGCGGTGATCCAGATTCTCGGAAGCAGACCGGTGGTATTCCGCCTGAGAAGTCGGGCGGGTTTCGAGCAACGCCGGAGGCGCTGGCAGGAATCGACGTAACTTCCGAGCAACTGGCGGCCACCGTTGCCCAGGCTGTCAGCCGAAACACCTCGGCCGTCATGAAGAACCTTCTCCCGAGCATCCGACTGATGGAGACCACCATGCTCCCGAGCATCCGGTTCATGGAGACCACGATGGCCAGCGTGGGTGCCTCGGCGCTAACCAAGGACTACGCTCGGATGCTGCGCCTCTTGCAGCTGACCTCAGCGGCCAACCAGGTCGGGTGGGTATCGGCGGCGCTGAGCCAGTCTCTTCGCAGCGTCACGGACGTGTACCTCCAGGCGATTCAGCGCATGTCGCGCCCCGATGTAAGTCGAGCTTTCCTGGGTACTCAGGACCTGTTCGATACCTTACGCCTGGCGGGACCGATCTTCGATCAGCCCGACCTACTGGCACGGCTGGTCGGGGACACCCGCCCAGCGATCGGTTCACTGGCATTGGGTATGGACCTGCAACTGAGTCCCTCCATTCTTGCCGCGCTGGCGTCTCGCACAAGTCTGCGTGGGCCATACCTGGCGGAGCGATCTGGGTGGAAGCGTTGGGTGCCGTCCCACCCAAAGACGCTGACCCGGACAGGCGCCATTCAAACCGAGTGGCTGCTCGGGGAGACCCACAACGCCGCCCAAGCCAGCGTTGCCGCCCTCGGTCGCGGAGCCGAAGGCACGAACTCTGCGGAAATATCTGCGGCGGCTACGGGAGTCACCCGTGAATACCCTGACCTGCTGGGGATGCAGGTACCCGGGACGGGCAGAGACCTCAGAACCTCGTTGATGCGAGTCGACTCCCGCCTCGCAGAGTCGATCGAGGGCGCGCTCAGGTGCTTGCGCGAGGGAGGTCCCGACTGTGGTAAGCAGGCGGCGGCCTCGCTCCGAGCCGGGCTCGACCAGCTTGCGGCGGCAATGATTCCAGGGTCGAAGAAGAAGGGGAGGCGTGCGAGCTACGCCGTGGTTCTCGGGGTGGCGGGGGGAGACACCGAGGGAACCCTTCTCTACCATCAAATCGGAATCCTTGATACCGCGCATCTGTCGTTGAGCAGGCGAGTCCACGATCAGGACGACGACGACGCACTATGCGTGGTCGCATTCGGGATCTTCTCCGCTCTTGCAGCAGTGCTCTCTAGGTGGGCGGTGCAAGCCGAGCGCCCTCTTCCGTAGGGCTGACCCCCTTCCCGTCGGCATCCTCGGGACCATAAGTGTTGGGCGAGATCGCGCCTCATACTCTCGGCGGTAGCGGTCAGCCCACCGAGGAGACAACGATCGACACCAGCCGCGGCGACCTCGCGACCGCTCTCGTCGGCGCCTTGGATTTCTCGGGCTTGGCGCGCCGGTGAACCCGTCCGAGTTCGCCACCAAGTGGCGAGGGGTGACGACCGGCGACCGTGCCTCCGCTCAGTCCCATTTCGTCGATCTGTGCCAGATACTCGGCGAACCTACTCCGACCGATTTAGACCCGACCGGTGCTTGGTACACCTTCGAAAAGGGAACCGAGAAGTTCGAAGGCGGCGGCGGCTTCGCGGACGTCTGGAAGAAGGGTTTCTTTGCTTGGGAGTACAAGGGCAAGCGCACCGATCTCCGTGACGCCTACCGTCAGCTCGACGGCTACCGTGAGGCGCTCGACAATCCGCCCCTTCTCGTCGTGTCGGACGTTGATCGGATTGAGGTCCACACCAACTTCACCGGCCTTCCACCGCGGACGTACACCGTCACCCTAGACGACCTCGCTGCGCCTGATCCGTCCGAGCCGCTGCGGATTCTGCGGGCCGTCTTCACCGAGCCCGAAGCGCTCCGGCCTACGGTCGACCGGGCCGAACTGACCGAGGCGGCCGCCCAGCGGTTCGCCGAACTCGCCGGTGCACTCCAGTCGCGCGGGCATGAGCCGCAGGCGGTCGCCCACTTCCTCGACAAGCTTCTCTTCTGCCTGTTCGCCGAGGACACCGGGCTCCTGCCAAAGGGTCTCCTCTCCCGCCTCGCGGATGCGACTCGCGCAAAGCCCGGCGATGTCAGCTCCGCGCTAGGTGAGCTGTTTGGGCGCATGGCATCGGGCGGCGGGATGTTTGGGGTCGAGCAGGTCAGCTGGTTCAACGGCGGTCTGTTCGACTCAGCCGACGTCCTCCAGCTCACAGCGCCAGAGATCGGCCTTCTGGTCGAGGTCGGCCGCCTCGACTGGAGCCGGATCGAGCCAGCCATCTTTGGGACTCTCTTCGAGCGCGGTCTCGACCCCGCACAACGGACCGAGCTGGGCGCCCACTACACAAGCCGCGACGACATCTGGAAGCTCGTCGAGCCGGTCGTCGTTCGACCCCTTCGCCGCGAGTACGCTGCGATGCAGGCGAGAGTGACCGAGCTCACGTTGCGCCGAGATGCGAGTTCGAAGAAGGGACCCGATCCCCAGGCCCTGAAACTCTTTGCGGTGTTCCTCGATCGGCTCCGGGCTATTCGTGTTCTCGATCCAGCCTGTGGCTCGGGCAACTTCCTGTACATTGCCCTCCAGGCGCTTAAAAGCTTGGAACTTGAGGTCATCCAGTGGGGATCGCTTGTGCTGCGGATCGCCCAGGAGTTCCCGGGCGTCAGGCCCGAGGCGGTCCAAGGCATCGAGCTCAACTCGTACGCTGCCGAGCTTGCGCGGGTCACGATCTGGATAGGGGAGATCCAGTGGATGCTCAACCACGGCTTTGCCTACCGCCGGGACCCGGTGCTTCGGCCACTCGACAGCATTCGGACCGCTGACGCGCTGCTCGACTTCTCCAACACTGAGAGCCCGCGGGAGGCCGAATGGCCCCCAGCAGAGTTCATCGTTGGGAACCCGCCCTTTCTCGGCACCCGCCGTCTACGTCGGGGCCCCGGAGAGGAGTACACGGAGACGCTCTTCCACATGTTCGACGATCGTCTCCCGCACTCATCGGACCTCTGCTGTTACTGGCACGAGAAGGCGAGGGCACAGATTGCAAGTGGCCAGGCGCGTCGTGCTGGCGTATTGGCGACCCAGGGAATCCGCGGTCAGGCGAATCGCCGTGTACTTGAGCGGATCAAGCAATCCGGAGAGATTTTCTTCGCCATTGCCGATGAGCCCTGGGTGCTATCAGGTGCTGCTGTCCACATCAGCTTCGTGGGACAAGACGATGGTTCGGCAGCGGAGCGGACTCTGAACGGGCAACCGGTCGAAACGATCAACCCGGACTTGACCCGTGGAGTCGACTTGACGGTAGCCCGGCGCCTCCCGGAGAACGCCGGGGTAGCGTTCATGGGCGACATCAAGGCCGGACCCTTTGAGATCCCAGGGGATCTGGCGCGCTCAATGACCGCAGCACCCAACCCCGACGGACAGTCGAACGCCGATGTCATCACTCGTTGGGCGAACGGACGCGACTTGAACGAGCGCTGGCGCGATTTGTGGATCATCGACTTCGGCCTCGACATGCCCGAGACAGAGGCTGCGCTCTACGAAGCTCCTTTTGAGTACGTGCGCCAACATGTCTGGCCCGTCCGCATGGAGGCGAATGCGGCCTGTTGCCGTGAGCGGTGGTGGATACACCACAATCGGAGGCCGGAGATGACCGCGGCGAGGAGACCGTATGGCGTCCGAGACGCCGATTTTGATGCCAACCGCTTCAGTCCGCAACACGCGGTCAGAGAAAGGCGCCGACCTGCGGGTGCTCAATGGCAGCACCTTGCCCCCGACCACCGCCTGGGCCTGCTCCTCGGTGGCGGCCGGGCCCGCTCCCCATCGGCCTCTGCGCTACGCACCAGCCCCTCACCGACTCTGGGCACTGGTGCCAAAGGCCGGTCGCCTTGAGCGGCCCTGCCATCCGAGCGGCGAGGTCAACGGCAGAATGAGCTGCGGCGGAGCCATGACTGGGAGGGGGCTCTGGTCCGGCCGTTCCGCGCCATCTCTGCGCTAGCCACGAGTTCCCACCTCGCTGATGTCCCGATCGGCAGGTTCTGGGAAGTGCGATATACCATGAACAAATGCCGCTGCCCGAGACCATTGTGCCCCTGGAGCGAACCAGCGCGCGGATGCGGGTGTATGACCAACTTCGGACCCTGATCGAAGACGGGGTGTTGCAGCCGAGCGAAACCGTGCGGGACGTTGACATCGCCGCCCAGTTCGGTGTGAGCCGGACGCCGGTCCGAGAGGCCTTCCAGCTCCTGGAGCAGCTCGGGGTTCTGGAGACGCTCCCCAACCGCCACACCCGGGTCACCCCGGTGCACCCGGAGGATGCGGCCCTGATCTGCCCTCCTCTCGCGGCCCTGCACGGGATCGCTGCCCGGGAGGCTGCCGGTCGCATGACCGCATCGGACCTGCAGCGGATGAAGGAGGCGAACGCCATCCTGTACAGGAGCGAGCGCACCCGGGACCAGGTGGCGGCCCGGGAGGCGGACTACCTCTTCCACCGGATCATCATCGAGCGGGCTGACAACCCCTACCTCAGCGCCGCCATCGACTCGCTGCAGATCCACTCCCGCCGCCTCGACACCTTGTACTTCGCGCGCAAGGAGTTCATCCGCGCCTCCCACCACGCGCACGAGGCGATCCTGACCGCCCTCGCCAGCGCGGAGCGCGAGCTGGCCGCCGAGCTGGCGGCGCTCAACATCATGCAATCGGCGCACGTGTGGGTCCGGCAGAATGCCGGCAACGACCCTGCGGACGGCGTGGATGGCTGAGTCTCCGGGGAGCAGCATCCCCCCACTTCTCGACTTCGTCCGCGCCTATCGGGTGATCCGTAGCCAGCTGACGCCGACACCGGTGATTCAGGTACGGGTGCCCTCGACGGCCGGGCAGAACATCTTCACCAAGCTGGACAATCTCAACGTCACCGGCTCCTTCAAGGTACGCGGCGCGCTGTATCGGCTCTCGCTCCTCGGCGAGGCGCACCGGAAGCGTGGAGTGGTCACCTGTTCGACCGGCAACCACGGCTTGGCGGTCGCCTACGCCGCGCGAGAGTATGGGTCGCGGGCCACCATCGTGTTGCCCCGCGGGGTCAGCGGTCGCAAGGTCGACCTGCTGGGCACCTCGGGAGCCGACCTGCGAGTGGTTCCCGGTAGCCTGACCGTGGCGGAGGGTGAGGCGCGCCGGATCGCCGTGGAGGAGGGTCTGGAGCTGATCGAGGACGGCAACGACCGGGCGCTGCTGGTCGGGGCCGGAAGCGTGGCGCTGGAGATGATCTGGGCCCTGCCCGAGCTGGAGGTGCTGCTGATCCCGGTGGGCGGGGGCAACCTGATCGCGGGGATCGCCGCCTGTGCCAAGCAGCTGAATCCCGCGATAGAGGTCATCGGGGTCCAGAGCTCCGCGGCCCCCGCGGTCCACGAGTCCTGGCGCCGACGGACTCCGGTCACCGTGCCTGCCACCACCGCGGCGGGGGGGCTGGGCGGTGAGAGGCCGGGGGACCTAGCATTCGGCCTCATTCTGCAGTTGGTCGACGACATCGTCCTGGTGAGCGACGAGGAGCTGTTTGCTGCCCTTGGCCTGGCCGCCACCCACCTCGGCCAGCTCCTGGAGCCGTCCGGAGCCGCCTGGCTGGCAGCACTGGCGAGGTTCCCGGAGCGCTGGGGAGGGTGCACCGTGCTGGGCCTCAGCACCGGCGGCAACGCCGACACGGCGGAGATCTCCCGGGGTCTCTCACAGCGAGACAACTGACCCCAACTCACGTCTCCAGAGGTGGCCTCCGGCGTTCCCCCATGTGATATGTTGCGTACAAGCACTGGGCCGTCTGCGATCGGGAGGGGCAGGCCGTGGCTGGAAGGGCGGAGGACACCACGCCGATAGCGAGCACGGAGTTCGCCGATCAACAGTTGAAGCGGACCATGGGTCTCCAGCACCTGATCTTCATGGCGCTGGCCGGGATCATCGGGTCAGGCTGGCTGCTGGCGACCCTGGGAGCCGACAGCGTGGCCGGGCCGGCGTCGGTGTTCTCCTGGCTCATCGGGGGGGTTCTGGTGCTGCTGATAGCGCTCCCCTACATGGAGATCTCGGGCATGCTGCCGCGGTCGGGGGCCATCGTGCGCTATCCGCACCTGACCCATGGAGCCGCCACCGGATTCGTCATGGGTTGGGCCTATCTCGTCTACGCCCTGACCATTCCCGCCATCGAGGCCATCGCCGCTCTGCAATACCTGGGCGGCCGCTTCCCCACCGCCCACCTGACGACCATCAACGGCGCGGTCACCGTCCTGAGCTGGCCCTCCGGCGTCTTGCTGGGCCTTACCCTGCAGCTGATCTTCTTCTCGGTGAACTACTTCGGGATCAGGCTCTTGAGCAATTTCACGCTCTGGATCACTTGGTGGAAGCTGGTCATTCCGACCCTCACCTTCATCCTGCTCTTCTTCGCCTTCAAGGGCTCGAATTTCACGCAGTACGGTGGCCTCGCCCCTTACGGAATCAGCCCGATCTTTCAAGCAGTCGCCACCGCCGGGATCGTGTTCGCCTACACCGGCTTCCGACAGGCGCTGGAGTTTGCCGGGGAGGCGCGCAACCCGCAGCGCGACGTGCCCATTGCCACGGTGGTGTCGATCCTGGTCACCATCGCGCTGTACATCGGTCTGCAGATTGCTTTCACGGGGGCCTTGGACTTCCACAAGGCTGGGATTCATCCGGGAGCCTGGAGCGCTCTGACCTCGAGCAATTGGGCCAGCAGCCCCCTCTACAGTGAGCTGACCGCGGCTGGCATCGGGCTGCTCGGAGCCTTCGGGACCCTCCTCCTTATCGACGCGGCGATCTCGCCCACCACGACCGGGCTTTTGTACCTGGGCACTGGGACCAGGACCTTCTACGGAATGAGCGTGGACGGATACTTTCCCAAGAGCTTGCAGCTCATGAGCCGCTTCGGCATTCCCTGGCCGGCGCTGGTCGTTTCCGCGCTGATTGGAGCGATCTTCTTCTATCCCCTGCACGGCTGGTACACGCTGGTCGCCTTCTGCACGTCGGCCGCCGTGATCACCTACATGATGGGCGGCCTGGGGTTGCCGGTTTTGCGGCGGACCGCCCCCAACATGGTCCGGCCGTTCAAG
>DATLTJ010000035.1:0-66972 GCA_035533655.1 Candidatus Acidiferrales bacterium | reverse complement strand
CGCACGCCGTCCTCCGAGCCGACAACCTGCTCCTCACCGAGTCGGGCTCGGTCGTTTTCCTGGACTGGCCGGGAGCGTGCTGGGGGGTGAACCCGGTTCGATCGGCTGGTCCTGGCCCCCGGCGTGACCATCCAAGGGGGAGCGGATCCCGAGTGGGTGGTTCAGCGTCATGCGGGAGCCTGGGGCGCCGATCCCGAGAACATCACTACCCCAGTCGTGGCGATGGCGAGCTACGTTGGGCAGCGCTCGCTCTTACCGGCACACCGGGTCTGCCCCCCTGCGGCAGTTCCAGGCGGCCTAGGACCGGGCAGCTCTCCGTTGGGCGAAGGCCCCCACCGGCTGACGCTGGCCCGAACTACCGCTGCCCCCGCAGCGACACATCCGCTTTGATCTAGACCGGGAGAGACGAGCTCACCGAAGTCGGCGCCGCCACATGCCGCTCCAGTCGAATGATCACCGACTTGGAGGTGGGAGTGTTGCTGCCCTCGGCGACGCTCTCCAGCGGGATCAGCACGTTGGCCTCCGGAAAGTAGGCGGCGGCGCATTGGCGGGAGGTCGGGTAGGCGACCAGCCGGTAGTCCCGCAAGCACCGCTCCACGTCGTCCGTCCACTCGCCGAAGACATCGACGTGGTCACCGTCAGCCAGGCCCAGCTCGGCGAGATCCTGGGGGTTGACCAAGACCACCCGACGGCTGTCGTGGATCCCTCGGTAGCGGTCCTCGTTGGAGTAGATCGTGGTGTTGAACTGATCGTGGGAGCGCACTGTTTGCAGCAGCAGCCGCCCCGGCGGCACCTGGATCGTCTGGATCTCGTTCACGCTGAAGCGAGCCTTCTTGGTCTCGGTCTCGAAGCGCCGCTCGTCGCGAGGTGCATGCGGGAGGAAAAATCCCGCCGGGTTGGCAATCTTGGCGTTGTAGTCTTGGCAGCCGGGGATCACGTGAGCGATATGCTCGCGGATGACCCGGTAGTCATTCGCCATCGCCTCCCAGGCGATGGGCACGCGGTTCCCCAGCGTCCGATGGGCCAGCCCGCAAACGATCGCCACCTCGCTGCGCAGATCCTTGGACGCCGGCGCCAAAACGCCTCTGGTGGCATGGACCGCGCCCATCGAGTCCTCGACGGTGACCTGCTGGCGCCCGGACTTCTGGAGATCGAGCTCGGTGCGGCCAAGGGTGGGCAGAATCAGGGCCACATCGCCCGTCACGATGTGGGACCGATTGAGCTTGGTGGCAATGCTGACCGTCAGGTCGAGCCGAGTCATCGCCTGCTCGGCCACATTGGTGTCGGAGATCGCCCGCACCAGATTGCCCCCGAGCGAGATCAGGACCCGGGCGCTGCCGTCGCGCATCGCCGCCACCGCGTTGACCGAATCCCAGCCGGGCTCCCGCGCCGGCTCGAAATGGAACTCGGCGGCCAGTTTGTCCAGGAAGGCGGGCGGCATCTTCTCGTAGATCCCCATGGTCCGGTCACCCTGGACATTGCTGTGGCCGCGGACCGGCAGCAGCCCCGCCCCCGGCCGACCGATGTTGCCCCGGAGCAGCTGGACGTTGGTCACCTCCCGGATCGTCGGCACCGCCCGCTTGTGCTGAGTCAGCCCCATCGCCCAGGCGATGATCACTGATTTGGCCGCCATGATTCGGTCGGCGAGCTTGCCGATCTGCTCCTTCGTGAGCCCACTCCCCTCCTCGATCACCTCCCACGAGGCCTGGCGCGCGGTCGCCGCATAGGCCTCGAAGCCGTCGGTGTAGCCGGTGATGAAGTCCTGATCCAGGACCGTGCCCGGGGCCCGCAGCTCCGCCTCCAGGAGCAGCTTGCCTACCCCCAGGAAGAGGGCCTGGTCACCGGCTAGCCGGATCGGCAGGTAATCGTCAGCCAGCGGGGTGCCTCCGGTCAGCAGGCCCCGCGGGGTCTGGGGATTCCGAAAGCGCAGCAACCCGGCCTCCGGCATCGGGTTCACCGCCACGATCACGCCCCCGTTCTGCTTCGTCTTCTCCATGCTGGTCAGCATCCGGGGATGGTTGGTGCCGGGGTTCTGGCCACAGATGATGAGCAGATCGGTCCGCTCGACGTCCCCCAGGGTGACGGTGCCCTTGCCGATCCCGATCACTTCCTTGAGCGCCGTGCCGCTGGACTCATGGCACATGTTGGAGCAGTCAGGCAGGTTGTTGGTGCCGTAGGCCCTGACGAACAATTGATAGAGGAAGGCGGCCTCATTGCTGGTGCGCCCGGAGGTGTAGAAGACCGCTTGGTTAGGCGAAACCAGAGAGTTGAGCTGGTTCGCCACCACTCCCACGGCCTCGTTCCAGGAGATCGGTTCGTAGTGGTCACTCCCCTTTCGCTTGATCAGCGGCTCGGTCAAGCGCCCCTGCTCCTCCAGCCACCAATCCGAGCGATCGCGCAGCTCGCTGAGGGAGTGCTCTCGGAAGAAGGCCGGATCCACTCGCCGGAGGGTGGCCTCGGCGGCTACGTGCTTGGCTCCGCTCTCGCAGAACTCAACCGTCTTACGGTGACCAGGGTCGGGCCAGGCGCAGCCCGGACAGTCAATCCCCTCTTTCTGGTTGAGCTTGAGCAGAGTCCTGGCGGTGGCCCGCACGCCCATCTCGTCGAAGGAGCGCTTGAAGGTGATCCCCACCGCCGGCCAACCGGCGGCATATTCCTCGGGCGGGGTGATCCGCGGCTCTTCGACGGGATCGATGCGGGGGGCCTTGGTGGTCATGGGTGCTCCAACTCCAGCCGGAACGCTGCTCTCAGTTTGGCAGCGCTGGACTCCAGATGCTCAGGAACCACCTTGACATCGGCCAGAATCGGCATGAAATTCGTGTCTCCGTTCCAGCGTGGGACCAGGTGGAAATGGAGATGAGCCTCGATCCCGGCCCCGGCGGCCCGGCCCTGGTTCCAGCCTCCATTGAGGCCCTCGCAGTGCAATTCCTGCTGCAGGACCCGGGTTGCGAGTTGGAGCTCGTCCATGACCGCCAGCAGTTCTTTCTGACCGAGCTGGACCAGATCACCGCCGTGGCGGTGAGGGGCCACCATCACATGCCCCGGGTTGTAGGGGTATCGGTTGAGCATGCAGATCGCCAGCTCAGTTCGGTGGATCAAGAGGTCCTGGCGAGCGCCCTCCTGCTTCGCCGCCTGGCAGAAGATGCAGCCCTCCTCCCCCTCCGACGGCTGGTCCCGCTCGATGTAGGCCATCCGCCAGGGCGCCCAGAGAATCTCCATTCCGCCTCCCGTGGATCACACTCAGTTTGACGCTGTGAATTGCCTGCCAGTAGACTAGCCGGGTAATGGGCCGAAGGTGTTCGCGCACCTGGGCCCCGCCCAGTTGCCTCCGGGCTTTTTCGAGGTCTTCTTCTTCGTGGGATCGGTGATCAAGAAGCGGCGCAAGAAAATGCGCAAGCACAAGCACAAGAAGATGCTCAAAAAGACCAGATGGGCCCGGCGCGCCGCCTGACCCTTCGGGGCGGTCCGGCGAGTTCGACGCAACCCAGCCGCCGATATACTGGGTCGCCCTCGGGGCGATAGCTCAGCTGGGAGAGCGCTGCCCTCGCACGGCAGAGGTCAGGGGTTCGAATCCCCTTCGCTCCACCACACCGCCCTACGTTGGTGCACAAGACGAGTGGGTATCGGAGCGCTGACGAGACCGTTCGTCGGGCAACTTTGGCTGCCCGAGAGGGCACGACTCAGGCGGAAGTCATCCGCCGCGTCATCAGGCTGTACGAGCCGACGCGGCGCGGCGACCGGAGCTTCTCGCTCTCCGGAAGTGCCGACGGCCCGGGTGGGACGGTGGCCGACCTGTCGGAGACTGAGCTCCTCGAGGGTTTCGGCACTTGACCCTCGTGCTCAACGCGGCTCCACTGGTCGCAGTGGCCGACCGGCGCGACCCGATGCGAACTAGGATCGAGGCTATTCTCGTTGGCGAGCCGGGTGAACTGATCATCCCGGCTCCCGTCAGTGCTGAGGTGGACTACCTTCTCGGACGTCGCCTCGGTCGAGTGGCGCGATTGGCGTTCCTCGACGACCTCGTGGCGGGCCGATTCACGGTGGCCAGCCTGGAAGCGGACGACTACAGGGTCGTCGCCGACTTCGAGCACCGTTACAACGATCTCGATGTGGGGCAGGCGGACCTAAGCGTGGTCGTCGTTGCCGAGAGATATGGCACGCGGCGGCTCCTCACCTTCGATCAACGGCACTTCCGGGCTCTCCGCCCGCTGAGCAGCGGTCAATTCACCTTGTTGCCGGCAGATGCACCAGCGCCATGAGCTGGCCCTTAAGTCGCGCCGCCGCGCGCGCGACCGAATCGGCCAGGGCTATGAGCGCCTGCTGCGGGTCGCGGTCCTAGCCGCCGGAGCTGGCTACCCCACCACCCGGTTCATCCACGCCATTCGAAGCAGCTACGGCGAGACTCCCGGGCGCGACCATCTCCGACGGCGGATGGAACCTGCTTCCGAGCTACTGCGCAGCGCCAAGCTGACCGTCACAGAGATCTGCCTGCTGGTGGGAGTCAGCAGCCCGGGTGGCTTCGGCGCCCAGTTCACTAGGGTCTTGGGTACGTCCCCTACCGAGTACCGCCGCGAAGCGGCCCACCGCGGGGGTCCCGCACCCATCCCCGGCTGCTTCGCGCTGATGTGGCAGAGCGGCCTGCCTCGGGAAGCTGCTGCGGCAGCTCGCGAGTTCTCCGACGGGGGCCGGCAATTTGAGAGCAGCGCTCCCCGGTCGCGCCGACCTATCGTGACGCGCCACCCACCCCCTGACCCCGGAGGAGTAGCCATGATCACCGGCATCTCGATCGTATCCGTGTGGGTTCTCGACCAGGACTCCGCCAAACAGTTCTATAGCGAACAGCTGGGGTGCGAGGTGACCAACGACATCCCGTTGGAGAACGGCATGCGCTGGCTCACCGTCCGGCCCCCCGGCAGTACTGGTCAGGAGCTATTGCTCCTGGACCCCTCCCGCTCCATGCTCGACTCGGAGACGGCCCAGCAGGTGCGGACCCTGGTCGCCAAGGGGGCGCTTAGCCCCGGCGTCATGGCCACCACTGACTGCCGGGGAGACTACGCTGAGCTGACCTCCCGCGGCGTCCAGTTCAACCAGCCACCGGCCGATCGGCCCTATGGCGTCGAGGCGGTGCTGCGGGACGACTCCGGCAACTGGTACAGCTTCACCGAACGCCAAGGCTGAGACCCACCCGGGCCGCACTCCCGGGGTCAGGGCGATCAGGTCTTCGCAAGGCACTAACCTCTCAGACAATGCCCCAGGTCTCTTTGCCGATCGAGACCGAGCGGCTGTCCCTGCGCGCCCTCTGCGAGTCCGATCTAGGGCAGCTGCTCGAAATCCAGTCGCGGCCCGACGTCGCCCGGTACATGTACTGGGCTCCGCGTACCCCGGGGGCGGCCCGCAGGTGGCTGACCTTGGCGATCCCGGTTCCCTCTTGGGAAGTCGAAAATGAGGCGCTTACTCTGGCCGCAGCGGAGAGAGTCTCCGGTCGTTTGGCAGGCACGCTGACGCTCTTCTTGCGCAGCTTGGAGCACCGCCAGGGGGAGATCGGGTTCATGTTTCACCCGGACTTCCAGGGTCGGGGGCTGGCGGCCGAAGGGACACGGGAACTCTTCCCGATTGGATTCGAGTTGCTGCACCTGCACCGGATGTACGGCCGCTGCGATGGCCGAAATCTTCCCTCCGCCCGGCTGATGGAGCGGATCGGGATGCGCCAGGAGGCCAAAATCGTCCAGAACGAGATGGTCAAGGGGGAGTGGACCGACGAGTGGATCTACGGAATCCTGGCCTCGGAGTGGCGGCAGCAGAAGGGGGTTGAGACCTGACTCCGGCGCCAGAACTGGACGTGGCGACCTGGATCGCGTCCATCGACCAGGAGAGCCGGGCCTTGGTGCTGGCGGTGGCCAAAGTCGGCCTTGACGCGTCGGTTCCGACCTGCCCGGCGTGGCAGGTCCGCGACTTGGTGCAGCACCTCGGGGGCGTCCATCGCTGGGCGACGGCCCATGTCGCGGACGGTCGGACCGAGGCGCTGCCGAAGGACGAAACGGCCGCTCTGATGGCCTCCCACCCGGGCGACGAGGCCCTCTCGGAATGGTTCATCGAAGGCCACCAAAGGCTATGCCAGGTCCTCGCCGCTGCCCCGGCCGATCTGCGCTGCTGGTCCTTTCTGCCAGCGCCGTCCCCGCTCGCTTTTTGGGCGCGCCGACAGGCCCACGAGACCGAGATCCACCGGGCCGATGTCGAATTTGCGGCTAGTTCCCAGGCCCCCACATTCTCGGCCGAGATCGCCGCCGATGGCATCGAGGAGATGCTTTACGGCTTCGCCACCTTGCTGCGCCGGCTGGAGCTCGAGTCGCCGCTCCAGATCGCGTTGCTGCCCATCGAACGCCCCGACGGTTGGGTGATCGAGCTGGGACCGGAGCGGGTGCATGCTCAGCGGGGTCCCGCTATGGCGGACTGCCGAGTCAGAGGCACCGCTTCGGATCTCTACCTCTGGCTCTGGAACCGGCTACCCAGCACCGCTCTGGAGGTCGACGGGAACGAGGAAGCGCTCGCGAGCTGGCGGCGCACCATGCGGGTGAACTGGAGCCGAACCTAGAGCGGACCGTCGCCACCCCTCAAGCCGGTCCTGCTCAGTTTGTCGGCTCTTCGTCTTCCAGGTTGGCGAAGTAGGCGGAGACCGCGTGATCCAGCAGTTCCGGGGTCAGCCTCGGTTCGACGCCGAAGTACGAGGCGGCGTGAACCAGATGGTCCAGGATGTCCCGGGGCTCGCAGCCGTGGAGGGGCCGGCCCGCTTTTTGGTAATGCTCCTCGACTAGGTAGTTGACCGCCGCCGGATCGTACTCCAGCCCGATCGAGTCGCAAACCCGGCGGAAGATCCGGCCGTACTCGATCACCGAGGGGTTGGGAACCTCCACCTTGTAGCGGATCCGGCGCAGGAAGGCCTCGTCTACCAGCTCTTTGGGCTTGAGGTTGGTGGAGAGGATCAGCACCTCGGTGAACGGAACCATGACGGTGGTGCCTGCCCGACCGATGTTGAGGTAGTCGAACCCTGCCTCCAGGGGGACGATCAGGCGGTTGAGCAGGTCCTGGGGGCTCAGCTGCTGGCGGCCAAAGTCGTCCACCAGGAAGAGTCCACCGTTGGCCTTAAGTTGCAGGGAGGCCTCGAAGAAGCCCATCCGCGGGTCGTAGCTCAGCTCCAGCTCCCGACCGGTCAGCTCGCCGCCCGCCCGGACGACCGGGCGGGCGCAGAGCGCCCAGCGGGTGTCGTGGGAGGGCAGGTCGGCTGAGACCGGACGATGGTGCATGGGATCGAAGACCCGAATCACCTCTCCCTTCACGTACAAGGCGTGGGGCACGAAGATGGCGTCCCCAAGCAGGGAGGCGCAGGCCTCCGCGATGCTGCTCTTGCCATTCCCGGGGGGGCCGTACAGGAAGATCGACTGGCGCGCCCCGAGCGCCGGTCCCAAGCGATTGAGCACGCTGGGCGGAAGAACCAGATGGTCGAGGGCCGCCCGCAGCATCTGATGGGTGACCGGATTGCTGCTCCGCCCCTGGTGCCGAGCCACGGCGATGTAGACGTCCAGCGGCACCGGGGCCGGCCCCGCGTACTGATTGACCTCCACCAGCTCCTTGGCCCGCTCCCGGCCACTCCGGTTGATCGCATACTGCAGCCCATCGGCAAACTCGGTTCCCCCGACCGTGCCCCGGATGCCGGTGGTGGCCACGTAGCCCTCGTCGGAGAGGAACTTGAGTGAGTCGCTCACGATGTTCCAGGGCAGGCAGACATGGCGAGCGACGTCCCGGCCCAGCATGGCGCCGCTGTAGTAGATGACCTTCAGCACCAGATCAGAAATGAAGCCGGCCGGGATTCCGGCTTCCTTGGGACTCTGGGGTACGGGCGGGAATCCGATCTGGGCCCGCTGGGGAGCCGAAACGGCCATGGCAGCTGCAGACATCGGCAATGAACTCAATTCTCTGGCTCGGGAACCGCTCCCGGACTGGACCTTACGGGGCGAGTCTGACACCGCCCGGGCGTAACTCATCCCCGGTCCGCAGCGTATTTGCAAGGTCGTGAGATTCCTGCCACCAAGCTGTCACCAAGTCGGGCCCCCCTGCCCCCCGCGGCCGTCATCCGGGAGCCTGGCATAATCGGGCGGCAGGGGGACTGCCCTCTTCCCGCGTGAACTGAATGCAGGAAATCACCGCCACCCCGCGCGAGCGGGCTTCCCGTCGGAGCGGCCTCGGCCGGCGCTCTGGTCTTCAGCGACCCTCCCAGCCGGGCTTCTGGACGCGCCACCGCTGGCTCCGCAATGTCGCCACCGCCGGGCTGGTCGGGGTGCTGGTGGCCTGCGCCGGGATCGGCTCAGGCATGATCGTCTTGGCCGCCTTCCAGGTGGGTCTGCCCAGCGTGGCCGCTCTCCCCAACTTGGGACCTCCCAACGACAGTGAGCTGCTGGCCAGCGATGGCTCGCTCCTGGCCATCATCCATGAGCCGGGCGTCCATCACGTCGGGATCAATCTCAAGCAGGTCAGTCCTTTCCTGGTGGAGGCCACGGTGGCGGTCGAGGACCGCCACTTCTACCAGGCCAACTCCTCGGCCGACCTGCCCCGAATCCTGGCGTCCGGGTTCCACGATCTGCTCCACCACAACACGGCCCAGGGCGCTAGCACGATCACCGAGCAGTTGGCGAAGATCGCCTTCCTGACACCTCAGAAGACGATCACCCGGAAGATCCGCGAGCTCCTCCTCGGGTATGAGATCTCCAAGGTCTTCGCACCCAACGCCATCCTCCAGATGTATGTCAACCGGATCGACTACGGCAATCAGGCGATCGGCATCCAGGCGGCCGCCGAGCTCTATTTCCATATTCCCGCCAGCCAGCTCGACCTGGCCCAGGCCAGCATACTGGCGGGGATTCCCGATGCCCCGACCGCCTACAATCCCGTCCTTTATGCGGGCGTCACCGGCGCCGCCAACTTCGCCAAGGACCGTCAGCAGGTGGTGCTGCAGGCCATGGTTCGCAGCGGCTACGTCACCCAAAAGCAGGCCGACACCGCCTTCAAGGAGGTGCTGACCTACTATCCCTGGGAGGACAGCGAAGTCGATACCCAGCCCGATTTCGTCCAGTTCGCGGAAAGCCAGCTTCAGGCCCAGTTCGGCGATGCCTATCTCAACCCCGGGGGCTGGACCATCTACACCTCACTCAACACCGTCGACCAGGCCGCCGGGATCGCCGACCTCCAGAACCCCACCAAAAACGCCCAGCTCCTGCAGGACTACAACATCGGGGACTCCGACCTGGAATCGGTCGACCCCAGGACCGGCGAGATCCTGGCCATGGTCGGCACCAGCGACCCGTCCGGCCAGTGGGGCCAGATCAACATGGTCATCTCGCCGCGACGCACCGGATCGTCGTTCAAGATGTTCACCTACTCGGCCGCGCTAGCGTCGGGTAAGTTCACCATGACGACACCCATCCTCAACGAGCCGATCGACATCAACGGCTACGCCCCCATCAATTACTCGCGCAGCTACACCGGTATCTGTCAACTGAAGATTTGCCTCGGCAACTCGATCAACGTGCCGGCGGTGAAGGTGGAGGACATCACGGGTCTGCAGAACGTGGTGAGCTTGGCGGAGCGGATGGGGGTGACTGACCTCTTAAATCCGCAGAACACCTACGGTCTGGCCCTCACCCTGGGCGGGACGTCGCTCGGCATCACCATGCTCAACATGTCCACCGGGGCGTCGGTGCTGGCGAGCGGCGGGGTACTCCACCAGCCAACCACGATCCTGACGATCCTGAAAGGCAAGCAGACGATCTACCAGTACAACGTGGCGGACAATTCCCAGCAGGTCCTTCCGGCGAATGTAGCCTACATCATGAATGAGATCCTGCAGAGCAATCAGAACCGTCAGCCCGAGTTCGGCATTAACAACGGCTTGACCATCCCCAACTACACAGTGGCGGTCAAGACGGGCACTTCCGACTTTGGCGTGGGCGACCTGGCCGGGATCGGTGACAACTGGGTGTTCGGCTGGACGCCCACCCTGCTGACCTCGACCTGGGTGGGCAACCCGAACTACACCACGCTGGCGGCTGTGTCTTCCGGAATTACCGGCGCCGCTCCGCTCTGGCAGTCGTACATGGAGCAGGTGCTCCCGGCCCAACCCAACATCTGGTACGCCAAGCCGTCGGATGTCGTCCAGGAGGGCAGTGGCACGAACGCTAACTACTATCTCCCCAATACGGTGGCCTACGCCAACTCGGACACGAACTGCCCGGGCGCCTATCGGTCCAATTGGGATGGCGTCTGCTAGCCAGCTCGAGCTGGCAATTTGGGGAACAATCGCAACCAGCCGTGCTAGTCGGGCTCCGCGCTCCCGCCGCCCGCGAGAGAAGCGGGAGCACGGGCTAGGTCCGCCCTCAATGGGCGCCGACGCTCTCCCCCGCTGGAAGCTGGCTCTGGATCCACTGGTCGATGGTGTCGTCGGACTCCCACGACGTGATCAGCGAGTAGCGCGGATCCGGACCCGGATGGTGCACTACATGGGAGAGCCGCTCGGTGTCGATCACCAACTGCATGCCCGGGTGGAGGGCGATCCTAGTCTCGCTAGCGGCATCGTCCTTCTTTGCCCGCAGGATGAACGTCGACTTGCCGGGACTGTCGGCCAGCTCGAGCCAAGCGCGCACCACCCAGCCGGTGCCGTCGGGATTGAGCCGGTTGTTGTCATCGATGTGAAGCTGCTTTACCGCCTGCTCCTCATCGCTCGGATTGAGCTTGATTACCCGCACCCGGCCAAAGTTGCCGCCGATCGCATCAACGTACTTGACCAGGCTGGGGGCGATCTTCCGGTTGTCGGTCCAGACGCCGCCCTTGTCCGGCTTGCCGTGCTCCCAGAAGCCGTGACATTCCATGTCTCCATTGGCAGAGGCCAGGGGGGCAAAGTTGGTGTCGCCGCCACTCTTCCAGTCCACATAGTCCAGGCTCTCCCACTCCCCTGGGGGAATGGCCGGACCGTCGTAGTCGCGGAGCACGACGAAGCCCCGTTCCGCCAGCACGTCCAGCTTCCGATGCATTCGGTCTCTCCTTGCTCTTTGGTGGTGCTCAGCCTGATCAGAGCCGGCGGCGGGGTGCCTCTCCATGCTAGCCGCTCAGATCAAAGGGAGTCCAGCCGCACCTCCGCGGCAGCGGGGTGGGCCAGCCGGAGCGTCAACTTCCCGTGAGGCGGAGGGGTGGCGTGAGTCGCGGGCCCAGAACAGCGGCTGCCAGTCGCTCGACTCCGTCTGAAGTGATGGCGTCGGGAAAGTAGCAGCAGATCTCGCGCGCTCCCAGGTCGACGTACTCCTGCAGCTGCTGGGCGCAACCCTGGGGAGTTCCTACCAGGCGCCGAGCCCGGTAGCTGGCCCGGTCCTCCCCGTTCCGATTGAAGCGCTCGGCGAGGAGGTCGGCCTGCGCTTCGGTGTCGGCGACCAGGCAATCCACCACCACGGCTACCCGAACCGTCTCCGGGCGCCGTCCCGCCGCCCGGCAGTGGCCAGCCAGAACCTCAAGCTTGCGGGCCACCCAGGCGGGCGGCCCGAACAGGCTGCAACCGTCAGCGTGGCGAGCCACCTGCCAGAGGGTAAGTTTCTCTCCCCCTCCCGCAATCCAGATGGGAGGCCCCGGACGCTGCACCGGTTTGGGGTAGATGAGGGCATCCTCGACGAACGTGTAGCGCCCCTCGAAGCTGGTGTGCTCGTGGGCCCAGCTGGCCCGCATCAGCTCGGCGGCCTCCCCACAGGCGAAGATCCGGTCCCTCAGACCCGGAACCGAGATGCCGAAGGCCTTGGCCTCTCCGGGATCCGAGCCCGCGCCCAGCCCAACCTCCAGGCGGCCGGCACTCGCCACATCCAGGCAGGCCAGCTGCTGCGCCAGCCGACCCGGATGGTGCAGCGGCACGGCGAGACACATGGTTCCGATCCGGATGTCGGAAGTGGCCCAGGCGACTGTTGCGAGCAGTAGCAGCGGGTCAAAGACGGGGCTGGGAGGATCGGTCTCGGCCGCCTGCAGATGGTCGTAGACCCAGACCGCCCCATAGCCACTGTGCTCCGCCCGCCGAGCGACGCCGATCGCCGCCTCCCAGCGCTCACTCGCTCCCAGCGACGAGGGAAACTCGGCCCGCCAGCCCTGCGGGATGAAGCACCCGAGCCGCATCGACTCGGTAGTCACAGACCCGCAGGAGCCGGGGCAACTCGCCGGGGTCGGACCCGGCGCGCCGGACCCCACAGCCCCTCCAGATCGTAGTAGGCGCGCTCCCCGGGCAGGAAGACGTGAGCGATCACCGAATCGAAATCAAGGCAGGCCCAAGATCCCTCTTCGAGCCCCGCCCGAGAGAGTGGATGGGCCCCCGAGCGAGCCGCCAGGTCGGACATCTCGCCGGCGATCGCGCGCACCTGACGATCGGTATCTCCCTCGCAGATAACGAAGAAGTCCGCGATCGTGGTCCTACCCCGAAGGTCGATCCTGACCACCGAGCGGGCCCTGCGCGACAGCGCGGCATCAGCAAGCAAGCGGCTGAGCTGAAGTGGCGTCATGCGCGGGCGATTATCCCGCACGAGCTGAACGGGCGGGCTTGGGGCTCGCCCCGTAGAGACCATGCGATTGGATGTACCAATCCACCGGCCCGGGGAGCAAGTCTCTGCAGTCCATCCCTTGGGCAATCCGCTCCCGGATGCCGGTCGCGTCGACCGTGGGCGCGGCGATGGAGACCACCTGCGCCCCGACCAGCGGGAGCAGGTGCAGCGCCAGCTCCGCCAAAACCGAATGACCGGGATCACCGGCGCCCGGCCTTTCGAAAACCAGCAATCTCACCTGCTCGAGGAGCTGGCGGACCCCCTTCCAGCCTGGCAGTCCAGCGGCGACGTCAGCTCCCACGGCCAGCACCACCGCGAGCTCCGGCCGCTGAATTAGAAACCAAGCCACGGTATCGACGGTGAAACTAGGCTGGGACTGCTCGACCTCGTGCCGGGAAACCGTGACCAGCGGGTCGTCCAGCGCCTGGACGGCCAGTTCCATCATCTCGGCCCGTTGGCAGGGCCTTGCCTGGGGGGAAGGGCGATGGCCGGGAGAGCCGGTGGGAACCACGAGCACCGGTAGACCGAGCTGCTGCCGGAGTCCTCGGATGACCGACAGGTGGCCCAGGTGGGGGGGGTCGAAGGTCCCTCCGAAGAAGATCGTGGCGGTGGAGGTCTCCGGCACTTGGTCAGTCCGGCCGGTCGTCGGTGGCGGTGCTCCCCGCAGGGACGGGGGTCGGGTCCGGGTAGAACGTGAAGGCCTCGGGCCCGATCCGGACCTCATCGCCTGCCTGGGCTCCGGCCCGGAGCAGAGCGGCCTCGACTCCGATCCTGGCCAGCCGGCGCTGTAACCGCAACACCGACGAGTCGTCGTCAAGGTCGGTCACCGCGACCAGCCGCTCCAGGGATTCTCCAGCCACCCGGAACTCCTCCCCGACCCGCTCCACCGAAAACTCTCGGCTCAATCCGCGGGGACCCTGGTAGAGCCTAAAGCCGCCCTCGCCAACCTCGCGACCTGGACCGGGCGTCCGGCGCAAGAGCAAGCCTGCCGCGGTGATCAGCTCCGAGCAGCCAGCCCCCGTGGTGGCTGAGATTCCCAGCAGCGAGAACTCCGTCGGCAACAACTGAGCCAGACTGGCCAACAGCCGAGCTCCTTCTTCAGGGTCGAGCAGGTCAAGCTTGTTGAGGGCCACCAGGGTCGTTTTGACACTCAGATCGGGGCTGTGCAGCTGCATCTCGGCCGTCACCTGGCGATAAGCGGCCAGGATCGCCTCCTCCCCGAGGCTCGCATCCAGCAGGTGCACCAAGACCCGAGTTCGGGCGAGGTGTTTGAGGAACGCCAATCCCAATCCCGCCCCTTCATGGGCACCCTCGATCAACCCGGGCACATCGGCCAGGGTCAACACTCTCCCCTCCCCCAAGTCGGCCACGCCGAGGTTCGGGGTAAGGGTGGTGAAGGGATAAGCCGCGATCTTGGGGCGGGCTCCAGTGAGCTGTGCCAGCAGCGTCGACTTCCCGGCGTTGGGGAGTCCCACCAGCCCAATGTCAGCGATCAGGCGCAGCTCCAAGCGGATCGCCCGGGTGACTCCTGGCTCGCCCAGCTCCCGACGCCGGGGCGCCTGGTGGGTCGGGCTGGCGAAGTGAGTATTTCCCCGCCCGCCCTTGCCCCCCTTGGCCAGGATCGCCGTCGCTCCGGGGTGGTCGAGGTCCGCCAGCAGCTGACCAGTCGCCACGTCCCACGCCAGGGTGCCGGGCGGGACACTGAGGACGCTCGACTCCCCGTCGGAGCCGTGGCGGCGGGCCGGGCCCCCAGCTCCTCCATTGGGAGCATTGAAGGAACGGGCCAGCTGGTAGCGCTGCAGGGAGTTGAGGCTGTTGTCAGCCTCCGCCATCACATCTCCGCCACGCCCACCGTCGCCGCCGTCCGGTCCCCCTCTGGGCGCGAACTTCTCGCTGCGCATGCTGGCGGATCCGGGGCCGCCCCGGCCGGCGCTAACGCTCAGCTCGACCTCGTCCAGAAACATTCGCGGCCACGGGCAGCTAACCCAAGCGGCTCAGCCGGTCTGGCTGCCAGGCGTGGTGATCGAGGCTCGGGTCCGATCGGTCCGATACGGCTTGTAGTCCACGGTGCCGGGAAGAAGTGCGAAGAGAGTGTGGTCACGCCCGACCCCAACGCCCGGTCCGGCCAGGATGCGGGTCCCGCGCTGCCGGACCAAGATCGCGCCAGCCGCTACCGTCTGGCCTCCGTAGACCTTGACTCCCAGTCGTTGCGACTGACTGTCGCGCCCGTTGCGGCTGCTGCCACCACCCTTCTTATGAGCCATCTGGCTGCTCCTGTTTGTCACGGGCCTTGGCGCGCGGCCGCGCCGCCTTCTTCTCCACCGGCGCAGCGGGAGTGTGATCCGCAGCCGTGCGTGCCGCCCGGGGTGCCTTCGGCGGACCCGCCGCCGCCGCGGGTTCTGCCTTCGACGGGGCAGCGGCTGCGGCTTTCGCAGCCCCGCTGGCCTTGGTCCTAGCCGGGTTTTTCACCTGGGCTGATTCCTTAGTCAGCATCCCGGCGGGCTCGGTCACCTCGACCTCAGGGGCGGCCGCCTTGGCGGCGGCCGGACGGGCGGCACGGGCCGGAGTGCGCTTCTTGGCCGGTTCGGGAGCCGGCTTGTCCTCGTACGCGCCACGGCGGACCTCCTCGATCCGCAGCTCGGTCAGCTCCGCCCGGAAGCCCTGGTGGCGCCGGTAGCGCTTCTTGGGCTTGTACTTGAAGACGAGGATCTTGGGACCCCGGAAGTGGCTGATTGCCCGGGCTGCCACGGCGACGTCTTCCACGCGCGGCCGACCGATCTCGGTCTCGGTCCCGTCGCCCTCCTCAGCGACGAGCATCCGTACGTCCGACAGATGCACCCGGGAGCCAGGCTCCACGTCCAGTCGATCGACCACCAACCGCTCGCCTGGCGCGGCCCGGTACTGGCGTCCACCCACTTGGACAATGGCGTACATCAGGACTCCCTTAGCGTGATGGAGCTGGCGAGCGAGCGGCTCATCCGGAAGGCCGGTCGCCCTGAGACAACACGCGCCTCGCTTCCGGGTAGCGAGTTTACCAGAGCCAAACGTTGTCGAGATCGCCCGGATCTCTCGCCTACGGTTAGGCCCCAGTCACCTGGACTGACGCCAGCGCGGTGTAGTTCTGCTGAATGTAATTCTGCGTCTGCGAGCCGGTGCTGGCCACCAGAGTGGCCGAGGAGGTGTAGATCCCCTGAGGCACGATCGCCAGCACCTCGACCGTGAAACTCAAGGAGAGGATGCCGGGTCCCGCTGAGCCCGCCCCGGGCACGTTGATGTCGCTCCAGGTTGGAATCTCGGTGCCGGCGTTGGGGAAGGTGGCATTCCCCAGACTGGCGTTGCCGGAGCTGCCGGCGGCGGCAACGTAGTCGAAGTCGCCGGGCAGTGTCACCCCAAGCGAGGTATTGAGAGCCTGGCCGCTGCCAGTGTTGGTCACGATCAGCTGGTAGGTGAGGCGCTCCCCGGCAACAACGGCGCTGGGGCTCGCCCGGAGCTGGAAGTTGAGAGAAGGAGCTGGTGAGATGGTGAGGCCCAGAGGGGCGCCGGAGAGGGTGTTGACGAAGCCAGTGGCGAAGATGACCGGAGAGAACTGGACGTTCGCGGGCGTACCGGTCGCCTCCAACGCGGCGGTGATCTCGACCTGGGACTTGCTAGAAGAAGCCCCGGGACCCATCTCCCAGGCCCCCCAGGTCAGCGTCGCCGCCTTGCTGGTGGGCGCGATGTCCGCCGACCGCTCGGAGTTACCGTTGGTGGAGGTGCTGACCGTATCGAGGTAGGTGAAGCCGGCCGGGACGCTCACCCGGACCGTCACCCCACCAACGCTGCTCCCACCGACATTGCTGATGGTGATCTGGACGTCCACCTCTGTCCCCTGGGGCACCGTGGGGGTGGTGGCGCTGGAGCCGTTGGAGACCACTCGGGTGGACACCTCGAGGCCCCCCAGCCGGTTCGATCCGCAGCCAGTGATAAGCGACGCGAGGGCTAGCCCGACCGCGACTACCCCCGCCAGTCCGCTGAGCGCCCGCAGCCTCAGCGGGATCCTCCCACCCGATTGGAGCTGGCGAGAGGCCTGCGAGTGGCCGCCGCCTTGCCTAGGGCGACGTGGCGATCGGGCGCGGTCGGCAAGGGAACCGGGTAGCCGACCTCACTCAGTAGCTGCATGGCCATCTGGCAGTCGAGGCCGATCACCGTGTCGGTACGGCCGGCGATCGCGTCTACCAAAGATCCCCCGAGCCCTTGAATCGCGTAGGACCCAGCCCGGTCCAGTGCCTCGCCACCGGCGATGTACTGCTCCAGTTCGCTATCGCTGAAGTCGCGCATCCGAACCGCGGAGCGAGAGACCCCGGTGGCCTCCTTCTTGGAAGTGGCGCTGAGGGCGCAGATACCGGTCAGGACGACATGCCGCTTTCCTCGCAGTGAGAGCAGCATCTGGCGAGCCCGCTCCACCGTATGGGGCTTGCCTAGCGCACCGCTCGGGCCCATGACGATGGTGTCGGCCGCGAGCAGGTAGGCGTCCCGGGTTGAGACTAGCTCGAGACCAGCGTGGGCCTTGCTGCGGGCGATCAGCTGCACCGCCAAATCGGCGCACATACCGGGCATTAGTTTCTCCTCGGCCTCCGGCTGGACCACGACGAACCTCAATCCCAGTCTCACCAGGAGTTCGCGGCGGCGCTCCGAGCCAGAGGCTAGGACTAGCTCGACCATGTCCTCACCGGGCCTCCAGTTGCCGTGGCGGAGGCCGGTCCAAGGGGGATGTGGATCCCCGCGCCGACAAGCGCTTCACGGAACATTGAGTGTAGCAGCGGAGAAGGCGAACCCGAGCCGGCCCGCCACCCTGGGTCCCCAATTGGTCACTACGGCCCACCCCAGTCCGAGGACCAGCAGCAGCACCCACCAGGCGGCCAGCGCCACTGGAAACGGGACGGCCTGCAGCTGGGGAAGCGCTAAGAGGAGGGCGATACCGGCGCCTGCCGCCCAAGCTGCGCCCTTCACTGAGGTGCCGCCCGGCGCACCCCTGAGCACCCAGGGCAGTGCGGAAAGCGCCAGCCCGGCCAGCACCAGGCGGCCCAGCTCGGCCCCCAGACCACCGGCCGTCAGAATCCCGGACCAACTGTCCGACTGCACCGCCAAGGCCAGCAGCACCAGCCCCAGCGTCCAGGTCCCGAGGATAGTCAGGACCCAACCGCGGCGAGACTGGCTAGAGCCGAGCAGTTCCAACGCCCAGAGCCCGCCCAAACTGAGAGCGATACCTCCGAGATCACTACCGGAAGCCCAGGAGATCCCGATTGGGGCCACCGGGTTGTCCGGCCAGGGCATCGGCGCCAGGACGATCCCGGCCAGCGCCAGCCCGAGCACAGACGACCAGGGCCTCTGGATCGCCGCGCCAAGCCAGCCCGGCCGTGCAGGTGGACGGAACCAGCGCTGAGCCACTCCCCCCGCCACAGACGCCACCAGGGCCGCCAGCCCCCCTGGATAGATCACCAGGGCCGCGCAGAGCGCGAAGCCGAAGAGCAGGTGGTTCACAAGCGGATCCCGAAGGCCACTTGCAGAAATGGCCCGGCCAACAGACCCAGGACCAGCGCCCCCAACGCCGCGACCAAACCGACTAACTCGCTGACCCGAGGTCCCCGGACCGCCGCCCGCAGCACCGCTTCCCTCACCCCGGCCCCGCAGGAGGCGAGCTGGAGGCCGAAGGCTAGGAGCAGCAGACCTACCACGATGGGGCCCATGAACGTAACCGCGACCAGCGCCAACAGCCGACCGGTGAACCCTCCGAACGGAGGTACGCCAGAGAGGCCTACCCAAGCCACCAGGTGCGAGCGAGCGCCTCTCGGCTCGCTGAGGGACGCCCCGGCCAGCCAGTGGACGGCAATGAGGATCAGCGCCGCGGCCAGGCCCTGGACGTCGCCGCTGCCGATCCCTACGCACATGACCCCCACGTCAGCCTGCAGGACCCGCCAATACCGGGTGCTGGGATCCGCGCGAAAGCCGGCGCAGCCCCAGAAGATGGCGGTGGCTAGGCCCAGGGCTACCAACAGCAGCTGCATCACCTCCGTGAGCGCGGTCGGTCCGGCCACCATCACTCGGGCGCTGGCGACGATCCCGACCGGTATCAGCCAGATTCGCCAGGTCGCCGCCTCGGCGGGATTCACTCTCGAGACCGCGCCCACCCAGCTGGAGATCGGTAGGAGCCCGGCCACCCCGCCCAGTCCACCCACCAGCAGCATGCCGGCCAGGGCGGGCGGGGCGGCGCCGATCCGTTGGGAAGGGAGAACCGCCGCCCCGGCCAGCAAGGCGCACAGCAGCAGCGCCGCCTGTCGGCCCAGGCTGCGGATTGGGAGCAAGGGCCCCGCGATGCGCTGCCAGCGCGCCCAGAGGAAGGCGCACATGAACGCCAGCACCAAAGCCAGGGGGACCACCGCAGTAGCCAGCAGCGCGAAACAGGCGGCCACCCCCATCACGAGCGCCGCCGCGATCGTGCTCCCCGAAAGTCGGGGTCGATGGGCCACCCCCAACTCCAGGGCCAGGGCGGCCCAGCCGCCCACGAGCACGCCGAGGGGTAGCCGGGCCAGAGTGAGCTTGCCCAGCCCGCCCTCGATTAGGAGCGAGCTCGGAGGGCTGGTCGCCAGCGAGTCCACCAGGGCCACCGAGATGCCGACCACGGTCAGCAGCAGCAGCAGCGGGGGGATCAAGCGTAGGCGTCGGCTCAGTACCGCCGACACCAGCGCCATGACCAGCCCTCCCGCCAGCGCTGGCATCAGCCACGGACTCAAGGTGAGGTCTCCCAGGGGGTGGCCCGGCCTAGGGCAACCAGCGCCAGGGCGGGTGCGCCGCTGGCCAACAGCGCGACCGCCAGCGAGGAACCGGGAGCGCTGAGCAGGAGGAACGCGGCCGCGCCCATGCCGGCGCAGAGGCCGCCGAGGCCCATATCCGCCGGGCCTCGACCGGTTCCGATCCGGATCAACCCCACCTCCAAGACAAAGAGACAGGCAAACCCCGGTCCCTGGGTCGCTACCGTGCCCGCGGCCAGATGACCAGAGAGCAGTCTGGCCGTGAAGAGACCGACTGCACCCAAGATGGCACGCAGGCTGCGAATGCCGAACACCCGCGGCCGGTCCACCATCACCCCAGCTCCCAGGAGCGAGTCCGATGGGTCGAGCCAGGTGAGCTTGCCGCTCAGGAAAACCAGGAGCGCCGCCACTGCCCCCATGCCCGCCAGGCAGGCGAAACCGGTCGGTCCCGACGAAAGTGAGGCCACCCCACCCAGACCCAATCCCAAGGCCAGGGCGCTCAGGGCCATCCCGTTCGGCCCCACCGAAAACAGAGCGATGGCCCCCGCGGCGAAGCCCCCGCCCGCCAGGACTCCCGCCCAGATCAAGGCTTGACCACCTCGGCCAGCAACCACGCGGCGGCGGCCGCCACGGCGACCCACAGCCACACCGGTCGCTCGCCGAGCTCGCGATCAGCCACCCCCACTAGCGTCGAGTACCAGCCACGCACCTCGCGGGTCCAGGACGGAGCCGAGCCGCTTTGTGCGACCAGGTCCGCCAGACGGCCGGGCAGCACGACTGCCGGGGTGGTGGCTTCGGCTACCGGCGAGGTTGTGGCCGGCCTAGGCCCGGTCACCAGGCGCAGGGCCCAGCCTCCCCCGACCACCAGACCCGCGAGCAGGATCAGATACCCGCCCGGCCAGAGCAATCCCGGAGCCAGGATGACCAAGGGATCGGGTGCCGAGAGCAGGGACAAGCTGGACGTTCCCGGCGGTGCCAGCGCTGTCGCGGCGACGGTTATTGCCCATCCCGGCAGGAGCGCCGCCGCGCCCAGACCAAGGGCCGGCAGCCACAGCGGCCAACTCCAGCTGCTTGGCAAGGTCGCCGCCCGGCGCAGCCGCGGGACCGTGAGCACCAAGCCCGCCACCGCGAAGAAGTACGCGAGCGCTGGGGCGAACCCGACCTCCAGTCCGCCCTGCAGCGCCAAGTCCATCCCGACCACGGCAACAGCGAACCCCAGCACGCAGGGCAGCAGAATCACCACCGTGCCCGTGATCAACTGCGCACCAATCCGTCCCTGCACGAGCACCGGCGGGGGGCGCCGGCGCCCCCGAGCGCTGCCCATTAGAGCCCTGGGCAGAAAGGCACCCGATATCTCCAAGGAGAGGCCCGCGGTCAACCCCAGCAGGGTTCCGTCGGCAGTGTTCTGCCCGAAGCCCACGATCACCAGCGCACCGAGCATGAGGAGCAGCGACCGCAGGGCGGAGTGCGGATGGTTTGAGATGACCAGGCCGACGACCGCGATCCCTCCCAGCGACACACCGAACAGGTCCAGGCAGGTTCCAAACCAGAGCGTGGGCCAGGTTCCGCCGGAGAGGGCCTGTACCCGGATCAATAGGAGCAGCGCGGTGGGTACCGCGACCACCGTCACCCAGTCGGCAACGTCGAGCGACCTCCCGATCGATCCCGGCCGGCCGGGAAGGGTGGACCCGGCAATGAGCCCACAGCCGGCCAAGCGCACGGCGGCCGGCAGGAGCAACAACCCGGCCAGCGCCGGGCTCACGGTGCCAGTGGGAATTGCGCTCAGCTGCAGGGTCGCCGTGTTGTGTAAGAGAACCACCATCGCCCCCAGCCAAACCAAGCCGATGGTCTGGTCCGCCACCGCGGCCCAGACCATCCGGGAACTGGCCACCCGGGGCTGGCGGGCGTAACTGAGGCCGATGCCCCCCAAAGTGGACAGCTGGAGACCTATGTAGAGGCTCAGCAGGTCCCCCGCGAAGGCGGCGCCCACCGCGCCCACCACGGCCAGCCCCAGCGCGGCCGAGGCCAGCGGTCGCCGGTCCCGGGCGGCGAAGCTCACGACCAGGGCGGCCCCCAACACCAAGATCGCCAGGACCGTTCCTCCGGTGTCGACCGAGAGGGTCACCGGCAGCCGCGGCTCTAGCTGCCAGAGGGTCACCTGCAGGGTGCCCCCGGGTTGGAGCCACCAGAGGATGGTCACGGCGTCGGCGAGCGCCAAGACCAGACCCAGGCGCAGGACCCAGCGAGCCCAAAGCGCTGATCGGCGGGGCCAGGGCCGCCCGAGCGCCGAGCAGACCAGGGTGGCGGCGGCCGGAAACAGGAGCGCTAAAAGCGGCAGGAAAGTGATCGACAGCACTCAGCCGTCCCGGCTCAGCTGTCGATCAGTCGGCGCAGGAGAGCTTCCCGTTGCCGCACCTCCTCCCGTCGGGCACGTTCCCGCTCCACGTACTCGGCTGGCGCCCTCTCGGCGAACGGCCCGGCCAACTTGCGCTCCAGGGCGGTCCGGAAGGCTTCCGCCTTGGCGAGCTCCCGGCGAGCCGATTCCTTCCACCGCTCGGTTCCCCCGCCGGCACTCCTTGCCAGGGACAAGGTGGTACGGCCCGCGACGACCTGGGGGGCGGAGTCTCCCTGAGTCCCGGGGGCATCGACCCAGTCCACCGGCAAAAGTGCGCTGACGTAGCCCAAGGACTCGGGGAACGCCACCTCGGGACCCTTTTCCGTGACCGAGAATGGCACCCGGCTGCTGTGTCGCGTCACCTCGATTCCCAATTCGGCAAGCCATTTCCGGAGGGTGGAGATCAGCGTCGTGCAGGCCGTCATCGCCAGCTCCGCCTCGGGGTCGGGCCAGCTCTCCGTGACCTCGGGCCAGGTCGCCAGATCGAGGCTCGCCGGAGTGCCCGCATACTGCTCTGCCAAGGCGTCGGTGAGGAACGGCATGATCGGGTGCAAAAGGGTTGCCGTCTGGAGCAGCACCCGGCGGGTTACCCACCGAGCAGTCGGATCGCCGGCGTCGAGCCTCCCTTTGGTCAACTCCAGATACCAGTCCGCCACCTCATGCCAGGCGAAGTCGTAGAGGGCGCCAATGGCACTGTCATAGTCGTAGCTGCGCAGGGCCTGGGTTGTGAGTTGGGTCACCGCCGCCAGCCGAGAGAGAATCCAGCGATCCGCCAGCTGCAGACTCTCCCGGGCCGGGTCGGGCACCTCCGGGATCTGCCCGCCCTCCCCCGCCTCGGGGAAGTGGTAATGGTGCAGCAGGCGGGTCATGTTCCAGAGCTTGTTAGCAAATTTGGAGAACCCCTCGATCTTGGTCTCATCGAAGCGGGCATCCTGCGTACCCATCGCGACACTGGCCGCCCAGGCCCGCAGGGCATCTGCCCCATATTTGTCCACCATCTCCAGGGGATCGACCACGTTGCCCCGGCTCTTGGACATGCGCGCGCCGTCCGCGCCCAGGATCGTCGCGTGGAAGAGGACGTCGTGAAAGGGGATCTCCCCAGTGAAGCGCAGTCCCGTCATCACCATCCGGACCACCCAGTGCTGGAGGATGTCCCGAGCCGTGCTGAGAACCGAGGTGGGATAGAACTTTGCCAGCGCCGGGTTGGGCTCCGGCCACCCCAGGATCGCGAAAGGCCAGAGAGCACTGGAGAACCAGGTATCGAGAACGTCCGGGTCAGCGGTCAGCTCGGGGGAAGAGCACTCGGGGCAGCTCTCGGGCTCATCCACCCAGGCGAAGGTGTGGCCGTTGACGCAGGTGCTGACCGGGACCCGATGGCCGAGCCAGAGCTGCCGGCTGATGCACCAGTCCCGTAAGCCGACCAGCCAGTCCAGGTACTGCGCCCGGAACTGTCCCGGATGGATCTTGATCCGCCCGGACGAGACCGCCTCCGCGGCCGGATCGGCGAGAGCACGCACGCGCACCCACCACTGCGGGGTGACCAGCGGTTCGATGATCGTGCCGCAACGGTCACAGTGACCCACCTGGTGCACCAGCAGCTCCTCGCGGACCATCGCGCCCGAGCGACGCAGCATCTCCGCCGCGAGTTCACGGGCCTCGCTCACGGGGCGCCCGTCCAGCGCCGGAAACTCGGGGGCAATCATCAGCCCATCGAGCGAGATCACTGTTCGGATGGGGAGGTGGTGGCGCTCGCCGACCTCGTAGTCCTCGGCTGAGTGACCGGGGGTGACCTTGAGCACGCCGGTCCCCATCCTCGGATTCACCGCCTGGTCATCGATCACCGGGATCTCTCGGCCGCCCAAGGGTTCGTTGACCGTCTTGCCGATCAACTGAGTGAAGCGCTCATCGCCGGGGGCGACGGCCACCGCCACATCGGCCAGGATGGTCTCGGGGCGGGTGGTGGCGACCTCGAGTGAGCCCGCCCCATCCCCCAACAAATAGCGCAGGTAATAGAAGGTGTCGCGCTGCTCCTGGTATTCGACCTCTTCGTCCGAGATGGCTGACCGGCACCGAGGGCACCAGTTGACGATGCGGGGGCCGCGGTAGATCAGCCCCTGGTGGTAGAGCTCGCCAAAGACCGTCCGGATCACCCGGACGTAGGGCTCATCCAGGGTGAAACGCTCCCGAGCCCAGTCACAGGTGGCGCCGATCCGGCGCAGCTGCTCCAGGATTTGACCCTGGTAGTTCTGGTACCAGGCCTCCACCCGCAGCTCGAAAGTCTCCCGCCCGAGCTCCTCCTTGGTGGTTCCCTCATCCGCCAGCTGCCGCTCGATCACGTTCTGGGTGGCAATCGCGGCGTGATCGGTGCCCGGCACCCAGCACACCTCGTACCCGTTCATCCGATAGAAGCGGCAGAGGGCGTCCTGCACCAAGGCATTGAGGGCATGGCCCATGTGCAACGAGCCCGTGATGTTGGGCGGCGGCATGGCGATCGAGAAGGCCGGCTTGAGGCTAGCTGGGTCGGCTGCTCCGAGGCCGATCTCTGCCCAACGCTTCCGCCAGCGCCGCTCGGTCACCTCTGGTTGGTAAGCGGCTTCCACCGGTCTTCCCCGGCGCCCGGCTAAGAGCCGGTCGGAGAGACCGCGGCCAGTTCAGCCGCAACCTGCCGCGCCGCCCCGACCAGGTTGCGCAGAGAGGGCTCGACTTCCG
The DNA here is from genome assembly GCA_035533655.1 of Candidatus Acidiferrales bacterium. Classification (GTDB taxonomy): domain Bacteria; phylum Chloroflexota; class Dormibacteria; order Aeolococcales; family Bog-877; genus Bog-877. Next base: position 42,466 of record DATLTJ010000035.1, on the reverse strand, counting down.
CCCATGCCCTGGTCTTCAGGCCGCAGTCGGGATTGGCCCACAACCGGTCGGCCGGGATTACCGAGACCGCCTTGCGCAGCCGCACCGCCATCTCCTCGACTGACGGCACCAGCGGTGAGTGGATGTCGTAGACGCCTGGTCCGACCTCATTGGTGTATCCGTGGTCGGCGAAGGCCTGGAGCAAGGACATCCCGGAGCGCGCCGCCTCGATGAAGAGGACATCGGCATCCAGCTCGGCGATCGCCTCCATGATGTCCTCGAACTCTGAGTAACACATGTGGGTGTGGATCTGGGTCTGGGCCCCAGCCCCGGCGGCGGTCAAGCGGAAGCTGTCCACCGACCAGCGCAGATAGGCGGGCTGCTCGGTCCGATGGAGGGGCAACCCCTCCCGCAGAGCTGGCTCGTCGATCTGGATGACATTGATGCCGGCCGCCTCGAGGTCAGCTACTTCATCCCGCAGCGCCAAGGCGATCTGGGCACAGGTCTGGCTGCGGTCGAGGTCGTCGCGGACAAAGGACCACTGCAGGATGGTCACCGGGCCGGTCAGCATCCCCTTGACGGGACGGTCGGTCAGACTCTGGGCATACACCGTCCAGCGCACCGTCATCGGGTGCGGCCGGGAGACGTCGCCGAACACGATCGGCGGCTTCGCGCAGCGCGAGCCATACGACTGCACCCACCCTTGCCGAGTGGTCGCGTAGCCGTCCAGCTGCTCGGCAAAGTACTCGACCATGTCGTTGCGCTCCGGCTCCCCGTGGACCAGCACGTCAAGCCCGATCTCCTCCTGGAAGCGCACCACCCGGCGGATCTCGTCCTCCATCAACCGTTCGTACCCGGCCCGGTCGAGCTCTCCCCGACGAAGCTTGGCTCGCGCCTGACGGAGTTCGGGCACCTGGGGGAAGGACCCGATCGTGGTAGTCGGCAACGGCGGCAGGGAGACGCCCTTGCGCCAGATCATGCGCCGGGCCGGACCGTCACCAGGACGGGTGAGCTGGTCAGGAGTGACTCGGGCCATCCGAGCCCTCACTGCGGGGTTGGTCACCCGGGGGGACTGGCGCCGGCGGGCACACGCCTCGCGGCTGGCGGCCAGCTGAGCCTCGACTGCGGCGGAGCCCTGATCGGCGCGGGCCAGACAGCTCACCTCCGTCAGCTTCTCCTCCGCGAAGGCCAACCAGGAGCACAGCTCGGGGTCTAGCTCGGTCTCCGCCTCCAAACTCACTGGCACGTGGAGCAGCGAGCAGGAGGGAGCGACTAGTACCCGGTGCTCTCCCAGCTTCGCCACCGCCCTGCGGATCTGGCCCAGCGCCCGATCCGGGTCAGTGCGCCAGACGTTGTGCCCGTCCACCACCCCCAGCGAGAGGGCCATGTCCTCAGGGATCAACTCTAGGGCGGCGTCCAGATCTGCCGCCCCCCGCACCAGGTCGAGGTGCAGAGCGTCGACCGGGAGCGCCAGGGCGGTCGCCAGGTTCCCCCCCATCCCGGAGAAATAGGAGGCCAACAGCAGCTTGAGCCCGGGGGCGGCTTTACTCAGCTTTTGATAGGTGCGCTCGAGCGCTTCGAGTGCCTCCACCGGGAGATCCTGGCTAAGGCAGGGCTCGTCGATCTGGACCCAGATTGCCCCCGCTTGCCGCAGCTCGGCCAGGAGCTGGGTATACACCGGGAGCAGCTGGTCTAGGAACTCGAGATTCGAGCCTCCCGGAACCGGTCCCCTGCTGAGCCGGAGGAAGGTCACCGGTCCCAGCAGCACCGGCCGGGTGGTGATCCCTAGTGCCTGGGCCTCCGCAAACTCGTCGACGGGCTTGCGTGAGGCCAGGCTGAAGCTCTGGTTCGCCGCCAGCTCCGGGACCAAGTAGTGGTAATTGGTGTCGAACCACTTGGTCATGTCGAGTGGCGCCACCTCGACCTGACCCCTGGTTCCCCTCGCCATGGCAAACATCAGATCGAGATCAGCGGTCTCTCCCGACCATCCGAAACGGGCGGGGACGGCCCCAACGGTGAGTGCCGCGTCGAGGACGTGGTCATAAAGGGAGAAATCGTTGCTCGGAATGTGCTCGATTCCAGCCGCCTGTTGGCGGCGCCAGCGATCGGCTTTGAGGCTGGCAGCAGCGGCCAGCAGCTGCCCGGACGAAAGCTGTCCCGACCAGTAGCCCTCCAGGGCGCGTTTCAACTCGCGGGTTCGCCCAATGCGCGGGAATCCCAGGATGCTAGCTATCGACATTGATCAGATCCTTGACGGTGCCGCTGCGCGCCCGTGCACAACTCAGCTGGAATGGCTCCCCAGTCTAACCGGAGCGCCGCGGCGGCGGGCTCCCGGCGGTCAGGCAGAGGCGGCCTGGGGCTCCTCCTCCCGGAACAGCTCAGGCTCCGTGGCCTCCAGGATGGAACGCTCGGTGATGACGCAACGCTTGATCTCGGGGTGCGAGGGCACGTCAAACATGCTGTTGAGCAGGACCGACTCCAAAATGCTCTTCAGCCCCCTGGCCCCGGTGCCCATCTCCAGGGCCTTGCGGGCGATGGCACGCAGGGCCCCGGGCTCGAAAACCAGCTCCACGTCGTCGAGCGAGAAGAACTTCTGGTATTGCTTGACGAAGGCATTCTTCGGTTCGGTGAGAACCCGGGTGATGTCGTCCTCGTCCAAGCAGTCCAGGGTGACCGTGATCGGCAGCCGGCCGACGAACTCGGGGATCAACCCGTAGCGCAACAGATCCTGCGCGGAAAGCTCATGGAGAATCTTCGCGTTCTCCTTGTTGCGCGACCCCGCTTGCGCGCTGCCGAAGCCGATGGTGCGCTGCCCCACCCGCTGGTCGATGATGCGCTCCAAACCGTCGAATGCGCCGCCGCAGAGGAACAGGATGTTGGCGGTGTTGATTTGAATGAAGTCCTGATGGGGATGCTTGCGCCCTCCCTGCGGGGGCACGTTGGCCACAGTCCCCTCCAGGATCTTGAGGAGGGCCTGCTGCACGCCCTCGCCGGAGACATCCCGGGTGATCGAGGGATTGTCGGATTTGCGGGAAATCTTGTCGATCTCGTCGATGTAGATGATCCCCCGCTCGGCCCGGGCGACGTCGAAATCCGCGGCCTGGATCAAGCGCAGCAGGATGTTCTCGACATCTTCGCCGACGTAACCCGCCTCGGTGAGGGAGGTGGCGTCGGCGATCGAGAAGGGCACATCGAGAATCCGCGCCAGGGTCTGGGCCAAGAGGGTCTTGCCGCATCCGGTCGGACCGACCAAGAGGACGTTGGATTTCTGCAATTCCACATCGCCGGTTTCGCGCGTACTGTTGATGCGCTTGTAGTGGTTGTAGACAGCGACCGAAAGCACCCGTTTGGCCGGGTCCTGCCCCACCACGTACTGATTGAGCGAGGTCCAGATGGCCTGGGGATTGGGCACCACGTTGCTGCGTGGGCGCCGCACCGGTGTGACCCGGGAGTCTTCCTCCAACACCTCCTGACAAAGCTCGATGCACTGATCACAGATGTAGACACCTGGTCCGGCGATGAGCTTGCGGACCTGCTCTTGGCCCTTGTTGCAGAACGAGCAGCGGGTGTGGCGACGACGATCCTCTCGCTCGGTCATGCCGCGTCCCCTCCCCCGGGCCGGAGCAATTGCAGAGCCGCCTGTTGCACGCAGCGCGGGCAGATCACGGCTCCGGCCGGTTCTCGCCCGACCGCGACGGCCGCAGTGGTGGTCTGACTCCCGCAGAAGTCACAGCGCTGGCCCGGGCTCCGCACCAGCAGGGGCAGCCGACCCAAGTCCCGCCGGGAACCCGGGCTCGAACTCTTTCGCACTGTCACTTTGATCCTTTGGGTCCGCGCCCCTCTAACGGGCGGGTGAACCCTTCTCCGTCGCGGGAACGGCCGCCGGCTCGACCCGTGCCGGCTCAGGGGTCGGAGCGTCCGACTCCTCTTGCGCAACGACCTGGTCCAGTCCGCGGTGGCCCGTGATGATGTGGTCGATCAGCCCGTACTCCTTCGCCTCGTCTGGCGACATGTAGAAGTCCCGATCGGAGTCCCGGGTGATCTGGTCAACCGGCTTGCCGGTGTGGTGGGCCAGGATCTGGTCGAGGATCCGCCGTAACCGCAGAATCTCCTGGGCCTGAATCTGGATGTCAGAGGCTTGGCCCTGGAAGCCGCCGGAGGGCTGATGCATCATGATCCGGGTGTTGGGAAGGCTGAACCGCAGCCCCTTGTCGCCGCCCGCCAGCAGCAGGCAGGCGAAGGAGGCGGCCAGCCCCATGCAGAAGGTGCTCACCCGAGGTTTGACGTACTGCATCGTGTCGTAGATGGCCAGACCAGCCGAGACCGACCCTCCCGGGCTGTTGATGTAGAGGTTGATATCTCGCTCGGGATCCTCGCTCTCGAGGTAGAGCATCTGGGCCATCACCAAGTTGGCGATCTGGTCGTCAATCGGGGTGCCCACGAAAATGATGCGGTCCTTTAGGAGCCGCGAATAGATGTCGAAGGCGCGCTCTCCCCGACTGGTTGTCTCGATGACCATCGGAACGAGGGCCATGATCTCCTCCTGGTGTCGCGGGATGACCGGGACCGGCTCTGCTGGGCCAGCACGGCGAGTATACCCAGGGGTCCGGAAACTATCGCTGAGTTGGTTCCGGGCCTGACTCGCCCCGGGCGAGCGCCGCCACCAAGCGGCGCGCCTCACCCAGCAGCAACTCCCGGCGCAGTGGCTCGCGGGCCCGACGTCGGCTCTCCTTGGAGGCACCCTTGGAGAAGATGCGGCCCAGGTTCTCGTCCAATTCCTGGTCGGAGACCTGCAGTTCCTCGCGCCGCGCCAGCTGCTCCAGGATCAACTCAATCTGCACCCGCTCCACAGCGGGCTGGCGCCGCTCCCCGCGCAGCTGGTCCAGCTGCTTGTCATCGGTCGCGAGCAGTTGCTCCAGCGAGATCCCGGAAGCCGAGAGACGCAGCTCGAGGTCCTTGATCTGGCGATCGATCTCGGCCTGGATCATCACTTCCGGTACCTCTACCCGGGAGATCGCCACCAGCTCCTCCATCGCCTTGGCCGCCTGGACCTGCTCGCTCTCGATCCGAGCCTCCTCGGTGAGCTGCTCACGAACGAACTGCCGCAGCTCGGCTAAGTTCTCACCATGCCCGGCGATGGCTGCCAGGTTGTCGTCCAGAGCGGGAAGTTCCTTCGCTTGGATCTGCTTGACGTCGGCGGTGATCACCACCAACTCCCCTCTCAGGTCCTCGCGCCCGTACTCCTCCGGCAGGGTGAGGGTGAGATCAACCGGCTCTCCCACCCGGGCGCCGACAAGCTGGTCCGCCATTCCCGGCAGCAGGTCACCCCGCTCCAGATCCAGGGTCTGCGGCTGAGCCGGAGTGCCCACCACCTCTTCGTTGTGGCGCATGGTCAGATCGGCGGTGATCACGTCGCTCAGACGGGCTTCGCGCTCGCTGGCGTCCTCCAGTTGGGCATAGCGCTGACGCAGCGCGTGCACGGTGCCGTCGACATCCTCCTCGGAGACCGCCGGCGCCATCACCGGCACCTTGATCTTCCGGTAATCCCCGAGCTCAACTTGGGGGCGGAGCACCACTGTCGCCGTGAACCGGAAGGGCTCGCCTCGCTCCAGTACCACCTCGCTCACGTCAGGGGTGGAGACCGGCTCTAGCTCAACCTGCGCGACAGCTCGCGACCAGACCTCGGGGAGGAGATCCTCGATGGCGTGCTGGCGGAGCGCGTCCCATCCGACCACCCGCTCCACCACCGCCGCGGGAGCCTTCCCAGGCCTGAAGCCAGGCAGACGGTACTGCCGACCGAGATGCCCCAGTGCCAAAACGAGGGCTCGGTCCACATCGGCTGCAGGGGCTTCGACCGTCAGCTTCGCCTGGGATCCGGCCAGGCGTTCGACGCTCACCTCCAGCTCCGCGACGTCAGTTCTACTTGGGCTCATCCTGCTCTGAGTAAGCGTACCGGTGCGCGGACCGAGGATCGAACTCGGACGGGTTACCCCACGGGGTTCTAGGCCCCGCGCGTCTACCATTTCGCCATCCGCGCCAGCCGGTTGCGGGGCAGCCGCAGCGCGGCGCCGAGTATAGCCAATCGTCGGCCAACGGACCTCGTCCGTGCCAGGAGCTCGGCCCTCCCGCACGGCCCCTGGGTGGGATCTCGCCAGGGGTCACTCGGCGGAAGGCGGCTGAAACGGTCGCCGCCTCCCGCCGTTGATATTGGTGAGGGTAGGTGCCCGCCCCAGACCGGTGCACGGGCCTACCTGATCAGGGAGGAACTGCCGTGAGCATGGAAGTGCAGGCACCGCCGGAATACCAGCCCAATCCACCGCCGCCCGTACAGGCGCCGACGAAGCCGGCCGCTTCTCCGGAGGTCGGTGAGCGCCGACCGGGGAAGTCGAGTCCTTGGCGGGGCTTCCGGGTCGGCGAGCTGATCCTGCTCAGCGTGGCGATCGTGGACGCGTTCTTGGCCCTCGACTTCGTCTTCCGTGCGACGGCGGCCACCGATGATGGCTTTGTCTCCGTCGTTAGCCGGGTCGGAGGCGCCCTCGCCAGCCCCTTTGCCGGGATCTTCCGACCCGGGGTGCCCCAGGTCGGTCACACCACCTTCTGGGCAGCGATCCTGGCGCTCGCCATTTACACAGTGGCGGCGCTGGTGCTGCTGCGGCTCATCCACCTAGTGAGTAACCCTCTCCGGAGCCGGGCGCTCAAGAATACATGAGGCGGGGTCCCGACCGCGCTAGGTCGGGCCCGCCGCGACGGCGGCGCAGCGCGAGCGAACCGCGACACCGGACGCCCGCCGCGATAGCATGACCGACAGGGTTGCTGGTGCTAGCAGCAACTTTTCCCCGGGGCCGGATGACCCCTCCATGGAGGGCGGCATGGTGGAATTGGTGGGCTCGCCATCGGCGCTGGGACTGGACGCCCGGCAGACGGTGGCCAAGATCGAGCAGAAGGCACTCCAGCTCTCAGCGCTACTGCGAGAACTGGACAACCACCCCGTGAACTTTGAGCCCGGGCTCCGCGACGAGCTAGACGCCGTCCTCGACCAATTGGGGTGCCGCATCGCGGCCACCCGGGCGCTGGAACAGCGACAGGCGAACCTCCTGGCCGACTGACCCGGGCGACCAAGGCACTAGAATCCAAGTCGCGCCTGCGCCCATAGCTCAGCCCGGATAGAGCACCAGACTACGGATCTGGGAGCGGGGGTTCAAATCCCTCTGGGCGCGCCACCAAATCCCGCTCGGGCGCGAGGCGCCCCCTCGCGCGACTTGCGGGAACTAACTCTGATTGGTCGGAGGCTCGCCTTCCCGGTTGTTCCAGCGGTACACGCCGTAGACCAGCACCAGCGCGAGCAGCAGCACCGCGATGTAGCCGACGGGCTGGAGAATCTTCGAAATCTCCGAGAGATGCTTGCCCAGTTCCATGCCGGCGACCACCAGCACGCTGTCCCAGACCAGTGCCCCCACCAAGGTGGCCGGCAGAAAGCGACTGAGTGGCATGTGGCCAAATCCGGCGGGAAAACTGGTGTAGCTGCGGATGATGGGTACGCACCGCCCCACCGCCACCGCGACCACCCCCCGCCGTTCGATCCAGCGCTCCGCCGCCTCCAGGTGGCTCTCCCGGAAGCGGAACCTCCGTCCCGCCGCCAAGACCGCCGGGCGACCGACCCAGGCGCCGATCGCGTAGGCGATCAGGGCTCCCACCAGCTCCCCCAGCACCGCAACCACGATTACCAGCGGCAAAGAGAGAGTCCCGTTGGCCACCAGCAGTCCAGCGAACGGGAGAACCACCTCGCTGGAGACCGGGATCCCGGTGCACTGGGCCACGGTCAGGAAGAAGAGGCCCAGGTATCCGAAAGTCGTCAGCAGATGCTCGAGCGAGTGGACCAAGCGCCATCCTCCGGGTTCATGACGGGAGCAGATCGCTGCCGGGGGCAGCCCGAGGCGGCCTTCGGCGAGCCAGGATAGCTGGGCACCGGTAGGCTGGGCCGTAAATGGGATCCCGGGAAGTACCCGAGGGGGCGGAGGCGGAGGACCTCGGCCGTTGGCTCAGGGACTCACCAATCCTCAACGTGGAACGGATGCCATGGGGCAGTAACGCCGTCTTCCTGGTCCGGCTTGACGGACCAGCGGGCGAGCTGCTAGCGGTCTACAAGCCGGCGCGTGGGGAACGACCTCTCTGGGACTTCCCCTCGGGGACCCTGCACCGCCGGGAGGTGGCCACCAACGTGGTCGATCACGCCCTGGGCTGGCGCTTCACTCCGACCACCGTCCTCCGGGAAGTGGGCCCCTTCGGCGAAGGCTCGATCCAGGAGTTCATCCCTGACCCACCCAGGGATCTGGATCTGGACACCGAGCAGATGGAGAGCAGCCTGCGGGGTATAGCCGCCCTCGATGTCTTAATCAACAACGCCGACCGCAAGCAGGCCCACCTCCTCGTGGACCCCCAGGGAGGCCTGCGCGGGATTGACCATGGCGTCACCTTTCACACGGATTTTAAGCTCCGCACGGCACTGATCGACCTGGGGGGCACCCCGGTGCCCCCACTCTGGCTCGGTGCCGTCTCCGAGCTGCTGTCTGATCAGGCACGGCTAGCCATGCTGCGCCGCGCGCTGCAGCCCCTGCTCGACAGCGCCGAGATCAAGGCGTTCGAGCGACGAGCCACCGCATTGGTGACCGAGGGGACCTACCCCGAGCTGCACCAGTGGCATGGGCGACCGTTCGAATGGTGAGCTAGCCTAACCTGAGTATTGGGTCGGTTTGATTCCACTCCGATCGAAGATCGATCTAGGACGGGGTCAGGCGCAAGCGGTCAAGACAGCCGGCTGACCTCAATCCGCTTGCCGACGCGAGGCGGCCAGCGAAGTACGCCAGATTGGTTGCCCCGCTTTGCGAGAACGGATGTCGGCAACTGAGTCCGAGCAGGCCCCAACCTGGCCGATGGAAAATCTCGCCGCGACACCGACCGAGATGTTGGCTATCGCGCTTGAGGCCGAGGCCGACGCTCCCACCGCGTACTCGTACTTTAAGCACATCCAGGCGCCCACCTTGATCCTCTGTGGGGAGCTCGAGGACAGGGACGGCGCCGCCGACCTGGCAGTCGAGGCGCTGCCGGCCGGAAGGGCGGTTGTACTACCTGGCTTCGGCCAGCTGCACGCGTTCTGACGGTGCGACGTCTCGCTTCCCAACATCCGGAATATCCTGGCCCAGCCCGTATCCGCGACCGAGCAGGTCTGGCGCCGGACTGCTGGGGCCGGCTGGGAGGCTCCGTGGGGTTCGCGATCGCACTGGCCGAAGCGGCAGCTCGACCACGAGTCTAGGCATCTCGCAGATCAGCGGCCGAGCGCGCCACCGAGTGACGTTGAAACTGACCCACTCCCCTAGCGGGGCGGGAACCGCCAGCGGGCGAGACGCGGGTAGCGATTCGGCCCTCCCGGTGCTTTGACCGACTCGAGCAGGTCCAGGGACCCCGCCCGCATCACGAGCGGTGGCCCCCCTTGACTCCGCTGGCAGAGCTCGGCCAGGGCCGCTCGCGCGTGGTCGCCGAAAGGCAGGGACACCCGGGCCAAGGTGCAATGGGCGAGGAAAGGACGGCGCTCTGCCGGCCAGCCTAGAGCCGAGAGACCCACCGCCAAAGTCTCTGCCAACCCTGTCAGCTCCGCCTGGCCCTCCCCGACGCCGGCCCAGACGATCCGCGGCCGCAGCGACTCGGTAAAGACCCCCAGACCCTGGACTTCGACAGGGAAGGCCGGGGTCTCCCGGGCCACCCGCTCCGCCACCAGCCGGAGCGCCGGCTCCGCCGCCGGCTCGACCGGCCCCAAGAACCGCAGCGTCAGGTGCAGCCCATCGAGCCGCGCCGGGCGCACCTTGGGGTCCACCGCCGCCAGCTGACCGAGCAGGGGTGCCAGCTGGCGGTGCAAGGCCGGCGGCAGCGGCACCGCCAGGAACCGCATTCGGGCGTCGCTCAACCGGCGTTCGCGACCTGCCCGGGGCCCGGCTCATCACCGGCCAGGAACTGCTCCAGGACGTCTAGTTGGCGCCGGATGAGCTCCGCGTCCCAGCCGTGGCCGGCGGAGGTGATGACCGAGATCTCGGTCTGTGGTCTACCGGCACAGTATTCCTCCACCCGGTCCAGCTCCAAAAGCCGGTCGTCAGCGGCGGCCATGACCTCCACCGGACCTTTCCAGCCGTCCAGCAACGGTCGGAAGTTTGCCCTCATCCCGTCCCGCAGCCACTCCCTCGCCGCTCGCGGATCGGCTCTCACCTGATTGGCGAAATTGAGGTCGGCAGCGCGGCGGTCGATCTCCGTCCTGCCTTCCACGGCGATCCGCCGATAGAAGTCCGCGAGCGCGCGGCGACGACCGAGGAAGGAGATCACCTTGAAGACTCCCGGGGTCGTCGCCAACCGAACCTGGAGCTGGAAGCTGCGGGAGACGCTGGTGGGATCGAGCAGCGGGGTGTGGAGGATCATCCGTCGGGGTCGGTCCGGCGCCAAGGCCAAGAGCTCCAGCGCTACCGCCGCCCCCAGGCAGAGCCCGCCCAGCTCATACCGGCTTAGCTCCAGCTGGTCCAGGAGCACCAGCACCTCGGCCGCCAGGGCCCGGCTGGTGTGAGCGCTCGGCAACGGGGCCGAGCTCCCGAACCCGGGGAGGTCAGGAATCACCAGCTGGCGGCGCCGGGCCAGCCGCGGCACCCAGGTCTCAAAGTTTTCCGCCGAGCCAATGAAGCCGTGGCAGAGGACGAGCGGGATCCCCTCTCCCGCGGTCACGTAGCGCAGGCGCCCCTGGGGACGGTCGATCCACCCCTCGTGCCAGCCGGCGGCCAGAGCCTCCGGCAGCGGCTGAATCGACGGCGCCTCGGGGGTCAGGGCGCTGACCTATCAGCCGTCGGCTCCGACTCACCCTCGTCAGGCCAGGCTGGCAGAGGATGGGCGACGGGATGGTCCTCGCGATATCCGAGCGCGTACTCCGCGGCCAGCTGCGTCTGGACCTCCCGGGTGCCCTCGTAGATCAGGGTGGCCCGGCTGTTCCGCAGGTAGCGAGCCACCGGGCACTCCTCGCTGAATCCAGTCGCGCCGTGGACCTGGAGAGCGTCGTCGGCGGCGTGATTAGCCCGCTCGGAATTCACCCATTTGGCCAGCGCCGACTCCCGGGAGCTGCGCTGGCCCTGATTCTTGAGCCAGCCCGCGCGCATCCAGAGGAGCCGGCCGATGTCGTAGTCCCGCTGCATGCCAGCGATCATCTGCTGGACCAACTGCAGCCGTCCGATCTGCTGGCCTTGCACCATCCGGGAGCGGGCGTAGTCGACGCTGAGGTCCAGGCAGGCGCGGATGGTGCCGGCCGCCCCACTGGCAACGCAATAGCGGCCACTGTCGAGGCAGCTCATGGCCACCTTGAAGCCGTCCCCCTCCGCTCCGATCCGATTGGCCTCGGGGACCAGGGCGTCGTCCAGGTAGACAACCGCCGTATCGCTCGCCCGCAGGCCGTACTTGTCGTGGATCGGCTGGGTTCGGAGCCCCTCCCCCGCCAGCTCGCGGTCCAGGGCAAAGGCGGTGATCCCGGCCGGTCCCGCGTGGGGATCAACGGTGGCGAAGAGCAGCAGGATGTCGGCGAAATCTCCCATCGAGATCCACACCTTCTGGCCGCGGATCCGGTAGACGTCCCCTTCCTTGGTGGCGCTGGTCCGCAACGCCCGCACATCGCTGCCGGCGTCGGGCTCGGTGAGCGCGAAGCAACCCTGGCGGCGCCCCTCGGCCAGCGGACGGAGCAGCCGCTGACGCTGCTCCTCCGTGCCCCACTGGTAGATCCCGGTCATGCAGAGCCCGGCATGGACCGAGAGCGCCGTGCGGCACGAGGCGTCCACGTACTCCAACTCCTCGCAGGCCAGCCCGAGGGCGATCCAGTCCAGCCCCGCCCCGCCGTAACGGCGGGGCGTGACCACTCCGGGGATCCCGACGCTGGCTAGCTTGGCGAACAGATCAGGGTCCGGGTCCGCCTGCCGGTCGCGCCGGGGAATCTCCGGGGCCAGCTCGCGACTGGCGAACTCGCGGATCATCGCCTCGAACTGGTGTAGCTCCTCGCCGAGGCTGAAGTCGAGCACGGCTCCGTTCGCTCAGCCGGCGTCAGTGTCGATCTGCGCCCGCTGCAGGTGCCCGGAGTAGTCGATGTAGACCGTCTTCCACTCGGTGAATTCGTCGAGCGCAGTGGTGCCAGCGGCCCGGTGGCCGTTGCCGGTCGCCTTGACGCCGCCGAAGGGAAGCTGAATCTCGGCGCCGATGGTCGGCGCGTTGACGTAGACGATTCCCGCCTCCAGGCGGTCAACCGCCTGCAGGGCCTTATCGATGTCCTTGGTGTAGATCGCCACCGAGAGTCCGTAGGGAGTGCCGTTGGCGATCTTGATCGCCTGCTCCAGATCGGCGGCGGGCATGATCACCGCCGTAGGACCGAAGATCTCCTCCTGAGCGATCCTCATCTGGGGGCTCACGTCAGCAAAGACCGTCGGCTGGTAGAAGTTGCCCTCGGCGAGCGCTCCGTCGATAGCGACCTTTCCCCCGGTGAGGAGCCGGGCTGACTCCTGCTGGCCGACCTCGGTGTAACCGTGGATTCGCCGCAGCTGAACCTCGTTGATCACCGGACCCACATCAGTCTGGGGATCGAGTCCGTCCCCCAGGCGCAAATTCCCGACCCGGCTCACCAGCTGGTCGGTGAAGGTCTTCAGCACCTGCTCCTGCACGATCAGCCGGGAGGTGGCGGTGCAGCGCTGGCCGGTGGTGCCGAAGGCGCCCCAGATAGCGCCCTCCAGGGCCAGCTCCAAGTCGGCGTCCGCACTGACCAGCATGGCGTTCTTGCCCCCCAACTCGAGGGACACCCGCTTGCCCAGCCGGCCGCAGCGGGCGGCAATCTCTTGGCCGATCGCCACCGAGCCGGTGAAGGAGATGGCCCGGACCTGGGGATGTTCGACCAAGGCGGCGCCCGCCTCCTCACCGAATCCGGTCACCAACCCGAGGACTCCCGGGGGCAGCCCGGCCTCGACGAGCACCTCCGCCAGCCTGATCGCCACCAGAGGCGTGTCCTCGGCGGGCTTGAAGACGACGGCATTGCCGGCCAAGAGAGCCGGCATCAGCTTCCAGCAAGGGATGGCCATCGGAAAGTTCCAAGGGGTGATGCAACCCACCACCCCAATTGGGACCCGCTCGGCGAAGGCGCGCTTGTTGCGGAGTTCGCTGGGCACCACCTCGCCGATCGGATTGCGGCCCTGGCCCGCCATGTACTTGGCCATGTCGATGCCCTCCTGGACATCGCCCCGGGCCTCGGTGAGCACCTTGCCCATCTCGCGGGTCATCAACTGCGCCAGCTCTTCCTTGCGCTCCTCGAGGATCCGGCCGGCCCGGGCCAGGATCTCCGCCCGAGCCGGGACCGGAGTGCTCGCCCATGCCGGCTGGGCCTCAACCGCAGCCCGAGCGGCCAGGTCGACGTCGTAAGCGGTGCCGCGGGCAAAGTGCCCGATGACCTCAATCCGGCGCGCCGGATTGAGCGAGTCGAAGGTCCGATGAGCCTGGGAGTCGCGCCACTCCCCAGCGATCAGGTGGCCGTAGGTACGAGTCTCGATGGCCTCGGATGGGCTCATCCAGCTCTCCCCGTCTCCGCGACCGCCGACTCCAGAACGTCGAGCCCTTGGGTGAGCTCGGCATCACTCACGGTGAGCGGCGGCAACAGGCGAATCACGTTGTCATCGATGCCGCAGGAGAGCAGGACCAGCCCGGACTCGAGGGCGAGGTGCTTGATCTGACGGACTCGGTCGGGATCCGGCCTGCGGGCCTGATCGAGGAACTCCAGGCCGATCAGCGCGCCCTTGCCCCTCAGGTCGGCGGGACCGTGACCAGCTCTCTGCCAGCCTTCGACCCGTGCCTGAACAACTTCGCCGATGGCGGTCGCCCGCTCCCGGAGATGGTCGCGCTCGATCACCTGCAAGGTGGCGATAACCGCCGCCCCCGCCACTGGATTACCCCCGAAGGTGCTCCCGTGACTGCCCGACTCCCAGCGGTCCATCAACTGGTGGCTGGCCACGATAGCTCCCACCGGTAGTCCGCTGCCCAGGGCCTTGGCCAGGGTGACGATGTCGGGCAGCACCGGCTCGTGGTCGACCGCCAGCCAGCGGCCAGTTCGGGCGACTCCGGTCTGGATCTCGTCACAAATCAGCAGGATGCCGTGCCGGTCGCAGATCCTTCGCAAGGTCTGGAGGAAGCCCGCTGGCGGGACCACGTACCCACCCTCGCCCTGGATCGGCTCCACCAGGATCGCGGCGATCTCGTTGGCCGGCACGACCTGATGGAAAAGCCGCTCCAGCTCCTCTCCGGCCGCGATCGGGCAGGGTTGGCCGGGAGCATGGTCGCAGACTCTGAAGCAGTAGGGGTAAGGGGTGATATGCACGCCGGGTAGCAGCGGGCCGTATTGGGCCCGATACATCGCCTTGCTGCTGGTCACACTCAAGGCGCCGAAGGTGCGCCCGTGGAAGGCCCCGCGGAAGGCGACGATCCCCTGACGACCGGTGGAGCGCCGCGCCAGCTTGAGCGCCCCGTCGACCACCTCCGCCCCGGAGTTGGCGAAGAAGACCACGTCCAGGGGATCTGGACAGATGGCCGCCACCCGTTCGGCCGCCTCGGTCATGACCACGCTCTGGGTGACGATGCTGGTGTGCCAGTAACGATCGAGCTGGCGGTGGACTGCCTCGGTCACGTCGGGATGGCGGTGGCCGAGGCTGGTCACCGCGATGCCGCAGGCAAAGTCCAGGTAGCGCCGACCCTCGACGTCGATCAGGAACGACCCTTCCGCCGAGCTGATCACTAGATCGGTGTAGCGAGACCAGACCGAGGCCACCGCGCGCCGGTCACGCTCCCGCCACTGCTCCGAGGTACCGGCCACCCGGGCGCGGGCGGTTAGGTCAGACTGGGAAACCGTAGTGGCCATGGGATGCCTCCTCAGGCTGGCAACGTGGATGTTCGAATCGGGGATCGCCAAGGGCGGCGCCAGGCCGACCTCGAGCGTGCCGACGGGCTAGGGCCGCCCGCCCGCGGCCGGCGGCGGCAAGCCATCCGCGTCCCACCAGCGCCCCAAGGAGTCGGTTCCCATAGGCGCCCCACGTTACATTGTTTTAGGCGGGGATGGTGCCGTCGTCAGATCGGGTTGGCCACCGCCAACATCACGGCGGCCAGGACGACGAAGACGGCGAAGGCCCCGGTGGAGCGCCCGTTGGGCTGGCTGACCACCCCGGACAGCCCGTACCAGCCCAGGAGCAGCGCCACCGGGAGTAGGGGGATCGGCACCCGGAGGATCACCGAAAGCCCACCGGCCAGCCCCAGCAGCACCGCCACCACCGCAGCCCGGATCCACGCCTGGGCCCAGCTGCGATGGGTGAGGCTGATCAGCCGCCAGGAGGGAATCAGGACCGCCGCCGCCACCGTCGCCGCTCGAGCTGGGGCCGGGACCGAGGGGCTCATCGCCAGGATGAAGAGGGGCAGGGGAACCGCCAGGGCGAGCAGCGCCAGGGCGGTCGGACCCAAGCGGGACGAGGACCGCTTCTCCTCCCCCACCTCGAGCCACGGGCCCCAGGTCAGCAGCACCAGAACCCCCAGCGGCAGCACCAGCTCGCCGGGCAACCCCGGCTGCTCCGCCAGCGCCACCGCGGCGGCGACGAATCCCGTCAACGGCAGGAGCGCCGGCTGCATTCCGCTCAGGATCTGCAGTCTCGGCCAGGGGAGTTCGGGCCAGCGGGGTAGCGCCGCGCGGAGCGCCACCAGGTAGCAGAGCACCGCCCCCAAATCGAGCAGGATGGCGACGGCGAGAGGCAGAACCCCGATCCCGGACAGGCCACAAACCGCCGCCGCCATGAGGGAGAACGGCACAATCCGAGGCGGGGAGAGGTGGAGGTCGGCCTGGTGATCGACCGGCGCCACACCGAGTCCCGTCTCGGCATCCTGACGGAGTGCCGCCGCCCCGCCGGGACGCCAGCTCAGAGCTCCGCCTCCGCTTTGATGTTTTCCACGTTCACCTGTGGATAGTGGGGGAAACCTTGATCCTGGGGTCGGTGGCCGCTGCCCGGTCGCGACCCTAGTCTGGGGCCCCCGAGCAGGCGCCGGAGATCAGCCCCCCGACGGTACGACCCGACCATAGCGGTCCGCCAGCCGGACTACATCGTCTAGTTCAGGGGTCGACACCTCGCAGACGTCCGTGTCCTCGAAGGCCCGCATCCGATGCCGCCGTCCCACCCGGATCCGCTGGCACTGTCCGGGTGAGAGCCGCAGGGTCTGGAGCTCACCAGCGTCGTCGTCGAGCTCCAGCTCCAGGGCACCAGAGAGCAAGTAGATGGTCTCGTCCTTGCGCTCGTGGTACTGCAGGCTCAGCTCCTGACCAGCGGCGATGTGGAGGATCTTCCCCGCGTAGCGATCCGTGACCGCGTACCAGATCTCGTATCCCCAGGGCTTCTCGACGCGCCGCTCGGGCAGGTTGGCGGAGGGCGGGTCAGCCACCGTGCTCAGCGTGATCCCCAACCACGCCCAGCTCGCTCTCGAAGTCATTGAGCAGCTGCTGGACCCGCTCGGAGCTGGTGGATTCGCAGTAAACCCGCATCAGCGGTTCGGTCCCCGACATCCGGACCAAAACCCAGGAGTCCTCGCCCATCCAGTACTTGTAGCCGTCATCGCTCCGGGTCGCGGTGACCGGCTCCGACCCCACCGCCTGGGGAGGGGCCACGGTCATTCGATGAATCAGCTTCTCCCGGGCGCCGAAATAGCTCTCCCTCGAGAAACGATGGTCCCGGCGGGCGTAGGCGTGGGGCCCGACCAGCTCCGCCACTTGCTGGCGGAGCTCGCTGAGCGGCTTGCCGGTCATGACGATCATCTCGGCGAAGAACAGCCCACTGAGGATCCCGTCCCGCTCGGGGATGTGGCCGCGGAACGCGAACCCGCCTGATTCCTCAGCGGCGAACAGGCCATCTACTTCCCGCATCCTGGTCCCCAGGTACTTGAATCCGACCTGCAACTCCTCCACCGGGCAGGAGTAGTGCTGGCCTAGGATGTCGAGGCGGCGGGTCATGGTCAGCGACCGCTCGACCGGACCCCTTAGCTTGCGGTTCTCGCAGAGGTGCCAGAGCAACAGGGTGGCGACCTCCAGCTGGTCGATGAAGCTGCCCTTCTCGTCGAAGATCCCCACCCGGTCGGCGTCGCCGTCATTGATGATGCCGAGGTCGAAACCACCGCCCCGCAAGACCCGCGCGGCCTCGTCGGTGTTGGGCGGAATCGGCTCGGGGTGCAGCCCGCCAAATCCGGGGTTGCGCTCGGAGTGCAGTTCGGTCACTCGGGTGGTGCCCCCGGCCACCAGGTCGGTGATGTAGCCCGCCCCCGAGCCGTACATGGGGTCGTGCAGGATGTGCAGTCCCGCCCCCTTGATCTGGTCCAGCTGGACCAGTCGAGCGATCTGGGCCCGGTACCAGGGCCGGGGATCCACCAGCTCGACCAGCCCCTGGGAGATCGCCTCCTCGATGGCCATGGTGCGGACCAAATCGCCGGCCAGCACCAGCGCCAGCTCTTCCTCCAGCCGGGCAGTCACCTCGGGCGAAGCGGAGCCCCCGTAGTCAGGCTTGTACTTGATCCCATTGAACTCGGGGGGGTTGTGGCTGGCGGTCACCACCACCCCGCCCAGCGCCTGGCGATCTACCACTAACCAAGCTGAGACTTGGGTGGGACTGGGGCGGTCGCTGAGCAACACCTGGCGGGAGTTGGCGGCCAGCACCCTGGCCACCTCCTGAGCAAAGAGCTCAGCGGAGAACCTGGTGTCGTGTCCGACCACCACCTTGCCCTCGGCGGGAGCCGCCGCCAGGTACTGGGCCACCGCCTGGGTCACCGCCCGCACGTTGGCGTAAGTGAAGTCATCGGCCACCACCGCCCGCCAACCGTCAGTGCCGAAACTGATCTTGGCTTGTGTCAGCTTTGATCTCCCTGGGACAGGTTGGGACGCGGAGCACGGTAATTGTAGGGGTAGCCGGCCGTGACCTCAGCGGCGCACCGGACTCCTAAAGCAGGTCGGTCCGACCTCGCTCGCGCAGTTCGGCGACCACCCGGGTCACCTCCTGGACCTGGGACAAGGGGCAGACCAGCAGGGCGTCCGGAGTGTCGATCACCGCCAACTCCTCCCCGCCGACCACCACCACCAGCCGCTTTCCGGCCGCGTCCACATAGCTCCCCTGGCTCTCCAGCACCAGGGCCTCGCCTCGGACCACGTTGGCTCGAGCGTCGCCTTCTCCGGCGTCGACGGCCGCTCGGTAGAGGTCGAGGAATGTCCCGAGGTCGCTCCAGGTCAACTGGGCCGGCAGCACCGCCACCTTGGAGCTGCGCTCCAGGACCAGCCGGTCCACCACCCCGCCGGGCACCCTAGCCCAGGCCTCGGCAAAGGCGGCACTGCCCTGCTCCTGGCTGGTGACCGCCGCCTGCACCCCCTCCGCCACCTCGGGCGCGTGGCCGGACATCTCCGCCAGGAACAGCTCGGCT
The DNA here is from genome assembly GCA_035533655.1 of Candidatus Acidiferrales bacterium. Classification (GTDB taxonomy): domain Bacteria; phylum Chloroflexota; class Dormibacteria; order Aeolococcales; family Bog-877; genus Bog-877. The sequence continues at coordinate 23,956 of DATLTJ010000035.1, read as the reverse complement.
TGCCAGGCGAAGAGCCCGGTGTTCCAGAAGTATCGGCCGCTGGCGAGCATCTCCTCCGCCCGGTCCGGTTCGGGCTTCTCCACGAAGCCCGAGGCATGGAAGAGTGGCAGTGCCGGTCCCAGCTGCGGCGGACGGGGGAGCTCGGCTCCGGCCTCCACGTACCCGAAGCCGGACGCCGCCCAGGTCGGCTCGATCCCGATCGTGATCAGCACCTCAGAGCGGCTGGCCCAGGCAGCGGCAGAGAGCAGAGCCCTGGTGGTGGCCGTCTCGTCCGGCATGTAGTGGTCGGCATGGAGCGAGACCATCACCGCCCGGGAATGAAGCTGAAGGGCCGCCCTGGCGGCCCAGGCCAGCGCGGGTCCGGTGCCCCGGGGCTCGGGCTCCAACAGCAGGCGATCCGGCTCCAGCTCCGGTATCTCAGCCAGCACCTGGGCCGCCTGCTTGACCGCCGTGACCACCAGCACCGCTCCCCCCAGCCGGGCCGCCCGGTCGTAGGCGTGCCGCAGCAGCGATCGGCCATCGGGCGCCAGGGGGCTCAGGTGCTTCGGTTCGCGCGAGCGGGACCGCGGCCACAGCCTGGTGCCCGAACCACCGGCGAGCACCACGACGACCAATTCCGGGGGAGCCACCGGGACCCCCTCCCCGGGATCTCCAGCCTGGGTCAGCTGGCCGTCCCGGTGCCGACGTTGAGTTGGGGCGTCAAGCCCGCGTCGCGCGCCAGGTCATCGCGGTAGGGGGTGCGTTCCCAAGGGAGATCGAGGTCGGAGCGCCCGAAGTGACCATAGGCCGCCACTTGGCGATAGATGGGACGTCGCAGCGACAACTCCTTGATGATCCCGGAGGGTGAGAGATCGAAGTACTCGTCGATCAATTCCTCGATTTGACTCTTGGGCACCGCCTCAGTCCCAAAGGTGTCGAGTCCCACCGAGACCGGCTTGGCGACGCCGATCGCGTAGGCCAGCTGGACCTCCGCCCTCCGGGCCAGCCCGGCCGCGACCAGATGCTTGGCGACGTAGCGGGCCCCGTAGGCGGCCGAGCGGTCGACCTTGGTCGGATCCTTGCCGGAGAAGGCGCCGCCCCCATGACGGCCCAGGCCGCCGTAGGAGTCCACGATGATCTTGCGACCGGTCAGCCCGGCGTCCCCCTGAGGCCCTCCGATCACGAACCGCCCGGTGGGGTTCACCAAAACCCGGGTCTCCTCGTCGAAGAGATGTCCGGGCAGCGACGGCCGAATCACGTGCTCGCGGATGTTGGCCTCGATCTCCTCGTGGGAGACCTCCTCGGAGTGTTGGGCGCTCACCACCACAGTGTCAATGTGGATCGGCACCCCGGCCTCGTCGTATTCGACGGTGACCTGGCTTTTGCCATCAGGCCGGGCCCACTTGAGCGTCCCGTCCTTGCGCATCTCCGCCAGCCGCCGGCTGACGCCGTGCGCGTACTGGATCGGAGCCGGCATCAGCTCCGGGGTCTCGTCGCAGGCGAACCCGAACATCATTCCCTGGTCGCCTGCCCCACCCGTGTCGACACCCTGGGCGATGTCCGGCGACTGGCCCTCGATGCACACCAGGACCCCGCAGGTCTCGTAATCGAAGCCGTACTTGGCGCGCACGTATCCAACGTCCCGGATGGTCTGGCGGACCACCTTGGGCATGTCGACGTAGCAATCGGTGGAGATCTCGCCCAAGAGGATGGCGGTACCGGTGGTGAGGGCGGTCTCACAGGCCACCCGGGCCATCGGATCCTGGGCCAAGATGGCGTCCAGGATGGCGTCGGAGATCTGGTCAGCTAGCTTGTCGGGATGACCTTCGGTGACCGATTCCGAGGTGAACAATCGCCGATTGCGTTGACGTGTCAATCGTCTCTCCTCCCACCCTCACCGGAAGCCATCCGTTTGTTGGAGCGGACCTTCTCCTGTCCGAGGGTTGCGGCCATCTTAGCCAAACCGCAGCTCGCCTCCGGGAGCGGCGTCAGTCGGTACCCTGCTCCCAGGAGGAGAGGTAGGTCTGCTGCTGTTCGGTCAGGACGTCGATCTTGACTCCCAGAGCAGCCAGCTTCAGCTGGGCCACCTCTTGGTCGATCTCCTGGGGGACGTCGTGGACGTTGGGAGTGAGCTCGCTGGCATGGGCGGCCAGGTAGGCGGCAGCCAGCGCCTGATTGGCAAAGGACATGTCCATCACCGAAGCCGGATGACCCTCGGCAGCCGAGAGGTTAAGCAAGCGACCCTCGGCCAGCAGGTAGACGCGCCGCCCATTGGCGAGCGAGTGCTGGGCTACCAAAGGACGGGCCTCCGAGGCCTCGACGGTCAACTCGTCCAGCGCCGCCAGGTTGATCTCCGAGTTGAAGTGGCCACTGTTGGCGACGATGCAGCCGTCCTTGAGCGACTCGAAGTGCTGGCGATCGACCACGTTGCAGTCACCGGTGACCGTGATCACCACGTCCGCTTGGGGGGCGGCCTCGAGCAGGGTCATGACCCGAAAGCCCTCCATTACTGCCTCCAGCGCCCGGGTGGGATCCACCTCGGTGACGATCACCTGGGCCCCCATCCCCCGGGCTCGGGCGGCCAGACCCCGACCACACCAACCGTAGCCGCAGACCACGAAGGTGCGCCCCGCCAGGAGGATGTTGGTGGCGCGAACTAGTCCGTCGATGGTGGACTGTCCGGTCCCATAACGGTTGTCGAACAGGTGCTTGGTCAAAGCCTCGTTGACCGCGATCACTGGGAAGCGCAGGACTCCCGCCCTGGCCATGGAGCGCAGGCGGATCACCCCGGTGGTCGTCTCCTCGGTGCTGCCGAACACGTGGGCGGACTCCGCCGGGCCCCGCTGGTGCAGCAGCCCGACCAGGTCGGCTCCGTCGTCCATGGTGATCTGGGGCTTAGTCGCCAGCACCGCCTCTAGGTGCGAGTAATAGACGTCCCGGTCCTCACCCCGCCTGGCGAACACGGAGATCCCGTGAGCCACCAAGCTGGCAGCCACCGCGTCCTGAGTGGAGAGGGGGTTGCTGGCGCAGAGGGCCACCTGGGCACCGCCTGCGGCAAGCGCCAACGCCAGATTGGCAGTCTCCGCAGTGACATGGAGACAGCCGCCGACTCGCAGATCTCGAAACGGCTGGTTGGCCTCGAAGCGGGCCTTGATCTGAGCCAGGACCGGCATGTCCCGGGCCGCCCAGGCCACTCGCTGCGTGCCGGACTCGGCCAGCTTGATGTCGGTGATGTCATAGTCGGCGGCCAGCGCCGTCGCGGATTCAGCCAACGAAGTCTCCTCTCACAGTACTAGCAGCGCCTCCACTCGGTTGTCCCCCAGCCGCTCCCGACCCTGCAGCGCCAACAGCTCCACGACGAAGCCGAACCCGACCGCCAAGCCGCCCAGCCGATTGATCAGGTCCAACGTCGCCAGTGCGGTGCCCCCAGTCGCCAGGAGGTCATCCACCACCAGCACCCTGGTCCCAGGTTTGATGGCATCCTGGTGCATCTCCAAGATGGCCTCACCATATTCCAGCTCGTAGCTGGAGCTGAGCACCGCGGCCGGCAGGCGGCCCGCCTTGCGGACGGGAATCACCCCGACCCCAAGCTGGAAGGCGATCACCGCCCCGAAGGTGAACCCGCGGGACTCGATGCTGGCCACCGCCCCGACGTCGGCGGACCGGAAGAGTTCCGTGAGCCGCCCACAGGCGGCGCGGAAGGCCGCACCGTCGCCCAGGAGCGGCGTGATGTCGCGGAAGAGGATCCCCGGCTTGGGGTAGTCGGGAACTTCCCGGATGTACGACCGCAGATCGACCTCGGATACGGGGTTGGTCTCCGGCACCGACGAATCCTACTACAGGAAGTCGGGCCCTTCGATCCTGGCGGTGGCGTCGCGGCGGAGCGGTCACCTGGCTCAGAGCGGCTGCCGGTTGACGAAGCCCTCGTCCCGTTGATGCCAGTACTCGATGGCCGGTTCACCGAGCCGCCAGCAGAGGAACACCGGCCGGCCGGCGCGCTCGGAGGGGAAGTCAACCAGGCCAGCGTGAGCGTCCCGCAGCAGGATCCCGTGCTGCTGCAGGAACTCCATCTCCCGCTCCACCAGCTCCCCGGCCTGCAGCATCGCCGACGCCGCCGCCCCGCCGCCGTTGTGACCCTCGGCACTCCGGACTCGGCCCAGCGCCTCCTCATCGGTCGCGGCACCGAGCTGGACCAGCAGCGATTGCAGCACCTGGGTCAGGGTCGGCAGCAGCTGGTTGGCCTGGGCCACGGTATAGCGACGCTCCGATTCCGGCGCGTGCCCCTCGCCCTCGGCCGGAGCTGGTGGCACCGGCTCAGAGAAAGGCCGGCAGCACTTCGCTGCCGAGCAATTCCAGCTGGTCCAGATCGGCGAGATCGAGCACCTGCAGGTAGATCCGATGGCAGCCCAGCCGGGCGTAGGCCTCGATTCGCGCGAGCACCTGGGCCGGGGTGCCGAATGCGCCGATCACAGCGAGCCGTTCCGGATCCTGACCGATGTCTCGAGCCCGACGGACGGCCTCCGCCTGGTCCCGGCCACAGGCGACGGTGAGCGCGGCCGAGAGCCGCAGGAGGCCCGGATCGCGACCCCGAGCTCGGCAGGCATCCTGGACCACGGCGAACTGGGCTTCGGCATCGGCGAGCGACACGAAGGCGACGTTGAACTCGGCTGCGTACTGGGCCGCCAGCTCCGGGGTTCGGCGCTTTCCCATTCCCCCCATCAAGATCGGTGGCCCCGGTCGCTGCCACGGTTTGGGCAATGCCGGGGAGTCGCGGAGCTGGTAGTGGCGACCGGTGTATGAGTAGTTCGAGCCCTCCGGCGTCGCCCAGAACGAAGTGAGGATCTCCAGCTGCTCTGCCAGCCGCTCGAAGCGCTCGGCGGAGCCCGGAAAGGGGATGCCGTAAGCTGCGTGCTCGGCGGCGTACCAGCCGGCCCCGACGCCCAAGTCCACCCGCCCCTGACTCATCTGGTCGACCTGGGCGACGGCGATCGCCAGCGGACCGGGGAGGCGGAATGTAGCGCAGGTCATCAACGTCCCGAGACGGATCCGCTTGGTTTCGAGCGCCAGTCCGGCCAGGGTCACCCAGGAGTCAGTCGGACCCGGGAGCCCTCCCTGGCGATGAATGGTGAGGTAGTGGTCCGACCGGAAGAACCCGGCGAAGCCGCAGTCCTCGGTGAGGCGGGCCGCTCGGGCAAGTTGCTCATAGGAGGCGCCGTTTTGCGGTTCGGTGAAGACATGCAGCTCCGGCACGACCCTCGAAGGCTACAAGAGTAGGAGCCGCCCCCGTGTTACCGGGCGCCCCCGCGACCACCCAGCACCCGGCGCCACGGAGTGGGCTCGGCCCACCGGGCAACCGCGGCCGGATCGACTTGTCGCCGCGCCATGATCAGCCGCCGCTCCCGGCGGGACTGCGGCAGTCGTCGCAGGGCGTCGACGGCTCCCTGTACTGCGGCCGGATGGCGCAAGGCGGCTCGGCCGACGCGGAGCGTGAAGAGGGTGGTGGCGCTGGCCAGGTGGCCGCCCCCCAGCCAAGCGGGCGGCGCATTGCGGACCCAGACGGAGATCCGGTTGGCCACGACGTGGCGCTCGATGGCGCTGGTGCGGTACAGCCCGGTCCCCCCCCGCCGATGGCTGGCGGTGGCCCCCGGCTCATACCAGGAGCGCCAGCCGCGCCACCGGGCCCGCCAGTCCAGATCGACATCCTCGAGGTAGGCGAAGAAGTCCTCACACAGAATCTCGCCATTGAGCGCCACGTCGTCGAGCATCTGGTGGCGGTAGAGGGCGGCCGCCGCAGAGACCCCAAAGACCTCCTCCGCCTGCTGCCGACGCCCGTCGTCGGGCGCTCCCTGGTCCCGATTGGTGACCCAGCCGTTGCGAAAGAGCACATGCCCGGTCGAGTCCAGGCAGGGCTGGCCGCTCGCCGCGGCGCGGAGGCGGCCGCCGACGCTGCCGATGTCCGCCGCCGACTCAGCTCGGGCGACCGCTGCGGCGAGGAAGGCGGGATCGAGGGTGACGTCGAGGTTGCAGACCAATACGAAATCGGCGCTGGTTGCCTGCAGCCCTTGATTCACTGCGGCGGCGAATCCGCGGTTGCCGGAGTTAACCAGGAGCTCCACGTCCGGCTGGGCCTGGAACCACTCCCGCGATCCGTCCTGGGAGCCGTTGTCGATCACCACCACCTGAGACGGAGCCAGGGTCTGAGAGCGGATCGAGCCGAGCATGGCTTCGCAGTCCGCTCGTCCGTTCCAGTTCACCGCGATCACGGCCACCGCCCGGTGTGCGCGGGTCTCCGGGCCGGTCAAGGGCTCACCGTGGGATTTCGCCGCACCGCATTGAGCCCCAGCAGCCAGCCGAGGCGCAGCAGGATCCCGAGCCCCACAAGCGGGGACCACAGCGCATTCCAGCCGGACAGGTAGTGGAGCCGATAGAAGCGCCACATCGAGCGGTGGAAAGCGACCAGCATCAGCAAGGCGACCTGGCGAGAACTCGTGCCCTTGCGATGGACGACCCGCGCCGCCGGCTCGTACCAAACCGTGAAGCCCTGCTCCTGCAGGCGCCAGCAGAGGTCCAGATCCTCGCCATACATGAAGAACCGCTGGTCAAATCCGCCCAACTTATCCCAGACTTCCCGGAGGATCAGCATGCAGGCACCGCTGCCGCTGTCGACGTCGGTCGCCTGGTCCACCGGCAGATGGGTGAGGTTGTAGGCGCCGAACCGGGAGCTTCCGGGGCGCAGCCGGCTCAGTCCGCCCAACCGCCAGAGCGCGGTCAGAGGGGTCGGGAAGCTGCGTCGACAGGCAGCATCCAAACGGCCGTCGGGACGGTCGATCCGCGGGGAGATCGCCCCCCGGCGGGGATTCTCGTCGAGGGCGCGCAGCATCACCACCAAGGCATCCTCGACCAAGACCGCATCGGGATTGAGGAGTAGGAGTGCCCGTCCGGGGAGGTCGCGAGCGGCCAGGTTATTGGCGGCCCCGAAGCCCAAGTTGCGATCCAGCCGGAGCAGGCGGACCTGGGGAAAGCGCTCCGCCACCAGATCCGCCGTCCCGTCGTCCGAGGCGTTGTCGACCACGGCAAGCTGTTCCTGCGCGAGCCCGGAGCCGAGACAGGAGTTGACCGCCGCCGCCACCTCGCCCCGCGAGCGATAGGTACAGATCACCGCGCCCAGCTCAGAGAGGTCGATGGCTGGGCTCAAGCTACGTCTCGAGGAGGAAGGAACTCAGCAAACGCCCTCTCGCGCTGGGAGGCAAGGTAGCCGCGCAGGCCCTGCTCCCAGGCGGGCAGCGCGGCCATCCCCAGCTCACGCCAGCGACCGTTATCCAATACCGAGTAGCGCGGCCGCGGGGCCGCCGCTCCCCACTCCAGGGTGGTCGTTGGCTGCACCTGGGCGGCGATTCCGACTTCGCGGAGGATCGCCTCCGCGAAGTGGAACCAGGTGGTGGCCCCGGAACTGGTCAGATGGTATAGGCCGAACCACTCCCCGTCCAGGAGTCCACCGAGTGCCGCAGCCAGGTCGCCGGTCCAAGTGGGAGAACCGACTTGGTCCGCGACCACGCTCACCTGACCACGGGCCGCCGCCGCCCGACAGATCGCCAACGGAAAGTTTGGCCCCCCCATGCCGTAGAGCCAGGCGGTGCGGACCAGATACAGCGGCCCGCCCAAGGCGAGGCACTCCAACTCACCCGCTCGCTTGCTCTCCGCGTAGACCCCGCGCGGTTGGGGCGCGTCCTGCTCGGTCCAGGGATGAGCAGGCTCGTCGGGCTCCTGGGTGAAAACAAAATCGGTGCTGACATGGCAGAGGGCGACCTCCGCCCGAGCACAGGCCAGGCCCACGTTCTTGGCGCCGTCGCGGTTGATGGCGAAGGCCAGCTCGGGTTCCGACTCCGCCTGGTCCACCTTAGTGTAGGCGGCACAGTTGACGACCCGGTGATAGCGGCCCGGCTGGACCGCCGCCGCGACCGCCACCGCGTCGGTGATGTCGAGGGCGCGGCGGTCCAGGGCGGTGACCTGGTGGCCCCCCAGGTCCAACGAGCGGGAAAGCTCCCGGCCCAACTGGCCGCCAGCACCCAGGACCAGGATCCTCAAGCGGGTCGCTCCCTCAGGAGGCGGACGCGGAGGGGGCTACCGGGTGGTAGTTGCGACGGTAGAAGTCGAGAAACTCCCCGGACTTGATGGGCGCCCACCAGTCGCGGCGCTCTTCGTACCACCGGACAGTTCGGGCGATCCCGTCCTCGAACTCCACCTCTGGCCGCCAGCCGAGCCCCTGCGCCTTGCCGCTGTTGAGCGCATAGCGGCGATCATGGCCGGGCCGGTCGAGCACCGGCTGGATCAACGTGTCGGCCCCGCCGGTGAGACGCAGCACCGTCTGAGCGACGATCATGCCGCTGATCGGTTCCTCGCCGCGACCCAGGTTGTAGGCCTCTCCCACCACCCCGTGGGCCAGCACCGCGGCGATGCCCCGGGCGTGGTCGTCCACGTGTAGATAGTCGCGGACAGCGGTGCCGTCGCCGTAGATGGGCAGGGGCAGTTGGTCCAGCGCTTGAGTGATGAATAGTGGCACGATTTTCTCGGGATACTGATACGGACCGTAGGTGTTCGAGCCCCGCGTCACCAGCACCGGCAACCCGTAGGTAGCGTGGTATGCAAAACACAGCAGGTCGCCGCTCGCCTTGCTCGCCGAATAGGGTGAGCGGGGGCGGATGGCGTCAGTCTCGCGGGATCGCTCGGGCGCCTCCACGTCACCGTAGACCTCGTCAGTTGATACCTGCAGGAAGCGGGCATGGCCGGCCTGGCGGGCCGCCTCCAAGAGCTGGTGGGTCCCCAGCACATCGGTCCTAATGAACCCGCTCGGATCCAGAATCGAGCGGTCGACGTGGGTTTCCGCGGCGAAGTTGACGATGCAGTCCACCTCTGCCGCCAGCTTGCCGACCAGGTCGGCGTCGCAGATGTCCCCCTGCACAAATCGGAAGCCGGGACGGGCGGCGACCGGCGTTAGGTTGGCCAGATTGCCAGCATAGGTGAGCTTATCAAGGACCGTCACCGAGAACCCCTCGCCCTCCCCTAGGAGCTGCCGCACGAAGGCGGAGCCGATGAACCCGGCCCCTCCCGCCACCAGCAGTCGGGGCGGAATCCCTCCTCCGACCGTAGGCAGCCGGGCGCTCGCAATCACTAGATATTCTCGATCGACCAATCGAACCCGATCCGGGGATCGTTCCAGGCAATCCGGCCTTCATCCGGATGCTCCGAGTCGTAGGGCTCGGTGACGTAGTAGCAGAGCAGTACGTCCTGGAGGTCGAGGACCTGGTATCCGTGGGCGACCAGCGGCGGAATTGCGATCATCTTGGGGGAGTTCTCGCCGGCGATGACCACCTGGGTACTGCCTTGGGTCGGCGAGTCACGCCGCAGGTCGACCAGCACCACCCGGGCATTGCCCTTGACGATATCCCAGTAGTCCCACTGACGCTGGTGCCAGTGGAACGCCTTGATCAGCTCGGGGGGATTGCCGCCCCGGGCATAGGCCAGCGACCTCGACATCTGCGCGAAACTCTGGTCCGGCAGGAAGGGGCGGCCCTGGTCATCCCGATCCCCACGCTTCAGCTGCTCCAGGAAATAACCCCGTTGATCAACATGCAGTTGGAGCGACTTGATCATGACCCCGTCGATGGGACCGCGGCGCTCCGGTGGGGGCACTTGGCGCAGGCCGTCGAGGACCGCTTCCATCTCCGCCGTGGTCGGCTGCCAAGCCATCAGTCGACCGACCTCCGCCGGCTCACGACAAACTCACGCGCGAATGGTCGCCGAGCATCAGCTTGTGGGCCCGCGGGCGGGTCTCGCTCTTCTCGATGACGACGTCGCGCCCAATCAGTGAATCCTCGATCTTGCTCACGCCGCGGATGGTGGTGTTCTCCAACACTATCGAATGCTCGATCTCACTGCCTTCCACCAGGACATGGTGGTAGAGGGCGGTAAAGGGGCCGACGAAGGAGTCGACCACCTTGGTGTGGGCGCCGATGATGGCCGGTCCCCGAATGGTGCTGCCGACCACCTCGCTCCCCTCTTCCAAGATCACCTTACCCAGGAGCTTGGAGTCCTCGCTGGCCTGACCCGCCCGCACCTCCGGCAGCATCTCTAGCACGACCCGGTTGCACTCCAGGAGATCGTCCATCTTGCCGGTGTCGATCCAGCGACCGGTCACCACATGGGGAGTGACTCGGCGCCCATGGTCGATCTCCCACTGGATGGCGTCGGTGATCTCCAGCTCTCCTCGGGCGGAGGGGGCGATGGCGTCTACCGCCTCCAGGATGCCGATCTGGAAGAGGTAGACGCCCACCAGCACCAGGTCGGAGCGGGGTTTCTCGGGCTTCTCAGTCAGGCGGACCACCCGCTCCCCCTCCAGATCGGCCACCCCAAACCGCTCCGGGTGGGGCATCTGCTTGAGCAGAATGAGGGCGTCCGGGCGCTCGCGCCGGAACTGCTCCACGACCCTGGTGATCCCCCCGGGGATGAAGTTGTCTCCCAGGTACATGACGAAGTCCGAGCCCGCCAGGTACTCGCGCGCGATCTGGACCGCGTGGGCCAGTCCTAGCGGTTGCAGCTGGGGGAGGTACTCGACTCGAGCCCCGAACCGCGACCCGTCCCCCACCGCCTCCCGAATCTCGGCGGCGGTGTCACCCACCACGATCCCGATTTCGGTGACCCCGGCCTCGACCAGGGCCTCCAGCCCGTAGAACAAGACCGGTTTGTTGGCGATCGGGACCAGCTGCTTGGCGCCGGTGTGGGTGATCGGACGCAGCCGCGTGCCTTTGCCACCGCTGAGCACCAGACCCTTCACGGCGCTCAAGGCTATCAGCAAGTCCAGCTGGCCCCGTTCTGGCGGGCCAGCCCAGGAATTCTCCTTCGCTACCTCACCGGTCCCACCCGGCTGGTCGGAGGTGATGCCCGCAACGCCTTAGGTCGGCTCACAACTCCCTCCGGGGCAGACCTGCCTCGGCCTTGCCATCAAGTCCTCAGGGATGGTTGAGTGAGCGAACATAGACCCCTTGATCGAGCCGCACTCTCCATTTGACAGTAACCAGCAACTCGGAGGCCTGGGCGCGCTCCCAGGTGACCACCCGCTCAGATCTCACCAGCTGAGCCACACCTTGGGCGATCATGAAGCCAGGCAGCACTCCCAAGACCGATTGATTCCGAAGCCGTTGCTATCAGGAGCGCGCGTCGGACTAGCCATCCATAACGGCTGACGGGCCCCTCAACTGTCGCGGCTCCTGACCTCTCAAACGCTTGGTTCAACCCAGATCCTTTGAAGCTGAAGAACAACACATACACGATGCTGAAAAGCAGGGCCGCTGCGCCCACCATCCCCCCGTAACGCGAACCGGCGCCGAATACTGCCATCAGAGCCAGCGCTTGGGCGATCCCCAATCCGATGATCATGAACCCGTCCGCGCGGTAGGCGCCAGCTAACGGCGCGACCCCGCGAGGTTCAGCATCAACCGCTATCTCGGTCGCGCCGAAACCGACCATCGGCTGATCCTAGACCCGCCCCCTCACCGAGGCAAGCAGTTTGCAGCGCTACCGCCCAGGTCAGTAAGCGTGGCGGTGGAAGAGGAGTCGCCAGGGAGTCAGCAAGAGGATCTTCAGATCGAAGCTCACGGACCAGTTCTCCACGTAGTAGATGTCGTAGAAGATGCGCTCCTCGATGCTGCTGGCCTGGCGCAGGTCATTGACCTGGGCCCAACCGGTGCAGCCGGGCTTGACCTGGAGACGGTCTCGATACCGGGGCACTGTCTCCTCAAACCTCTCCGCGAAGAACTCACGCTCGGGGCGGGGTCCGACCAGGCTCATCTCGCCCACCAGTACGTTCCAGAGCTGGGGCAGTTCATCGAGGCTATAGCGACGGACGAAGCGCCCGACCGGAGTCCGGCGCTGGTCGTCAACCGCGGTCATCACCGGCCCCAGCCCCCGCTCGGCGTCGCTGACCATCGAGCGCAGCTTCCAAACCTGGAATGGCTTACCGTCGCGGCCCAGCCGCTCCTGGCGGTAGAAGGGCGAGCCCGGGGAGCCGATCGCGATCGCCACCGCGCAGACTGCCACGACCGGAATGGCGACGATTGCCAGGATCAAAGTCACGATCAGATCGAAGGCCCGCTTGACCAGAAGGTTGCCGCCCACCAGCCGGTTGGGGCGCAGCCCCACCAGCGGCAGGCCGGCCACCTCCTCAGTACTGGCGGCACTGGTCATGATCTCCAGCACGTCGGGCACCACCTTGACCTCGGCGCCCGCCGCCAGACACTCGCGGGCCAGCTCCAGCACCCGCTCGTGGCCGACCCCGCTCAGGGCCAGCAGGACCGTGTCCGTCCGCTCCCGAACCACGAGCCGGGAGAGGCCTGACTCCAGGTTGAAGTGGGGCACGTCGGTTCCGTTGCGGTCGGGGAACGGCTCGGGATCGGTCGCAACTTTGCCCACCACCTGGTAGCCGTACTCCGGAAACATCCGCAGTCGCCGCAAAAGGAGGTCCGCCACCGGCCCGCTGCCCACCACCAGGACCCGGATGCCGCCCCGCCCCGATCGCAGCAGGGCCCCCTGGGCCAGCCGGATCAGGGCCCGCTCGGCGATGAACAGGAGCACCGCGGCGACGGCGGCGTCGGCCAGCACCAACCGGGAGTAGGGGAAGCCCCGGTAGAGACCCTCCAGCGCCAGTGCCACCACCACGAACAGCGCGACCGATCCGGCCGAGCCCAGGATCTCGTCCACGAAGGACCGCCCCAGGCTGACCCGATAGCGCCCGGTGAAGGCGAAGGTGAGTACCCAGAGCACCGCCACCACCGGCACCGCCAGCAGGTAGTCGTGAAAACCCGGGACCCGGTTGCCGGGGATCGGAACCCCCGACAGGTAGAAGCGGTATTGGAAGCCGATGAGAGCGCCGGCGGATACCGCGCCGGTGTCCCCGATCACTCGCATCACGATCACCGGCAGCAACCGGCGCAGCCGATGCTGGGACGCCCCGCTCAGCTCCAGGGACCCGAGCAGCGGCTGGGACTCAGCCACCACCGTCGTCCACCACAACCGGTTGGAGGCGCCGCCCCAGGCTGGACCGGATCGTCCGCAGCTCGGCCGGCGAGATCCCCCCGGTTATGTAGAGGGCTCCCAAGTAAATGAGACCAGCCACGAATCCCACCAAGAAGATGTTCAGCTGGGCGAACAGTCCCATCACCCCGGCCATGAGGGCCCCGGAAACCAGGATCGGCAACAGCGGTCTCCCCCAGGGAAGCCGGTGCTCGAGCCGTCGCCGCACCATCAGGTACCCCGCCACAAGCAGGAAGACCTCCGTGATCACGGTGGCCCAACTGCTGCCAAGATAGCCGGTCGCCCGCGGAAAGAGGGGAATCAGGACGATGTTGAGGGCCACATTGACCACGATGCTCAGCACCGAGAGGATCACGCTATCCCGCTGCCGGTCCATCGCCCCCAGCCCGAAGACGAAGGTGCTGTTGACGAACATGAAGACGATGGCCAGGGCCAGAATCTGCAGCGCCGGAGCCGACTGGGGGTAGACCCTGATGAACGGCGCAGCGAGGAAGGGGGCGGCCCCGAAGCCCAGGAACACCGCGAAGGGCATCCCCAGCGCCGCCAGGAGCCGGATGGTGTGAGTGTAGGCTTGGCGCATCGACGCGATGGCTTCCAGATGGACAACCGAGAGGGTGGGGAAGACCGCGTTCATGATGGTCTGGGGAACGAAGGAGAGACCGTCCAGGAATTTGTAGGCGGCGGTGTAGTAACCGACCTCGGTGAGCCCCCGGTAGAAGCTCAGGATCACCACGTCGATGCGGAAGTAGACGGTGTTGAGAAAGAACACCATGGCAAAGGGCAATGCCATCTTCAACAGCCGCCGGGCCAGCACCGGATCGAAGTGGACCGACGGCGTGAAGTAGCGGCGGCCGATGACCAGGTAGGCGTAGCCGCAGGTCACCGCATAGCTCAGCGCGTAGACCCAGAGATAGGCGGCGACCCCCAGGTGGGCCCGGGCCACGAAGAGAGTGCCTAGCACCAGAATCACCGCCTCGGACATCGTGGCCACCGCCTCGTAGCGCATCTCTCCGGTGGCGTAGAAGGTGCTGCGAAGCACGTTGGCGACACTGGTGGCGACTTGGAGGGCGAAGGCCGGGATGACCAGGGCCATAAACCCCGGTCCCTTGCCGGCCACCAGAGCCATCAGGGCCAGACTCCCCAGGCTGAGCAGAAACAGCGGGATCTTGGCCGCCAGCACCGCGGCCAGGTAGGTCTTCATCCGGGCGTGGTCCCGGCTCGCCTCGCGCAGGTAGACGATCTGCAGGCCGAGGTCGCCAACGATGCTGGACAGGGTGCTGAGCACCACGATCAGGCTGAACTCACCGTAAAGCTGGGGACCCAGGGTGTGCTGCTGCAGGAGGAAGGCGACCAGCACGAAGACTTTGGAAGCGGTCCTGGCAACGAAGAGGATGGTGGTGCTGCGGACCGCCCGTTGAGCCACGCTCATGGTTGCTGTCCTAAGGGGCCGCGGGCTTGCGCCGGGGCAGCTGCAGGTGGCGGGTGGCCGGCACCACCGCTACCGTGAGCAGCGCGGCCAGCAGCCACCACTCTGCGGCCAGGTCGTTCTTCCAGTAAGGGCTGTCCAAGAGCCCGTGGACGATGATCGCCACCCAGGCCAGCGTCAGGGCTACCGCCCAGGGGTGTTCTTGGGGTCCGGCCCTGAGCGGGGGGGCCAGGTAGCGGATCAGCTCTGCGAAGAAACCCAGCAGCGCCACAAAGCCGAGCACCCCCAGCTCCACCCAGAAGTCCAGCTCCAGCTGATCGGGGTAGACGTGGCCCTGGGTTGATGGATCGTGAAGCTGAACCCGGTAGGGAGCGACCGCAGCCTGGTACCCGGCCAGTCCGGACCCGGTGAATGGATGGGCCTCGATGAGATCGACGGTGGCGTGCCAGAGATGGACCCGGGTGACCAGGGAGTTGGCCGGGTTGTTGGGGTTGAGCTCGTTGGTGATCCGGTGCCGGACCGGCGGCAGGATCACGGCCACCACCAGCGCGGCCAGACAGAGGGACAGCAACAGCTTGCGACGCGGGTGCAGCGCCGCCGCCACGACCGCCAGCACCACCAAGGTCAGCCACGAGCCTCGGCTGAGGGTGAGGATGTCGCCCATGCCCAGCAGCACCAGCGCCGCCCAGTGCACATTTCGATACCGCACCCCGCCGAAGAGGGCCAAGCCCAGCGCCAACCCCACCAAAGGGTCGAGAAAGATCCCTCCGAAGTTGTTGTTCGTCCACAACCAGGTGGGGGTCGGGGGTGCGACGTTCAGATTGAGCGTGTGGCTGGCCAGCGCTTCGCCCAGAGCGACCAGCTGCGACACGGCGACCACCAGACCGCTGACGTAGAAGCCGTAGACGACCCGCTCCCAGTCCCAGCTCGATCGCAGCACGTTGACCGCCACGATGAAGAGGACCATCGGCTCCACGATGTAGGCCTTGGCGATCCCCAGGGCGGCGCGGTGGTCCGGGCTGACGACGATGCCGATAACGGTGGCCACCAAGAGGACCGCCATGATCACGCTGAAGGGCGTGTCCAAACGGGGCATCCGTCGCTGCTGGGAGCTCTCGACGATGAAGGCCAGCACAGTGAGCCCGAGCACGACTTCCAGGCCAGTGAAAGGCAACCGCCCGAACAGTTGGCCGCGCAGAACATAAGCCGGCACTGCCGCGGCGGTGAGGTAGACGCCTATACGACTCCACCTCATCGGCAGGATTATAGGCGCGGCCTCTGTCGCCCACCCTCCTCCCGGCTCCCTTTGGGCCGCTTCAATCGCACTTGAACCGACCGGGCAGCAGGAAGCGACTCGCACCTGCCGCGCACTTCAATCAGGGTGGCTGCTCAGAACAGTCGGGGTCTGGACTACCCCTCCGCACGGTGGCGCCTTTAGCGACCCTCTGCCCCAAGCTGGCGGCAGCCACAGCGCGAGATCGCCAAGGGCGGGTATGGAACTTCGAGTTGAGCCTCGCTCAGTTGCAATTGAGGAATTCCGGTGCTACGGTGCCGCTGGACTGGAGTTCGGTCGACCGAGACCCTCGGGCGGGGAAGCTGGCGTACAGGTATAGACCGGGTGTCGGCCCCCGAGCGCGGGCAGTACAAAGCGACTGAAGGGAAGCCGTCAAACCGCTCGACGGCAGGCTTGCGCGAGGCAAACTGGGATCTCCGGGGAGATCACCAACCCGAGTACTGGTCGTGGCGCGCAGTGCCTTTCCATTTCGGCTCGAGTCGAAGCCCAGGAGGGGGCGAAGGTAGTGGCTGGGGGAGGTCAAACGGTGGTTTGGGGCCGAGGAGGCTCGTGTTCACTCGGTCTCCCTCCGTGCCCGGGCGCGTCGTGCCAGAAATGATCTGGGACCGAGCTGGCGGCCGCGCGATCGGAAGCTGGGTATCCCCGACGACTGGTCCGCGGCGGTGAAGTCGTGAGTTCGGAGCGTGGCAAGCTGGTGATCTTCGCGGCGCTGGGCCTGGGGATCCTATTCACCGCCTACATCTGGCTCCACGTCTGGCGGCACGTGATCGGTCGCGGCGCTTGGGTGTTCCTGGGTGACTTCCGCCTCTTCTACGCCGCCGCCTCAGTGGTTGCCCACGGCGGCGACCCCTACCGACTCTCCTCCCTGATCGCGGCCGAACCCCTGCGGGGTCACTTTCCCCCAACCACGATCGCAACCACATACGTCAACCCGCCCGCCTTGGCATTTCTGCTCACCCCGTTCACCCACCTGCACTTCGTAGCCGCCTACGCAGTGTTTACTGCCATCGGCATCGGCGCCATCGCCGTGACCGTGGTCGCCCTCGCGAAGGAGTTGGGCTGGCGTGGAGCCCCGCTCCTGGCCGTCGGCGCGCTCACCTGGGCAGTCACCACTTTCGGACTAGCCGTGGGCCAGCTGGACGCCCTCCTGTTGGCTGCCACCCTCGGGGCGATGGTGCTGGTGTGGCGCCAACACTGGCTATTCGCCGGGCTCCTGCTTGGCCTTTTCTGGCTCAAACCAGACATCCTTTGGCCCGTCCTCTTTTGCCTTGGGGTCGGCATCTGGCCCGACCGGCGGGCCCTGGTCCGCTACGCGGTCGGCATCGCTTCCGGCGCACTGGTACTGATCGCTTTGGACGCGCCCCGATTGCCAGACTGGTTTCGCAGCCTCAGAGCCTTCGAGCACGCCGAGCGGCTGAACGGCCTCCTCGCAGAAGTGATCAATGGCGTCCGCCTACCGGCCCACCTCCACTCCGCCACTTTTATCGCCGTCACCGCGGTGGCTGTGCTGGCAGTGCTGGCAGTCACCCTTTGGCTGGTGCGGTCCCGGGGCTGGAGCGCCCTCGGCCAGCGCCAGCAGCTTCTCTGGCTGGTCGGGCTGGGACTGGCTGTCTGGCTGACGTTGACGCCCTACTCGTTTCCCAACGACGACCTGCTCCTGCTCCCGCTCCTGGTGGCGATGCTAGGTCCCGACGCGTCGCGAGCCGCGGCCGCGGCGGTGGCACTGGCCATCCTCGCCATGGCTGTCGTTCTGCCGCTCGACAACGTCGCCGCGAACTGGCTGCCCGCAGGGCCAAACTCTCTGGTCCTAGCGCTGGTGGCGATCGCCGGGTGCTACACCTATTCAAAGAACCAGGGCGCGCGGCCGGCGGTTACCCACCCGATCTCCCCAACGCCGGCGCCCACCATGGGTCCGTCGGCCCCGACTCGGTAGATCTGCTGCCGGGCTCGACCGACCCGGCCGTGGCAACAAATTCCGCTCTTGGCGAAATGGCCTGAACCAGCGACCCAGAACACCAGGGGGACCCAGCCCGCGGCCGTCCCGCAGGGGACCCCGAATCGCCGCGGTACTGCATCCTGACGCCCGGGGCCCAATCCTCACTCCGGGGACCTTGATCGAGGGTTGAGCAGTCCGACCCTCTCGCGCACTTCGGCCATGGTGGCCTCCGCCACTGCACGTGCCCGGACCGCCCCGTTTGCCAGGATGGCGTCGATGTGGGCCGGGTCGCCCATCAGCACGCGGTAGCCGTCCTGGATCGGGCTGAGCGTTGCGATCACCGCGTCGGCGACCTTGCTCTTCAGCTGACCATAGCCTCCCCCGTCGAACTCGGACGCCAACTGTTCGGTGGTGCACGCGGTCAGGCCCCGATAGATGTTCAGTAGGTTGGCCACCCCCGGCTCGGCGTGGGCCAAGTCGACCGCGGTGCCGCTGTCCGTCTGGGCCCGCATAAGCTTGGAACGGATCCGGTCCGGCCGGTCCAGCAGGGCGATCAGCCCGGCATCCCCGTCGCCGCTCTTGCTCATCTTGGAGTGTGGGTCGTCAAGAGCCATCACCCGCCCCCCCGCCCCCAGCTGGCCGATCCTAGGCTCGGGGAGGACGAAGGTTTCGCCGAAGAGGCGATTGAATCGGGCGGCCAAGCTGCGGGTCAGCTCGAGGTGCTGGCGCTGGTCCTCCCCCACCGGGACGAAGTTGGCCTTGTACAGCAGGATGTCGGCCGCCATCAGGACCGGGTAGGTGAAGAGCCCGGTGCTGATCCGCTCCGAGTCCCGCTTGCGAGCTCGGTCTTTGAACTGAGTCATCCGCTCCAGCCAACCCGTGGGGGTGAGGCAACCGAGGATCCAGGCCAGCTCGCTGTGCTCAGGCACGTGGGACTGCACCAGCAGGGTCGAGACTTCCGGGTCGATTCCCGCGGCTATGTACAGGGCGGCCACCTGGCGGGTCTTGTTGGCCAGCTCTTGCGGGTCGTGGGACTCGGTGAGTGCGTGCAGGTCCACAACGCAGAAGAAGTTGCGGAACTGGTCCTGCTCCAGTACCCAGGGTCGCAGCGCGCCCAGCAGGTTGCCCAGGTGAAGCACCCCGGTGGGCTTCATCCCACTGAACACGATCGGGCGCGCCACCATCGCCGGGATTGTACTGATCGAGTTCGCGCTAATTCTTTTCGGTGACCCGGTACTCCAGATGGGAGCCGAAGAGCAGCCTGGTCTGCGCCTCCAGTGCCGGGATCACGCTGAGGACCATGAACACGACCGGATACGTGAGCGTTTGCATGTCGACCAAGCGGCGTCGCCACCACGGCCAACCGGGCGGCCTCGGCTGCAGTCGGTTGTCCAAGACCGCCACCGCCACAATGTTGAGCAGGGTGGTGGTCAGGATGATGCCGGCGGTGGTCTCCAGGATTGCTCCCATGTTGGATAGGGCGTAGTCGTAGTTGAAGAGGGAAGGCAGGGTTCCGGAGATCAGGATCAGCATCGGCACCGTGGCCCAGCTGAGGTGGTTAAACACCAGCATCTTGAACCGCTCTAGCCGCAGCCAGAGGGGGATCTCCGGATGGGAGGTCATCCGGGAGGCCACGTAAGGCACGTCGGTAACCCCCCAAGCCCAGCGCTTGATTTGGTTGTACTGGCTGACCAGTGTCGTCCCATAGTCAGCCGCCCGCGGGGCATCGCCGTACATCGGCAAGTAGGCCGGACGGACGTGCAGCTGGGCCCCGTACCGAAAGAACGCCTTCCAGAAGAACCGGGAGTCCTCCGGGATGACGTCGTCGTCCCAGTAGCCCACCTCAGTGAGCATTTGCAGCGACATCGAGTAGGCCGAGAACATCACCAGCCGCTTGGGGTGCTGGTGCAAGTAGAGCTGCCACTGGGTTCCCAGAGTAGCCATCGAGCGCACCGCCGACGGCACCTTCCAGAGGTTGTTGAGGAACATTGGGACCGGCTGCCAGATCGAGGTCAGCCGGTCCTCGGCGGTGCAGAATTCATACGTGGCGTAGGCGAGGTACTGGGGATGGACCCGGTAGTCGGAGTCGAGGTCGGTGACGATCACCCTGGTCGGGGCGAGGCCCAGGCTGTCGCAGGCGCGCCGCAGCACCGGGCCGGCATAGGCCATGGCCGCTGATTTTCCGACCACGATCCCCGGGAGCAGCGGGTCCTTGATGTGCCAGAAAGCCCGAAAGCTGCCCCCGAATTTCTCCTGCAGGCGCTCCACATTGAGGCAACCCTGGAGATCGGTCTCCCGGGTGATGATGGCGCAGATCTTGTTCTCACTGGGGTAGTCCGCGGCCGCCAACGCCGAGACGGTGGCGTGGAGGGTCTCGTAGCGCTCGGTGTAGGTCGGAATCAGGAAGGCGTGGACGACCTCCGCTGGACCCGGTTGACCGGTGGCGACCGCCAACTTCCGAAGCCGCTCCGCCCAGTCGACCGCCTGGCCCGCCTCCAAGAGCCGGATGCCCCGCAACACGTAGCGGAAGGTGTGCACCAGCTTGACCAGCCAGTACATGTCGAGCAACACAGCGAACAGCCCCAGCAGCCAGAGGTATTCGAAATTGGTGAAGGTGATGATGAATCCCACCACCAGCGGGGTGATCAGGATCGTCCACACCGTGAGGCCAGGCGCCATCTCCCAGAGGCGCTGCTCGATGCGCTCCCGCCGCGACGGCGGGCCTTCCCGCTCCCGCCGATCGCGGGGGACGTAGGTGGGCAGGATGCCGACCCTGGGAGCTCCCTGAGGCGAGGCTTCAACCGGCGAAATAGTGGTCAACTGAACCGAATCCTAAGCCCCCGGCAACAGGCCTGAGACAAAGCGTTCGCAAACGGCAGCAACCGGCGGAGCTTGCTGTATCGTGCTGAGACGTGGGTAAGCGCACGGCCCTCACAAGCTTCGCTGGTATCCGCCGAGTCTTCTCAAGGCCCTGGGTGAGGGTGGGGGTCACCCTCCTAGCGTTCGGGATTTTCGTTCACTCGGTGAACTTGGGCTCGGCGCTGCGGTCCTTCTCCCACCTCCACTGGCAGTGGGCCCTGCTGGCCATGGCTCTAGCCGGGCTTTCGGTGCTGGCGAGCATCCTGGAGTGGGGCGCGCTAGTCCGGGGCGCGGGCAAGCTGCTGGGCTGGCGCTACCTGGGCGGCTGGTACATGAAGGGACTCTTTATTAATCAAATCCTCCCTGCCGGGGTCGGCAGTGACGCCGTCCGAGCGGTGCAGGTGGGCAAGGTGGCCGGCCACGGCCCGGTGATCGCCTCCCTGGTGGGCAGCCGCATGGCGGGGACACTGGGCATGGCCCTCTGGGGGCTCCTGGGCGCGGTGATCATGCACACCGTGTTCCGCGTGCCGAGCCTGATTGGATTCGCGACCTTCAGTGGCGTGATGCTGATCTGCTGGGGCCTAGCGCTAGGAGCGGAACGGGTCTTGGCCAGGGTGCTGGGCAAGGATCCAGTCGAGCTCGGTTGGCGGGTTCACCTGCAGATGATCGGCCCGTTCCTGCGCTCGTTGGCGAACTACAAGGGGACGCCTAAAGCCCTCACCTGTTCGATCGCCGCCGGCGGCCTCGGCTGGGGACTGAACCTGCTCTCGATGGAGGCCTTCAGCCGGGGGCTCGGCTACAACATCTCCTGGGAGGTCTTCGCCCTGGCCCTGCCAGTGGCACTGCTGGTGACCTTCATTCCGATCTCGGCCAACGGCATTGGGATCCGAGAGGGGGTGTTGGTCTTCCTCCTAGTTCAGTTCCACGTCCCACTCGGCATCGCCGCCGCCATGGCCATCTTCGTCGACTTCCAGCTGCTCCCCTTCGCGGCGATCGGGGCCGCACTGCACGGCGCCGAGGTGACCCTGCGTCACACGCAGGATCAGCTGGCGCGGGTAGGCACCTTGGGGCGAGGATTCCGGGTGGCGCACGCCACCTTGTGCTGGGTCGTCGCCCCGGAATTCGTGGGCCAGCTCCGCAGCCGCTGAGTCGGTTCGTCCGAGCCCGCTAGCTCCTGTTCGCCTCCAGGTCGAGCAGCCGCCGCTTACGCTCCTTGCCCCAGCGGTAGCCGCCCTCGCCTCCGGCGGCCGGAACCACCCGGTGACAGGGGATGAGGAGTGCCACCTGATTGGTTGCACAGGCCCGGGCCACTGCCCGCGCCGCCGTCGGCCGGCCGATCTCCATGGCCAGCTCCCCGTACGTCTTGGTCCGTCCGCAGGGAATCCGCTGGATCTGGCGCCAGACCAGCCACTGGAACAAGGTTCCGTGCACGTCCAGCGGCAACTCCGCCCGATCGGACCGCCCCGCCGCCAGACCGAGCGCGGCCTCACGGACTTCGCTCAATCCAGCCTCGTCGCGGGTGAGGCGCGCCTCCGGGAATTCCTCCCGCAGCTGGTCCTCCAACTCCGGACCTTGGTCCCCGATCTTGACTGAGCAGACCCCCCGCTCGGTGACTCCCACCAAGAGCAGGCCGAGGTACGACTCGAACGTGGTGTACCGGATCTCGACTCCCGCCCCGCCCTTGCGGAATTGGGTGGGCGTCATGCCGAGCGCGGCCGGGACTACCTCATAAAACGCCCGGCTGGATCCGAACCCGGCGTCGTACAGAGCTTCGGTGACCGGTGTCCCTCCGGCCAATGCCGCGCGAGCCCGCTGGGTCCGTAGCGCCCTCGCGTACTCAGCCGGAGAGATCCCGAACGTCCGCCGGAAGCGCCGCTGGAGTTGGCTGGCGCTGAGCCCAACCTCTGTCGCCAACGCCTCGGTGGCCCAGCTCTCCGCGGATTTCTCCAAGAGCTGGCGCGCCCGCGCGACCGGCACCTGCGCGAGCTGGTCCGGGCTGAGTTGGCTGGTGACCATGTCCCGCACTTTACCCGGCGGCTCAGTCCCCCGCCATCCGATTTTGGCGGCGCCTCGGGAGCAGACCTGACTGGACCGGTCAGGCGCCGGCGTCGACACTCGGGGAACTCTCCGACAAGGTGGTCGGGAAGGTGCGCCGCCACAGAGTCACGAAGTGGCCGAGCGCCGTCGCGGCCAGCACCGCCCCCAGGGCGATATCGGTCTGCCAGGCTGGCCTCCCAGCCAAGACCAGCAGCGACGAAACTCCGATCGTCACCGCCGTGGCCACGGTGTTGATCTTGCCGAAGCGCGTCGCCACCATGGCCGGGCGGCGCCGGAGCCACGGATACAGCAGCAGAAACCCCACCCCCGGGAGGCCATATCGAGCCAGCACCAGCACCGCCAGCCACAAAGGCATGAATCCGACCAGTAGGCACGCCACCGTGCAGAGCGAGAAGAAGACCGTGTCCATGATCGGATCGATGGCCCGACCGAGGACGGTGAGCGGTCCCGCCCGACGGGCGATGTAGCCATCCGCCGAATCCAACGCGGCGATGGGTGCCGCGATGACCAGAAACAGGACGCGGGCCAAGCCCAGCGGCGGCAGGACCGCGTAAAGCACCACTGGCAGGGACAGATACGCGCGGATCGCGGTGATCCCGTTGGGGACCCCGAAGCTGTCTATCGGAGTTTGGTCCGGGTAGCGGAGCAGGAGGGAGATCCCGGCGAAGAGGCAAGCCGTGGTCGCGACCCACCAGACAGCACCGCACGCGAGTCCCAGCCAAAGGCGGCCCGCGAGCATCCCCGCACTTGCGCCAGCGCCCAGCGTGAGGACAAGGCCGAGTCCGCTCCACAGCGTCATGGACACCCGCAGTGAACGCGAGCCAACCCAGCGGTCGGCGGCCCCCGTGAAAAGGCGGCCCATCGTCGCCAGCGGCCCGATAGCTTCCACTTCTTGGTCCCCCACCGCGGGCCCTGGATCTGGTTCCGAGGAGTCGTCGGGACTTTGCACCACCCTTCAGAGACTAGGGCTACCCGACCGACAACGGCTGAGCCAGGCCAAGATCGGTAGTCTTGACGATCGGCGCCGCCCCAACCGGTCAGGTGCCTTGGCCCTCGTAGCTCAGGGGATAGAGCAGCGGTTTCCTAAACCGCGTGTCGGAGGTTCGAGTCCTTCCGGGGGCACCACTTTTTGAGATCCGAAATGGCCTCATCGACAGCTTTTGGAGCCGTCGCGCCCTCGCTTGGGAATCAAATGGGAATCAAATCGTGCTAGGCTCCCACCATGCGAGGCCACCTGGAAGCCCGAGGTAAGGACGTCTGGCGGGCCAAGATCTTCCTTGGCCGCGACGATGCAACAGGTCGGCAGAGCTATCTCACT
>DATLTJ010000034.1:0-17621 GCA_035533655.1 Candidatus Acidiferrales bacterium | reverse complement strand
CGGGGGCCCGGGGTATAAGTTCAAGGATGAGAAGGTGGTCAGCCCGCTCTATAAGAAGGGCGCGTACCAGCCGGGGGCGGTGGCGATGGCCAACTCCGGACCCAATACCAACGGCAGCCAGTTCTTCATCACCCTGTCGTCCTTCACCCTGCCCGCCAGCTACAACCTGTTCGGGGAAGTGATCTCCGGCCTCAACGTCGCTGCCCAGGTGAAGAAGGGCGACCCCATGCACATCACCGTCCGGGAGCAGCTGCCCTGAACGAACTCGGAACCTTCTCCCTAGCGCGCTCCGCGGCTGCGATGGCTCGGGCCCGGCGCTCCTTGCCGGGCGGGGTCAACAGCCCGGTGCGCTCGTTTCGGGGGGTCGGGGGAACCCCGCCCTTCTTCAACCGCGCCGAGGCCCAGTTCCTCTTCGACATTGACGGCAACCGCTACCTGGACATGGTGCTGGCCTACGGGCCGCTGATCCTGGGCCACCTCCACCCGGCCGTCGTGGCGGCGGTCAGCCACCAACTGGAGCTGGGGGAGGCGTTCGGAGGTCCCACCGAGGCCGAGGTCGAGCTGGCTGAGCAGATCGGTCGGCGGATGCCCAGCCTGGAGATGATTCGGCTGGTCAGCAGCGGCACCGAGGCCGCCATGAGCGCCATCCGGCTGGCCCGGGGGACGACCCATCGAGATCTGCTGGTCAAGTTCGCCGGCTGCTACCACGGCCACAGCGACTCCCTGCTGGCGGCGGCCGGCTCCGGGGTCGCCACCCTCTCCATCCCGGGCTCGCCGGGAGTGCCCCAGGGCACGGTTGCGGACACCCTGGTGCTGCCCTTCAACGACCCTGACGCGGTCTCGGAGCTTTTCGCGCGCTCGGGGGACCGGATCGCCGCCGTGATCGTCGAACCAGTGCCCGGCAACATGGGGGTGGTGCTGCCTCGGGAAGGCTTCCTCCCGCTCCTGCGAGAGCTCACGGCCAGCCACGGCAGCTTGTTGATTTTCGATGAGGTCATCAACGGCTTCCGGGTGGGTCCGGGAGGTGCTCAGGGGCTGTTCGGGATCGCGCCTGACCTCACTTGCCTGGGCAAGGTGATCGGGGGAGGGCTGCCGGTCGGCGCCTTCGGCGGGCGCCGAGAGCTGATGTCCCAGTTGGCACCGGAGGGGGTCGTGTACCAGGCGGGCACCCTGAGCGGGAACCCGCTGGCGGTGGCGGCGGGGCTGGCCGCGCTGGCGGAATTGGACAGCCCCGAACCGTATCACCGGCTGGAGGCGCTCGGAGCCCAGCTGGAGTCAGGAATCCTGAGCGCCGGTCAGCGCCATGGACGACCAGTCCAGGTCAATCGGCAGGGGTCAATGCTGACCGTGTACTTCTCTGCTGTACCGATCACCGACTACGAAAGCGCCCTCGGCGTCGACCGCCAGGCTTTCGCCAAGGTCCACTGGGAGCTACTCCGTCGGGGGGTGTTCTGGCCCCCGTCTGCCTTCGAGTCGGTCTTCCTGTCGGTCCGCCACGAGCCGGCCGACGTGGAACATGTGGTGAGCGCATTCGACGCCGGTCTGGCCGCCTTGGGCTCTGGCTGAGACTGCTCCGGCGGCCGGTTCTCTGAACTGGGATGATGGTCAGGCTGAACTCAACCCACTGCTATACTCGGGGCACCCTCGCTGGCTCCCCCAGAGGCATTTGCAGTGATCGGTCTCAACCACGGGTGGGCGCTCTCGGGTCCGTCCGGCGCGGCGCCGGTAAGCCAGCGGAGCGGTCTGCATCGCCCAGTACCGCCGGGCGGGGAGGGCTAGAACGTGGCCACCGACCAAGTGGCTGGGTTAGAAGGGACGGCGCGGCCGCAGGACCCGCCGCCGCTCGCTGAGGAGCGCCAGCTCACCCTGATGGAGCACCTCGAGGAGCTGCGTCGCGTGGTCCTGATCAGCATGGTCGCCTGGGCGGTCGCGACCGGCGTGGCCTTCGCCTTCAACCACCAGATCATCGGGATCCTAGAGCGACCCCTGCACCTGGCCCTCAGCCATACCCACTCCCCCTTTGGCCAGCATGTGGTGGTCACTAGCCCCATCGAGGGCCTCTCCATCCCCTTCAAGGTGGCGGCGGCCGGAGGAATCGTGCTCTCACTTCCGATCACGGTCTGGCAGATCTGGACCTTCGTCAGTCCCGGCCTGCGCCGGACCGAGCGCAGCCTGGCCTTTCCCTTCATCTTCGGGACCCTGTTCTTCTTCGCCTTGGGCGGCGTGTTCGCCTACTTCATCCTCCCGGTCGGGCTCTCGTTCCTGGCCACCTTCTTGGGGAGCAACGCCGTCTACCTGCCTGACCTCAACGCCTACTTGACCTTCTTGGCGCTGGTGGTCCTGATCTTCGGCGTCACCTTCGAGATGCCGGTCGTTCTCTGCACCTTGGGGGCGGTGGGGATTCTCAGCAGTGCCAAGCTGCGGCAGTGGCGCAAGGCCGCCTACTTCGTGATCGTGGGGGTGTCGCTGATCGTGACCCCCGGGGCCGATCCGTTCACCCCGACCTTCTTGTCAGTGGCCCTGATCGTGCTCTACGAATTCAGCATTCTGGTCATCCGCCACGGGCTGCACCGCTGATGGGGCGTCCCGACGGTCGGGCGGCCAATCAACTGCGTCCGCTGGTGATCGACACCTCGGTGCGGAGTTGGGCCGAGGGGGCCGCCCTGATCACCATGGGTGCCACCACCGTGCTCTGTTCGGCGACCGTCGAGGGGCGAGTTCCGCCACATCGCCGGGGCTCCCGGACCGGCTGGGTCACTGCCGAGTACGCGATGCTCCCCCGCTCGACCCACGAACGCAGCCCGAGAGAGCGGGGAGGAAGGATCGAGGGCCGCTCCCAGGAGATCCAGCGCCTGATCGCCCGCAGCTTGCGGGCGGCCGTCGACCTGGGCCGGCTCGGGGAACGGACCGTGATCGTGGACTGTGATGTCATCCACGCCGATGGGGGGACCCGGACGGCCGCCATCAGCGGAGGCTACGTGGCCCTGGCGCTCGCCTGCCAGAGACTTCAGGACGCCGCCATGGTCCAGTCCTCGCCCTTGGTTCGCCAGGTGGCTGCGGTGAGCGTGGGTCTGCTCGACTCCACTCCTCTGCTCGACCTCGACTATCTGGAGGACTCGCAGGTGAGCACGGACATCAATGTGGTGATGAGCGCGGGCGGTGGACTCATCGAAGTCCAGGGCACGGCTGAGCGAGAGCCGTTCAGCGAGGAGGCGCTAGGCGCCCTGATCGGCCTCGCTCGCAGCGGCATTTCCGAGATCTTCGCGGCCCAATCGCTAGCGCTGGCTCCCTCCCGCTGACCGGGTCACCCGAGGAGGGCTCGAAGCAGCGTCTGGTCGATCAGCCGCTGCACGTCGTGCTGGCCAGCCGCAACCCCGGGAAGGCAGCCGAACTTCGTCGGTTGCTTCGTGGGGTGCCCTGGCGACTTTTGGAGCTGGACCAGGCCCCCGGCGGGCACGAGATCGAGTGGGTGGAGAATGGCTCCACCTACCTCGAGAACGCTGTCATCAAGGCCAGGGCGGTCTGCGTCGGCACCGGGCTGCCGTCACTCGCCGACGACAGCGGGATCGAGGTCCCGGCTTTCGGCGGCTGGCCCGGGATCCAGACTGCCCGGTGGATGGGGGAGGGGGCCACCTCCACGCAACTGCTGCAGGGACTTACGGCGCGGATCGCGAGACTTTCGGAGAACACGCGCCGAGCCAGCTTTGTCTGCGCTCTGGCACTGGCCGTTCCGGTACCCGGGTCCGAGGCTTCCGTGATCGTGACCGAATCTCGACTCGCTGGCACCCTGGTGACCGAGCCGCGGGGACGCCGGGGTTTCGGGTACGACCCGATCTTCATCCCCAATGGGGAGCAGCGCACCATGGCGGAGATGAGCCAGGCGCATAAGGACGAAATCAGCCATCGGGCGCTGGCGGCGCGACAGTTGGTGGAGAAACTCGGCTAGGCTCCGAGATCAGTTGCGACCGAAGCGCCGCCCACGGTCCGGCCGCCCCCGGGTGCGTCCCAGCCGTCCGCGTCGTGCCTAGCCTCCTCGGCAACAGGCTTGCCAGGCCGACCCTTGGCAGACGCGAACTGGTCACTTATGACTGCTCCCGCCGGCCAGTTCCTAGCCTAAGGCGTAGCTAAGATGATCTCGACGGGGCGTGGCCTAGCGGTAAGGCGCCTGCTTTGGGAGCAGGAGATCGGCGGTTCGATCCCGCCCGCCCCGACCACGCCGCGCGAGAGGCCGAAATTTGGCAACTGATTTAGGTGGCTTGGCCTGTAACTGTGGGCTACCGCCGCGTACCGTTGCCGATCCTGCGTAGGTTCGGGAGGCAGCTTGGCGCTCCGACGGTTGGTGATCGATCGGCCAGAGTGTAGGTCCCGTTCGTCTGATGGCGTGAACCTCGACTTGCGACTTTGGTCTGCCGGATCTTGGGTGGCGACAAGGCGGGGGGTTGGGACCGGAGGGAGTCGGCGGGGCGAGGCTCATGGAGGCGCCGTTCCGGCGCGAAAGGGAGACGTATAGATGGCGCCGCCGCACGGGGTAATGTCTGTGCTCGCCAACGTCCCCACCGTTCCTCCCGGGAGCTGCACCAGGAGCCAAGTCGCGCCCGGGCAGGACGCTGCACCGGCTGGTACATCGCTGAACTGAAGCACGAAGGAAACCGAGCCGCTGACCGGAAGGGTAAGCAAGGTGGGGGTGATGCTAACTGACGTTATCCCGTCGTTGCCATCGGTCTGGGTGGTGGGAAGCGGAGTCGTTCCGGCCAAAAGGGTGACGGTCGGATAGCCTTCAAGAGTGCAGGCCTGAGTTGCGTTGTTGGTGAGTACGACGGCATCCACCATGTGACCCACGCCCGAGTCAGAAGTCCCCATCGTCGCGCTCGTGGTAGAGGCTCCGCATGGGAGAGCCACCGTTGTGGTGCTCGGCTGAAACGGGGACACGACCACGGCACCGCCGCAGGGGGCGATGTCCGTACTCGCCAGAGTGCCCTGGCTCTCTCCAGGCAGTCTCACGCTCAGCCAGGTTGCGTCAGGACACGACTGAGATCCTGTGGGAACGCCGCTGAACTGCAGTACGAAGAAGACCGATGATCCGACCGGAACCCGGAGCCGTAAAACTTCCGTGCTAACCGACGTAACCCCGTCATTGCCATCCGCCCAGGAAGTGGGAAGCTGTGCCGTCCCGGCCATGAGCGCGATAGTGGGATAGCCCTTCACGGAGCAGGGCTGGGAGCCATTGTTGGTCAAAACGACGACATAGAACGCGTGTCCGGCGGCGGAGTTGGAGCTGCCCATTCGGGCGGTCATAGTGGCGGCCTCGCACGGGAATGGGAGGTCCGCAGTCGACGTGGTTGGGCTCGAACTGGGGACCGGGGATCGATGCGGGTGAACTACGTGCGGTGGTGCGGCACACCCTCCGATTACCAGTGCGATAACCGCTACCAAGCCGGCCCGGGCGATCATCGGCGCCACCCTCCGGAATGCGAGTCGTTACCGATCATCCGTTGCCGACACAACTCCCGCAGGGCTCAAATCGTTACGCTTTTGGGGACTCGCGGTGGTGTCGGGTGGCCGTGTCGGGAGGCGGCAAGCGTGCGCAGCGAACCCGGGCAGCCGCTCATCTCAGGTGCGGCGGTCTACCCAGGGGGGCTAAATGCCGGATCGGGGAATGGCAGTCCCACGTAGTTCTCGGAAAGCGCGGTCGAGGCCGCAAGGCTCTGCACCGTGTACTGCTGGCGCGCCCGCTGCAGTTGTCGTCCAAAGGAATCGTCTTCGGGGTTAAGGTGGAGCAGGTTCGTCATGGAGATGGAGAAGTTCTGCGCCTTCCAGACGCGGCTGAGGCAGCGCTGGCTGTACTGGCCGAGGGCCGTACTGTCTCCTCGATGGAAGTAGTCAGTGAACGCCTCCGCCAATACCCGGACATCAGCCAGCGCCAGATTCAGACCCTTGGCTCCGGTCGGGGGCACGATGTGCGCGGCGTCCCCGGCTAGAAACAACTTGCCGAAGCGCATCGGCTCGGCGACGAAGCTGCGCATCGGGGTGATGCTCTTATCCAGGATCGGCCCCTCCTGGAGGGTCCAGCCGGGAGCTCCCAACCGGGCGTGCAGCTCCTCCCAAATCCTGTCGTTGGGCCAGTTGTCGATGTCTTCGAGCGGGTCAACTTGCAGGTACAGCCGGGAGATCTCCAGGGAACGAAGACTATGGAGGGCGAAACCCCGCTCATGGAAGGCGTAGATGAGCTCGTCGGACGAAGGTGGCACCTGGGCGAGCACCCCCAGCCAGGCGAAGGGATAGTGACGTGCATGGGTGGAGATCAGCTCGCTCGGGATGGCGGCGAGACAGCGGCCATGCGAGCCGTCGCAGCCGGCGACCAGGTCGCACTCGAGTGTTTCCTCACTTGCTTCATGGCGGTATCGGATCCGGGGTTGGCCTGAGTCCTCGGGACCCACTCGTTCCACGCCCAGCACTTCCGCATTGAAGAGCAGATCACGCCCAGCGGCCAGCCGGGCGGCGGTCAGGTCCTTGACCACCTCCTGTTGGCCGTACACCGTGATGGTCTTGCCCCCCGTCAGCTGGGCCAGGTCGATCCGGTGGCGCTCTCCGTTGAACTGCAGGTAGATCCCCCGGTGGACCAGGCCCTCCCGGTGGAGTCGGTCCGCCACACCGAGCCGGTCCAGCAGGTCGACGCTGCCCTGCTCCAGCACCCCGGCTCGGATCCGCGCCTCAGCGTAGGCCCGGTCTCGGGCCTCCAGCAGCACCGTGTCAATCCCCTCTGCGGCCAGCAGCTCTCCCAGCAGGAGGCCCGCCGGACCTCCGCCGACGATGCCGACCTGGGTGCGCCTCACCACGGGGGCATCCGACGGCCCGGCTGGGGGCTGCCCACTCGCTCAGAACGGGAAGGGACGGTGCCCCATCTGGAGCGTGATCCAGCGGGTGGTGGTGAAGGCATCGACCCCGGCTTGACCGCCGAACCGGCCGTACCCGGAGTCGCCGACACCTCCGAACGGCGCCTGAGCCTCGTCGTCCACCGATTGATCGTTGACGTGGACGATCCCGGTGTGGAGCCGCCGGGCGATGGCGTAGCCCCGCCTGATGTCCTCGGTGAGGATCCCCGCGGTGAGCCCGTAATGGGTGCTGTTGGCGGCCTCGACCGCCTCGTCTTCGCTGTCGAAGACACCGACGGTGCAGACGGGACCGAAGATCTCCTCGCGGTTGATCCGCATCTCGTCGTTGACCCCGCTCAACACCGTCGGCGCCAGCACCGCTCCCTGGGGCGCACCTCCTCCCGTCTCCAGTCGGGAACCGGCCGAAACTGCTTCGCCGACGATGGCGGCCACCCGCTGGGCTGCTTCCTGATTGATCAGCGGTCCGACCACCGTGTGGGGGTCTCGAGGGTCGCCCGCCGGTAGGCTGGCGGCCCGCTGGGAGAGCTGGGCAATGAAATCCGGAGCGACTTCGCGCTGCACCATGACCCGATCCGCCGACATGCAGATCTGGCCGGAGTTCATGTAGACGGCGAAGGCCACCGCCTGAGTGGCGTACTCCAGGTTGGCGTCCTTGAGGACGATCAGGGAGTTCTTGCCCCCTAGCTCCAGCACCGCCGGCTTGAGGTTGCGGGCGGCGAGCTCGCCGATGATCCGGCCCACCCTGGTGGAACCGGTGAAGCTGACGCGGGTGACAAGGGGGTCGGCGATCAGCGTCTCCGCGATGGTGGCCGCGTCGGCGGGGTCGTTGGTGAGCACGTTGCAGACCCCGGCGGGCAGTCCCGCTTCTCGGAATAGGTCAGCCAGCAGCAGTCCCGATGTGAGCGGAGCCTGCTCGCTCGGCTTCAGCACCACGGTGTTGCCCATCGCGATGGCGATGGCGACCGCGCGCATCCCCAGGATCAAAGGGGCGTTCCAGGGGGCGAACGCGGCGACCACACCACTCGGCTGGCGGATGGCGAGCGAGAGGGCGCCCGGGGTGTCGGTCGCCAGCACCTGGCCCAAGGGGAAGGTGACGGACGCCGCCGCCTCCCTGAGGATGCTGGCCGCGAAACCGGCATTGAACATGCCCCAGCCGAAGGTGCCTCCCGTCTCGGCGGTCATGGCCAGGGCTAGCTCCTGAGCCTTGGCATCCATCAGGTCGGCAGCCTTGAGGAATACCCCTCGGCGCTCCCCGGGAGAGGTCTGCGACCAGCTGGTGAACGCCTCGTGGGCGCTCCGGACCGCCCGGCCGACATCGGCCGGCTTGGAGGCGGCCACGGTGGCCACCAGGTCACCGGTGAAAGGGTCGGTGTCGGAGAAGGTCGAGCCGTCCTGGGCCTGGACTTCCTCGGCGCCGATGAGAAGACCCCGGGTGCTGCTCATGTTCTGGCTCCTAATTGGTGATGAGATTGGCCGATCGCGGGCCGAGCTTTCAGCTGGGCCGGGGTCGGAGCCGACGCAGCCATTTTCGCCGGTCGGGCCGCTGGCTAGGGCCGATGCCAGGCGGTGCGGGTCCATCTTCGGGAGGCTGGGCGTGCAGGAAGTAGCCGACCGAGAAGATCCGGAAGCTACTGCGACTGGCCCAGAACCCCCAGATCCCGCCTCTGATCCAGATCGCCACCACCATCGCCAAGCCCCCGACCAGCACCAGGTACCAGCCATTGAACTGGGACAAGGTCTGCTGGAGCACGATGAAGATGGTGGCGCCGATGAGCGGGCCTTCGATCGTGCCCATCCCTCCGATTAGGACCGCGAAGATCATGTAGGCCGTCCACTGGATGTTGAAGACGTTGACCGCCTGGACGTCGAGTTGGCTGATCGCGATCACGGCGCCCACCGCGGCGCAGCCGGCCGATGAGACCAGATAAACAATCAACTTGGCGCGTCCCACCTTGCCGCCCACGCTGCGGGCCGCGACCTCATTGTCCCGCACGGCGGTCAACACCAGGCCTAACCGGCTGCGCAGCAGGAGATAAGTCGCCAGTACCGCCACCACCGCCACCGCCAGCGACGCCCAGTAGGTTTCGGCACCAAGTGAGATCGCGCTGTAGTTGAGCAAGCCCGGGACCGAGGCCCCGGTGCCCGCGCCGAGAGAGGGGATCCCGGTGATGACGATTGCCGCGACTACCGCCAAGACCCAGGTGGCGATGGCGAAGTAGCCGCCTGAGAGTCGGAAGAGGAACCAGGCAGCCGGGATCGCCAAGACGGCCCCGACCACCACTGCCGCCGGAACTCCGACAAAGGCGTTGAGTCCGTGCTGGGCCAGGAACAGGACCGTGTAGGCGCCCAACCCGATGTAGGCCTGCTGGCCCACCGAGACCAAGCCGCCATAGCCTGCCAGGAGGTTCCACATGCTCGCCAGCGCCAAGAGGATGAAGAGATTGACGAGGAAGTTGGTGAATCCCTCCACGACCAGGAAGGGGAGGACAGCCAGCACCGCGACCAGGATGATTCCCAATCCCCCGACGACCAGGCCGGAGTGCTGGGATCGGGTGACCTGGACCTCGGCCATCAAGCGGTGACCCGGCGCGGGAAGAAGCCCTGGGGCCGGACCGCCAACACCGCCAGGAAGACCAGGTGGGGCGCCAGGGCGCCGAAGTCAGAATTGATCAGCAGCCCGACCGTGACCGCGATCCCCAGCACCACCCCACCCGCCAGGGTGCCCCAGAGCGAGCCCAGCCCCCCGATCACCACCGCCTCGAAGCCGTAGATCAGGTAGGTGGGTCCGGCGGTGGGGGAGATCGACGTGTACATGGTGAGCGAGAGACCGGCCAGGGCTACGGTCCCGAAGGCCACTGCCGCCGCGAGCCCGAAGATATGCC
Source organism: Candidatus Acidiferrales bacterium (assembly GCA_035533655.1). GTDB lineage: Bacteria > Chloroflexota > Dormibacteria > Aeolococcales > Bog-877 > Bog-877. The sequence continues at coordinate 7,846 of DATLTJ010000034.1, read as the reverse complement.
GGTAGTTGACCCCGACCAACTGGGCGGCGTCCCGGTCATCGGCTACGGCTCGGACGATCCGCCCCACCTTCGTCCGGGAGAGACCCAGCTGGATCGCCGCCAGGGAGAGTACCGCTGCCCCCAGGATGGCCAGGGAGAGGTAACTCAGGGAGATCTGACTGTTGACCCGCAGGGCGCCACCCGTGAAGGTGCCAATCGAGAGCGAGTGGCTGTTGGCGGTGAAGATCTCGAGCAGCAGGTTCTCGATCACCACCGACATGCCCAGCGTCACCAACAAAGGGGTCAGGGGCCCGGACTCCAGGCTGGGCTGGAAGATCAGCCGCTGGACCAGATAGCCGCATAACATCAGCACCGCCACCACGATCAGGAATACCCACAGCGTGGGCAGGTGGAGCGCCGGGACCAGGGCCACGGCCAGATAGCCAGCGACCACCGCGATGTCGCCATGGGCGAGGTTCAGTACGCCCATCACCCCGAACAGCAAAGAGAGACCAGCGGCGAACAGCGCCAGCAGGCCGCCCAGGAGGATTCCCTGGATGATGGCGTTGGCGAGGGTCACAAGGTAGCCCCCGCCGAGGCGGTCGGCGACATCCCGAAATAGGCGGCCTCGATCTCCGCGGTGGTGAATTCGGTAGGCCCTCCCACCAACGTGGTCCGGCCCTCCAGGAGGCACTGGATCCGCGTCGCCACCGAGCAGGCCTGGGCCACGTCTTGCTCCACCAGCATGACCGTGAGGCCGCTCTCCAAGAGGTCCGGCAGAGACGCGTAGATGCCGCGCACCACGATCGGGGCCAGCCCCAGTGAGAGTTCATCGATCAGCAGTACTCGGGGATTGGCCATGAGCGATCTGGCGATGGCGACCGCGTGCTGCTCCCCGCCAGAGAGCTGAGCCGCACTCTGGCGCCGGCGGCCCGGCATCCAAGGGAACATCTCGTAGATGCGGGCCAAATTCCAGGGACCCCGGCGGGCCCGGTAGGCTCCCGTCAGGATGTTCTCCTCCACGGTCAGCGAGGGGAAGAGTCGCCGCCCTTCTGGCACCAAGGAGATTCCCCGCTCGACCCGCTTGGGGCAGGGGACCCCGGTGAGGTCCTCCCCGTCCAGGATGATTCGGCCCGAGCTGGGCCGATGCAGTCCGGCGATCGCCCCGAGCAGGGTAGATTTTCCCGCACCGTTGGCTCCGATCACGGCGAGCACGCTGCCTTGAGGCACTCCCAGGGAGACTTCCGACACCGCAGTCAGCTGGCCGTGCTTGACCGTGAGACCAGCCACTTCCAAGAGCAGCTGCTCCCCGGAATCGGTCACCCGGATTCCTCACGTAGGTGACGGTCCCCACCGGCGTCCGCTGATCTCCTGGCTGCTCCTTGGACGACTGTGTCATCACCCGGCACGGCCCCCAAGAATAGTTCCTTGACTTCTGCCATCGCGAGCACTTCGGTCGGCTTACCGTCGCCCACGATGTGCCCGGCCGCGAGACAGATCAGCCGGTCCACCGTGTTGACGATGGCCCGCAGCACGTGCTCGATCCAGATCACTGAGGTGCCGCTGGCGCGGGCCCGCTGGACGATGGCCACCAACTGGTCGACTTCGGGGTCGGTGAGGCCCCCCGCCACTTCGTCCAGCAGCAGGATCCGGGGCTTGGTGGCCAGCGCCTTGGCCAGCTCCAGCCGTTTGCGCGGGAGCAGCCCCAGCGCCCCGGCGGGGCGGTTGGCGGCATCGAGCAGGCCGGTCTCCGCCAGGACATCGGCGGCGAAGTCGGTAGCCCCTCGACCGCGCAGGCCCGCCCCTTGGTGAGCTGCCACCAGCACATTCTCGAACACCGACATGCGCTCGAACGCCCGGGGCACCTGGTAGGTTCGGCCGATCCCCAGCCGACAGCGGTCAGCGGCGTCGAGCCGCTTGAGCGGGGTCCCGGCCAGGATGATCTCTCCGGCGTCGGCGCGAAGGTCGCCACTGATAACCCCGAACAAGCTGGTCTTGCCCGCCCCGTTGGGGCCGACCACGCCAACGACCTCGCCCTCGGCGACGCTGAACGAGACCCGATCAGCCACCGTGACCCGGTTGAAGCGCTTGACGACTCCAACCAGCTCCAGTACCGGCGGTGCCGCCATCAGGGATTGGTTGGTTCGAGGGTCCCGTTGATGGGTACTGACTTGTTGGCGGAGTTGTCGACCACATACATGGTGAAGGGGTAATTTGTGCCCTTCTTCCACTGCACTCCGACCGGCTCGATGATGGCGACACCGGGGGCGGGCCCGTCCGTGAAGTCCAGAGGCCCGCAGACGCTCTGCATGTTTAAGGACTGGAGCTGGGCCGCGACCTCATTCTTGTCATGGGGGTCGGAGGCCCGGGCGAAGGCCTGATGGGCCACCTCGAATAGAGAGTAGGTGGATCCGATCGATTGGGTCCACTGGTCCCCGGTGGCGGACTGGTAGCCGTCGGCCAGCGCCTTGGCGCTCTCGCCGGTGAGGGAGGAATGGTATGGGTGGTAGGGGGTCCACCAAGCGTCAGTGGCGATGTTCTCGACCAGCGCCCCCAGCGCGACGGTGTCGGCGGGGAAGAGCAGCACCTTGGCGACCGTTGCCAGCTTGGGCTTGAAGGCCTGCTCACTGGCCTGTTTCCACATGGTGTTGAAGTCGGGCGGCAGCGGCCCATTGAGGAAGAAGTCGGAGTTGCCGTTCTTGAACAGGGAGATCATGGTGGTGTAGTCGGTCTGGCCATCGGGGTAGGCGCCGCCGTCAATGAAGCTGTAGCCAGCCGCCTCGATGATCGGGGGCCAGCCCATCCGGAAGGCGTTGCCATCAGCGTCGTTGGGCCACATGCAGGCGATGACCTTGTCGGTGGCGTACTGCGACTGGATCCGATTCCACATGGGCACAAAGCACTTGCCGAATTCGGGGACACCGAAGAAGAACAGGGTGTTGTATTTGTACGCCTGGGTGGTGCCAGGAGGGGTGGCGCCCAGACCGGCGTAGTACCAGGACTCCCAGGGGCAGACCGTGGAGACGCAGGGCACGCCCTCGGACTCGCAGACTGCGGCGACCGGGTTGACGGTCTCTGGGGCGGAACTGGTGACGATCATGTCCACCTGGTTCTGGAGGATCAGGTTCTTGGCCACCTGGGAGGCCCGAGTGGGGTCCGACTGACTGTCCACCTCAATGATCTTGAAGTGGTAGGTTTTGCCGCCCTTGGTCAGTCCCTTGGTATATGAGGAGGTAGCGTTGATCTGCTTCAGCACGAAGCCATCGGGGACCGCGAAGCCGGCCAGGCTGCCGGTCTGGGGACTGACGTAGCCGATTACGATGTCCTTGGTGCTGGAGCTACCCGCACCCTTGAGGGCGGGCCCGCAGGCGGCGAGGATCTCGCCGGTCGCCAGGGCGGCGGCGCCTCCGGCCAGCCCCTTCAAGACGGTGCGACGCGATACCTGCCGTTCAAATGTGGTGGCCATCACCGCCCTCCCGATCCCTGGTCAATTACTGAACGGTCGTACGACATGCGAACGCCCAGTTGCCAGATCAGTATCTGGGCTGTAAAGGGGACCTGTCAATAGTGGCCCCAGCCCCTGTTGTCACCGGCACTTTTGTCAGCAGCACGGTGGCGGCTATGAGGTTGCTGCGAGGTCCCGCTGGCACTCGCTGCGGGGCCCCTTGCCCGGTCGGCTCAGCGTCTGCCATGGTCGACGAAGGCCCCGGGCTCCGGGGGGCGGCGCGGAGTAGGCGCCAGCCGATCCGAATCAGTTCAGGCGGCTTCGAAACCCGGTGCTATACTCGCCACAGGTCTTCCCAGGGAGGTTTTGACCATGCTCTCTCCGACTCATATCGTGTTTCTGCTGCTGGTGATCCTGCTGGCTTTGGTCGTGTTCGGTCCCAAGCGGCTGCCGGAGTTGGGCAACAGCGTCGGTCGGGCCATCCAGGAATTCAGGAAGGCATCGTCATCGACAATGGACGAGGTCAGGTCAGTGACCAGTTCGGTGACCACCACTCCCACGACCACAGTCGAGACCAAGACGACTGAGGTCGAGCACGTCCCCGCCGTAGCTCCCGTCGCCGAGGTCAAGCCGGGCGACTGAGTCGGTCACCGACTGCGACCTCGTCTCTGTCGTTGGGCGTCAGGCTCAGATTAAGGTACTCGGTCGGTTCTCATGAGCCGGTGCGACCCGCTCCCTTCGGCGCTGGGCTTTGAGCGGACCCTGGCCGCAGTCGGCCGATACGCTTCCGGCCATGTCCGAGGCCCGGCGGAGGTCAGGGAGTAATGGGGACCTCGTCCGTTGTCATTGGGCGACTGGTCCGTGGCTGACCCCATATCACGACTTCGAGTGGGGCGTGCCGGTGCACGATGACGGTCGGCACCTGGAGCTGCTGGTCCTGGAGGCGGCCCAGGCCGGCTTGAGCTGGCTCACGGTGCTGAAGCGGCGCGACGACTACCGCCGCGCCTTCGCTGACTTTGAGCCAGCCCGGGTGGCGGCCTTCGACACCCGCCAGGTTGAGGCGCTTCTCTCCGACCCGGGGATCATCCGCCATCGTCAGAAGGTGGAGTCGGCGGTGGGCAACGCCGCCGCGTTGCTCCAGATCCAGCGGGACTTGGGCAGCTTCGATGACTACATCTGGGGCTTTGTGGGCGGTAGTCCAGTCGTCAGTCGCTGGAGAATGCCTGCGGACGTGCCTGCGACCTCCCCGCTTGCGGCGGCTCTGAGTGCCGATCTGCGACGGCGTGGGTTCCGATTCGTGGGGCCGACGATCTGCTACTCCTACATGCAGGCAGCCGGGATGGTGCTTGACCATCTCACTAGCTGTTTTCGATTCGACGACCTGGCGGCCAGGACCACTTGAGGGCCTCGTCGGGTGTGGCTGCGGCTAGCCACGATCGTGGGCGGCGACTCCCGGGCGGGCGCGTTCCCTAGCCTTATCGAAGACCGGCGAAGAGGTCTGACTCGGGCAGCGCCGCTCCGCTGTGGTCGATGGCGCGGATGTAGTACTCCTGGCCCATGATCATGGGGGCGACCTGGTCGGGAAGGCCGGCAAAGAAGGCATTGTCCATCTGGCTGGAGTGGTCCCCGACCGCCGCCAGCTTGGCAGGCACGTCGGCATGACGTCTACGACCATTGTGATCAGCTCGTCGGCAACCCCGAAGGGAGGGTTATCCGGGTCGAAGTCGATCTCGCCGAGGTCCCAGGGGTCGATCCCGGCCTCCTTCATCTGAGCCAGCACCCGGCGGGCCAAAGACTTGGGGAAGACCGTGTAGTAGAGCTTGGTCGGAATTCCAGTCGCCAAGACCGCACCCCGTGCAACTTGATGCGCCCGGATGTGATCGGGATGCCCGTAGCCGCCGTCCTCGCCGTACGTGATCACCACCTGGGGCTGGTACTGCTCGATCAGCCTTCCCACTCGTTCCACTTCCTGGCCCAGATTCGAGCCTGCGAATGATCCCGTGGCTCCCGCCCTGTCCTAGTCCGCCATTCCCGAGTCGTGGTAGCCGAGCAGTTCCAGTTTCCAGATCCCGAGCTCCCGGCAGGAAGCCTCCAGTTCTGCTCTCCGGATCTGCTTCACGGTCTCCGGTTCATGGCCGGGCTGGTCGGGTTTGAGTCCCCCGCGGCCGTCTCCCAGCTCCCCCCCGGTGCAGGTGACCAGGACCGTCCTAATCGCCTCCCCTGCGTATTTGTGGAGGACGCCCCCAGTCGAAGCCGCTTCGTCATCCGGGTGGGCATGAACCGCCATCAGAGTCAAAGGGCGATCCACCACGCGTCCACTCTGCCTCACCGATCGCATCTCGATCGAATCGGATCAAGAACTGCCGGGTGCGGCAGTGTCAGGGCGCTCCAGACCGCTCTCGGAGCAAGGGGCTCGATCGGAGAGCTCCCATGACTGGGATGACTCCAAGCCTGGGCTCGTAGCGGCGGGAGTTCCAGTGCGAGCTCAACTCGGGGCCGCCTACCGACCTCGGAACTGGGGCGGACGCCCCTCCCGGAATGCGCGAAGCCCCTCCCGGAAGTCGTCTGTGCGGGAGCTTGCCTGCTGCAGTTCGGCCTCCCGCTGGAGCTGTTGGTCGAAATTGGATTCGAGGGACGCCAAGAGCGCCTGCTTGGTCCGGCCGAATGCCGCGGTGGGCCCGCTCGCCAGCTCTTGAGCGAACTGCAAGTAGTCCTGTTCAAAGCTTTCCGGGGGGTACACCCGGGCCACCACCCCCAGTTGATGGGCCGCCTCGGCGGAGATCCTCTCCCCCGATAGAGCAAGTTGGATCGATCGGGGAAGTCCCAAGAAGCGGGGTAGGAAATAGGTGGCGCCGGCGTCCGGGATAAGGCCGATGTTGGCGAAGCCGCAGCTGAACCAGGCCGCTTCAGATGCGACCCGGATGTCGGCGGCCAGTGCCAGCGAGAACCCCGCCCCGGTGGCCACCCCGTTGACCGCCGCCAGGACCGGAATCGAGAGGTTGCGGACTCCGGTCACGATGGGAACGTAGCGCTCTCGAATGAGACCCTCGATATCCTCCGGAATCTCCTCCTCTGCGGTGGAGGGGAGGGCCTGCCCGGAACAGAAGCCGCGACCAGCTCCCACCAGGATGAGGCAGCGGCAGTGCCTGTCGCGCGCGACTTGCCCAACGTAGGACTGAAGTTCCTTAGCCATGACGCCATCGATGGCATTGAGGCTGTCGGGCCGGTTGAGAGTGAGCACGGTCACGGCGCCAACGGACTTCGCCAGCACCGTGCCGGTCGCGTTCTGCAACCCCATCAGCTCCACTTCATCCTGGTCGGCCTCGGTCGCTCTCTATTCTGGGTGGATCGGTGCCTGGGCGGCGCCACGGTGCCCTCGGGTACGCTTGCGCGAAGGCTCGGGCCGAGGCTGACGGCTGTGGGGGCGGCGTGGTGGGATCGGTAACGTGCAGTAATCTTCCGACTTGCATCCAGTCCGCCTACGCTCTCGGCTGGGATCCCGCCGCCCAGGTCGGATCGATCTGCGTCGTAGCCAACGGCGTCGCGACCAGCCCTCCGCAACCCCAGTCGCTGGCCCAAGTCTATGATTTCCTGCAGGTAACCGTGACCGGTAACACAGTCACGATTACCCCTACCAATGCGGCGGGCCAGACGTTCGATGTGCAAACGTATCAAGCGGCGCGCCCGCAAGTGGTAGAGATCACCGCGAGTTTGGGTCCGACTGGGGGCGGGACCACGGTCACCGCCTACGGGTCAAACCTCCTCGGAGCGACGACATTGAACTTCGGCGTCAATGCCTCGCCTCGCCGCAAATCACCGTCCACAACGCCGACTCGGTCTCGGCGGTAGTTCCTGCCGGGTCGGCCGGGCAGGTGGATGTAACGGTAAGCTCAAGCGACGGGACGAGCGCGCCGACTCCGGCCGATCTCTTTACCTATACTGCCGGGCCGGTTGTGGCCAACGTATTGCCGCACAGTGGCGCCGTGAATGGGGGGACAACCCTGACGGTGAGTGGAAGTGGATTCGCGGGCGCGGGGATCACGACCACGGACGTGCACGTTGGCGCGACTCATATCACGTCCGCTTGTCCGGCCACGGCTTGCTTCTCCGTGTTGAGCCCCACTCAGATTAGGGCAGTCACGCCAGCAGAGTCAGCTGGACAAGTGGATGTCACCGTGACCACGTCCGCGGGGACCACTCCCGTTGTGGCGACTGACAAGTACACATACCAATTGCCAGTCAAGTCCCACGGAGGAGGCTGTTGCCGAAGGCCGGTACGAAGTCCCTGCGGAGGCGGAGCACGAACAGATTGCAGGCGAGTGCAGGGAACTGCGCTCTGGTACGGGTGGCCCACTCGGCGATGCGTCGGACGGCCCACTCGGAGCCCTGAAGGGGTCGAGGTCCCGCCATAGCCGCGGCCCC
>DATLTJ010000033.1:0-14758 GCA_035533655.1 Candidatus Acidiferrales bacterium | reverse complement strand
CGGAGTGAGCGTCACCATCAAGCCAGGTGAGGTGGTGGCCATGTTGGGGCAAAATGGGGCCGGCAAGACCACTGCGATCAGCTTGATGCTGGGCATGCGCCGCCCGACTGCGGGCCGAGTTCGGCTGTTCGACCTAGACCCCGGCGACCGGGCCGCTCGCAGCCGCTGCGGGGTCATGCTCCAGGAGTCGGGGGTGAACGACGTCCTTAAGGTGCGTGAGACGGTGGCCATCTTTCGCGCTTATTACCCACATCCACTGCCGACGGCGCGAGTCCTGGAACTGGCGGGACTGGAGGAGGTCGCCAACCGCAAGATCACCGGCCTCTCGGGCGGTCAGCGCCAGCGCCTCTACTACGCGCTGGCCATCTGCGGCGATCCGGAGGCTCTGTTCCTGGATGAGCCCACGGCGGGAATGGACGTCGAGTCCCGCCGTGCGTTCTTTGGCGACATCAGGAGGTATGCGTCCGAAGATCGCACGGTCATCTTCAGCACGCACTACCTGGAGGAGGCGGACCAGCTGGCGGACCGAGTGGTCGTCATCGATCGGGGGGTGATCATCGCCGACGACAGCCCGGCAGCCATCAAGTCCCGAGTGGCCGGAAGGCGGGTCACCTTCACTGTGACTCCCTCTGCCACCGCGGCGGACTTCGCCGGCCTGCCGATCTCGGGACTAGAGCTTCGCGACCAGCGGGTGCGGTTCCACAGCAGTCAACCTGAGCAAGCCCTGGCAGCCACCTTTCGCCGGGGATGGGACATCCAGAACCTAGAGGTCGTCGGCGCCGACCTCGAAGAAGCCTTCGTCAGCCTCACCACTAACCGCGTAGCTGATCTTCCCGAGAATAAGGAGTCAAAATGAGAGTCGGCGCCGATACCCGGACCGTGTCACTTCCTCGCCTCTTGGCGGTGCAGATCAGGGCGGTGCTGCTGGGCTACTGGCGCATCCCGCTGTTCGCGCTCTTCACCATCGGACTTCCGGTGATGTTCTTCGCTTTCTTCGGCCTGCCTCGCCTGCACCAGGAGATTACTCACCACGAGTCGGTGGGGGCCTACATCCTGGCCTCGCTGGGAGCGTATGCGGTCAGCAATGTGCTGGTCTACAACGTGGGCATCGGCCAAGCGCAGACGCGGGCGCGCAAGCTGGACCTCCTCCAGCGGGCAAGTCCTTTGCCGGGGTGGATCGCGATCGCGGCAACCCTGGTGGGCGGTCTGGTCCTCGCCACCAGCGCCCTGGTGGTGCTGCTCTTGGTCGGAGCTCTCGCCGGGGTCAGCCTGCCGCCGACGCACTGGTTGCTACTGGTCGTGGCCCTCCTCTACGGCGCCATCCCGATGTTGGGTCTGGGGCTGACCATTGGCTACCTCGGAAGCTCCGGTAACCTCGCGCCGGCGTTGGCCAGCCTGATCTACCTGCCGATGGCGTTCGCATCCGGCATCCTCATACCCCTCACCCAATTACCGGCACTCGTCACGTCGATAGCGCCCTACCTACCCCTGTATCAGGTCGGGCAATTGGGCTGGAATGCGGTCGGAGCCGCGAACGAATCGGCACTCCAGGCGGTCTTTTGGACTGCGGTCTGGGGCCTAGTCCTAGGTGGCCTCGCAGTGTACGCATACGGGCGGGACCAGGGCCGCAAGTTCGCCTAGACGTGTATGGATCACATGCGACGCCGGCGTGGTGGGGAACTGGGCCGAGGCCGACCTCGAGCAGACTTCGGAAGACCCTCAGTCTCACAACCGGACAGCTCACGCATCAGAATGAACCGACCCGGAGAAAGCGGGAGGCTCCATCCACTGAGAGGATCGAGCGATGACAACAACCACCAGGTACCCGTAGGAACTGCGGAAGTGGGCTGAGAGGCTGGTGCTCGAGCAGCGAGTCGAGTACCCCTCGGAGTGGGCCGCGATTGGGTCGATCTTGGCCAAGTTGGGGATGATCAGGTAAACGCCGCGCCGCTGGGTGCGGGGGTCTCAGTTGGACGGAGAAGTGCGGAGGGGGGCGACGACAGTGGATCTGGAGTGGGAGCCTCGTGAGCTGCGCCGAGTCAAAGAGTCAAGTCCCATCTTTGGTGTAAAAGCGGGCGGAACTCAGGGATAGATTCATCAGGCCGCTATGCCGGCAGCCAGGGGGTCGGTGAGGCGGTCGTGGTTGGCGGGTTTAAGCCGGTCCATAGAGTGTTGGGAGAAGTGGCAGCGGCCATCCTGCCACTCATCGTGCTGCTCTTGGAGAACCGCGGGGGGAGTCGCCGCAAAGAGGCGCAGTTGGGGAAGATGCCCAACAACTTGGCCCTTCGGTCAATCTCAGCGTTCACTCGCTCCAAAGTATTCGTGGAGCGGATGGAACGCCAGTGCTCGCTGGGAAGCACCAGGGAGGAAAGAATGTCGTGCTCAGCATCGCGCAGAAGTCGGGCCACCTTGGGGGACCTCGGGTCCAGCAACTCCAGGGCTTGGTAGATCGCCTGGCTCGCCACCTGCTGGCTGGGCTGGGCGAACACCGTATCGCCCAGAAGTTTCACGCGGGCACCGAGGTACCCGTCGAAGGCAGCTTTCGGAGAGTTCATGGCCTCCGCGACTTGCGGCTCATCGGTGAATTGGCCGTCAGACCGAGGACCGGCCACGGATAGCGGCGACCTGCCGAGAAATATTCGAGGGGCGTGCAAAGCACACCTGGCCGCCGGAGATTATCGTCTGGCCAGACGGGGAAGTGACTTGGACCCGCCTAAGAGAGCGCGACGGCTTCGACTTGACCATAGCTGAGGCGGTTGAACCGGTGAGGGCGTGGATCGGGAGCTAGCCTCGACCTAGGACGGCGGCGCTCCAGGACTTCCTGCATACCGGCCCTTCGGTCTCGCGACTCGCTCGACCCACCGCCCTAAGCCCAGGCCCGGCAGCATCGGATCTGCCACCGCCCGGAAGGGTGGTTTTGGCGTGCCCAGGAGTCGGTCAGACCACGCGCCTCAGCCGAGATGAGGTCAGATCTGGCTCGATCAGAGAGATGCCGAGGCGACGAGCCGGCTCGGCATTGATCTCAATGGCATCTCGAGGGGCGCCCGGGGGCCAACCTTCAAACTCGAACTAAAACTACCGTGGTGCCCGCACCAGGACTCGAACCTGGAACCTTGGGATTAAGAGTCCCCTGCTCTAACCAATTGAGCCATGCGGGCCAGTCCCGAGTGAGTTTACCCGGTGCGAGAGATAGCTGATCTGACCGACGAGGCCATCGTTCCCTAAGAGCTTCGAGGTCGGAGGGTGCAATTTGAGTTCAGCTAGGGCCCAACACCGGCACGGGCGTGTGCTCTTGTTCGAAGGCCTGAATAGGGTCTGCAGCCGAGCCAAGCCGCCCGCCGTGGTTCGCTAGGAAGCTGAGCCTGAATGTGCTGCCTACACCGGGCAGGCTTTCCAGCGATAGCCGCCCCCCGTGGGCCTCGACCACTCGACGGGCGACCGCCAGTCCGAGGCCAGTTCCCGGAGTCCGCGACTCTCGGGCGGCTGGGAGTCGGTGGAACTCGGAGAAGACAGCGGACTGATCGGACGGGGCGATCCCGGGACCGCTGTCGGCCACCTCCACTACGACTAGGGCACCGCTCTGGCGCAGAGAGAGGCAAATGGGCCCCGGTGCGGTCCCGTACTTCAGAGCGTTGTCCAGCAAATTGGCGACCGCTCGTGCGAGCAGCTCGGCGTGCCCCTCGACGGCGGGGACCGCCCTCTCCAGGTCTACGACCAGTTCGAATCCTTGTGCGGAAGCCAAGTCCCGGTAGGTCTCTGCCACGTCCGCGACCTGCCGGGCCAGGTCTACTGGCGTCCATGAATGACGGCTGCGATCTAGGTCGCGTGCACGACTCAAGTCGCTAAGTCCCTGGACTAGCCCCGTGAGTCGGCCCAGTGAGCGGCCTTGGCGAGAGACTGCGTTCCTGATCGGCGCTGGACTCTCGCCAGCAAGTTGAGTCAGTACCTCCAGCGATTCCTGGGCCAGGAGAAGCGGACCCCGAAGTTCGTGGATCAGCATCGAGAGCGTCAGCGCTTCGGCTGCGGGGTCGACCGCGGGCTCCCTTACTCTGATCACCATGGCGGTCCATTCAGGTGCCACCTGGAGCGGAACCACCTCGACCTCCAGCGCGCGATCTGGCGTAATAATCCACCGCGATCCGCTGCCGCCCCCGCGGTGGACCGCATCACGGCGGGCACCCTCCAAGGCTGCATTCTCCAAGTAGCCCCGACCGTCGACAAGAGACGTGAGCTGTGGCGACTGGCGGAAGGCAGGATTGGAGTAGGCCAGCCGCCCCGAGTGGTCAAAAACGGCTACTCCCGCAAGGCTGCCCCAGACGATTTCGCCCGCCACGTCGGAGGCGGGAACGGAAGCAGGCACCTCGGCAGACCGCCACGTCCTTCTCACGGCGCGATCTCGAACTTGTACCCGACGCCGCGGATCGTGTGGACAAATCGAGGCCGGGTACTGTTGTCGCCGAGCAAACGCCGTAACTCGACCACCGCGTTGTCTACCGCTCGGTTGTAGATGTCGGAGTTGATTCCCCAAACTTGGTAGACGAGCTGCTCCTTGCGAAGCACCCGCCCCGGCTGGCTCGCCAGCGCGTGCAGTAGGGTGAAGAGACGGCGTGGGAGTCCCACCGGCTGCCCGTCCACGGTGCAGGTCCAGGTCGCCACGTCAATCACGAGCCCTCCGGCCTCGATCCTGGTGCCCATCGTGCCCCGGCGCTGCATCAGCCGGCGCACTGCGGCCCGGAGTACACCGGGATCCTCGTCTTTGCCCACGTACACGTCGGCTCCGCTCGAGTATCCCGAAACCTTGTCATACGAGTCACTTTTCGCACTTAGCAGCACCACCGGGACGTCGTTTCCCGATTCACGCAGAGTCCGGAGGACCTCAAAGCCCGTCACCTCCGGCATCGCGTAATCCAGAATTACGCAGTCTGGCCGCTTGCTGGAGATCAGTCGGAGTGCCTCACGACCTCCTGCTGCGCACGCAACGTGGTAGCCGTCAGCCGTCAAGAGATCCGATAACGCTCGACGGCAATCTGGATCATCGTCGACCACCAGCAGCTCGGTCCTGTCTCCGATTGACACGGGCGACCTTCACACCTCCTCGCAAAGATTAGTCGCTGGCAGTCCCTCTTGGGCAAACTGTGCAATTTCCGTGCGCAACCGGTGCGGGTCGACGGCGATGCCAGAGCGAAGCTCCGGAGGCCGCCGCTCCAGACTCGACCGCCTGTGGGTCCGGGGGCGGACCTAGGTGGAGGGCCGCGAATTGGAAGAGACCGAGTTTGCCAAATGGATCAGTCCACTTCGGGAAGGTGCGCCCGACGCGGTCGCATGGATGTTCGACACATTCAAGGGAGACGTGGAGCGGTGCTTTGGCCGCCGGCCACCCGAGGATCGCGCCGACTTGGTCCAAGACGTGTTCGCCGTGGCCATCACTCGGTTACACACCTTTCAGGGAGACCGAGAGGCCAGCCTGCGCGCGTGGCTTCGCAGTATCGCGTTCCATCGATGGCACCACCGGTGGGAGGCCGACCAAGTTCGGGCGCGCCATGGTGGACCATCTCTGGAAGTGCTGTTGGAGACGCATCCCAGTCACGACGCCTTCCGCGACAGAGGGACCGATCCGGCTGGCACCGTATGCCAGACCGAGACGGTGCGGTGGGTACTCGGCCGACTGACGCCTGGGCAGGCACGCGTGGTGCATGCACATTTGATCGAAGGTCGTACCACCCGTGAGATCGCCGCCAACTGGGGCGTACCGCGAGAACGAGTTCGGGGGCTGTACAAGCGCGCGATCTCCAAGCTCCGCACGGTGGAGTGTGCCGACTGGTTGCGCGAGGCTGCCTGAAGTCGATGAGAATTGGTAATTTCCGACTTCAGAGCAGAACGCCTGAATTCACAAGTTACTCAGGAGTCACTAAGCTCAGTCCCCCATTGTGGGGATCGATCGGTGCAAAATCGCTGTCATCGGCGTGGGGACGCCGAGGTCGCCCGGATGGGGATGGGGGCGCCATAGTGGGGGGGAGCCGGTGAGACGGCGAGCAGCGGTGATATTGGGATTTGTCACCTTCTGTGCCGCCTTGGCCGGCTTCCTCCTCCTTGGCGTCGCTGCCCAGAACGGCGAGGTGAGGGTGCTCATTTCGAGCCGCACCATTGCCGCCGGCCAGGTTTTGCGGGCCAGCACTGCTGACCTCAGCCCGGGCGGCGCGTTGGTTCATCTAAGCGCTGAAGCAGTAAGCGACACCATCCCGGAGCAGAGCTTTCGCGAGGTGCAAGGTGCGGTGGCACTGGTCACGATTCCGGCGGGCGCGTTGATCCTGCGCCACGACCTTGCCTTTGGTTCGGGAGCTTCACTGCGGCAACTAAGTCTCTCCCTGGCCTTCATGCCTTCGGGAGTGAGCCCCGGTGATCGGGTGGACCTATTCGCAGTGTCGGGATCTCAGGCGGGAAGCGTCGCGCCGGCAGCCGACCTCTGTGGTGACGCGGCCGCAGTGGGCTGCGTTGTGCCACTTGCCCAGGCGGTCGCGGTGATCGCGACCAACCAGTCCTCACGCACGGTCACGATCGCGGTAACTCCGGGTCAGGTCGCTCCCTGGCTGCTACTCGACGCGACCGAGCCGATTTGGGCGGTCCCCGCCGGAGCGGTCAGCTGCGAAGGCACTGAGCAAGCGATATCTAACCCTTACCAGGCGTTGCTCGCAATCCGTCAAGGCACGGCGGCCAAGGTCTGCTCACGGGCAGTCCCTGCCTCCAGCTCTGGTTAGGTCGATGCTGTCCCGGCTGCGGGGGACTGGGGCGACCGGGACGCACCTTATCGATGAGGGCTCCAGATCGTTAGCTGATCTTCCCCGGCGGGGGAGTGCACTCGGGATCACTGGCGCCACGGGGGCTCCCGGGCGCACCTTCTTGAGTATCAATTTGGCGCTCGCGTTGCGCGCCGAAGGGGTGAGCGTGGTCTTGGTCGACGCCGATCCGCATCTTGGTGCCGTCGCCGTCCAACTCGATCTGGCGGAGGATCGCTCTCTAATCTATCTAGCCCACGAGGCCGAGCTGAAGGCCGTCGACGATGAGTTGATCTCTAGACACCTCCAGTCCACTTCCGGATTAGACGTTCTCACCGGCCGGGCGGTGGCTGGACTCGGGGGGGTCGTTTCAGGCGCGTTGCTCCGCGAGGTTTTGGAGCTGCTCCGGCGCCGATATGACGTGGTGGTCGTCGATGTGGGTGCGCTTGACTGTCAGGCTGCCCAAGCCACCGCCCTGGAGTGCCAGATGCTGGTTTGGGTCGTGGTCCCGACCAAGGTGGGAACCGATCTCCTGGACCGCACCCTGTCGGGCCCCCTGGCGAGCCAGGTACGAACTCGTCCAAGCCTTGTGGTCTTGAACCGCCTCGGCGACCTGGCCCTTCGCGAGGTCGACAGCTCGCTCAGGCGCCGCTACGGAATGGCTGTTGCGGCGGCCATTGCCGACCATCGCCGAACTTGCGTCGAAGCGGAGGACCGTGCTCGACCCGCCGTTCTGGCGGGTCCTCTGGCTGGCCCTCTCCGGCGCTGCGGCCGAGTGGTCGCGGGGGCTCTGGCGGGAAAGGAGGGCGCCTTGCAATCGGTCTCGGACGGCGCGCGACCGTCGATGGACCCGAAGCTCGTTCACGAGGGCTTGCAGTGAGCACCCGCCAGCTTGAGGTCGTGCCAGGTTCGGATTCCGACGAACAGATCGCCGAGGCGCGAGTCCTGACTCGGGTGCAGGCGGGAATCACCGAGCAGTTGTCGCATCGCCCGGAGACCCGAGTACGAGTTGAGGACCGAACGTGGATCGAAGCCTTGGTCCAGGAGGAAGTCGAGCGCTACCATGCGCGCGCTCCGCACGAGGGGTTGCCCGTGCTCGATCGCGACAGCTACGCGCGATTGCGCCGAAGCGTTCTCTTTCGAGTGACTCCGCTGGGTCCACTGACGGAGTTACTCGCCGATCCCCTAGTCGAGGAGGTAATCGTCAACGGTCCCCGCGAGGTGCTGGTGTTGCGGGATGGGGTCCAGGAAGCGGCAGGAGTGGAGTTCGCCTCCGAAGACGAACTCCTGCAGACGGTGCGACAGATGCTGGGCCATGGTTCATCTCGATTGGACCGCGCGAGCCCGATGGTGACGGCTACTCTGCAAGACGGATCGCGGATCAATGCCGTCCTTCCGCCGGTGGCCATGCCGATGGCAGTAACGATTCGGCGTCACCAATTAGCCCGATTCGGTCAGCTGGCTGATCTGGCCCGGGCGAACACCTTGCCCTGGGAGCTTGTACCGCTATTTCAAGCCGCGGTCTTAGCCCGGCTCAACTTTGTCGTGTCCGGGGGAACCGGTAGCGGCAAAACCACCCTGCTGAGATTGCTGATCCGGGAGGTCCCGACGGCCGAACGTATCATCACGATTGAGGATCAGCGAGAGCTCCACGTTTGTGCGGCTCCGGGTGGTCGAGCGAACACCATCTCCCTAGAAGCGCGCGAGGCCAACACGGAGGGGAGTGGCGCAATCACGATCCAACAGCTGGTCCGCAATGCCCTGCGGCAACGCCCAGATCGCATCTTCGTCGGCGAATCGCGGGGCCCTGAAGCGTTGGATGTGATCGATGCCATGGGGACCGGTCACGACGGCAGCGCGACCACCCTCCACGCCAATAGCGTGCGAGATGCGTTGACCCGGCTGGCGGCACTGGTCCGACGCCACCCCGCGCAGGTTCGTGCCGACCCCGGCGCAGTCGCTCGGGAGATTGCGACGAAAGTGGACATGGTTGTTCACTTGACCCGGTTCCGCGGGTCTGATGGAAGAGATCGCAGAGTGGTCGGAGCGCTGGGGTTGGTAACCGGACAGGTGGAGGGAGAGATTCCGGTGGTCGAAGAGCTTTGCCGTTACGACCGAGCCCGGGGCGACTGGAAGTGGTCGGTCAGCCGACTCGACGACCTCCCGGCCAAGATCGCTGACAAATTTGAGGCTGCCGGAATCGACCTCAATTTAGTGGTGGCTTCTTTGGGGACCGCCGCGGTCCGACGGCGCTAGCCGGTGCCCGCTCCCCTTGTCGCGCTTGCCTTGCTCGGCTCCGCGGCGGCAGGGTGGATCGTGCTCCTTGGCGGCCCCCCCGCCAGCCGCGACCACGGTGCTTTGGTGGAGGATCCCGCCTTTCGGCCTCGGCGGGTCGTTCGAAGCCTTATCTCGCGCGTTCCTGCTCTCGCGGGGGCTGCCGTAGCCGGTCTGTTGGCGTACCTGTTGCTCGGCCTGGTCGCCCCAGCGCTGGTCATCGCGACGCTGGGGTGGGGAGCCACCGCAGCCTACTGGAGATGGCGTGAGGCGCGCCGATCCGCGGCGCTCGGCGCTGCCTTACTCAGCGCAGTCGATCTATTGGCCCAGCTTCTCCCAGCAGGCCACAGCACTCGGCAGGCTTTAGCAGTCCTCGCCGAGAGCGGTCCGATGGAGCTTCGACAGGAGATCGCTCAAATCCTCGCCCGGCTCGACGCAATTCCGCTGGAGGAGGCGTTTATTGAAGCTCAGGAGCGGATCCGACAACCACTCTTTACGCTGATCGCTGCGGCATTGACGGTGGGCAATAGGTCAGGGGGACGCCTCGCACCGCTGCTTCGGGAGTTGAGCCGGGCCGCTCACCAAGTCGACGCCGTCCAGGGGCAGCTGCGCGCGGAACAAGCCCAGGGGCGCCTGGGCGCCCTAGTGATCGCCATGATGCCACTCGGGTTACTGGCTCTCCTGCATGTGGTCAACCCCCAATACCTGGCACCGTACGCGACGGTGGGAGGTGAACTCTTACTCGGAGGGTTGATTGCTCTGATCGTGATCGGTTACGCGTGGATGCTGCGCATTCTCCGCTTACCCCAACCGGACCTCCTGTCCATTGCACCCCAAGTGGGGGAGTTCCGAGCTTCACGTCGAGCTAGCCGCCTCGAGCCCCGCCAGCGAGTGTCGCCCGACCGATGATGTCCGGTCTCCAGGACGGCCGAGAGTAGCAGATGTAACCTGATGCCTTCTTCCCTCTGGAACCTGCAAGTGTTGCTGAGTGCAGCATTCCTCGCCGCGCTGGCCGGATTCCTCGCGGCGGCGTGGCCGCGCCGACCGACAGCTGACCAATGGCTGCGACGCCGGACCGTGCGTCGGTCCAGCGCCTCAGGAATAGGGCACCACCGCGGCTCGGGTTGGCTGAGTCTGGCCCTCGCGCGAATAGGTGGCTCGGTGAACCGCCGTCTGCCCGCGGCAACCCGCGCTGCTCTGTCAGGGCTGCTCGAAAGGGCCGGTATCAGCACTGAGCCCGAAACGATGGTCTCGCTCACGTTGCTGCTGACTGTGGTGCTGGCGAGCGCCATGTTGGCACTGGTAGTGCGGGGACTTCTGCCGGCGAGTGTTGCTGTCCTAGCCGTATTGGCGGTTCCGCTCGCGGTCGCGGCTCGGGTGGTACAGCTCGCCGGTCGGCGGCGAAGGGCAATCGCAGACCAGCTCCCCATTTTGGTGGACCTGATGGCCCTAGAGCAAGGGGGCGGCGGTGTGGGCGCGAGAACCGCCATCGAACTGGTGGTCAATCGTCTGAGTGGCGAGGCGGCCCTGGTGCTGCGCGCATGCCTGGCCGCGTCGGCGATGGCCGGTACTCCCCAATTGGATCGTCAGCTGGAAGGAACGGCAGAGCAACTTGGAATCCCCGCACTGTCAGCGCTTGCGGCCGTAGTGCGCGTTCAGCGCGAGGAGGGAGTATCGGCCAGTTCCCCGCTCGGACAGCTCGCCAGTGGGCTCCGGGATCGACAAAGGGACGAAATGCTAAGCCGTGGGCGGAGGGCATTGGTGACGATGTTGCTCCCAGTAGCTCTGTGCATCCTTCTCCCTTTCGTGATCATCATCTTGTACCCTGCGCTGGCGCGCCTCGCCACGGCCTTTTCATGACAACGCATCGGCAGAAAGGTCAAGCGATGGTGGAGATGGCCATCGGCGTGACCATCTTCCTAGTCGCGAGCCTCGGCGCGGTCCAACTCGGAATCTCCGCCCTCTCCTCCGAAGGAGCCCAGAGTGCAGCGTTAGTGGGAGCGCGCGCGGCGTCGGGCGCGCCGGTTCCAGGTGAGCCACTCAACCGGTTGGCGGCGGGACAGGCTGCCGCCGAGAGCTCCCTGCAGGACGCGGTGTTACATCTAGCCCGGCTCAACGAATGCACGGCCCTCGAGACTGCCGTGGGCGGGTGCGGCCTGCCCGCTACGTGCGTCAAGTACGACCGTGATCAGCCGGAAGAGAACACCCTGCAGTCGTGCTCGGCGGCTCTGGGCGGCGGCTCCGGAGCGACGTCACTAGGACCCGCACCCGACAATCTGGATGGCAGCCAGAATCCCGCCTGTCATACGACCAACTGTTTCGGTAGCGCGCGCTCCATGAAGCCGTGCAGCCAGACCTTTCCCCCGGGACAACTATTTGTGTGTCTTGCCTACACCTCTTGGCCGGCCACCGCAGTGGACATTTGGATCAAGGGGACCCTGCACACGCTGGTTCCCTTCGCCAGCTCGGTTGGCATCGACGCCCTCCCCGTGAGCGTGCAGCTGCGGCTTGAGGTGGAGGCGCTTACTACTTGATTCGTAAGTCGCGACGGGACTCGCGGGCGGGGCAGGCGCTGGTCGAGTTGGCGGTTGTGCTCCCGGTGGTGCTGGTACTCGCCTGCGGAGCCGTGGCGGTCGTAGAGCTCGCACGGAGCCAGATGGCGATGGAAACCGCGGCGAGCGCTGCCGCCTTAGTCGGAGCTCGCGGGGTGGACGCGACTCAGGCGTGCTCCGGAGCGCACCAGGAGATGGCAACGGTCCTTTCTGAGAGCGACGGCTTGCTTCCCCTCAACCTAGCTGACGACCTGCACGGCGGCTGCGCTGGACCGGTGCCGAACAGCATGGCGATGCCGGCCCCCCTGGGAAGCGGCTCGTTCGCACTCTGGTTTGGCTATGGGGGCGCGAACGATACCTTTTGCCGGGTCGGGACCGGCCCCGGTGCGGGGGCTCCGACGGACGGCGATGTGGTGGCGACAGTCGTTTATCGCCCAAACCTGGACTGGATTCCGTTGATCGGTTTCTGGCTGTCTCCTCGGCTGACCTCCACGGCTACCGACAAGGTGGACCCATTCCGCAGCCGCGATCCCAAGGTTGACTCTACCGGCGATGACTGCTGAGGTGGCGATGGATAGAGCGCATCGAACTAAGCGGCAGAGGGGTCAGATTCTCCCGATATTCTGCCTCATGCTAGCCCTGCTCCTCCTGCCAGTGGCGGGCCTCGCGGTCGACGGGGGGCTGCTGTTATCCAGCCATGCGACTCTGGTGGGCGCTGCGCAGGCGGCGGCGGAGGCGGCCGCGCAGGCGGTCGACGTGACCGCCATTCAGAAAGAGGATACTTTTCAGCTCTGCGCGGTACCGGACGGTGGTGCCAATTGCGGAAATGGAGTTGGCACGGTTGGGCAAGTGGTCCGAGAGGTCATCACAGCCAGTTATCCGAGCTTGCTCTCGGCCTGCACCAACGACGGCAATTCTCCATTATCGGATATTCCCGGCCAAGGTTCCGGGTGTGCCTTCGACGTGGTCTCGAACTGTGCGTCGAAGGTCTCCGCGCCGTCGGTAGTCGGGTCGCCCCCTGACGGAGTCGCGGTGCTCACATGGCAGACGGTGCAGCTCCCGCTCTCGGTCTTCCCTGGCTGGAGCAGCGTCCGGCTGAGCGCGTCTGCTACCGCGTGGATGGAGCACGGATTCGCTGCCCAGAGTAGCGCCACTGGAGTCGGAGTTGGATCGTGTTAGACGTTGCGACTCCGGAGTACTCAGGGGACCAGGCGGGCGCGGAGGATGACCGGGAAAGGAATTCGCCACCGCCGCCACCTGAGGTGCGCCCAAGCCGCAGCGGCGCCACGCTGCTCTGGCGAGCTCCCTCTCTTACTCGTACACCACCGCTACTGGCGCGCCACCCTGTGCTCTGCATCGCCACCGCAGCGTCGGGCTCTCCGGCTACCCGGCGGAGAGACCGACGCCCGTGGTATCGGCTCCGAGCCGCCGCGATCCGAGTCTGGCCAGCTGCCTCGCCGCGAGTCGATGACCTCGGCAGCGCGCCAGCGACTTACCACCCGCCGGGGCCGCGCGGCGAACCAGTGGTGGTCTTTGTGGGTGGTGGCCGCGGAGGGGCTGGGCGGACCACCCTAGCGGTGGAAGTGGCGACCGCGCTCTCCGCCAGCATGGCGGGAGCCGCTCGCCGTGTTCTACTGGTCGATGCCGACCCAATTCACTCGGATTTAGACGTGAAACTGGGAGTCGCAGACTTGGACGTGGACCGGTGTCCGAGCGCCAGGATTGATCGAGTTCTACTGCAGCTGCCGGAGCTGGTGGATCGGCGTCTCCACCTGGATTCCTTGCTGTGGGTTCATCCCCAGTCGGGAGTCAGAGCCTTGCTGGCGCCGGTTCGCTCCACGGAAATCGGGCGAGAACAGCTGGATTATCTGTACACCTACATTCTGGCTCCGGCTTTCGATGCCATCGTGGTGGACGCGGGACCGGCCTGGGACAGCTCCTCCCGACAGCTTGCCGGGTCGACGGCCTACTGGTTACGGCTTGCGGACACCGTCTTGCTGCCGCTTCGGCCCACCGTGTCCGGCACTCGGACCGCCGTGGAGGGAATTCGCACTTTCGAGGGGATGGGGGTTCCAACTCAGCGGTGCCGCCTAGTGATGGGCGTAGATCGGACCGAGTCGGCTACTGCGGCAATGTGCCAGCGGCGGCTCAGCGAATTCGTCGTGGTCCGATGGCCCTGGGCGTCAGAGGTCGCCCGCAAGGCTGGCCTCGCTCATCGCCCTCTCGCAGAGTGTGACCGGAGGTTTAGTCAGAGCATCGTTTCGCTCCTTCCCGACCTGGCGACCAGTCGCCGTTCGGGACGCTGATGGGCCAAGGATGATCCCGAGGGTCTGGCCGGGAGGGCGAAGGATTTCTGGCCGGGACCGTGGCATCGCCGAGACAACTGAGCGGGTCCGTCAACTGGTCGATGGTATTGAGAGGGCGATCAGCGCGGGCAGCGATCTGGAGCTAGCGAGCTACCTAGCGCCTCCAGCTCTTGGCTACGCGCTGGCCCAGACCGCTGCCATGAGATCGGCTGGGAACATGTGGCTGCCAGCCCGCGCCGGACTGCGCTGGAGCGGCAGCGACCGAGCTCCAGAAGGGCCCGGTCGGTTCTGGCTCAGGCTGCGCTTTGACGACCGCACCGAGGTGCGGTCAGGGAGCGCGACCCTGAACGCCGCTGCCATCACCCACGAGGTTGAGGTTGAGCTAGACACCACCTCAGCACCGTGGCGCCTTTGCCAAGCTGAGGAAGTGTTGCTGGACTGAGGACGGAGCTGGCCGAAGACAGCACCAGGTTCGCTTCTTCCGCGAAGGCAGCGATGGTCGTTTCGGGAGCGATCTGTTGGTGAAACCTCCGGTCGTGCTCGGGATCTCAACGCTCACCGACGACGCTGACTGTCACATCGGCGAACGCCTCCCGCTCGTCGGCCTTGATCGCTCGCAGCGCAGTCATGAGCAGCCGAGGTCATATCTGGTCGCAGATTGGGTGCGAGACCGCTTAGCACCTCGGCTGGGAAGTGGCCGAGTACGTTGCCGTAGGTCGCGCCTGGGGCACCAGGTGTTCTGGCGTCTGACATACTCGGATCACCAAAAGCCGCGTACGTTTGCTAGAGGATCCCCCCAAACAGATGGCCCCCAACAAGCTCTTCCAAGGAGAGCTGGTTCGCTTGGCTGCTC
>DATLTJ010000032.1:0-37015 GCA_035533655.1 Candidatus Acidiferrales bacterium | reverse complement strand
GTAGGGTCCCAATCACCGTTCACCGACGGAGGACGAGGGCCGGTTACTAGGCGCAACGGTCTCGCCCGAATAGCGGGTTGCCGGTCTCCCCGTCAGGTCAGCAGCAGTCTGACTGACCCAACACGGGGGTATATCAGCGGGTAGCTGGCGCCGCCCGGGGCCACTAGGCGGCCCGACCGGGGTGCCTGACTGGCTCCCTGGTGGGCTGGTCCGCCCTGAGAGATTAGACGAAAGCTGGGAGCGAGGTTCGCCGCCGGGAAAGGCTCAGAGCTCGAGCCGTCGCAGTCGGGTGTAGCCGACCCGTAGCGTCGTCGCCGCGGCCAGCCCGGCGCACGAGGCGCAGCCGGCGACCGCTGCCAGATCGGAGCCCAGCGTGCCCAGCTGAGTGATCACCAGGGGCACGGTCAGCGCGACCATGCAAACTGCAATGTAGGCAGAGCCGACCACCAGAAATACCACCGAGAGCCAGATCCCCGAGGCCCGCCGGGGATCCGTCCAATCCAGCCTCGGCCAGATCGCCCCCAGCCCGGTCGCCAGGGCGGCCAGGCCGGTGACCGCGAGCACCAGCAAGACTGCCGAGAAGCCCATCTGGCCGAGGGGTACGTTGGTCCGCAGCTCCGATGACCACATCAAGATGAGACCGGCCCCCACCGCCACCACGGTCGGAAGTGCCAGCTTCCCCAGCAGGAGGTCGCGGAGGCGGAGTGGGCTGGTCCGGAGACACCAGAAGTGCCGGCCTTCGGTCCCCACCGCCCGCAGGCCCAGCCCGCTCGCCACGAAGAGGGCCGCGAAGACCGACGTCGTCAGCGGCCCGTACCAGAGCGGGAAGTTCTGGAACAGCGCCTGGGAGCCGGTGCCGGATGCGGGCACCAGCAGATAGATGGCGAAAAGAGCCAGGGGCAGGATCAGCTGGCTCAACTGCACCGGATCCCGCCGCAGGTTCCGGCTGTCCTTGCGCAGGAGCGCCAGCACCGGGGGCAGCCGGCGCCAGCTGGCGGCAGCGCGCTGCCGCCGCTTGGGCGCGATCTGAGCCCGGGCCCAGCCCTCGCGATGGAGCGGCCCCGAGGTCCAGAGCACGACGGAGACGACCGCCACCGCCAGCAGCAGCAGGGGAACCAACCACCAGAACGACCCGACCCAGTCGCGCTGCCACGCGAGGGTGACCACCCGAGCCGCCCATCCCGGCGGAAGAAACGCCGAGTGCAGCCAGCCCGATCCGAGCGGGTTGATCGGTCCCGCCCACCGCAGCCCGCCGCCGCCCCCGGCCGCGCGCGCGGTGATGCCCAGGCCGGCCATCGCGAGGCCCACCAGGCAGATCAAAGCCGCGGTGCCGTCGCGAACCCGGCTGGCGGGGATGAGCCGCACCACCACCACCACCAGGAGCAGCCCGACGGCGACCGGCGCCGTCAGCAGGGCGACCAACC
This sequence comes from Candidatus Acidiferrales bacterium, assembly GCA_035533655.1. Classification (GTDB taxonomy): domain Bacteria; phylum Chloroflexota; class Dormibacteria; order Aeolococcales; family Bog-877; genus Bog-877. Next base: position 35,591 of record DATLTJ010000032.1, on the reverse strand, counting down.
CCAGGACGACCAGGGGGAGGAGGGCGAGGGTTCCGGTATGGAGCGCTGCCCCCACCAAGGCGGGGCCGAGCAAGGCCCCACCCACCGCGATGCCGAGGATGAGTTGGGAGAAGAGCCGGTGGGCCAGCAGACCTCGTGAGGAGACGGGGACGGTGAGCAGCCACTCGACGTCCTTGGCGAAGTAGGCAGAGGCCACCGCGAAGCTGACCGAGGTGACGAGGCTGAAGCCGGTCAGCAGCACTACCGCTCCTGTCACGGTGGTCAGCAAGCGGCTCGGAGCAGCTTCCAGCGATGGGCCCAGGACCAGGTCGAGTACGGGAATCGCCGTCAGCCAGACCCCGATTCCGAGGCCCACCCCGATCCCGGCCCCCAGCCGGCGCCGCCACCCCCGATGCCAGGCCGCATTCCAGAGCGAGCGCCGATTGGCAGTGAGCAGAGCGGCCACCTGGTGGGCTCCCGAGGGCAGCGGTCGGCTGGAACCGGTGCCCGAGGCGAGGCTGGTCAACTGCGGAGCGCGGTGAGGAGGTCGGCGGACTCCTGAGCCCGGGACCCGGTCACCGCCATGAAGGCATCCTCCAGGCCGCCGTTGCCCCGCCCATTTAGGCGCCCCTCCTCCTCCAGCTCGGCGACCGTGCCACAGGCGGCCAGCCGACCGTCGCTGAAGATCCCCACCCGGTCGCAGAGGGCGGCGGCGATCTCCAGGGCGTGGGTGCTGAGGAAGACGCTGTGCCCGGTGGCGCAGAGGGTCCGCAGCATCACCTTCAGCTGGCGGGCGCCCCTGGGGTCCAGGCCTACCGTGGGCTCGTCCAGGAAGAGCACCTCCGGGTCATGGACCAAGGCCGCGCAGAGCGCGAGCTTCTGCCGCATGCCGCGGGAGTAGCTCATGACCAGCTGCCCGTGGGCATGCGCCAGATCGAAGCCCTCCAGCAGGGCGGGGATGCGCCGCCGCCGCCGCTCCGAGGAGACCCCCTGCAGGTCGGCCGCAAGCTGGAGCATCTCCAAGCCGGTCAGTCGGTCGTAGAGCGCGGCGCTGTCGGGCACGTAGCCCAGGTGGCGCCGGGACTCCCGGCCGTCCGCCTGCACATCGTGACCGCAGATCAGAATCCGCCCGGCCGAAGGGCGCAGCAAGCCGACCGCCATCTTGATCGTGGTGGTTTTGCCGGCCCCGTTGGGCCCGATCAGTCCGAACAGCTCCCCCGGGGCTACCTGGAGGTTGAGTTCCCGCACCGCGAGCTGCCCGCCGAAGCTCTTGGAAACGCCGTCGAAGCTGACCTGGCTGGCACGGTTAGCAAACTGGGCCATCCGCCGGATTATCCCCAGCCGCGGTCGGTCCACCTAGCGCCGATGCTACGTTGTAACCTCGGGCCATGAGCATTAGCGAACCGATCGCCCCCCCCACCCCCCGCCGGGCGTTTCTCGACGATCTCGACCTACCCCAAGGCAAACGGGCTCGCCTGCATACCCTGCTGTACGACCACGGACCGGCCAACGGCACCCTCCTGCTGCTGCCTCTGGACCAGGGGCTGGAGCACGGTCCGGTCGACTTCTTCGTCAACCCGCCAGCGCTGGACCCCGATTTCGAAGTCCGGCTGGCATTGGAAGGGAACTTCTCCGGGATCGCCCTCCAGATCGGTCTCGCCAAGCGTTACCTAACCAGGCACGCGGGGCGCCTGCCGCTGGTGCTCAAGGTGAATGGGCGGACCACTCCGCCCGGCTTCGACGAGGCCTTCTCGCCCCTGACCTCCTCGGTGGAGGACGCCGTGCGGCTCGGCGCGGCCGCGGTGGGCTACACCTGCTACGTCGGCTCCCCCGCTCAGGACCGGGACCTGCGTCAGATGAATGAGGTCCGGCAGGGGTGCGACCGCTACGGCATGCCGCTGATCTGCTGGGCCTACCCGCGCGGCGCAGCGATCGCCAAGAAGGGCGGCCAGGACAGCCTGTACGCCATCGACTACGCCGCCCGGGTGGCGGCCGAGATGGGCGCCGACGTGATCAAGATAAACATCCCGAGGGATCACTCCGAGGCGGATGCCGCCTCCCCCGCTCCCTACGACACCTTGGTCGAGGACCGCCGCCAAATGCTCACCCGCGTGATCCGGTCTGCCGGCCGTTCGCTGGTTATTTTTGCGGGCGGCAGCAAGCTCGCCGATGACGAGCTGCTGGGTCGAATCGACGACTGCATGGCCGCCGGGGCCACCGGCTTCATCTTCGGGCGAAACATGTGGCAGCGGCCGATCGACCAAGCGCTGGGCATGAGCACCCGGGTGCACCAGGTCCTGGAGCGCTACGGCCACCAGGCTTAGCCGCCCCCCGGCGGGGATCTTTCTACCGGACGCGACCGTGCACGGGTGGGTGGTTCGGCACCAGTTGGGCATCCCGGGCAACCGTTCCCAGACGAGCACGAAATTGTCAGCTGGTTTCACCGCGACGAGATTCCCGACCCGAACTTGGCGTTGGCCGCGGTCGCGACCCTCTGCGCCATCGCCCTAGGCTCCGCGGAAACAGTGTGACCTAAAGCTACTCCAGGCAGTATTACCTGGTGGTGAATCTCTGAATCGAGATACTATGGCGGAGTGAAGGAAGACGAAATCGACCGCATCGTCCGGGAGTGGAACCGGGAGCGACCTGAACTCGACGTCTCGGCCACCCAGGTGCTGCAACGGATTACCCGGATTTATCTCCTGCAGTCGAGCAGTTTCGCCGAGATTTTCAGCCGCTTCGACCTCACTTTCGGCGAGTACGAGGTGCTGGCCGCGCTAGTGCGCTCCGGTCCGCCCCACCAGCTGAGCCCCAGCCAATTGGTCGGCGCCCTGGTGCTCTCGTCCGGCGCGATGACCAATCGCATCGACCGCGTCGAAGCCGCCGGGCTGGTCCGGCGGCTCCCCGACCCAGATGATCGACGAGGCACCCTGGTGGCGCTGACTGACCGCGGCCGTCACGTAGTAGACGAGGCGGTTGTGGCCCACCTGGAGAACGAGGAGCAGCTCCTCTCGGCGCTCTCCGTCGGCGAACGGCGCAAGCTCGCTGACCTGCTGCGCAAGTTGCTCCTGTCGGCCGGCTTCGCGGCCCTGGATCCGGGTCGCTCCGTCGGACGTGATGACCGTTCCTCGGAGCGAACTACGCGACCGCGGAGGAGCGTCCGCCGCTGAGGGCAGCGCCCGGATCCCAGACGGTGCTGAGCGGCCCCGGACCTGACCTCGCAATGGCGACCGGACGCCGAGCCAAGCCACCAGAACCGCGAGCAGGGCGACGGCAGCGGCGGCCAACATCGCCTCGCGGTCTCCGGAGATCGAGGTGAGCACGCCCGGGCCCCGGGGTCCCATCTCCGCGACGGAGAGCAGGACTGCGGCCCCGAGCGCGGCTCCGATCTGGCGGCTCATGTTCACCAGGCCTCCGGCCAACCCCTGCTCGGCGTCGTTCACCCCGTTGCTCGCGCCCACCGTGGCCGCGAAGACGGTGCCGGCGGTGCCGAACCCCACCAGGGAGATCGCCACGAGCATGATCGGGTAGGTCGCCACCGCGGTGGCGACGGAGAGCAGCAATAGTCCGACCGTGGTCATAGTCGCCGTCAGCATCAGCAGCCGCCGGAGGCCGAGACGCCCTGCCAGGCGGGCACCGGCCAGCCCGGTGCCGAGGCCGACCAGCCCCTGGGGCGCGATGGCCAGGCCCGCCAGGAGCGGCGAATAGTGGAGTCCCTCCTGGAGATACAGCGTCATGACGATCATCTCCCCTCCGCTCCACACGCCGAGGAGCAGGGTGATCGCGTTGGCCGCGCGCAAGGTCGGGAGCCTCAGGACCCCAAACCGCACCAGCGGATGCGGATGATGGAGCTCGAGGACGATGAAGCCGGCTAGCGCGGCGACGCAGAGGAGCGCAGCGAGGAGGACGGCTGGCGCGCCGAACCCGACCGTGGGCGCCTCGGCGACCGCGTATACGAGAGCGGCGATGCTCGCTGTGATCAGCAAGCCGCCGCCAACGTCGAGCGCGCCGGTGACAGCTCGCGGGGCTACCTTCGGGAGATAGCGCACGCCGAGGGCAGCGGCGACCAGTCCCACCGGAACGTTGACGAAGAACACCGAACGCCAGCCCAAAAGCTGCACCAGCAACCCGCCCAGCACCAGGCCGCCGACGAAGCCAACCGAGGCGGTCGCACCGTAGAGACCGAGGGCGCGGTTGCGCGGCCCGCCTTCCCGGAAACCGCTCGTGATAAGAGCGAGCGCCGCGGGCGCCACGATCGCCGCCCCGATCCCCTGCACTGCCCTGGCGGCCACCAGCAACTCGGGCCCGCTCGCCAGACCGCCGACCAAGGAGGCGGCCGTGAAGATGAGCAATCCGCCGACGAACATGCGGCGACGGCCGAAGCGATCCGCCAATCCGCCACCCAGGATCAGGAACCCACCAAAGGTGATCGCATAGGCGGTCACCACCCACTGCAGCGAAGTGGCGGAGAAGCCGAGCTCGCGCTGGATGGAAGCCAGCGCCAGGTTCACGATGCTGAAGTCGAGTACGACGACGAACGCGGCGACCAGGACCAGAGCCAGAGCAACCCGGCCCATTCCTTCGGCCGCCGCCTGGGCCCGCAGCAGCTGGGGCGATGCGGGCGGGCCGCCCGGGCCCTTGCCAGCAACGGCCAGCGCAGCGGCGGTCATGCCGCACTTCCGAGTCGGGCCTGGCGGCCGTCGTCCGCAATGGCGGCGGGGCCATACCGCTCGATCACCGCGGTGATGTCAAGATCGCCCGCTATCTCCGCAGCCTCCTTGACCAATCCCCGCACCAAGGTGGTCAGCGGGGCCTGCGCCGGCGACCGGTGAAACAGCTGCAGCGCCAGATCGAGGTCCTTGCCGAGGTCCCGCACGGCGAAAAGGGTGGGTTCGTGGCGGCGCTCGAGGTAGCCGGCCCGCCGCGCTTCGAGCCCGGGTGCCAAGCGCGCCAGCGCCCAGAACACCTCGTTCTCACCTAGTCCAGCGGCCTCTCCAGCCACCTGGAGCTCAGCGGCCGCCACGGTGATCGCCGCCAGCATGCTGTTCGCCACCAGCTTCAGGCGCGCCCCGCTGCCCAGTGGACCTATGGACCGCACTTCGCCCAGCAGCTCCAACACCGGTCGGGCGCGTTGCTGATCGGCAGCCGCACCGCCCATCAGGATCGCAGCCCTGCCCTGGCGGACCACCAGCGGAGACCCGAGGATGGGAGCGTCAATGAGGCTCGATGCACGCTCGCGCAGCTGGGGCTCAATCTCCTCCAGAAACTCCGTCCCGGAAGTACTCATCTCGATGAAGAGCTGCCCGTGCGCGGCTGCCAGAGCACCGTCGGGACCACCAAACGCGTTCCGGAGGGCGTCCGGACCGGTCAGGGAGGTGATGACGATGTCAGCGTCGCGAACCGCGGCCGCGGGATTGGCCGCGACCCAACCCACGCCGACGTGATCCGCCCGTGCCCGGGAGCGGTTCCAAAGCGCTGGTTCGAGCTGCGCCAGCCGCCGCGCGAAGGCTGAGCCCATCCGACCGGTTCCGAGAATCGCGACCCGGGGACTCACAACGTCACCCCGTTAACCGGTCCGACCGGACCCGAGCCGGCCTCGGTCCGGCCCAGTGCCACGGTGATCTCGGCCAGGTCCTCGGCGGTCAACTGGAGTGAGCCGGCCTCGATCCAGCCGTCGACCTGGGCCGCGTCGCGGGCACCGACGATGGCGCAGGTCACACCCGGCCAGGCGATCGTCCAGGCCACGGCCACGGCGGACACCGTCGTCTGGTGGCGCTCGGCGATCGGCCGCAGAGCATCGCGCAGGGTGAGGTTGCGGGAGAGCTGCGGCTCGAGGAAGGGCTCGGAACGCCGCCGCCAATCGTCGGCAGCCATTCTCGCCAGGCGGTCAGCTGAGAAGGTGTCGGTCAAGAGGCCTGACTGCATCGGACTGTAGACGATGACCCCGGTGCCCTGGGCGGCCGCCCAGGGAATCACGTCGGCCCCAGCCTCGCGTCGGATCAACGAGAAGGGAGGCTGGACGGAGTCCACCTGGCGGATCGCGGCAGCTCGCTCCAGCAGGCCCACGTCGAAATTGGACACGCCCGCCGCCCGGATCTTGCCGGCCTCGACCAGGCGGGTCATCTCGTTCCAGGAGTCCTCGATCGGAGTCCCGATCTGGTCGGGCCAGTGAAACTGGTAGAGGTCAATGCGCTCGATCTGGAGTCGGCGCAGCGATGCCTCCACCTCGCTGCGGATCGAGTTCGGCTCCAGGTTGCGCTGCGGCTCCTGGTAGGGCTTGGTGGCGTCCGGGATCATGCCTCCTTTGGTGAAGATGAAGGGACGATCGGCCGGTGGAATCCCAGCCATGGCGCGCCCGACGACCTCCTCTGAATGACCCAGCCCGTAGATGGCGGCCGTATCGACCCAGTTCACCCCGAGATCGACGGCATGGCGGATCGCCGCGATCGAAATCTCGTCGTTCTGCGGACCCCAGCCGTAGCTCCAGCCGCCGCCACCGATTGCCCACGCCCCGAATCCCACCTTGGTGATCTCCAGGTCGGTGGCGCCGAGTCGCCGCTTCTGGCTGGTCAGGTCAATCGTCTTCATGGCAAAGCTCCCGATTCTCCGTTCATTGTCTTGACGTCCAGATACTCTAGGCCATAGTGCTATGTCAAGATGCTTGAGGCCGAGAGACTATGGCGCAGCGCTTCCTCCGCTCCAGCGACTTCCCCGGGCGGCGGCGGACGCTTCAAGCCGTAGGGCGCAGCGAGTCTTCCAGCAGTCGGCGATCGATCGGGGACTTCCCCCGCGAGCTCGGCGGGGAGCTGCCACGACGGCAGCTACGAGCGGCTCGAGTGCTGGCTGCGGTCTCGTGGGACTCCTCCCCCAAGGCCGACGACCGGGATGGACCCCGAACCGCCACTCGCCGGCGGCTCCGGAGCGCCGTTGGGCGGATGCGCCTACTCGGGGCTCAGGGGCCGATCAGAGGCGGCAGGGCACCGCGGAGCGCGATCGCGAAGAGGGGTCCCACCAGCAAGCCGAAACTGAGCACCGCCCCCGTGCAAAGCACGATGCCGATCGCCGCGGAGCGCTCCGGCAGCGCCAGATCCGGTCCGTCGACCCGGGGGTCGAAGACGATCAGCAGCCAGCGGAAGACCACCAAGGCACACAGAACCTCCGATAACAACTCCAACCAGGCCAGCCACCCAAGGCCGGCGTGGAGGGCGGAGTCGACGGTCATCAGCCGGGCGAAGAACCCCGCCAGCGGCGGCAGCCCGGCCAGACCCGCCAACAGCAGGGCCAGCGCGCCCGCCAACACGGGCGAACGGGCCCAGAGACCGCGCAGCTCGGAGGTCCCGGTCCGCTCGCCTTGCACGGTGATCGAGCCCAGCAGTCCCAGCAGCCCGGCGGCGAGCGGGATGACGCAGAGCAGCAGGTAGAGGACGGCCGCGGTCCCCTGCTGGGAGATCTCCGGCAGCGTGGCCGGCACCAGCGCCAACTGGGCGATGAGCAGGAAAACTACCGCGCCGCCCAGGCGCCGCTGGCGCCACGCCACGCAGGGGGCTACCACCAGGGTGACTCCGGCCAGGACCGCCACCGCCAGCGTCCAGGTCGAGGGAGCGGCGCCCAGCGCCCCGGGCAAGAGCCGCAGCAGAGCGGCCGTCCCCGCCAGCGACCCCAGCACGGTGGCGGCCAGGAACGGCAGGGAGGGAAGTCGGCCGCCCAGCGCGCCGCGCCACCAGAGATAGGGAAACACCCCGAGCTGGGAGAGTGCGCCCAGGATCAGGAGGATGGCACCCACCACCAGCAGCGGATCCAGCTGACGCAGGCCGGCCGGGATGGCGTGCAGAGAGGTGGAGCCGGCCAGTCCCGCCAGGATCGCCGCACCCGCGAAGAAGGCGACCAGGGAGAATCCACTCACCGAGAGGGCTCGGGTCGCGGTCCTCACCGATCCAGCATCGGTCTTGTGCAACCCCTGGGCCAGCGCCATCGGCAACACCGCCAGGGCTAGGCCGGCCCCCAGCGCGACCAGGTCAGTGGCCGAGACAGTGAACAGAACGCCCGCGCAGCTCATCAAAAGGAGCAGGTGGAAGACGCCTCGATGCGGATCCAATTCGCTCTCGGCGTCGGCGCCGCAGAGCACCACCGCCCCCGCCGCCGCCAGCGTGATGGCGTAGAAGAAAAGGGCGAAGCGGTCGATGACCAAGCTGCCATGCTCGATGTCCGGCGGGGTCGGCCCGAACGAGGAGTGCCAGAAGCCGATGCTCGCCAGAAAGGCCAGCAGCAGCGTGGCCAGCGTCACCCAGCGGGTGCGCTCCGGCCGGCGCCGAGGGCTGTCGAAGGACCGCAGGTCGAGGGCCCCGCACACCAGCGCCCCCAGTAGAAGGATCCCGATCGGCCCAAAGTCCTGCAGGAAGGTGAGCTTCATCACTTGGCCTTGGCGTGAACGGCGGGGGCGGCGGCGGCGACCCTGGCGGAGACCAAGGCGGTGCCGTGCACGGTGTAGGGGATGAAGTACCCGGCGAAGACGCCGAAGAGGATGACGGCGGCGGCCAGCGCCCAGCCCGAGTAGAACTCGGAGCCGTGGGCGTCGGGGACCGTCACCACCTCCGCGTTATCCGGATTGCTGGTGAAGACCCGGTGGCCGAGCCGCCACCACGCTGCCGTCAGCAAGAGCAGGCCCAGCAGCGCAAATGCGGTGACGAACCGATGGGTCGCCATGCCCGAGACCACGATCTCGAAGATGGCGGGAAAGCCCACCAGCAGGGGAACTCCGGTGAGGCTCGCCGCCGCCAGCATGAAAAAGAGCCGCAAGCGGGGGGAGCTCGCCGCCGCCCCGGCGAGCGGCTGGATCTTGCCGAGCAGGCTGCGATCGCAGATGGCACCAACCACCAGCAGCAACAAGGGAGCGGCGAAGAGATAGGCGAAGCTGAGGTACACGGCCCCGCTGAGCGAGGTCTCCGAAAAGATCGCCACTCCCAGGATCTCCAAGCCGCCCACGGCGACCAGAGAATGGGCCGCGATCCGGCGCAATTCCTGGGCAGACCGGGCACTGAAGCCGCCCCAGAAAAGAGTGAGCAGAGCGAGTGCCAAGAGCGGCCCGGTCAGCTGCAACGCCCCGTTGGGCTCCATCGCCACAGCGATCCGGACCAGCGCGTAAGCGCCCACCGGGAGTGAGCTCACCGCCAGCAGCATCCCCACCGGGGTGCTGGCCTCGGCCAGGCCATCGACCAGCCAGCGGTGGAATGGGAAGGCCCCCATCCGCATCAGAAAGGCAGCTAGGAAGAGGGTCTCCACGATCAGGCCCGGGGTGCCGCTGGCCGTCTTGACGGTCGTGAGGGTGACGAAGTTGAGGGTGCTGTTGCCGCTCTGGAACAGGAGCAGGAAGGTCCCGGCGATCAGCGCGGCCACCGAGAGCGACTGGGTCACCAGCAGCCTTCTGGCCGCAGTGTGGGATCCGGGGGTGCCGCCGAGCGCTAGCAGCAGGGCCAAGGGGACGATCGGCAAGCCAAAGAACACGATGAACATCCCGAGGTCCTGGGTCGCGAAGGCTCCGGTGATACCTACCTCTGTCAACAGCAAGAGCGCGAAGTAGGTTCGGTAGCGCTCCCGGTGCCGCCAGCTCGCCAAGACCAGCGCCGGGAAGATGACGGTGGTCGCCACCAGCAGGAGCATGTTCAACCCGTCGGTCCCCAGGTGGTAGTCGAGTTGGAAGAAGAATCCGCGCAGCCAGGGCGCGTCGACGGCCGGCGCCGGAATGGAGCCCTGGCTCGAGTTTCCAACCTCCCCGAGCAGGTCGAAGAGCGCAACTACGAACGGGAGTGCGGTGGCAAAGAGCGCGGTGGTCCGCACCCGGAAGCGGTGCAGGTCGCTGCGCACTGGCAGCACCAGCACGATCAGGGCTCCCACTAGGGGGGCGAAGACGATGAAGGAGAGGCTCAGGTCGGAAGGCATCTAAGGCAGCCCCGCCCCCGCGTGACTGGCCGTGACCACCCAGATCACGAGGGCGATCATCAGGGCCACGCCGACGAAGGTCGCCAGGCTACTCGCCACAGTCCAGCGGAACCAGCTCCTGGCCGCGGGCGGCTCGAGACGAGCCAGATCGACCAGGCCGCCGGTCACGGCATCGCCCGCCGGGGAGAGGATCCGGGCCTGGGCGAACTCGATCGCCTTGGCCGGCACACCCAAGCCGAAGGCGTCGGCGGCGATCGCCAAGCGGGTCCCGTCCACCCAGGCAACCCAGCCGGGATCGTCCGCTGCGGAAACGGCCAGCTGGCGCCGGCGGGCCGCCACCAGCGCCACGGCCAGCAGCGGCACCACCAGGACGACCAGCAGGGCCGGCCCCTGGAACGGCAGCGCGGTGACCCCGGCCTTGGATCCCATGAAGGGACCCAGCCCCAACCCAATCCCAGGCAGGCTGACCAGTCCGCTCACCAGCGCCAAAGCGGTCGCCGCCACGCTCGGCCACAGCGGCCGCAGCCCGCGGCCCTGGGCCAACTGCCGCCGGACCAGACGAGCCTCGCGGGGATCAGCGGACTCCTGACCCCGCATGGCGATCAACGCCACCCGGGCGGCCGCCGCGGCCAGGATCAACATCGCCAGGATCTCGCCAACGGCGGCGAGCTCCCGGAAGAACGCGGGAGGCATCGGCGTCCCGGGGGGGGCCGCGCCAAAGGCGGCCGTCAGGACGGCGACGTGGCCGAAGAAGGTCCCCACTCCGACCGCCCCGGTGATCGCCGCCAGCGCTGCCAGCAGCACCAAGACCGGTCGCCGGGCGAGGCGCCAGGCTGCGCCCAGCTGATCGATCGAATCAACTCGCTGGTCCCGGCCTAGCGAACTCACCACTCCCAGGAGGGCGGCCGTGGCCAGCGCGGACGAGGCGAGCACCGCGAGAGCGGCAGCCGGAGATCCCAGTCCAATCCCCGCCAACGACCACCCCGTCTGACTCAAGGCGAACCACACCGCCAAGCGGCGGAGCCGGTGCTCCCGAAAGGCCAGCAAGGCGGCCACCACGCTGGTCAGGGTCGCCAGCACCACCAAGGCCGGCAGCACCCCTGATGCCCACCGCAGCAGGGTGAAGGTCTGCAGCAAGAGAGCCACTCCGATCACGCCCCCCGCCACCGCCACGACCAGGCCGGACGCCGCCCCGGGGGCATTGCCCAGATTGCGCACCAGTCCATGCCCCGGCAGTTGGGCGCAGGCAAAGACCGCCGCCACCAGAATCAGGACGGCCGCCAGGGTCAGCGTCCGTCCCCCCACTCCATGGACCAGCCCTTTGGTCGTGGCCACCCAGACCTGGTCCAGCGCCGTCAGGTTGAGCGAGTCCGGGGTGGGCAGCACGAGCTTGTGCTTGGCGGCCGCCGCGACCGCAGCGGCGGCCGTGGTGGCGATCGAGTCGGAGAATTTGACGTAGATGAAGGCGACACCGAGCAGCAGCGAGAGCGCCCCCAGCCGCCAGCTCAGAAAGGCGCTGCGGGCAGAGCCGCCGGCCCGCCCTCCGAGCGCGGCAGCCACCAGCAGCACCGCGGCCAACCCGCAGATCTCGAAGCCCACCAGAGTCTGAAAGAGTTCTGGTGCCAGCACCACCAAGAGGCCTCCGAGGCTCAGCAGGCTGCAGAGGCGGGCCAGATGGCCCAGGCGAGGATCACGGCGGAACTGAATCAGCAGCTGCATCTCGGAGAGGACGGTGACCAGAGTCACCACCACCGCCAAAATCGCCGTGGTCGGGGTCGCACTGTAGCCCAGCCCCACCTTGAACGTCTGGGCGAGGACCGCCTTCGCGACGGCATTGAACGGGCTCTGGACCACCGGGAAGGACCAGAAGGTGATCGTGTCCGAGTGGTTGATCCGTCCCCCGGCAACCACCGCGCCGAGCAGCACCAGGGCCGCCGCCAGGGCCAGCCAGGAGCTGAACGCCACCGCGTTGGCCACCCCGCGGCGGGTCTCCGCCAGATAGCTGGCCAGTAACCCGGCGATCGGCAGCAGGAGCACGGCTAGGGCCACCGCGGACACCCTCAGCCCTCCTCGTTCGCGGGGTCGGCAGCGGCCGCGGCGGCTGCCGGCCCCTCCGCGATGGGCTCTTCCTGGATCGGATCATCTGGGTCGTCACCCAGCTCTGGACCAGATACCGGCTGCAGCCCGACCCGAGCCAGCTCCAAGAGATCTCTCCCCCCGGTGCGGCGCCGCAGGAGGGCCGCCATGGACACCCCAGCCGCAGCGAAGAGAGCTCCGATCACCTCGACCAGGATGGCGAAAGACTGGAGCTGCGCCGCCTCCCCCTGATGGGCGGCGAGCCCGGCGAAACCGACCAAGGCGCAGGCCACCGCGTCGAAGCCCAGAACCACCGCCAAGACCGCGCCCAGAGCGTCACGGCGGTAGAGAAGGGCAAACAGGCCCACCCCGAAGAGGCAGGCGCCGGCGATCAAGAGGGTCACCCCGGTCTGGTTCATCTTCCGCTCCGCCGTCGAGCTGCCCGGGCGGCCACCCGGGCCTCCTCCCGCTGAGCCTGACGCCGCCGCTGAGCGTCGAGGCGGCGGCGTCGGGCCTGCTCGAGCTGTTCCTCGGCCGCCTCCCGGGGATCCCTCTGGATCAACGCCGCACCCCCCACCACGGTGGTCGCCGCCAACAGCCCGACTACCAGGACGGCGATGCCGGTGCCCATGACCAGCTGGTGGCCAACCTGCGCCAGGGTCGGCTGCACCGAGCGGGCGATGGTCAGGGCTCCCCGACTGGCCACGCCAACTCCGATCAGCACGCCCACGACGGCCGCGGCCGCCACCGCCGGGATCCCGATCGCGACCCACCCCCGGGGCTCACCCCGAGTTCCTGGTTCTTGAGCCTCGACCTGGGCCCGCGCCAAGGGAGCTAGCAGCACCACCTCGGCGAGGGCGCCCATGAGCAAGGCGCCCAGCGCCGGCAGGGGCGCCCCAGCCAGCACAAAGGCGGCGGCCAGGGCCACCGAGAGCATGCCCAGGGCGGCCAGCTGGAAGGAGCGATCTCGGCGGAGTAGCAGGCCCAGCGCCGCCCCCACCGCCACCCCGGAGAAAGCTGCTACTCCGACCATGGGCCCCGGGAAGGTCGGCGCTCGGTTCCGCGAGTTGGGCGAGCACGAGCAGGCAAGAACTGGGACGAGGGAGCCACGGCCGGTCATTTTATGGGAGCGCGATCATGCTCCCGCCGTTTCGGCGAATTCAGTTATCTCTCAGGGTGAGCCGAGCGGCGAACCGCTCCAGCCGGGCTCGGGGCTGCGCCCCCAGCGGCGCGAGGCAGGCGACCGCCTCCATGCTCCACCGGTCGGACAGGCTGCGGGCGGTCGCCAGCGCTCCGCTCTCCCGCACCAGCGCCACCACCTCGTCCCGCAGCACCAGGATCCCGTCGGGGTCCGCCGAACTCATCAGCGTCAGCCGCTCCCGCACGGCCTTGCGCTGCGGCCCCCGCAGCGCGCAGAGGACCGGCAGCCCGCAGATGCCCTGAAGCAGGTCGGTCCCGACCGGCTTGCCGGTGCGCTGGGGATCGCTGTAGTCCAGGCAGTCGTCGATTCCCTGAAAGGCCAGGCCCAACTTGCGAGCGAACCGGACCACCGCTTCCCGCTGCTCCCAGGGGGCGCCGCTGAGGCGCGCTCCGGTGGCGGCACAGGCGGCCAGCAGAGACCCGGTCTTCCCCTGAGCCACCTGGACATAGGGGGCCAGCTCACCCGACCACACCGAGCGGCGGTCCAGCTCGCGGAGCTGCCCATCGGCGATCTCCACCAGAGCGTTGGACACACTCCGGGAGATCTTGGGGTCACCCAGCCGGGCCACAATCCCGGCTGCCCGTCCCAGGTAGTGGTCGCCTACGCCCAGCGCGGCCAGCGGTCCCGCCAGCGCAGCGACGGTGGGTGCGCCCCGGCGCGACGCCGCCCCGTCAACCAGATCGTCATGGCAGAGGGTCGCGGCGTGCAGCAACTCCATGGCGGCCGCCGCCCGCAGGGCGGCGCCGGGGCGATAGTGGGGACCCAGCTCAGCGGAGAGCAGCACCAATCGGGCGCGAATTCTCTTGCCACCCGCGCTCTGCATGCTCGCCATCGGCGCCGCCACCAAAGTGGGATCGGCAGCCAGCACCGCCCCCAAAGCGCGCTCGACCGGGTCTTGCGCCCGCAGCAGCTCGGTCAGCGCCCCCTCGGCAATGAGGCCCGGCTGGAGCGCCTCCCCCGCCAGCCGGCGGCCTAGCCGCCACCACCCGGCCTGCCGACTCGCCGGCGACCGGGCGGCGCTGGCTCCGGCCAACCCGCAGGCGGGCAGGAGCTGGCGGGAGGCCCGGTCGGCGTTCCCGGATCGGGCCAGTTCGTAGCCGGCCGCGGCGAGACCATCGGCGAAGGCCGCCTCCACCTCGATGTTGGCATAGCGGGAGAGCGCCTCCGAGGCCTGGGCTAGGCAATAGTCGCCGGCCAGAATCGCCAGCCCCAGAGGCTCCTCGCCGAAGGCCGCCGACCGGTGCCATTGCAAGGCCTGCTCGGTGAGCTCGGCCGCGGCAGCGACATGCACCGCCCGGGCTCCCTCCCGGCCGGCCGGGCCGGCGGCACGCAGCGTGAAGCGGGCAGGCAGGCCGAGGTGGGAGCTCGACCCCGTCGGAGTCTTGCCCCAGGCGAGATTGGCGACCACCTCGGCCGTCTGGTGCTGGGCCTGGGAGAGTCGCGGACGGGATCTCCCTGGCGGCGGCTCCCAATCTCGCTCCTCCAGCGCCGCCCTCGAGAACGGCGCTTCAGTCACGCAAAGCTCCTAACCCGACCCCAAGCCCAGGCGCAGGCGAGTAGCAGCGGCACCGCCACCCCCAGCACCAGCAGCAATGTGAAAGGGTGCGAGTCCGAGGTGGAGAGTCCCGCCGCCACTCCGACCAGCAGGGTCACCGCCGTGGCCCCGGCCAGCACCCACCAGCGCCTCCGACCTCTTCCCAACTTGAGGAGGAACGGCGGGGAGTCACCCACCGGGGGCGCCAGCGCAATGCCGACGGCAACGGCGATCATCAGCACCGTGCCGAGCACGATCCCCAGGATGGTCATCAGGCTTCGCTGTCGGGGTTGGTGGCCGGCCCAGTGGGCCCGCCGATCAGTTGGGGCTCTCGCTCCGGCGGTGGGGGCGTTAGCAAATAGAAGGCGAACGCTGCTAGAGAGATCCCCCCTGCGAAGAGAGAAACCACGCCCAGGCCGCCGACGCTGCCACCCAGCGCGGAGCCGTTGAGAGCTGCCACCTCAGCGGCCAGGCTGATCAATACGGCCAGCGTCATCAGACCGAGCGGCCGACTGCGCTGAGCCCAGGCCACCTGGCCGGCGGCGCACGCCACCCAACACCCCCCGAGGGCAGCCAGGATCAGGATCGCAATTATCGGCCAGGCCATCAGGCGAACTCCGGTTCCTCAGCGGGGGCGATCTCACCGCCCGCAATGACTCTGTCCCCATCGTAAAGAACCAAAGACTGGCCCGGCGCTATCCCCGCTTGCGGTTCGGCGAAGCGGACCGTGGCGAGGTCTCCCGCAGTCCCTTGCCACCGGGCCGCCACCGGCTGGCCGTGGGCCCGCAGCTGCACCAGCCCGGACCGGTCCAGCACCGGCGGCTGACCGTCGAGGAACACGCACTCCCTGACCTGGCAGTGCCGCTGCAGCAAGGTCCGCCAGGGGCCGACTATCAATGTGTTGCGGGCGCGGTCCACCCGCACCACATAGTGAGGCTCGGTGGCCGCCTGCCGCACTGCCAGACCCAGCCCCTGGCGCTGGCCTACGGTGTAGAAGGGCAGCCCCCGGTGACGGCCCACCTCCTTGCCTTCGAGGTCAGTGATCGGGCCCGGCTCGAACTGCCCCGCCAGCTCCTGCTCCAGCACCGCCCGGTGGTCGCCCCCGCCCACGAAGCAGAGCTCCTGCGAATCGGGCTTCTGCGCCACTGCCAACTCCAGCGCCTCGGCCACGGACCGCACCGTCGACTTCTCCAGTTGGCCGAGGGGCAAGACCAGCCGGGACAGGACTGGCTGGCCGCTGCGGTACAGGGTGTAGGACTGATCCTTGCGCCGGTCCGCCCCGCGATGGAGGGTGCACCAGCCTGAGGATCCCTGTCGAACTTGCGCATAGTGGCCGCTGGCGATGTGGGTGGCGCCCACCGCGCCCACCCGCCTCCACAGCTCGGCGAACTTGACCTTCTCGTTGCACCTGATGCACGGGTTGGGAGTGCGCCCCGCGGCGTACTGGCTGAGGAAGTCCCCCACCACCGACGCCCGAAAGTGCTCGGCCAGGTTAAGCACGTAGTGGGGGATTCCCAGCCGGCTGCAGACCCGGCGCGCATCCTCGACGGCATCGATGGAGCAGCAGCCCCCCTCGC
Source organism: Candidatus Acidiferrales bacterium (assembly GCA_035533655.1). GTDB lineage: Bacteria > Chloroflexota > Dormibacteria > Aeolococcales > Bog-877 > Bog-877. Next base: position 19,288 of record DATLTJ010000032.1, on the reverse strand, counting down.
CCCGCTCCATCTCCTCGGTGCCCCACAACCGCATGGTGACCCCGACCGTGTCCACGCCGGACATGGCCGTCAGGGCCGCCGCCACGGAGCTGTCCACCCCACCGCTCATGGCCACCGCCACCACCGTGTCGGGAGCCAGCTGCCTTCCGCCCAACACCGCGGCCTCGATGGGCACGATGCGGCGGACCTGCTGGGTCAGCTCCTGGGCCCGGCTGGCGCCGGAGCTAGGCACCGCCGGCGACCGCTGGCACGATGCTGAGCTGATCGCCCGCATCGAGGGTCGCCTCCAGCCCCCCGGAGGTACGGATGTCGTCGTCATTGCGGTACACGTTCACAAAGTGGCGCAAACCGCCGGCGGGCTCGAAGATCCGCGGCTGGAAGCCGGGATAGCGCAACTCGAGGTCGTGGAGCGCCTCGGCCACCGTGGCGCCCTCGACCTCTACCTCGGAGGCACCGCCCGTCAACTGCCGCAGCGGACTGGGCACCCGTACCTTGATGCTCACCGGCAACTGCTCCTCACGTAATTCAGTATAGGCAACGGCGGTCAGGGGTCCGGGACGTTTCGTCGGAGATCACACGCCGTACGTGGCGTCGAATGCCCGCCACGCATCCGTGCCGCTCTAGCCTATCTGTCGGCTCTGGACGACCGTGCCCATTCCCGGCAGGGGCGCGATGGTGGGACCAGGGTCTAAGCAATTTGATCCAACGAGCGACGGTCTTGTAAAAGGTGAGCAGGAAGCTCTCGCGTCCCCGTCAGCTCCATTTTTGATCTCGAAGCCTGAAGGTGCGGTACGCCAGCGCAGATCGGCCACATCGAGCCCCCGAGAGTCTGCGCCGCTTTTCCCCGCTTAGGCTCCGTCGGCAAGCGCCTCGGCCCAGGTGAAGTCATAGCTGACACTGCTTGATGGAACCAGCACGTACTCCAGAGCACAATTGGTGAGGTAGGTGGCCGAGGCGTTGGCCGCGCAGGCGTCTCCCGCCACCCAGGTGTACCCAGGGGGAGCAGCGAGAGCCCCGGAGCTGGTGTTGGCCAGAATTGCGTCCCGATGGGCCCAGCAGCCCGAGGAGGAACTTCCGGACGGACAGTCGATGTTGAAGGATCCCGGTCCATCGTTGTACATCCAGTCGAAGTCAGAGCCCAAGGGTCCAAAGTCCTCGGCCCAGTTGCCCATGGCGGCGATCTCACCAGGTACCGCTTGGACGGGTGGGTCCTCCCCAATCTGGGCTCCCACCATCGCGTTCTGATCTGCCGCGGTGTCCATCCCGGCGATTGGAGCCAGGCCCCTCACCACCCGCTCCTCGTTGGTCACGATGAACTGCTGCTCTGCCAGAGGCAGGTTGTCCAACCCAGCCGGCCAGGTGAGCGGCCCGACGCCCTCGCTGGCAAGGGCGGAATCAAGGGCGGCCACTTCCGCCTGCGCGCAGCTGAGGGACTGGTAGCCGTCCTCATAGCAGATTCCCCCGTAATTGGGGGTGAGATTACTGGCTGGGTTCGCGAGCGGATCGGTGGTGAGGGTAAGCAGCACCGATGATTCAACCTGGGGGACGGTATAGGGTCCATCGCTGGCCCAGATGATGACGCCGTAGCTGCCAGGGGAAGTGCCCGCCGTGCTCCAGGTCCACGACGGTCCGATCCAGGCAGCCATGAGCGTCCACGGCCCCGAGCTACTGGGGCCGACGAAGTAGGAGTACTTCACCGCCGAGTTAGCCGGACAGGTCGAAGCGGCCTCAACGCTCACCGCACTTCCCGACGTCGCAGATCCGACGGGAACCGTGGTTGCTGCAACCGCCGAGCACGCAGCGGGTGCCGCCGACCGGAGGGGCACGATGGTCTGCGCCTGAGGAACGGTGTACGGACCATCACTCACCCACACGACGACATCTGCCGCCCCGCCATTGGCAGATGAGGGGTCCCAAGTCCAGGTCGGCCCGATCCAGGCTGCCGTGAGCGTCCACGGCCCCGAGCTGCTGGGTCCGACGAAGTAGGAGTAATCGGGAGCCGAACCCGCCGGACAGGTGCTGGAGGCGGTCACGGTGAGGGAGCCGCTCGAGCCGCTCGAAGCGGGTGCCACCTGGGCCGAGACGGCAGTACAGTTAGACGGGACGCCGTCGTAGACATTCGTGCTCGACTCCACCTGCGGAACGGTGTAGGGACCATCACTGGCCCACACCAGCAGCTGGTACATACCGGGCAAGGTGGGAGTGCTCCAAGACCAGTTGGGACCGACCCACGCCGCCTCCAAGGTCCAGCTCCCCACATCACCGCTGCGCATAAAGTAGGCGTACTTCACCTCCGCAGCGGCCGGACACTGTGCACTCGCGATGAAACTTAGACTCTGGCCTGGAGAAGCGGCATTTGTACTAGGAGTGATGCTGGTCGCCGTGCAAGGGCTCGGCTGGGTGCTGGCAAGGGTTGTGGCAGGCTCAGCCGGCGCTTGGGGGACCGTCGTCGATCCGTTAGCCGCTCGGGTTATCGGATTGGCCTCGTGGCCGAGGGACGCGAGCGCGAAACCGAGGATCAATCCCGACAAGGATACGATCGCGAGGAGCGGCCGCAATTTGCGGGCGGCGACGGTGGTCACGCGGATTGACACTAGGCTGAGAACTCAGCCCCGCCAATGAAGTTTTGGGAACGGTGAGCTGAATATCAGGCAACGGTCGGAGTAGCGCAGGCCAGGGACGTCTCCCTGAATCGGCTCTTAGGTCGTCGCGGCGGGAGGCTCCGCCGGGCGGACGTCCTGGGTGTCGGGAACAATGACCACGGCGGTGCCGTAGGCGATGATTTCGCTGACCCCCGAGGCCAGCTCGTTGGAGTCGTAACGCATCGCGAGCACCGCGTTGCCGCCGACCGCGGCTGCGTGCTGGATCATCAGCTCGTAGGCCTCTTGGCGCGCATGATCGCTCATCTTCATGAACACCGTCTGCCGTCCCCCGACCAGCTGCTGCAGACCGGCGCCGACGTTCCCCACCACCGAGCGGGAGCGAATCATGAGACCGCGGACCACCCCCAGTTGGCGGATCACTTTGTAGCCGTCAAAGTTGGTCCCGGTGGTGACCCAAAGCGGCGGGGTTTCGCGGCCAGTTTCGGGCGGTGGCTGATAGCTCATCGGCGCGAGTCTAGCAGCTGCCTGCCTCTCCCGCGGAGGAGCGCGGCAGCGTCATCGGCAGACCGGCGCCAACACCGTCGAGCTCCCCCCGGAGCTGGGCGTCGTACACGAATTGCGACCACGTTTCCATCTCGAGGTAGTAAACCCCCAGCTCGTCCACCGGAGCCATCCGGCCCTCCAGCTTGTCGCGCTCGCGAACCTCGACTGCGGCGCCAGCGGCATCAACCAGGATCAGCACACCCAGATGGACCTGGCCGACGGCGCCGGCGTCGTCCTTGAGCAGTCCCACGGCCCGTCCCGGCAGTGCTCGGTCGCAGACCACCTCCTCGTCCCACTCCCTCAGGCAGCCGGCCAGCCAGGCGCTCGACGGTTCCCCGTCTCCGGCGTTGATGTGACCCCCCACCCCGAGCGTCACCTGGCCCCGCAGTCGGGGCTCGCTCCCCGCCCGCAGGCGCCGCATGGTCAGAATCCGAGGACCGTCCCGGACCACCAGGTGGGGGATCACCTGCTGCCACTCAGGCTGCGCCTCCACCTCGGAGCGGGGCCGAAACTCCCCCCACTGCTGGATCACCTGCAGGAGCTGCCCCACCCCGCCCTGCTGGAGCCCGTACCACGAACCCTGAGGTAGCGCCCGCTCGCGAGGCACCACCAAGACCAGCTCGCGGCCAGCCCCCCGGGCTACCGCCGACGCCGAGGCTCCGCTGGCGGGCATTGGGGAAGGATAGGTCCGCCCGGCTAGTCTGGGCGAGATGCCCAGCCCGATCTTCTGCATCGTCGGCGCGGGAATGGCCGGTGGCCGGGCGGCCATCTCCCTGCGCGAGCGCGGCTTCGACGGCCGCGTGGTGTTGATCGGCGAGGAGTCCGACGCCCCTTACGAGCGCCCGCCGCTCTCCAAGTCCTATCTGACTGGCGATCTGCCTCGTGGCAAGCTGTTCTTGCAGGCCCCGGACGCCTACCGGGAGCAGACGATTGAGTGGCAGCCCGGGGTCACGGTGGCCGCCATCGACCTGCCGCAGCGCCGGCTCCGGCTGGCCGATGGCGTGCCGCTCGCCTTCGACCGCCTGCTGCTGGCGACCGGATCTCGGCCCCGGACTCTGGAGATCCCGGGCGCCAGCCTGGCGGGAGTCCTCACCTACCGGACCTTGGGGGACGCCGACTCGTTGCGAGCGGAGCTGGAGTCCGGACCCCAGGTGGTGGTGGTCGGCGGCGGGTTCCTCGGCTCAGAGCTGGCCAGTGCCGCTCAGCGTCAGGGCTGCCGGGTGACCATTCTGGAGGCAGCGGAGGCCTTGCTCGCGCCGCTCGGGCCGCTGGTCAGCAGTTACTGCACTGATCTCCACCGCCAGCTGGGGGTGGAAGTGCTCCTGGGGGAGAGCGCCGACTGCTTCCTCGGGTCAGAGCGGGTGGAGCAGGTGCAGCTGCGCAGTGGCCGCTCACTGCCGTGCGACCTGGCCCTCATCTGCATCGGGGCGGTGCCCAATTCCGAACTGGCCCGGGAGGCTGGCCTGGAGACCGAGCCCGGGGTGGTGGTGGGAGAGCGGTGCCAGACCCGGACCCGGGGGATCTTCGCCGCCGGCGACGTGGCTTCCTGGTGGAGCCCAAGGTGGCAGCGGCAGCTCCGGGTCGAGCACTACGACAACGCCCATCAGCAGGGCCTCTTCGTGGCGGGGGCGATGCTGGGAGAGACGGCGCCTTACGACCCCATCCCCTACTTCTGGACCGAGCAGTACGACGCCATGATCCAGCAGGTGGGGGTCCCCGGCGGACCGGGCGAGGTGGTGGTGCGGGGTGACCCCGAGAGCGGCCGGTTCTCCGTCTTCTACCTGGCTGAGGGGCTGCTCAGCAGCTGCGTGGCGGTGAACCGCTTCCCCGACCTGGCGGCGGCGCGGCGGCTGATCAGCGCTCGGATCGGCGTCACCGGGGAGCTTCTGCGGAATCCCGAGTTGGACCTCCGGGCGTGGTCCCAGGAGGCGGTGGAGTCAGCCGGGGGTGCCTCGGCCTAACCCGGCTCCAGCTCCAACCGGCGTCGGGTGATGGCAATCGCCGCCGGGTTGTCGTCGACCAAGAGGTAACGTCGACCCCCGGCCCGGGCGGCGACCCCGGTGGTGCCGCTCCCGCAGAAGAAGTCCGCCACCAGGTCGCCCTCGCGACTCGAAGCCCTGACGATCCGCTCCAGCAGGGCGAGCGGCTTCTGGGTCGGGTAGCCGGTCCGCTCCTTGCCTGAGGTGGGCACGATGGTGAGCCACCAGGTGTCGGTGGGCAACTTTCCCCGGGCCGCCTTTTCCGCCCCCACCAGACCGGGCGCCATATAGGGGATGCGGTCGATCTCCGAGCGCTGGAAGATCCACTGGTCGGACTTGGCGTACCAGAGGATGTTGTCGTGCTTGCGGGGCCAGCGGTCTCGCGGCCGCCCCCCGTAGTCGTATGCCCAGATGATCTCGTTGAGGAACCGCTCGGGACCGAAGATCTCGTCCAGCAACAGCCGGGCGTAGTGGGCGGTGCGGAAGTCCAGGTGCAGGTAGAGGGAGCCGTGGGACGCCAGCACCCGGTGGATCTCCCGAAGCCGCTGGTAAAGGAACTCCAGGTACGGGTCCCGGCCCAGGTCATCGCGGTAGCTGAGGCGGGAGACCACCTCGAACTGATACTCGCGGCCGCCGAAACCCTGCCGCCGGCCCGCTCCGGTCCCGGTCCGGATGGAGTCCAGCCGGCGCAACTTTCCGGTCCCGAACGGGGGGTCGATGTAGACGAGGTCCAAGCAGCCGTCCGGCAGGGATCGCAGCACCTCCAGGTTGTCGGCGAGGATCACCTGGCTGGAGCGGGGCCCGGGACCTGCCTCCGGCCTCTCCCCCTCTGGTCGAGCCCCACCCGTTACTGTTGCCAAGACGCCTTCATGATCCCACCGCCGGAGCGGTCCGGAATGGGCGCTGCCCGCTGGCCTGGGTCGGCCAGTCTAGGACAAGGTGTCCAAGAGATAGAGGGACTAGTTCTTCTCCTGGGCCGATGTGTATCCGCACATTTTGTCCGTAAGATTGGTCACAGTGAGCGACAACGGTCAGGCGCGAGTACGGGTGGCGATCACCGGAATGGGTCTGGTCACCCCCATCGGCACCGGCATCGAAGCGGTCTGGGAGAGTCTGACCCAGGGCCGGTCGGGGATCGACACCATCGCCCAGTTCGATGCCTCCGCCTACCCGACCCGGATGGCGGCCGAGGTGCGGGACTTCAATCCCGAGCTGTATATGGATCGCAAGACCGCCCGCCACGTGGCCCGCTACTGCCGTTTGGGACTGGCCGCGGCGCGGATGGCGCTGGCGGATTCAGGGCTCAAGCCGGAGGAGCTGGGCCCCGACGACGTCGGGGTGGTGGTGAGTTCCGGCGCCGGGGGGATGGAGGAGATCGAGCGCGGCCACCAGGTGCTGATCGACCGGGGGATCGGCCGGATCAGCCCCTTCATGGTGCCGATGATGATCACCGACATCGCTGCCGGGCTGATCGCCATCGAGCTTCGTTGTGGCGGTCCCAACTACGCCGTGGTCAGCGCCTGCGCCTCCAGCGCGCACGCCCTGGGCGACGCCGCCGAAGTGATCCGCCGGGGCGACGCGATCGCCATGATCGCAGGCGGAGCGGAGGCGCCCATAACCCCCTTGCTGATGGGCGCCTTCTGTCAGTTGAGCGCGATGAGCAGGCGCAACGACGATCCCGCGGGCTCGTCGCGCCCCTTCGATCTCAACCGGGATGGATTCGTCATGGGCGAGGGCGCAGTGATCATGGTGTTGGAGGAGATGGAGTACGCCAAGGCCCGGGGCGCCCGGATCTGGGCGGAGCTGCTCGGCTGCGGCGCGACCTCCGACATGTACCACTTCACCGCCCCCGATCCGCAGGGCCACGGCGCCGCCCGGGCGATGCAGAAGGTGATGCGCACGGCTGGGCTGGCTCCCGAGGACATCGACTACGTCAACGCCCACGGGACCTCGACCCCACTGGGCGACCTGGCCGAGACGCTGGCGATCAAGCAGGCCCTGGGCGACCGGGCCCGTCAGATCCCCATCAGCTCGACCAAGTCGATGAGCGGCCACCTGCTGGGGGCGGCCGGAGCGCTGGAGGCCGCCGCCTGCGTCCTGGCCATCGCCAAGGACGTGGTGCCCCCGACCATCAACCTCGAGCTCCCCGACCCGGACTGCGACCTCGATTACGTGCCCAACCGAGCGCGGCCGGCCCGCATCGACGTCGCCCTTTCCAACTCTTTCGGCTTCGGCGGGCACAACGCGTGCCTGGCCCTGGGCCGAGTTGCGGCCTAGCGCCAGAATCAGGAGATCAGACCGTGAGCGAACCATCCGCCACCAACCCCGCCCCGACCAGCCTTGACTTTGCCGAAATGCAGAAGCTGGCCGCCGAGATCCTGGGCGTAGATCCCGACCAGGTCCAGCTGGACGTCAGCTTCGCCAAGGACCTGGCGGCAGACTCCCTCGACATCGTCGAGCTGATCATGGCCATCGAGGACCGGTACCAGGTCTCGCTCCCCGAGGAGGAGCTCGAGCACATGAAGAAGGTCGGCGACCTCTGGACCTTCCTCTTGGCTCATCCCGCCCCCGCCGACCAATGAGCACCAGCGGCGTGGCACTGCGGCCGTCCTCGATCACCCTGCGCCGGCCGGTGGGATTGCTCTTCCCCGGCCAGGGAGTTCAGCACGCCGGGATGGGTCGCCAGCTGGCCGCCATCTCCAGCGTCGCAGACAAGATCATCACCCGGGCCCAGGACATCCTGGAAATGCCGGTCCGACGGCTCTGCTTCGAGGGACCCGATCTCGAACTGCGCCGCACCGAAAATCTGCAACCCTGCCTGATGGCCGTCTCCTGGTCCGCCTTCGAGGCCTACCGGGACCGGTTCGGGATGACGGATGTCGAAGTGGTGGCCGGTCACAGCATGGGTGAGATCACCGCCTGCGCGGCGGCCGAGGCCATCGCGTGGGAGGCGGCCCTGCTGTTGGTGCGGGAGCGAGGCCGGCTGATGGCGGACGCCGCCCTGTCCACCCCGGGCAAGATGCTGGCCATCGTCGGCCTGCTGGAGCCCCAAGTGGAGCAGATCCGGATCACCGCCAGCGCGGCGGGGGGAATCTGGCTGGCCAACTTCAATGCCCAGGACCAGTTCATCTTGAGCGGCGAAGCGGCAGCGGTCAGCCTGGCCGAACGGCTCGCCACCGAGGCCGGCGCCCGCCGGGTGCTGGTGCTGGAGGTCCCGTTGGCGGCCCACTCCCCCTTGATGGGCCGGGCCTCCGCCAAGCTGAGCGAGGCGGTCCGGGCGCTGCCGCTGCGGGCCCCCAAGATTCCGCTGATCGGCAACGGCACCGGCCTGGCGATCAGCACGGTTCGCTCGCTGCGGGCGGAGCTGAGTGGTCATCTCCTCCGTCCGGTGCACTGGGCTCGCACCATGACCTCGATGCAGGCGCTCAAGGTGGGCACGGTGGTGGAGCTGGGCCCGGGCCGGGTGCTGGCCAGCCTGGCCGCCAAGCACATGCCGGGGGTCGCGACCTGGAACGCCGACGAGCTCTTGGTCGAGGGCGCCGAGTAGCGTGGACCTGGACCTCTCCGGCCACTCGGCGCTGGTCACCGGAGGCGGCAAGGGGATCGGGGCCGCCATCTCTCGCGAGCTCTCCCAGATGGGGGCCCGGGTGGTGATCAACTACCGCTCCGACCGGGCGGCGGCGGCGGCCACCGCGCAGGCGCTGGTCAACACCACCACCTTCCAGGCCGATGTCGGCGACCCCGAGCAGGTGGCGAAGATGGTGGCCGAGGCGGGGCCCTTCGATGTGGTGGTGAACAACGCCGGCCTGCTCCGGGACCGCCTGCTGCTGCGGATGAGTGTCGACGACTGGGACCAGGTGCTGCGCACCGACCTCTCGGCCGCCTTTCACGTGACCAAGGCGGTGGTGCCGAAAATGATGAAGGGCCGCTGGGGCCGGATCGTCAACATCAGCTCGATCGTGGGCTTAGGTGGCAATCCCGGCCAGGCCAACTACGCCGCCGCCAAGGCCGGACTGGTGGGGCTGACCAAGTCGGTCGCCAAGGAGCTGGGATCGCGGAACATCACCTGTAACGTGGTCGCCCCGGGGTACGTGCATACCGAGCTGACCGCCTCCTCGATCACCGCGGAGATGCTGGTCGAGCTAATCAAGATGACCCCACTTAGGCGCCAGGGCCAGGCGGAGGAGATTGCGGCGGCGGTCGCCTTTCTCTGCAGCCCGGCGGCGTCCTTCATCACCGGCGAGGTCCTGGTCGTCGACGGCGGCCTGGCCGCCTGAGCCGAGGCAGCTGAGGCCAGGCTGACCGAGCCGATCGCGAGTTCGCCGCGGGTAGTACGATCGTCGCCGGTGGCGAGACCAACCGGGGAGCGGCCGAGTCGGTGGCCGAGGCCCAGGGAGAGAAGAGCGAATGACCCCCGCTGAGTTCGAGCGGATCGAGGCCGCCTTCCGGGCCGCCGACCAGGCCCAGGACGTGACTCCGCTCGCAACGGTTCTCGATCCCGAGGTCGGATGGGTCGCCAAGCGCTCCGGTCCGGGCAATTGCCACTCCCGGGAAGAGGTGTTGGGAGTCTGGCGCACGGGCCTCGCCCAGGGCGATCGTCAGCCACATCGACGAATACCGCGAGGTCCGCGGCCGGATCCTGTTCGTGCTCCACCGGGACAACCCGGGCCGGGGACGGCGCCGGCTGGGGGCCCATGTCCTCTCCGTCCACCACGGCCGGGTCACCCAGATCCAGGACTACCTTAACCGACAGGAAGCGCTGGCGGCTCTTCAGCCAAGTCGACCCTCAGCGGGCTGAGCGACACGGAGTCGCGGTTCGGCCCTCGGCACCGGCTGGGGTGGGCCGGACAGCTGCGGGACGCGTCTCTCGGCGGTGGAATGTGGAGCTGGGGATAGAGCTGGCGCCCAGGCTCGACCAGCGCGGCGATTCCGGGTGGCCCCCAGGTCACGGCGGACGCGATGGAACTGCCGCCCGACCGTGACGAGGGCAGCGCGAGGCTCAAGACCGACGCCAATTGCCCTGCTACCCGATTCGGCAAGACGGTGGACGGATCGGCCGGGGACCGAGCGCAAGCCCGGCGATAAGTGAGCAGTGCTCACCGTGGGAGGGAATCCGCGGTGGATCAGATCCGCTGCCGCCAGATCCGAGGCAGCGTCGCGGCGAATGGGGATCGCCACGTTCTCAGCCGTCCCCGGGGGTCGCGGCCGGACTTGGCTGCCGGTCCGGGGAAGCCTGGGTGTCGCTCTTGGGGGCGGAAGAGGTCTGCGGCTCGATCGACGCCGACGGGGAGACCGCCGGCTCCGCGGCCTGCGTCGGCTCAGCCCCCGGAGTCTGCGTCGAATGGGAGCTCGCGCTGGATTCCCCCGGGTTGACAGCCGAAGCCGGGGACAGCTCGGCCAGCTGCGCCGAGATCACCGCGTCGTCGCTGGTCCGGACCGAAAGCGAGTAGATGGCCCCGGTGGGTGCCTCAACCCGGATGTCGTACACGGGAACGCCATGCTCTTGGTCGGCCTCAGTCTTGAGCACCGAGGCGGTGCCACTCCCAGCAAAGTGCTGGACGACGTAGCTGACAGCAGCCCTGTCGGCGGCCGCCGCCGGGCCCGACGCCGAGGCCAGGTGCACTGCGGCCGGAGAACTCGCCTGGGCTCTGCCGGCGCTGAGTGTGATCGCTGCGAATCCCGCGGCCACTACCGCCGCAGCTGCTGCCGCACCAACGATTGATACCTTCATGGCGATTCTCCTCTGTCTCAGGTTGGACTCTGGATTTCAGCCTGAGGGGCCGAGATGAACAGCTCGTTGGTGGAGGATTAGATCTCTGTCATCCCGGCTGGGCGTCAGTCGAGAGCAGGCGATATCCCGCCCCCCGGACCGCGTACAGCAGCGGCGTCAGTCCCGGCCGGTTGAGCTTGCGGCGGAGGTAGCTGACATAGACGTCGACCACGTTGCTGCCGGGGTCGAAGTCGTACTCCCAGACCCGATTGAGAATCTGCGTCCGCGACAAAACCTGATTGGGGTTGCGCATGAAAAGCTCGAGCAGAGCCCACTCCCGATGGGACAGCTCTACCCGCTGCTCGGCCCGCCAGGCGACCTTGGAGAGCAGGTCGAGCCGCAGGTCGCTCAGCACCAGCTCGGTGGAGACGGTCTGCTCCGCGGTGCGCAGAGCGGCACGGATGCGGGCTAGGAGCTCGTCAAAGGCGAACGGCTTGGTCACGTAGTCGGTGGCTCCGGCGTTGAGGCCGCCGACCTTGCTGGCAAGGTCGTCGCGCGCGGTGAGGATGATCACCGGGATCTGCAGGCGACCCTCGCGCCAGCTGCGGAGCACGGTCAGGCCGTCGCGATCGGGAAGGCCCAGGTCGAGCAAGGCCAGGTCCAGGTCGGGCCCACGGGTGGCGACGATTTCCAGCGCCGACTCGGCGTCGGCGGCCACCATCACCGAGTAGCCCTCCGCCTTGAGCCCCTTGGCGATGAAGGAGACGATGCGGGCGTCATCCTCGACCAGCAGGATCACGGCAGGTCCAGCTTGCGGTCAACGGACGCCGGGAGGCAAGCTGCCGGGAGCACCAGGGTGATCGTGGTCCCTTGCCCCAGCGCGCTCTCCAGCTGGACGTAGCCGCCATGGCCCTCGACCACCGCCTTGACAATGGCCAGGCCCAGCCCCGAACCGCGCTGGTTCTGCGGCCCCAGCCGCCGAAACCGGTCGAAGGCGGCCGCCTGCAGCCCTGGAGCGATTCCCTGGCCAGTGTCACTGACGCTGAAGACGAGGTTGCCGTCGCAGGCCGCCGCCAGCCTGATGCTGTCCCCCACCCCAGTCGCCTTGACCGAGTTGTCGATCAGGTTGAGCAAGGCCCCGCGCAGCTTGGCCTGGTCGACCAGGACAACTGCATCGGGCACCTCGGCGAGCACCCAGTTGCGGTCGGCCAGCACGGTGAAGGCGGCCCCGAGGTCGGCCATGAAGGATCTCAGGTCCACCGGCTCGGGCTGGATGAAGTCCGGCTCCAGGGAATGGCCCAGGAGCAGCAGCTGGTCGACCAGGGAACTCATCTGGCTGAGTTCCTCCACCACCAGGGCGGTGGTCTCGCTCACCTCGTGGGGGTCCTCGGTACCGCTGCGATGGAGCACCTCGAGGTGACCCTTGGCGACGGTCAGCGGCGTGCGCAGCTGGTGGGCGACGTCGGCCAGCAGCTGGCGCTGGGAGGCCACCGTTGCGGAGATCCGCGAGAGCATGATGTCAAAGGCCGCGGCCATCCGGCCGACCTCGTCGTCCACTCCCTGGTAGCCGATCCGTCGGGTCAGGTCGCCCTGGCTCGCCTCCACGGCCGTGTCGGTCAGGGTTCCCACCGCGCGGAGGAGGCGACGCAGGATGAGGTAGGCGCTGGCAAGGGCCACCACAAGGGCGACTGCCGCCTCCGCCGCCGCCAGCAGCGCCACCTGGTTGGCTTCGGCCTGGAGCCGGGCCAGGCTGGCCGCTGCCACCATCACCCCCTCGGTCGAGCGGCCGAGCGTGATCGGGCTGGCCAGGGTGAGGTAGGTGACCGACCCAGAGGCGACCTGCACGCTCTCAGGCCGGGCCGGGGGCGACGCCAGCCAACGCCGCACCAAGGGGACCCGGGCGAACTGGACCGCGTTGCCGCTGCCCAGGCTCGGCTGGTGCAACAGTCCGATCAGCACCACCTCCCCCGGCGGCACCGGATGGGTCAGCAGGTAGCCGTTGCTGAACGCCTCCAGGGTCTGTCCCGGTGGCCGCCCGGCGAAGGCTTCAGTGTACCCGCTCATCTCCGCCGTGAGCTGGGCCTGGAGTGCGCTTTGATAGTGCGCCGTGAAGTCATGAATCACCTGAACCAGAACCACCCCCAGCACCAGCGCGACGACCGTCCCATGCAGGACCAGCAGCCGACCAACCGTCCCCAGCGCTGGCCGCCGCGCCAGCCGGACCGCGCCGACAGCAGCGCTGCCGAGCGGAGGCACGTCCCCGGGCGACACCCCCGCACCAGTACTGCTCGACGACGAGGTCATCATCCGCCCGAGCTGCAGGCGCCACTGCCGGCGTCACCGCCGGAGCCCTCGGCCGAGCAGCTGGGGGTGGGCGTGGCCTGGGGCTTATCTCCCCCCGAACTAGATCCGTCTGGAATCCGGACCACCGTCCCCGGCGCGGTCACCGTCTCCACCGGTTCGCTGGACTGAGCCGACCCATCTCCGGAGCCGCCTTTCAGACCCGAGTTGGAGGACGAGCCGGGAACGGAAATGGGAGTTGGCCGGGCGCCGCTGGCAGTGGTGCTTAGCCGGACCGGCGCCCCCGCCGGCTGGGAAGTCACCACCAGGTTGGTCCCCACGATGAGCCCGAGGGCAACCGCGGCTGCCATTGCCAGCGCCAACACCGGACCGGTCCGGATCGAGGCGACGACCCGCGTCCATCCTGCCTGCCGGGACATTACCTGTGGCGACCTCGTAGGTGAGCGGGTGACCCATTCTCGGCCACCGGCGATGAGAGCGGCCTCCGATTCTTACCACTTGAAGGGTGCCTGAGCCCGATCAACTGAACCGGGGGAGCCGCCCTCAGAGCCAGCCAGGAGAGGCACGGGATCGCCCGGAGCTGGCGTGCACGCTGCCCCCCCGACCCGGTCACTGCGAGTGGTGCGGCGTGCGGACCGGCTCCAGTCTCAGCGCCGCAGCGGGACAGCCTCTGACGGCTCGGCGGCCCGAGCGCGCCTCGGCCTCGGCCGTCAGAGGCTCAGGCGAGAGCACCGGGAAGCCCCAGCGGTCGAGGTCGATGAGCGCCGGAGCTAGGAGCGCACACATTCCGTGTCCCGCGCACCGTTCCAGGTCGATCTTGAGCCGTAGCGTCATCGCCAACTCGACCCGAGCTCGGGCGCCGGAATGGGAAACACCGGGCGGCGCCGGCTGCGGCCGCACCGTCCTCGGCGGAGATGATGCGAGACATCGTCGGCGAACACGGTGAGGGCATGCTCCAGGAGCGCCACTGCTCCGTCGGGGTGGTGGCACCCGCCCCGGCCGCTCAGTTCAGTTGACATCCGGGCCAGGCGCCGCAGGTCACCGCCAGAAGCAGTTCCCCGGGCCAGGCCGGTCATGGCCCGGGCCAGTCCTGGCAGCCCGAACACGCAGGGGCCGCACTGGCCTGAGCTCTCCCCCGCCAGGTACTCCAGGATGCGGGCGGTCTCCGTCAGGCCGCAGGCATCCCAGGGCAGCACGCCCACCAAGCCACATCCAAATGGGAGGCCAGCACCGGCCAGCGCATCGCGGCCGAGTTCGAGGTCCCACGCCTGGCGGCCATCGGCCCAGCCTCCGGCATAGCCGCCGAAGAGCACGGCCTGGGGAGCTCGAGCTACCCCAGCCCACCGGTTCAGCAGTCGTGAGAGGGGTACCGGCCTGGCCACCTCCACCACCAGCCCGGGCTGTACCACCGCCCCCGCCAGGGTCACCAGGGTCGGTCCGGGCGAGGTGCGGGTGCCCAAGCGGCGCAACCAGTCGGGCCCGAGCCTCCCGATCAGGCCCAGGAGAGCTACGGTTTCCACGTTTTGCACCAGCATCGGCCGACCCCCCCCAGCGCCATTCCCGCCCCCCGGCGCGGGCTTGGCGGCCGCACCGCCCAAAAAGGCCCTCACCGCACTGGATTCACCGGCCACGTACCGCCGGGGCCCGAAGCGGATCTGGAGTTCCGGATCCACCAGGCCGGCGGCGCGCCGCTCCCCCAGCGCCCGTCGCAGGGCCGAGGCCGGGCCCAGGCTGCCGCGATGGAGCTGCACCACCGCGGCGTCGGCGCCGACAGCGGCCGCCGCCAGGGCCGCGCCGTCCAGGACGAGGTGGGGGCGAAGACAGAGCAGGGTCCAATCCTTGCGGCTGGCGGGCTCGCTCTCCGAGCCGTTCACGACCAGCAGGGGGGGGCGGCCGACCGCGGCGATCGCCGCCATTTTGGTGGCCACCGGGAAGCCTGCCCCGCCGCGACCTTGAAGTCCGCTGTGAGCCACGGCCTCCACCAAGGCCTCCGGCGGTCGGAGCTCGGGCGCCAGCTCCCCCAGCCGCTGCCGGTGCGAGTCGAGGTCCTCCGCGCCTTCGCTCGGAGGTGGACCAGCCAGCAGGGTGGCGGCGCCCCCGACCGCGGCGGAGTCCTCCTGACAGCTCTCGGCCGGTGCCCACGCCAGCGGGCTGCGAACGGCGACCACCCTCATGGGAGGTCACCGACGCGACCTGCACCGCGCCGGCCCTCCCTGGGCAAGGCCGCGCTCGCCAAAACTCGCGAGGCTGCCAAGAGGGCCACCGCCGCACCGGTTACGGCGAACATCGGCCGGAGCGCGCCCACATCACTACCGGTGAGGACACTGTGGGCCCAGCCCAGAGTAAATGCGATCAGGGCCAGACGGTGGAGGGGAAGCCAAAGACCGCCGGTCAGGCGCCCGGCGAGTCGAGCGCTGAGACCGAGGACCAAGCCCAAGTACAGTGACAGGCTCCCCAGAGCCACGGCGAAGGTGCGGTAGCCCGAGGCTCCGGGCAGGAGGGCGCCCACCAATCCCACCCGGGCATAGCTGTCGGCGCTCATCGCCACGACGTGCCCCAGGACCAGGACCCCGCAGGCCACCGCGAGCAAGGCGTGGGCGCGGATCTGCACGGCGGGATGAAGCACTGGCCGACGCAGGCGCCAGGGGTGGCGAAACCAGAGGCCGAGCAACACCAGCATGGTCAGGTCGAGGTAGGCACCGATCCCCAGGCCCCGCCCGAGGATCCACGGCAGCATCCGGCTGTGCAGGGCGGGGCCAGCTCCGGCCGCCAGGGCCAAGCCGGCCAGCAGACCGACCAGTGCCAGCAGCGCCGGGAGCCCGACGCCGCCCCCGAGTCGATCGCTGAGACCCTTCACGGGCCGCACACGGCGGCCGCCGTCCCGACCCAGGTCACGGAGAATCGGCCCGCCAGGCCACGTATCGGCCCATCGCCGGGCTCAGGGCCAGGCTGCCATCGGCATCGATCCAGAGCGCCGCCAGCCCCTTCCTGGACGCGAGCCCAGGGGCCTCTCGGCGCCCAGCCAAAAAGATCACCTTGCTCCACACCTCGGCGACGGCGGGATCGGGACCAACCACGGTCACGGCCAGCATCCCGAGCCCGCCAGGGCGGCCGTCTCGGGGGTCGACCAAGTGGTGCACCGACTTGCCGCCGATCCGCCAGCGCCGCAGCCGCAGAGACGACGTGGTACAGGCCCGATCGGTCAACGACAGAACCGCGACCGGGCGGGCCCCCCCGCGAGGGTCTTCGACGGCGACCATCCAAGGACCCCCGCCCGGTGCTCGACCCGAGCAATAGCAGTCGCCGCCGGCCTCGATCAGGTGGTCTCGCGCCAGCGGCCGCAGCACCTGACTCGCCCAGCGCACCGCCAACCCCTTGCCGATCCCCCCAAGGTCGATCGGGTGCGGGCCCAGACGGACCTCGCTGGAGCCACCACGAAAACGGGGACGCCAAGGACTGAGCGGATGCCGGCGCCGGGGCCGCGTTCCGGCCAGCGCCGGAGCGCCTGCGGCGAACGGCAGCGAGCGGTCGTAACCTAGTCGGACCAGATCGTTGAGCACCCGAGGGTCGAAACGCCCGGCCGTGCGCTGGTAGGCGTGGTCGGCTTCGACCAGGGCATCGAAGCAACGCTGGGGGACCCGATGCCACGCCTCGGGACTGGCATTGGCGCGCATCAAAGGGCTGGTGGCAACGAAACGGGTGCACTCGGCGTCGACCTCAGAGAACACCTGCAGCGTGGGCAGGAGCTGCTCGGAGGTGTCGTCGCCGTGGAGCAGGGCCCGCACTGTTATGTCGGTCGCCATCGCCCTGATCCAGCCGGCGGTCTCGCCCGGTCCCGGCTCAAGGAACACCGGACGCTCCCGTTGTCGCGTGGGCGGGCGGGGGAAGGGCCGGAATCGTGGTGACTTGGGCTCCTCCCATAGCCGCCAGAAGGCGCTGCTCGGCTCGAGTCTGGCTGGCTAGCTGGTTACTCAGGGTCTGGTCGGTCCGGAGCGCTCGCTCCTGGCTCGCAGCCCCGGCCGCGGTGGCACCGCCCGCGGCCGGGGCGCGGGCGACCCAAGCCACCGCGGTGGCGGCGCAGGCAAAGGCGGCGACTCCGACGGCCCACGGGGTGAGGGCCCGACGAGCGCGGCGCCGCAGGTGGGCCGACCGGTGGGCTGCCGCCTGCCAGTCAGCCGTCGCCACCCGAGCCTCCGCCGTCGCCGCTGCCGGCGGCTCCGCTGGCGCCGGTGGTGGCGTGCGTGGCCGGAGTGGCTTGGGCTTGCGCCCGTGCCTGGGCGAGCTTGCTGGCCTCGGCAGCCAGCGCACTTTGCCGGATCGTCACCTGCTTGGTCTGGGCCTCCAGCGCCTGCTGCTGCTGGTGGAGCCGCTGCTCGATCTGCGCCAGCACCCCCGGGACGGAGCGACTGCTCCCGGTCACCGGCATCCCGGGCGCCCGCTGCAGCGCCAACCCTCCTCCCACCACGACGCCACCCAAGGAGGCGGCCACGGCGATGACTCGGCGCTTTGAGGGTGGCATATCTGATTCACCCTAGACCGCGCTCCTGACCGGTTGATTAAGGTTCGATTAGAAACGGCTCATCGGGAGCCAGGCCGCCCCCAGCTCGGCGTCAGCGCCCCGGGCGTCAAGACCGCCACCGGCGGATGCAAAAGGGTCGGGGAGAGCCGATCCGAGGTCGCCCCGCCGGCCGCCGGGAAACCGGAGCCGGACCTGCGCCATAGCTGCACTCGGCGACCAGATCCGCCGGTGGGACGACTACCCGATTGCAGTCGTACCCCGGGCGCCGTCGAAGAGTCATTCGCAGCGGGACGCGACTTCATATATCGGCAGGCACGGGTGCTCGAGCGCCGGCTCTTCGCAGCCCGCTACCAGCGGTGCCCCGGCCCCCGGGGTCATCGATGCCTTGCTCGCCTACCAGAACGAGGACGGCGGTTTGGGCCACGGACTGGAGCCCGCCAAGCGCTGCCCGGCGAGTCTGCCGATCGATGTCGAGACCGCGCTCCTGGCCATGGACTCAGCGCAGCAGGGCGACTCTGAAGTGCTCCCCCGGACCTGCGACTTCCGGGCCCGTGTCGCCGCCCGTGCCACCGTCGGCGGCGGAGTCCCACTGGCAATGCCGGTGATCGAGGGCTACCCGAGGGCGGCACACTGGACCGACTGGACCTAGAGCCCGGGTCTGAACCCACCGCCGGGTTGATCGGACTTGTCTGCCAACTCTAAGTGAAGCACCCTTGGCTGGCCCATGGCAGGCAGTACTGCTGTGGCCAGCTGGAGTCCACCGAACTCCCGGAGAGGGCCCACGCACTAGCCGAGGCGCTGATGTTCCTCGATCACAATCCCGAGCGCGAACGGGCGGATCGGCTCGCTCAGGCGGTGGCGGCCGGGCTGCCCCCTGACCCCCAGTTTCATCGGGATCCCCAGGACCCTGGATACGGGCTCACCCCGCTCCACCTCGCCCCCACCCCGGAGGGCCGCTGGCGCCGCTTGTTGGCAGACGGTCAGAGCGGTGCTCGCCTGGACTGCCTCCCAGCCACTCAGGAGGCGGACGGCGGGTGGCTGATCAGCTGGGAGCCGCCGAGCGAATCGGCGACCCTGGAGTGGCGGGGAATGGAAACCCTGCGCGCCCTCCACACCCTCACTGCCTTCGGTCGGCTCTCAACCTGACCATGACCCCCGGCCCACAGGCGGTGCCGCAGTCGGGCAGGCATGCTGCCGGGATGCCGGCTAGGGGCCCGCACTGAGTCCTTCTCGCCCAGGACTGAGAAGTCGCCCCGGGGCGGAGGCTGAGTCGTATCCGCTGGCTCCAGCGGCCGCGTCCCGGGCAACGGCCTGCTCAGCGCTCTTCGACGAACACACCGAGCGGAGGACCGGGTGGCTCCTCCGAGACCAAAAAGCTGGTGACTTCGGCCAGCGCCGGCCCCAGCTCCAGCACGGCCGAGAACTCGCTCATGGCAGCCGGCGGACCCTCGGCGAGAACCTCCACTTCGCCACCCGGCAGGTTGCGCACCCGGCCGCACAGGGCGAGCCTGTTCGCGTGGACGACCGCGTACATGCGGAACCCGACCATCTGCACTCGGCCGCCGATGCGAAAGCGGCGCCGCACCGGGGTCGGCATCCCAGCGCCATCGGCCGACTCCATCTGCCGGGGCCC
>DATLTJ010000031.1:0-92453 GCA_035533655.1 Candidatus Acidiferrales bacterium | reverse complement strand
GCCGACAATGCCGTAGGCAGCGCCGCTGAGCACGTCACCGACCCGGTTGCTGACGGTCATTCCCTTCGGATCCGATACGCGGCCCGACCCGACTGCAACACCGCCAAATTGCTTCCCGCCGCAGGCTCCGACCTCGTCGATACGGTTGCTGGGAGGCTCGCGAGTCGGGGCAAGCACCACTCTCCACCAACCTCACGCGGCCTCGGGGCAGTAAGCGTCAGTCTGTCTGCGGGAGGCTGATCGCCGCCGGATCGATGGAGAGTCAACCGTCTGCTCCAATACGGCTGCGCGGTTTGGCAGACGAAGTTGGGTACCGGATCGAGGCGTCCAACTGTCTTGGCCGACCGAGCAGGCCGTGCTCTCTGATGCTATCTTCTCGTGTCAGTCGCCCCGGCGACGGAATGGTCTTAGGGGGAATGGGCACTGTGCCATCAAGACCTTTTATTGTCGCGGCTCGTCCAGCCGCAGTGTACGCTTGGTCGAACCTTAGGGGGCGCCGCCAGTTCGACTGAATACTTTTCATAGTGAATGCTGCACCGAAGCAAGACGCGGCTGCGGGTGGCTTCGGGCGCCCTGCGGCTGAGCGGACACCGAGGGACTTGACCGCCGACAGGGCGCCGCTGGTGTCCTGTTACTGAATTTCCTTGCTACTTCGAGCCCGCTGGGGCTGGCGGCCTTTCGCTCGGGAAAGAGATCCCAAGGGCGCGCCGACAGGATTTCGGAACGCGAACCGCTTCAAGGTAACAGCACACTGAGTGGTCCTCGGCATAAGTTCGTGAGGGGTCATCGCCTGATCTCGGAACGAACCCGAGTGCGCCTCCCGACCACAGGTGCCGTGAAAAGCACCCAGACTCCGGAGGCGCGTCTCGCACACGTTACCCCATGCGCCCCTACGCCAGCACGCCTGGCATGGAGGCCCTCCTCCCGAATGGCAACCCAAGTTCTCCGGCAAGCAAATTCGATTGGCCCGGGCGGTGGCGCGCCAGCGCAGGACCGCCCATGCGGTGGTCCAGCGGGCCCGACTGGCCTTGCTGCTCCGTCAGTGCCCGCGTACCCGCAGTCCCGAAGCCCCCCGGCGCTTGGGCCAGAGTGCGGGTTGGGTCTACCACTGGAGAAGGCACTGGGCTACCAACGGGTTCATGCTCGAGGACCAGCCGCGGCCGGAACGGCCGCGGGTATTCGCCGCACTCGCACGGGCAGTCGTGTTCGCGGAGGCCTGTGCGTTGCCGAGTCAACGCCAGCTCCCCCTCAGCAGGCACTCTGCAGCGAGCATCCAAGAGGTGGCGGTGGGTGAAGGCATCATGGTGAGCGTGCGCACAGTGCAGCGTATTCTGGCTGAGGACGCGCTCAAGCCCTGGCGCTACCGCAGCTGGATCGGCCCTCGGGATCCTGACTTCCGAAGCAAAGCCGCATTCATCCTCGACCCCTACCAGGGGATTTGGCGGGGCCGTCGATTGGGACCGAACGACTTTGTGGTGTGCGCGGATGAGAAGCCGGGAATCCAGGCCCGTCGCCACCGAGTCGAGCCGCCCGGCCGGGGCGGCTGGGCCGGGTAGAAAGCGACTACCGGCGCTGCGGGGCACTCCAGTACCTGTGCGCCGGGGACGTGCAACGTGGACTTCCCTGGGGCCGATGCGAGCCCAAGACCGGCATTGCTCCCGTCGGCCGGTTGGTGGAACAAGTCATGAGCCCGGAACCCTAGCGATCGGCCCGTCGCGTATGCAGGATCGTGGACAACGGCTCGTGCCATCGGGGCCAGAAGGCCGCTGACAGGCTCACCAAGCAGTACCCTAACCTCGTCCTGGTGCTACGCCAGTCCACGCATCTTGGCTTAATCAGCAGGAAATTTACTTCGGGATCATGCAGCGGAAGGTGCTGATCCCGCAGCCGCCGACGATCTCTCCCAGCTGGAGCATCGCATCCTCGCCTGCGAAGCACGCGCACGAGCTCGACCCTTCGCTTGGCGCTTCACCCGTTCTGACTTCGAGCGCCGCCTTTACGAGCCGGCCGCATGACCCCTCATGAACTTCTGTCGCGGACCACTAGCCTGCGCGACGTCGCGAGGATCACCGACGGATCGTGATGAGGACTGTTGCGGTCGGCACCGTCAAGGGGCTGTTCGTGCTGGAGCAGCTGGGACCTGACCCGGTTTCGGCCGACTGGGAGCTGGGGGGCCCCTACCGTTCAGGCGGGGAGTCCACCACCGTCGCCATCGAGGAGCGGGAAGGCCGGCTCGAGCTGCTCGCTGAGCTGAGCAGCTATGTCTACGGCCCCCATGTGCGGCGCAGCCTCGATGAGGGCGAATCCTGGGAACCAGTCGGCTCCGGGCCTGGCTTCACCAGCGGGAATGGCCGGCCCACGGTGGAGCGAATCTGGACGCTGCATCGACTGGCGGGTTCTGGGGACCTGGTGGCTGGGGTCGCCCAGGCCGGGCTCCTCTGCTGGGACGACCGAGCCTTGACCTGGCGCGAGTACGTCTCGCTCACGATTCACCCGAGCCGGCTGGCTGGCTGCCGGGTTTCGCCGGGTTGTACCTCCATACCGTGCTCACGGACAGTCGCCAGCCGGGCCGGATCACGGTGGGGATCTCCTCGGCGGACACCCTGCGGAGCGACGACGACGGGGCCACCTAGAACGTCAAGAACTAGGGCGTCACCGCCGCCGTCGAGGCGGAGGAGCCCATGTACTCGGAGCTGAACCGCTGCGTGCACCGACTCGTGCTGGACCCCGCCGATCCCGACCATCTCTACCAGCAGAACCACACCGGCGTCTATCGCTCCTTCAATGCCGGTGACAGCTGGGAGCGCATCGAGACCGGACTACCGTCGCGCTTCGGCTTCGGGATGGCGGTTCTCGACCGCTCCCCGTCGACGCTCTTCGTCGTGCCCCTCACCAGTGACGCGGTGCGAATCCCGGTTGCTGGGCAGCTGTACGCCTATCGCTCCACGGATTACGGTGACAGTTGGGAAGCATGCGGAAAGGGAATGCCGCTGAGCAGCTACCGGGTGGTTCTGCGCGACGCGCTCACCACCGGGATCGGCGATCCGGCTTCGGTCTACTTCGGAACCACCAGCGGTGAGCTCGATGCCACTTGGGACACCGGAGACCGCTGGCGTCGCTTGCCGGGAGTCTTCCCGCGCATCCTCAGCCTCCGCGCCATCACCGCTTAGTGATGCCTACCGTCAGGGTGGAGATCCCAGGTTTATTGCGGGATTTCACCAAAGGCGAAGGGGAGTTCCTGGTCTCCGCGATGAGTGTCGGCGGGGCCCTCGAGGCTGCCGTCGCGCGTCATCCGATGCTGCGCAGTCACCTGGCCGACGAGCACGGACGCCCTCGCAAGAATGTCAATGTGTTCCACAATGTGGAGATCGTGCGCGGTGCCGAGGAGCTGGCGGCTCCGGTGGCCGAAGGTGACCGCATCACCATCTTGCAGTCGCTGAGCGGCGGCGGTTGAGACTCCTTCAGCTGCGGAAGATACGGTTGACTTCGCCCAGAGCCTCCACCAGGCGATCCACGTCGTCTCGGGTGTTGTAGAGGTAGAAGCTGGCCCGGGTGGTAGCGGCAACCCCCAGACGACGCATCAGCGGCTGGCAGCAGTGGTGACCGGCCCGCACCGCCACTCCCTGGCGATCCACGATGGTGCCCACGTCGTGGGGATGGACACCCTCCAGATTGAAGGAGAGGATGCCCAGCTGGTCCGGTCCCTGTGGCCCATACCTAGTCAGGCCGCGGATCTCTGAGAGCATCTCGTCGGCGTACTCGGTGAGCTCGGCTCCGTGGCGGAAGATGGCCGGCATGCCCACCTGCTCCAGGTAGCCGACGGCGGCCCGTAGTCCGGCGGCGCCGGCGATGTCCGGAGTGCCGGCTTCGAACTTGTGAGGGACCTCGTCCCAGGTGGTCTTCTCCAGGGTCACCACCGAAATCATTGACCCGCCGGTGAGGAAGGGCGGCATCTCCGCCAGCAGCTCGGGACGGCCGTAGAGGACGCCGATCCCGGTCGGACCGCACATCTTGTGGGCCGAGAAGGCGTAGAAGTCAGCGTCCAAAAGTCCGATGTCCACGGGCATGTGCGGCACCGCCTGGGCACCGTCGACCAAGACCGTGATCCCCTCCGCGTGGGCCCGGCCGATCAGCTCGTCTACCGGGTTGATGGTTCCCAGCACGTTGCTCACGTGGGCGACCGCCAGCAGCCGGGTGGGGGCCTGCAGGAGCCGGGCGGTCGCTTCCGGGTCAAGTCGCCCGTCCGGGGCCACCGGGATGAACTCCAGCTGGCAGCCAGTCTGGTCGCGGACCCGCTGCCAGGGCACCAGGTTGGAGTGATGCTCCATCTCGGTGCAGACGATCCGGTCGTCCGGTCCGAAGCGCTCCCTGGCAAAGGCCTGGGCCACCAGGTTGATTCCCTCGGTCGTGTTGCGCACGAACACCACTCCGCGGGGATCTGCTCCCACCAGGCGCGCCACCGACTCCCGGGCGACTTCGAAGGTCTCGGTCGCCCGCTCACCCAGGACGTGCACTCCGCGATGCACGTTAGCGTTGGCGTGGCGGTAGTAGTCGGAGACGGCGTCGATCACCACCTCCGGTTTTTGAGAGGTGGCAGCGCTGTCGAGGTAGACCAGCTGGTGCCCGTTGACCTGCTCCTGGAGGATGGGGAAGTCGGCGCGAATCCGCGCCGCCTTGAGCACTGGCGCCGGGATCACAGCTCCTCCTCACTGAGCGCCACCCAGAGCTCGTCACCTCGGCGCTCCACCTGGTGGACCCTCACCGGCTCCACCGCCGGTAGCCCGATCGGCTCGCCAGTCTCGAGGTCGAACTGGCTGCCGTGAAGCGGGCACTCGATGGCACAGGTTTGGGGATGGAGCTCACCCTCGGAGAGAGATGCCATGGCGTGGCTACAGGTGTCGTCCAGGCAATGAAAGTTGCCATTTACGTTGAAGACCGCGATGGGCAAATCCCCGACCTCAACCCGGGCGGCGTGCCCCGGAGGGATGGCCGCCGCATCGCAGATTTGAATCCACTCCGTCATTAGGCAGTTCGACTGGAGCCGCCCAGGGCTCCCGACCGGGCGAGCTCTTCCAGCGCCTCCAGGACCACGCCTCGGCCACACTCCCTCAGGGTGCCTTCGGGAAACGAGTCAACGACGTCGGCGAAGAATCCCTCGACGATCAAGCGCCGCGCCTGCTCCCGCTCGATGCCCCGACTTTCGCAGTAGAAGAGCTGGTTGTCGTCGATTCTCCCGGCAGTGGAGCCGTGGGTGCAGCGAACGTCATTGGCCAGGATTTCCAGCGTGGGATTGCTGTCGGACTTGGCCTGGGGGCTCAGCAGCAGGTTGCGGTTCTGCACGTAGGCGTTGGTCTTCTGCGCCCCTTCCTCGACCCGGATCAGGCCGGCGTAGACCGATCGCGCCCGGTCCGCCACCGCCACTCGGTAGAGCAGATCGCTGACTGCGCCCCGAGCCACATGGTCCTGCAGGGTCTGCACGTCGTAGTGCTGCCGCTGGCGGCCCACGCAGAGCCCGACCAAGCGGGTGTCGGAGCCCTCCCCGAGCATCAGGACCTCGAAGTACGACTTCTGCCAGACGGCCCCCACCATGTTCCAGCGCACGTCGTACCGAGCTTCCTGACCCACTTGGGCGCGCACCGTGGACTGAAGGACGGTCTGGTCGCCGCATTGCTGGAAGAACACGTGGGTGAGATGGGCTCCGCGGGCCAACTCCACCTCAACCACCGGTGCCAGCAGGGCGGGATCAGCATCCGGCGACACCCACTCCTCAACCAGGGTCAGGGACGCCCCTTCCTCCAGCTTGATCAGGGTGCGAGGAAAGGTGGCGCTGCCCTGACTCACCCCGTGCAGGAGTCGGACATATCCCTCCGGCTGCTGGCCCTTGCCGACGTGGACGCAGGCCCCGCCCCGGGTCCGAACGGTGTTGAGGGAGATCCACTTGCGAAGCCCCGGGGGGGCGACCTTGCCCGCGACGGACTGCCAGACCTCACTCTCCGCGGAGAGCCCTGCCGCCAGCCCCTGGGCCATGGGGAAGGCGGCTCCGGAGTTCCCTTGGTCAGTGGACTCGAGGTTGCCCCGCTCGTCCGTAATCACGACCGCGGAGACCTCGCCAGCTGAGAGCGGACCCTCGAGGGCCGCTCGCAGATACGGTGGTAGCTCGCCTTTGTCCAGCCCCTGCGGTTCCGCGAATTTGGCCGGGTCGAGCTTGTCGATCTGGGGGGTACGCCGCCAGTCCTCATCCCTGGTGGAGGACGGCCATGGCACCTCCCGATAGGCGGCGAGCGCCGTCTGGCGGAGGCTAGCCAGCCAGCCAGGATCCCCGCCGACCAGGGCAACCGTGCTTGCCTCCTCCCGGGTCATCCGGGAAGATGCGGGGGTCTCGGTCAAGACCAGCTCAGCTGCTCCGAGGACGAACCGCCCGCTGCGGGGACCGGCTCACCCGACGCTGCCCTCCATCTGCAGGGAGATCAGGCGGTTGAGCTCCAGAGCGTACTCCATCGGCAACTCCTTGACGAAGGGTTCGATGAAGCCGTTGACAATCATCGCGGTCGCCTCCTGCTCCGAGATACCTCTCGACTGCAGGTAGAAGAGCTGCTCGTCGCCCACCTTGCTCACCGTCGCCTCGTGGCCGATCTGGACGTCCTCCGCCTCCACATCCATGTAGGGATAGGTGTCGCTGCGGGCCTGCTCATCGAGCAAGAGCGCGTCGCAGCGGACGCTGGACTTCACGTTGTGGGCCTTGGGGTAGACCTTCAGGTGGCCCCGGTAAGAGGTCCGTCCGGTGCCCTTGCTGACCGACTTGCTCACAATGGTGCTGGTGGTATTAGGAGCGACGTGGATGATCTTGGCCCCGGCGTCCTGGTGCTGGCCGTCACCGGCGAAGGCCACCGAGAGCACCTCGCCGTGGGCGCCCTCGCCCATGAGGTAGATCGAGGGGTACTTCATGGTCACCTTGCTGCCCAGGTTGCCGTCGATCCACTCCACCACGGCGTGCTCCTTGGCGATCGCCCGCTTGGTGACCAGGTTGTAGACGTTGTTGGACCAGTTCTGGATAGTGGTGTAGCGCACATGCGAGTTGGGCATGGCGATGATCTCCACCACCGCTGAGTGGAGCGAGTCCTTGCTGTAGGTGGGAGCGGTGCAGCCCTCGATGTAATGAACGAAGCTGCCTTCCTCGGCGATGATCAGGGTCCGCTCGAACTGGCCCATGCTCTCGGTGTTGATCCGGAAGTAGGCCTGCAGCGGAATCTCGACTCGGACCCCCTTGGGGACGTAGACGAACGACCCTCCCGACCAGGTCGCTGAATTCAGAGCGGCGAACTTGTTGTCGTTAGGCGGGATCACCGTCCCGAAGTACTTGCGGAAGATCTCGGGATGCTCGCGCAGCCCGGTGTCGCAGTCGCAGAAGAGGACCCCCAGCTTCTCCAGGTCCTCGCGGATGGAGTGGTAGACGACCTCGCTCTCGTACTGGGCTGAGACCCCGGCCAGGAACTTGCGCTCCGCCTCGGGAATCCCCAGGCGGTCAAAGGTCCGCTTGATGCCCTCGGGTACCTCGTCCCAGGTGCGGCCCTGTTCCTCGGCCGGCCGCACGTAGTAGTAGATGTCATCGAAGTCGATCCCGCTCAGATCGGCCCCCCAGCTTGGCATCGGCCGCTGGCGGAAGTGCTCCAGCGCCTTGAGCCGAAACTCCAGCATCCAGGCTGGCTCCGACTTGCGCCGGGAGATGTCCGCCACCACTTCGGGCGAAAGCCCGCGCTCGGCCCGGAAGACGAACTCGTCGCCGTCATTGAAGCCGTACTTGTAGTCCTTAGTCAAGTCCTTCGCGGCGACTGCCATTTGGTCCTTCCTCGCTGAATCCCCACTGGGAGGAGTTATTCCGACCTGATAGTAGGTATTTTACCCTGTCGCGGCCCCTGCTGCGGCGTCGATCTCCAACCCGGCCTCGCGCAGCATCGGGTCATACCCGTCCTTCTCGATCTGGTCCACCAGCTCGCCACCTCCGGAGGCGATGACCCGACCAGCCGCCATCACGTGCACCCGATCGGGCTTGACGTAGTCCAGGATCCGTTGGTAATGAGTGATGATCAGGATCCCCATGCCATCGGTCCGCACCCGGTTGACGCCTTCGGCGACGGTCCGCAGCGCGTCCACGTCGAGGCCGCTGTCGGTCTCATCGAGGATCGCCATCTCGGGGCGGAGCACCGCCAGCTGGAGGATCTCCATCCGCTTCTTCTCACCACCGGAGAAGTTGTCGTTGATGTAGCGGGACATGAAGGCGTGGTCCATTTTGAGGGCGGTCATCTGATCGCGAACCAGCTTTAGGAAGTCTCGGGCGGGCAGTGACTTGCCCTGGCCCTTGAGCGCGGCACGGATGAAGTTGACGGTGGTCACCCCGGGGATGGCCGTCGGGTACTGGAGGCTCAGGAAGAGGCCCATCCTGGCCCGGTTCTCCGGGAGCATCCCGATCAGGCTCTGGTCCTTCCAGCGGATCTCCCCACCGGTGACCTGGTACTTGGGGTGCCCCATCACGGCGTAACCCAAGCTGGTCTTGCCGGCCCCGTTCGGCCCCATGAGAGCGTGCACCTCGCCCTTGGGGATGGACAGGCTCACCCCGGCGAGGATCTGCTTGCCGTCAACCGCTACCTCAAGGTCGCGGACCTCCAGCTGAGCCCTTTTCGGAGTGGCTTCAGACACCAGCCGGCTGCCTCTCGTCCCGCTGGATGGGCAGGCTCGCGACCGGACACTCCGGCTCGAAGAACCCGGGCTCCCGCATCATGTCCAAGAGCGTGGTGCCCCCCAGGACCTGCTTGACCGCCTGCTGAAGCCGGCCCCAGAGTGGCCGGCTCAGACATTCCGGCTCCCGCGAGCAGGCTCCAGCTTGATAGTTCTCGGCCAGGCACTCGACCGGCGCCACCGGACCCTCCATGAGCTCGACGATCTCAAGAACCGTCACGTCCACGGGCGACCGCGCCAGCCGATAGCCGCCGTGCAACCCTCTCGTCCCCTCGACCACGCCGGCCCGCCGCAGCGGGGCCACCAACTGCTCCAGGTAAGCCAGCGGCATGCCCTCCCGACGAGCGATCTCGGCCAGGCTGAGGGGTGGACCGCCGTGGGCCTTGGCCAGTTCGGTCATCATCCGGAGCCCGTAGTGGGCGCGGGACGAGATCCGCATGGCAACCGGTGACTGGCCGGTAAATCCGACTGGCATGCGGCTATTTTAGGCGCCCGGCTCCGGGGAGGGGGCTGGGGAAGGAGGCCACGGCCCTCCCCGCGATGACCCCTTGGCGGAGAGCCGCCACCTCACGACAGATCAGGTCGCCCGCCAGCTCCACCTCTTGGACGGTGGTCGACCGGCCCAAGGTGAGCCGCAAATGAGCGGCCGACAGCTGCGGTGAGAGTCCCATCGCGAGCAAGACGTGGGAGGGGGCCAGGGAGCCGCTGGTGCAGGCCGACCCAGCCGAGCCGCAGATCCCGGCCCGATCCAGTCGCAGGAGCAACAGCTCGCCTTCGGCTCCCGGGAAGGCGAAGGTGCAGAAGTTGGCGAGCCGCTCCCCTACCGGAGCGCCAGTGGGGATGGCGTCCGGTACCCCGGCCCGGATCCGTCGGCCTAGTTCGGCACACAGGGCTGTCTGGCGTTCCATCTGCTGCTCACGCTCCGCCTCCGCCAGATGGGCCGCCACCCCGAAACCCACGATCCCGGGGACGTTCTCCGTACCAGACCGCCGGGTCCGCTCTTGTCCTCCGCCGGTGATGACCGGATCTAACCCGATCCCGTGACGGGCGAAAAGGGCGCCTACTCCCTTGGGCCCGTAGATCT
This sequence comes from Candidatus Acidiferrales bacterium, assembly GCA_035533655.1. GTDB lineage: Bacteria > Chloroflexota > Dormibacteria > Aeolococcales > Bog-877 > Bog-877. The sequence goes on along the minus strand of DATLTJ010000031.1, from coordinate 82,636 downwards.
TGTGGGCGGAGACGGTCAGGAGGTCAACACCCAACTCCTGAACGTCCAGCTTGAGCTTGCCCAGAGCCTGAGTGGCATCGGTATGGAAGACCGCCCTCGACCCGCCATGAGTCAATTGCGCCAGCTCTCGGACCGGCTCGATGGTGCCGACCTCGTTGTTGGCCAGCATCACCGAGACCAACAGCGTGTCGGGCCGAAGGGCTGCCCGGAGCGCGTCGGGCGAGACCCGGCCGACCCCGTCCACCGGCAGCTCGGTCACCTCGAAGCCCAGTTGGCCGAGGTCCCGAGCGGTCTCCAAAACCGCCTCGTGCTCGATCGCGGAGATGATCAGGTGACCGCCTGGATGGCCCACACGGCGGACCACCCCGCGCAGAGCGAGATTGTCTGCCTCACTGCCCCCCCCGGTGAACACGATTTCTCTGGGGCGGGCGTTGAGGACCTCCGCCAACTGGTCCCGGGCAGTGTCGATCAGGGCTCGGGCGGCCCGGCCAGCACCGTGGACGCTGGACGGATTCCCGAAGGTCTCGGCCAGCGCCGGGGTCATCGCCGCCAGTACCTCCCGCCGGAGCGGCGTAGTGGCGGCGTGATCCAGATAAATGGTAGGTGGCGCCGTACCAGAGACGCCGGGGTCAGTCGTTGGCGCGCTCTTTGAGCAGTGCCGTCAACGGACCCAAGTGGCCGCTCAGCGTCCGATGGAGCTCCAGGAGCTCGTCGTTGCTAATCGGGTCGGCCCCGCCGCCCGAGTCGACCACCAGCTCCGTCTCCCGCTCGCTGGAGTCTGTCTCCGTCTCGTCCTTCGAGGCCAGCTCCAACGCCACCACGAAGGCGAGCTCGCAGTTCCGGCAGATGACCTCTACCGTGTACTTCTGACCCTCGTGGTCGAGCTGCCTCAGCTTGCAGTCAGCCAACGAGCGCCGGCACATGGGGCAGCGGAAGGCCCCAGCTTGCTCACGCAGGAATGCCAAGATATCCATCTCTTCCTCTGCCCGAGTATACCCATCCCACCTGAGATCAACCTGAGTGGAGAACGATTGCCCAGGTCAGCCGGGAAGGCGTTCCAGAACCGCGGCAGTGAACTCCTCCGTCCGGGCGTGGCCCCCTAGGTCCGCGGTGCGGACTCCGTCGAAGACCGCCCCCATGGTGGCGTCCCGAACCTGGCCGCCGAATTGGACCAGAAAGTCATCGTCGGTGTGCTCCAGCACGGCCGCCGCGGCCAGAATCATCGCCATCGGATTGGCGATGTGCCGGCCCTGCAGCGCCGGGGCGGTCCCATGGGGCGCCTCGGCCATCAGCAGGTTGGGACGGCTTGATTCATCAAAGCCGATCAATAGCGACTCGCTCCCAGCCAAAGTCCCGTAGAGGGCGAGCACCAGGTCAGACAGGATGTCGCCGTCGCGGTTGAGGGCCGGGATCACCAGTCGGTCGTCGCGGGTGAGGATCATCGCGAAGGTGGCGTCGATCAGCTGAGGCTCGTACCGGACCTCGGGATGACGGAGGCTGGCCTCGTCCATCTCCTCCTTGAGCAGCCCCTCGTAGACTCGGGAGACCGTGAATTTGGGACCGCCGAAGACGGTCGCGCTGGTGCGGTCGGCTTCGACGAAGGCGTACTCGGCAACCCGCCGGCAGTGCTCGCGGCTGATCTTGGTAGTCCGGAAGGCGAGCTCGTCCCGGCCCTCGCCGTCGCGCCACTCGATGGCCCCATAGGCGTCGTCCACCGCCATCCGGACGATCGTGATCGGGGAGTGGACGCCCGCTAGGGGCGCGACCCCCGGAATCCGACGGCCGGTGCGGATGATCACGTCGCCGCCCACCTCGGCCCGCAGGATCGCGTTCGGACTCCCGATGTCGCCGATCGCCGTCGGGGTGACCGTCGCCGCCTTGAGGCCGAAGTGGCTGGCCTGCATCATCTTGGCCGCCTGGTGGACCACCCCGTTATCGCTGCCCCGGCGAGCCGACAGACTGAGGTCGAGGTGCTCTAGCACGAGTCGGGCGTCGAGCTGGGGGACCGTGAGGATCCGGAGCGCCTCCACCAGCAGTTCTTCTCCGGTCTCATCTCCGTGCAGAACGGTGATGGTCGGCTGGGCCACCCGGCTACCCACTGGAGAGTCGGCGGAAGGACTCCGCGTAGGCGATCCCGTGAAGCTCTCCCATCTTGGCCATCCGCTCCAGGACCCGGGCCGAGAAGTCCTCCCCCGGGGCGTGCTGGCTGCGGTGATGCCCCAGCGCCTCGAGCTTGCGATCAATGGTGGCGCCGACATCCACAAAGTGGTCCGGGCTCTCGGTACCCACTACCCAGACTTCCCGCACCGAGTGCGGCTGCAGCCCAGCGGCCAGCAGTTCCGGATAGGCGTGGGGATTGCGTGAATACGGATAGACCGCCTCGATCGCCAGCTGCCCGGCCGCCAGGTGGTCGGGATGGTTGCCGTACAGGTTGGCGTAGTTGCGGACGGCGTTCTGGCAGATGATCAGATCCGGCCGGTGCTGGCGGATCAACCTCACCAGCTCCCCCCGGATTTGGGTATTGACTCGGAGCTCGCCGTCCGGCTGGCGCAGGAAGACGACCTCCTTGACCCCCAGCACCCCAGCCGCCTCCCGCTGTTCCCCCTCCCGGATGGCGGCCAGCTCGGGCTGCCGGATGGTCGGGTCGGCCGCGCCAGCCGCCCCGTCGGTGCAGATCACGTAGCTAACCTCGATGCCCTGGTCGGTCCAGAGTGCCACGGTCCCGGCGGAACTGAATTCGGCGTCATCCGGATGCGCCATCACCACCAGGGCGCGATCAAAGTGCGAGAGCCGGTCCAGAACCATTGCGGACCCAGGATATCTACTCGCCCGGCCCGCCCCCTGGCCACTCCGGGCCGTTTCTCAGTGGAAGAGCCAGGGCAGCTTGAGCCGGAGTCCGCCGTCCTTGAGGGCGTCGATCACGTCGTCGGCGAGGACTCGGCCGATCGGTCGACCATCGACATCAACCACCACGACTGAGGACGAGCGAGCCTCGGTCAGGCGGTCCACCACCTCATCCAGGAAGGCCTCCGGGTGAAGGGTTACCGGGCGAGAGTCCGGAACCAGCTCGCTCAGCGGGGTGTTGTCATCCGCCACCAGCAGATCGAACAGAGGCAGGTCAGCGATCAGCCGGCCGCTCTCATCGAGCACTGCCACCGAGTCGATGTCCGCACTGTGGGGACTCTGCGCTGCCAGGTCGCGGCGAGCGTCCATCACGGTGGCGCTCATCGAAACCTTTGCCAACGCGGTGGTCATGAACCCCCCCGCCATGGTCTCCGGATACCCCAGCAAGACGGTGAGCTGGCGAGCGACCTCGGGGGCGACGTGGGCCAGGATCGCATCCGACTCGGCCCGCTCCATGTCCCGAAGGACGTCCACCGCTTCGTCCGGTTCCATCGCCGAAATCAGCGCTCCGGCGCGCTCTGGTGGGGCGTCGCGGAGAATGTCCTCGATCTGCTCGGGCTCCATCTCTTCGAGCGCGTCGGCGATCGCCTCGGGGGCGAGAGAGGTCGTCAGCTCGTCCCGCGCCGGTTGGTCAAGCTTCTCCAGGAGGTCGGCAAGTTCGCCTGGGTGGAGGCGGCGCAATCCCTCATGCGGCACCTGCAGCCGAAGTTCGGAACCGGGATCCCCGAAGGGGTGCACGGCGGACCAGTCGACGAGACGTCGTCGCTCCGGGGTGGCGAACGGCAGCAACCGCGCCCACCAAGGGCGACTTTCACCCGCCACCGCCACCAGTCTCAACCGGCCGACCACTGGCGCCAGGAAGAGGTCTTCGGCACGGAAAACCTTGATCCCATCAACATCGACCGACTGCCGTCCTAAAACGTCCTGCACCAGGCACAACTCGCCTTCGCGGCGCGTGAAGCCAGCGGCTCCGGGCTGGACCTTGCGGACTAAAACCGCCTTCGCATCGAGACGCACGATGCCGGCGACCGGCTGGAACACCTGCCGGTCGCCGAGTTGGAGAACGATCCCCGTTACCAAGGGATACGGTTCGGAGCCGGTCCAGCGGACCACGACGTCCAGCAGCCGGCCGACACCGCGACCTTCCTCGTCAGTCGGGGACAAGGATCGCAACTGAGCCACTGAAACCAGCGACGCCTGAACCAACCGCGTGGTGAGCAGGCGTCGCCTGCGTCTGCGAGGCCGCGCAGAAGGAGAGCGCGGACGAGAGGCCATCGCTACCCGGACGCGAAGCTGCCCAGCGGGACGTCCGAGGGCTCAGTTCGCAAGTTCATCCTGCTAGCATAAGGCTGCGCTCCGGCGCAGTCTCCGGTGCTTCTCCTGGCCAGCTCGTGGGAAGTGGATTGGCATCGACCAGCGGAGTATGGAGGTGCGCGTGGACGGTTCAAGTAGACCGCCTGGCTCACCCCATCTCGCGCACGCCGTGACCATCTAGGCAGCACGGCGACGGCCTCCCCGGCGTGCGCTCGGCACGTCGAGTACTCGCTAGCAGGCTAGGAGGTCAGAGATGTCAAAGGAGCGGAAGCCGCTCGCGCCACCGGGCACCGGAACTCCGGAATCAGCTCATGAGAGTGAGATTCGCGGCGCCCTCGGAACAATCCCCGCCTGGACCCCAGATCGTCCGCGCTCCTGGTCTCGTCGGCTGCTGACGCTGGCCGCCATCATGGGACCGGGATTGATCGTGATGGTGGGCGACAACGACGCGGGAGGGGTCTCCACCTACGCTCAGGCTGGGCAGGACTACGGGGCCAGTTTGCTTTGGGTGCTAGTGCTGTTGATCCCCACGCTGATCGTAGCCCAGGAGATGGTGGTGCGGCTTGGGGCGGTCTCCGGCGTCGGTCACGCACGCCTAATCAAGGAACGGTTTGGCACGTTCTGGGCGGCCTTTTCGGTGGGCGACCTATTTCTACTCAACTTCCTCACCTTGGTGACCGAGTTTATCGGCGTCAACCTCGGGCTCCGATACTTCGGGATCACCCCGTTAGCCTCCGTCCCCATCGTGGCGGTCGGACTTCTCGCCATGGTCGCCACGGGCAGCTTCCAGCGCTGGGAGCGGTTCATGTTCATCTTCATCATCACCAGCCTGCTGATGTTCCCCTTGGCGTTGCTCTCACACCCCACCGCGGCCCCGGTCTTGACGGGGCTGAGCCACCCGGGTGTGAAGGGTGGCTTCAACTCCACCTCCGTCCTGTTCGTCATCGCGGTGGTCGGCACCACCATCGCGCCGTGGCAGCTTTTCTTCCAGCAGTCGAACGTGATCGACAAGCGCATCACAACCAGATGGCTGAAGTACGAACTGGCCGACACCTCCATTGGCGCCGTGCTCACCACCGCCGGGGCGGCGGCGCTGATGATCGCGACCGCCTTTGCCTTCTCCCACACCAATCTGGCCGGACAGTTCGGATCTGGTTTGACGGTGGCCGACGGACTTAGCCACCGGGTGGGGTCTGCGTCGGGGGCCATCTTCGCGGTGGTCCTGGTCAACGCCTCGGTGATCGGAGCTTCGGCAGTCACGCTGGCCACTTCGTATGCGTTGGGCGATATTTTTGGCCTCCGCCACTCACTGCACCGGAGCGTCAGGGACGCCAAAGGCTTCTATCTCACATTCGCTGTGATGATCGTGGTGGCCGCGGGGATCGTCCTCATCCCTGGGGCGCCGCTCGGTCTCATGACTACTGGAGTCCAGGTTCTAGCCGGCGTGCTCTTGCCCTCCGCGATCGTGTTCCTGTTGCTCCTTTGCAATGACTCAGAGGTGCTCGGCCCCTGGGTCAATTCGACCCGACAGAACGTCGTTGCCAGCGTGATCGTCTCAGTGCTGGTGCTGCTTTCCCTCATTCTCACCGTCACCACTGTCTTCCCGTCGTTGCCGCTGGGCCCCTTCACGGTCGGCGCCGTCATCGTGGGTGGGGCCGGTTTAGCGTGGCTGGGCTTGGCATCCCGGCGGCGACAGCAGGCGGATCCGGGGCGGCAACTCTCGGTCGGGGGAGACCGCCACGTCTGGCGAATGGCTCCGCTAGCCACTCTGCGACCACTCATTTGGTCGAGGGGCCAACGAATCGGGATGATCGCACTCCGCGTTTACTTGGTGGTCGCCGTGCTGCTGTTGGCGGTCAAGCTCGGGCAGCTCGCCCTCGCCCACTGAGCCGGCACGTCGGCGCGAGTACACGGTTTCTGCTCGCGGCCGACGGGTGGCGGAGCTTGAGGTGGGCAGCCGAAATGCTGCCAGCCGAAGACGGGGTCGACATCCTGCTGTTCTTGGTCGTGCTCTGGCTAAGCGACAAGGCGACCTTTCTCGGCCGGCGTCCCAGTAGTTGCTTGGCGAACATAGTCGGTGGGTTTACCACCACCGTGCCGCTCCTTGTAGCAGTGCTTCTAGGGTTCGACTGACTGAACGGCGATGGAGCAGTGGCTGCCCCGTAATCGGTTCGCCCGGGCGGGACCCGGGCGACCGTCGGGAACGCCGGCTTCGCCACCGGCGCGACAATCCGAGTCGCCGGAGACTCGATGGACGCACTTGGCGCCGCGGCGCAAATCCCACTGATCGCGACTCGCCCAGTCCGCTGCTTTTGCGTGGTCCGGCTCCCCGCTAATGCGGCGGGGCGACCCTCAGTCACCGCTGGTCCGATCCGGTCGGCGTCGCCAAAGCTCCCGGTCTCCTGCGCCAACTCGTCGACAATCGTGCGGCGCCGTGGACCACCAGCGCGCTGGATTCTTTCGACCCGGGAGAGTCTGCTCGCTCTGTCGGACCCTTCGGCGAGGCCGGGAATGTGTGCCTCCAGGGGTGCGCACATACGTCGGCCAGCGTCGATGTCGGACGGCGAGCCGACTCACCGGATGCACGGATCACCGACTACCAAAGCGAATGTCCTGCTCTGAAACTTGGTGGCCGCGCTGGCCGTTTTTGCGCAAGCGCACGCACGGAGGGGCTGGCAAAGCCGCCAATTCTGAGGTTCCGGTTCGTCATCTGGCCGACTGCTCACACTGATCGACTGCGCAACCGCTGGCCTTCGTCAACGCCGCGGCGCCAGCCGTCCGGGATTCGTTGCTGAGCTAACTACCGCCGCCACGAGTAGAGTGTAAAAACGTCAACCACGCGGCGGCGATTAGGATCGGAATTGACCAAGCGGGTCGGGTTCAAAACCATTGCGCCGCCTACTATCGGACCCGGCACTGGCGATCCCGTGTGTGGCGCTCGGTTGGCTTGACGCGCGCCCAGCGCGGGAACGCTCCGGACGGCCAGGTTGTCAGGTTTCGGGAGCGAGTAAACCGGGCACGCCGAACGCTGCAATGGCAGCGCGCGCCGCGCCGGCTCCATCGACCATCGCCAGGTCGATGGCATCGTCGTCGCCGCGCCTGAGCTGAGCCAGGCGGCCGAGCAACCCGCCCGCCAGGGCGTCCCCCGCGCCGGTGGGATCCACCACCGGCGGCCCTGGTGCGGCGGCGAATGTCCGGGCGGTTCCCCGTCGTGAAACCGCGACCACGCCAGCCGGGCCGAGCTTGAGGATCACGCTGCGGAGACTCCAGCGTGACAGCGCCTGCGCCGCAAGTTCGACGACTTCTACCGGTGGGGAGGGGAGCAGTGCCCGCAGCTCCGTCTCGTTGGCGAAGAGCATGTCGACTCGGTGCAGTATTTGCTCCAGCTCACCGCGATCGCTGGTGATGAAATCTCGCATGGTGTCCAGCGCGACCAGCTGGGCACCCGGACACTGGGCCAGGACTTCGAGTTGGCGCGAGGGGTGCATTGACCCAAGAAAGAGGATCTCGCTCTCGCGGGCCGGAAGCGGAAGGGCAGGCCGCCAGTCGAGGTACACCCCGAGCTGCTGCTCTTCGGTCACCGGCACCGCGTCCGTCGGATGGTGCTCTGCGCGCCACCGATAGGTCAGTCCGGGGAGCTGAGCCACCCCCGAGCGGTCGATGTTGGCCGCGTCGAGAATGTCTAGGAGAGACCTTCCGTCGGTGCCGATCGCCGCGACGACCCGAACCTCACAGAGACGGTGGGCGGCGAGCGAGAAATAGAGAGCTGACCCACCAGCGACTTCCCTCCTCCGGCCCGCCGGGGTGGTCAAGTCGTCAAAGCCCAAGGTGCCGCAGGCGGTGACCGCCCAGCCTGAGCCGCCGCCTGGGGGCTCTCTAAGAGGTGGGGAAGAGGGGGATGACAGGCGCTAGACCTCGGCTGTGCTCGTCCTGAGCGGCCCGCATCAGGCGCGCCTGCACCTGGAAGAGGATCTGGCCCACGTGATCGGGATCCCGGCTCAGACCTAAGGCCACCCGGAGCCCGGGGTCGACGGATTTGGCCAGGGCCGCCACCTGCTCAAAGACCCCGCCCGCGACCGATTGGCTCGACTGCATTCGGCAGCGCTCGACGTGGTCCAGCAGGACATCAGAGGCCTCCAGCCGCTGGTGGGGGGTACGCCGGTGTCGGGAGCGAAAGGTCAGCTGGGCGCGGGCAGACGCGATCTGGAGCGCGGTGACTTCGTAGGGGTTCGTGTAGGCAGCGCCCAGCGACATGGGCGCCATCATAACCACGCTCGGTTTGGCCTATGCTCGGTGCGATGGCCAACTCGGAGCTCGAGCCAGAAGTCCTGCTCGTCAGCCAGGAGCACTTCTCCGGGCGCCGGATCCGGATCACCGTGGATCGGGTGCGGTTGCAGAGCGGCGGCGAAGCGGAACGAGAGGTGGTGCACCACCCCGGGGGCGTGGGAGTGGTGGCGCTGGCCGAGGACGGCTCAGTGGTGCTCGTTCGCCAGTACCGACATGCTGCCCAGGAGTCGCTCTGGGAGATCCCGGCCGGGGGTCGAGAGCCCGGCGAGTCACCGCTGGAGACTGCCCGTCGAGAGCTGGCTGAGGAGACCGGCTACGCCGCGGAGTCCTGGTTCGGGGTGGGTGCCACATTCCTGGCCCCGGGCTACAGCACCGAGCTGCTCTGGTACTTCCGGGCGACGCGGCTGAGCCGGGTCGAGGGCGTGAGTCCCGACCCCGACGAGATCCTCGAAAGCCGGTCCTTCACTCGGGCCGGAGTCGCTGAACTGGCTTATCAAGGACTTCTTCGAGATGCCAAAACCCTGGCCGGCCTAGCGCTGGCGGGGGCGCTGGACTTGGGCGCCCGCGAGGACGGGTCCGGCGAGTAACTCGGCCTTAGACCTAGCACCCTTTCGGTGCGATAGTTGGCTCAGGCGGTGATCAATCGTAGCCGGGGAGAGTGCGTGAAATGGGCAATCCGGTAGTGCATTTCGAGGTCACCGGGAGGGACGGGAAGGCGCTCAAGAGCTTCTACCAACAGCTCTTCGCCTGGGAGATCGACTCCAGCAACCCGATGAATTACGGCATGGTCAAAACCGGTAGTGGGATCGGCGGTGGAATCGGAGCTGGAGACGGCAGCGAAGAGTCGTCCTGGGTGACTTTCTACGTCGAAGTCGAAGATCCCCAAGCAACGCTGGACCAGGTCGAGCAGCTGGGAGGCAAAGTCCAGATACCGGTGATGGACGTCCCCGGCGGCCCGACGATGGCTCAGTTCCGCGACCCGGAGGGGCACCTGATCGGTCTGGTCAAGGCCGAGGATCACGCCCACCCGCACGAGTAGTAACGGTCCGAGGGCCAACCGGCACCAATCGCCGACCCCGAATCGGGCTCCGAGGCCCAGAGTCACCGTAACCGCCGGCGCTAGGTTGGCGCCAACGACCGTTCGCGGCACCCGACTCCGGTTGGCCAACTCCGCCGCCTACGATGGCCTCCCAGCCTGCTGAGAGGAGGCGCCTTTGATCTCCGAAGAGCTGCGCGTCGACACTTCGGGAACGCCGATCGTCGACCTCACCGCCCAGCTGCGCCGCTTCTGCGCGGGAAAGGGGGACGGTCTGGTCCAAGCCTTCGTCCCCCACGCCACCGCCGCGCTGGTGCTGATCGAACTCGGTGCCGGCAGCGACGCGGATCTGCTCAGCTGGCTGGAGCTCAGCCTGCCCCGGGACGCCGCCTACCGCCATCAGCACGGGAGCCGGGGCCATGGAGCAGATCACCTCTTGCCCGCCGTCCTAGGCGCCACCGTGTCGGTGCCCGTCCTGCAGGGCGCTCCCCAGCTGGGCATCTGGCAGAGCCTCGCGCTCATCGACACCAACCGAGAGAACAACCGGCGCTTGGTCCGGCTCAGCTTCCTGCCCGGTTAGGGCCGGGAGAGAGGCGCGGAGTCAGGTTCCTGGTTCGTCCCCCGCCGCGAACAGGTGGTGCAGGAAAGCGGGGGGACTCTCCAAGAACGATTTGGTCATCTGGTAGGGCTCGGTGTCGGTGTATCCGACCTCCTTGATCCCCTTCTCGTTCAGCCGGTAGATGACGGCCTCGGGAAAGGCGGTGAGGATCGGTGAGTGGGAGGCGATAACGAACTGGCCCCCGCGCGCGACTGATTGATGCGTGTGGATCAGCAGTTGCAGCTGGCCCAGCACGGACAGCGCCGACTCCGGCTCGTCCATGAGGTAGAGACCAGGTCCGCGGAAATGGCCCTGGACGACTTCGAGGAACGACTCCCCGTGGGAGAACAGGTGATAGTCCGGTATCTGAAGGTGGGTCTCTTCGCGGAGCTTGTCGTACGCGGAGGCCACGTTGTAGAAGCTCTCCGCGCGGAGGAAGAAGGCCTTGTGGGGGCGGCCCCGCCAGGCCAAGCGGAGGTGCTCGTGGAGCGGTGAGTGGGATGACCTGGTCGAGAACTTGAGGTTCTGGCTGCCACCCTCGGGATTGAGCCCCGCCGCCACAGCGAGCGCCTCGATCAACGTCGACTTACCACTTCCGTTCTCCCCGACCAGGAAGGTCACTGGGCGGTCCAAGTCCATCGAGCTGAGGGCGGCCAAGGCCGGGATCGAGAACGGGTAGACGCGGCGGTCCTCCACCTCGTCCCAGAGCATCTCGAAGCTGATCAGGCGGCCGGTGGCGCCGGGCAACTCACTCTTCACCGGGTCAGGTTAGGGCCCGGCCCGCCCCCGGCGACTACCCGCGGGCGGGAGCGTCGATCTGGCCGGCCGGGATGACCCCCAGCTTGCCGGCCCGGTAGTCCTCGAAGGCCTGCTTCAGCTCGTCGGCACTGTTCATCACGAACGGTCCGTACTGGGCGACCGGCTCGCGGATCGGCTGGCCGCCCATGATCAGGACGTCCAGGTTGGGGGTGTGACTGTCCTGCTCCAGATCGGCCGTCACCGTGATCGCGTCGCCGGCGCCGAAGACCACCAGCTGCCCCATCCGGAACTTAGCCCCCATGGTCCCGGCGGAACCGGCTCCGGAGAGCCCGTACACCAGGGCATTGAAGTCCGAGCGCCAGGGCAGCACCAGTTGGGCCCCCGGGCTCAGGGTGACGTGAGCTAGAGCAATCGGCGTGTGGGTGATCCCAGGTCCGGAATGACCGGCCACCTCGCCCGCGATGACGCGGACCAGCGCTCCCCCATCCGGGGAGGAGAGCAGGGTCACCTTGCCGGCTCGGATGTCCTGGTAACGCGGCGGAGACCACTTCTTGACGGCAGGGAGGTTGACCCACAGCTGGATGCCGTGGAAAAGCCCGCCGGACATCACCAGTCGCTCGGGCGGGGTCTCGATGTGGAGAATCCCGGCGCCGGCCGTCATCCACTGGGTGTCGCCGTTGGTGATCAGGCCGCCGCCGCCGTTGGAGTCCTGATGCTGGAAGGTGCCGTCGATCATGTAGGTGACGGTCTCGAATCCCCGGTGAGGATGCCACGGGGTGCCCTTGGGCTCCCCGGGCGCGTAGTCGACCTCTCCCATCTGGTCCATGTGCACGAACGGGTCGAGTTCCGCCTTGCCCACCCCGGCGAAGGCGCGCCGGACCGGGAAGCCATCCCCCTCGAAGGCGCTCGGAGCGACCGTGATCGAGGTCACCGGCCGGTTCACGGTCAGCGCCGGCTCCAACTGAGGAACGCGGGGTAAGGCTAGGGGGTTGGCCGCAGTGATGGCCGGCATGAGTGCCTCCTGGGTGAACGGGACTCGTCCTGGGAAAGTCGTTGCTTATGCAATTATACCTCTCCTCCGCCCTGGCACCAGATCAGGCGCTGGCTGCTTCCCGGCTGTGCTGCTGCTGGTGGGCGGCGATGATGGGCTGGGCAACCTGGGCAGGCACCTCTTCGTAGTGGTCGAAGGCCATCGTGTATCGACCTCGGCCCTGGGTCATAGCCCGGAGCTCAATCGGGAACTGGTACATCTCCGCCAGCGGCACTCGGGCGGTCACCTGCTCCAGTTCGGCGCCCACGGGAGTCATCCCCCCGATGTGGCCCCGCCTAGCGTTGAGCTGGCCGATGACCTCGCCCATGTGGGCAGCGGGAACGATAACGGCCACCTCCATGACCGGCTCCAGCAAGTAGGCGCCAGCCTTCGCCACCGCCTCCCTCATAGCCATCGCGCCAGCCAGTTGGAAGGCGATGTCCTTGCCATCGACGGAATGGGTGGAGCCGTCCACCAGCCGGACCTTGACATCCACGATCGGGTAGCCAGCCAGGGCCCCCTGCTCCAGGGTCTGCCGCACCCCCTTCTCCACCGAGAGCCGGAACGGCTGGGGGATAGCTCCGCCGAAGATCTTGTCCTCCCAGACAAAGCCCGCGCCCCGGGGCAGTGGCTCGATCTCCAGGGTACAGTCGCCGTAGAGACCGGCGCCACCGGACTGCTTCTTGTACTTGTGCTGCTGCCGGGCGGTGCCCCGCACCGCCTCCTGGTAGGGGACGTGGGGCGTGGCCAGGACCGCCTCGACCTGGTACTTGCGGCGCAGCTTCTCCAGGGTGACCTCCAAGTGGACGTCGCCCAGCCCGTGGAGGAGGGTCTCGTGAGTGCCGGGCTCATGCTCGATCCGGAGGGTGGGGTCCTCCTCCAGGAGGTGGTTGAGGCCAGCGTGGATCTTCTCCTCATCGCCCTTGGACTTAGGTCGGATCGCCATCGTGTAAGAGGTGGGCGGGAACTCCGGGACTGGGTTGGCCGCTGTTCCTTTGGGCCCCAGCGTGTCTCCGGTCGCGACACGGTTGAGCTTGGTGGCGGCCCCGATCTCGCCCGCCAGCAGCTCGTCCACCGGCTCCAGGGTCTTGCCCTTGGGTCGGAGCGGCCGAGCGATCCGCTCCTCGCCTCCGGTCCGGGAGTTGAAGAGATGGGCATCTCCCTTCAGGCTCCCGCTGAGCACCCGGAAATACGAGACCTTGCCGAAGGGGTCGGCGACTGTCTTGAAGAAGTACAAGGTGGGCGGGCCAGCCTCGTCCTGAGGCGAGGTCACCCGACTGAGGCAGCTGGCCAGCGCGTCCAGCACCGGCTTCGCCCCCAAGGCGTGAGCTGGGGCCGCCACCAGAACCGGCGCCAGCTTGCTCTGGGCGGTCGCGTTATGTAGGGCTTGCTGGAGTTGATCCGGGGACGGCTCCTGGCCCTCCAGATATCGTTCCAGCAGTTCGTCGTCGGTCTCGGCGACCGCCTCGACCAGCTCCTGACGCCGCCGGGCCGCCTCCCCGGTCAGCTCCGCTGGGCAGTCGGTCTCGCGGTACCCGCCCTGGGAATCGAAGAGCAAGGCCCGTCCGGAAAGCAGCTCAACCGCCCCTCTGAACGAATGCTCCAAACCGATCGGGATCTGCAGCGCGATGGGCTTGGGGCAGCCGCGGCGCTGGAGGGCGGCATAGGTGGCCTCGAAGTCCGCGTGCTCCTTGTCCAGCTTGGTGAAGACGATAAGTCGAGGCAGCTGGCGCTCGGCCAGCAGGTCCCAGGTGCTCTCCGCTCCCACCGGCAGGTTGCCACCGGTATTGGCCCCGACCACCAGGACCGCCGCGTCCGCCACCGACAGCGCCTCCAGGACCTCCCCTTCGAAGTCCTGGAAGCCCGGGGTGTCCAGCAGCGCCACCGCAGAGTCCTTCCATCTGAGGCAGGCGATCCCCAGCTGGACTGAGATGTGCCGCCGCTGCTCCTCGGGCTCGTAGTCCAGGAGGGCGGTTCCCTGGTCGGTCGACCCCAGCCTAGGAGAGGCCCCGGCGGCAAAGAGCAGCGACTCCGCCAGGGTGGTCTTACCGTCGTGGCTGTGGCCCAGGATGGCAACGTTCAGCCCAGGCCCCCGCACGCCCACTGCCATTCCAGAGCTGATTCTAGGCGGACTTTGCCGGTCGCGGGAGGATCTGCCGCAAACTGGCGCAGATGACTGTGGACACCGCTCCCGCAACCGTGGTGCGGCTGACCGCGCCATACCCCAATCTCTCGACCTTGGGGGGCGGCAGCGAGATCTGCCTGCGGGTGGAGCCCGATCTGAATTCAGCGCGATTGGCGACCACCCTGGCCGAGATCGGCCCCGACCGAGTCACGCTCGGTGAGGACGGCTCGCTCGTGATCGAAGGTCGGCTGGACCGCCTGCTGAAGGGGGTCCGGGGGCTGCCCAGCGACCTCGCGAGCTGGCCGCCGGCTCAGGCGGTGCGCGAGGCGGTGGAGCACCTCAGTGGTCCGGCGCCGGAACTCCGTCTCGGCGACACGGTCTGGGAGTTCGGGAAGCGCACCTACCTCCTGGGGGTCCTCAACGTCACTCCCGACTCCTTCAGTGGCGACGGGGTGGGTAGCAGCCCCGAGGCGGCCATGGCGCGCGCCCGGCAGCTGGTCGAGGAAGGAGCCGATGCCATCGACGTCGGCGGGGAGAGCACCCGTCCGGGACACCAAGAGGTCTCGGTAGAGGAGGAGATCAGCCGGGTAGTCCCCGCGCTCCGCTTGATGGCCAACGAGCTCTCGGTGCCGATCTTCGTCGACACCAGCAAGGCCGCGGTGGCGAGAGCGGCTCTCGGGTCCGGGGCGGATGGGGTCAATGACATCTGGGGACTACGACGTGACCCCGAGATGGCGGCCGTGGTGGCGGCCGCCCGGGCGCCGGTGATCTGCATGCACAACCAGGCCGGCAGCCACTATCGGGACCTGCTCGGCGAGGTGCTGACCCAGTTGCGGGAGTCGCTGCAGCTGGCCGAGCGGGCGGGGATTCTCCGGGACCAGGTGGTGCTGGACCCGGGAGTCGGCTTCGGCAAGATTCCGGCCCAGAACTACGAGGTGCTGCGGCGGCTAGTGGAGCTGCGGGCATTGGGTTGTGCCATCCTGGTCGGCACCTCCCGCAAGTCGCTGATCGGCTGGTTGCTCGACGAGCGCCCGGTCGAGGGCCGGCTCCTGGGCACCGCCGCCACGGTGGCCTGGTCGATCGCCTGCGGAGCCGACATCGTCCGGGTCCACGACGTGGCTCAGATCCGCGACGTCGCCCGGGTCATGGACGTGCTGGCCCGCCGCCCTCCCGCCTAGCTCGATATGACCGTGTCCTCTGGGAGCTCCCGAGCCGTCCTGGCGCTGGGCAGCAACTTGGCTGTGCGAGCGCGCTGGCTGGACCTAGGCCTGGAGGTCCTGGGAGAGGCAGGGGTCGAGGTGTTGGCCACCACCCCACGCTGGAACACCGCCCCGATCGGAACGGTTCCCCAGCCGGACTTCCTCAACCAGGTGATTCTGGTCCGAGGTCCGCGCCGCGGGCTGGGCTGGCTGGAGCTGGCCCAGGCGGCAGAAGCCCGAGCCGGACGCCGCCATCTGGTCGCCAAAGGACCCCGGAATCTCGATGTCGACGTGATCTTGATCGAGGGCGAGAGGTGGGACTCGCCCGACCTGACGGTCCCCCACCCGGGACTTCTGCACCGACCCTACCTGCTCCGGGGCTCCCGGCTGTTGGTCCCGGACTGGATCCACCCCGCCGAGGGTCTCTCGATCGCGGAGCTCGCCCAGCAGCACCTCACCAGCAGCTGGCGGGGGCTTAACCGGACCGGGAAGCGGAGGGCTAGAGCGGGAGTCGGTCGGCCAGCGCCGGGGTCGCCTTCAGGGTGGTGGCGATGACCTGGCAGGCCGGAGTGAGGTCGGGTGGCTCACTGAGGTCCAGATACCAGGCCTGCTCGGCGTGGAAGCGCTCCACCCAGATGCCGCCATCCCGAACCGCCAGCCCGACCCTGACCGTCCGACCCTCTTGGTCTGGGACCGCGCGCGAAAGCAGCCCATCCACCGTCCCGAGCCATCCGTTGATCTCGGTCAGCTCCCGCAGCTCGTAGCCACCATCACCGAGGTCGAACTCCGCCACCAGTTCCACGAAGGGACGGGGGGCGCTGTGGCGGTGGGTGCAGGTCTCCTCGTCGTCGTGGTATAGCTCGCAGTCGCTGCCCGGCCCGTAGGTGCCGACGTAGGTGAGCAGCGCGTCCCAGTGGAAGTGCAGGGAGGCGGCGTACCGGTGAGGTGGCTCACTGGCCGGGAGCCTCACCGAGGCGTGAAAGGTGCGCTCGCCGCTGCTGGGCTCGAGCTCGTGGCCGACGTCGTGGACCACCAGAGAAGCTCGCTCCAGCCCGTCCAGCAGCTCGGCGGCCAGTTCCTCATAGGTGGGGAAGTAGGTCTCGCCGGCCTCGCGGGCACCTCCGGAGCCGTCTCTCTTCATCTCCTCCCTCGAGTCCTCACCTTGCGGCGGGCCGCGTCGGCGACCGCCAGGATGGTGGCGCCAGCTGGGCGAAGCCGCAGGAATCTAGCCCCTGCGAAGCGGAGCTGCTCGCCGCCGAAGCCGAGTTTGAACTGCGCCAGCCCTCGCCAGGGATGGTGGGGATCCTCGTTCTCAGGAATTCCCCACAGATCGTAGTGGTGGCATCCCTCTTCGCGGGCCCGCAACATCGCCCGCCAATGGAGGAGCTGGTTCGGCATCCGGTCCCGATGTCGTCCGGTCGCGCCTCCATAGAGGTAGCTGGCCTCGCCGGCGAAGGAGGCGATGAGGATCGCTGCCACGACCTCCCCCTCGACCTGGGCGGCCAAGATACGGGCACTGCTCCCGAGCTGCTCCATAACCACCTTCAGATGCGCGGCGCTGGGGAGGTGGATCCGCTGGCGCTCCTCGGTCGCCTCCATGCAGGCGGTCAGCTCAGCGACGGTCGCCTCCTCGTTGACCACCACCCCCCGGCGTTCGGCCAGCCTCACGTTGTAGCGGGCCTTCGCATGGAAGCTGGCGATGATTGCCTCCGGCGCCGGCCGGAGGTTGACCGCGACGGTCGCCAGCGGCTGGCGCGCGTGGGTCGGCGCCCAGCTGAGCCAGGGATGGCTCTCGGGAACCTCTCCTTCGGCCCAGGGCGCCTCCACCTCCAGGGCCAGGGCGCGGTGTTGCCGGCCCAGGTCGACCAGGGCCCCCAACACTGCCTGAAAGCTGGCCAGATCCGAGGCGGGGCAGACCGGTCCCCTGGGCACATAGATTCGGGAAAACCCTGGCAGCCCGCTGGCGGTCACCTGGGCGGACACCGGCAGCGGGCCGGAGGCTGTCGGGACCTCCAGGCGCTCGGTGACCCAACCGGCCCGGTTCTGCACTTCTCCCCAGGCGTAGGATTGCAGCAGGTTGGCTTGGGGCCACTCCCGAAGCCGGCCATCCCACTCCGCCGCCGACTGCGACCCTGCCGGCGCCATCACCGGGGCATTCTGGCAGACGGCTGGCCGAGAACCACCGTTCTTCCTCCCAATTCTGAAGCTGGCCTGTGCTAGTATCGCGCCGACCGCAAGTGGGGAGGGCGGGCCCGAAAGCACTTCGGGTTGCCCTATTGGAGCTACTCGGCAGAATGCAAAATCAGGGAAGCCTGGGGCCGACCACCGTCGCAGAATTGCTTCAGACCATGCAGCAGGAACGGGCGACCGGCACGCTCTCGCTCGCCAGCAACGGCAGCCAGTGCTCGCTCCACTTTCTGTTCGGGCACCTCTTCCACGCGGTGGGGGGTGAAGCTGAAGGTGAGCCAGCGGTGGTCGACGCCCTGAGCTGGCGGGACGGCGAGTACAGCTTCAATCCGCGGGCCAAGCTGCCTCCGGAGGAGACCATCAACAGCTCCACCGAGGACCTCGTGGCCCTCTGGCGCGCTGGTCGGGAGAGCCACCCGGCGATCTCGGCCGCGGAAGTGACCGTCACGGTGGCCGCCGCGACCACCCCCGCCGCCGGTGGAGACACGGCGGATGAACTCGACACCGACGACGAGGACTGGCTGGATACGGTCGCCACTGGCGAGATCGCGGCCGAGGTCGGCGCGCCGGCCGATATCCCGACCTTTCAGACGCCCGCTCCGCCGGTGCCGGCCTTGGAGCGGGCATTCGCCGCGCCCCAGCTGGCACCGGTGGCGGCGGCCCCAGGTCCGACTCCCCGCCCGGCGGCGGCATCCCCCACCTGGCCATCCAGTCGGTCGGCCACCAGCGAGAAGGCCCGGCTGGCCACCGCCAGCCGTCCCGCCGCGACTAGCCGACCGCCGACCCCACCCGCCAGTTCGGGCGAGCCGGCGAGCCCCGGTGCCAGGCCGGTGGCGGGAGCGACCAAGAGCCAGCTCTCCCTGGTGATCCCGATGCCGGCCGGCTCGTCGCTGCACAGCGGCCTCAAGGCGAGCTTCCTGAATTTCCCCATGTTGCTCCAGACCCTGGCGCAGGACGGCTTCTCCGGCTACGTCAGCATCACCGGGGAGACGGACTCCCGGAACGTCGGGCACATTCTCTTCCGGGAAGGGGCAGTCATCCAAGCTCAGCACCGGTCGGCCGGTTCCTACCGCCGACACAAGGCGGCGCTGCAGGAGGTGGTACGGGGCGTCCGTTCTGGGGAGGGGCTGATCGACGCCATCGAGCTTCCAGCCAGCCTGGTCGAGTCGGTCGGCGGCCTGGTGGTCGCCAATACCCTGTACCTTCAGCTGCCGTCTCGGATCGTCGACTTCGACGCCCTCATTGAATTCGTCGATGAGCAACCGTTCACCGGCGGGATCCTGGTCACCTCCGGTCAGGATCAGGTGTCGGTCGTATTGCTGACCGAGGGCCAGGCCAAGGGCAGCTACAGCTCCCTCAACCCGGAGCTCACCGAAGGCCCGGGAGTGGCGGCGGCGGCTCATTCGGAGCGGGAGGCGCGGATCGACGTCATCGCCGCTCCTCCCGGGCCCCTCCCGGCGATCGAGCTCGCGGAGATCGCCTGACCCTTCGGAGGATGTTGGCGGGAGCCCGCGGTCCCAGGTGGCTCTTCCTCTTCTCCAGCCCGCTCCTCGCCCTGCTGCTCACCTCCAGCCTAGCCGGTTGTGGACCGCTCAACCCGCCGCAGCTCACCAACGTGTCGCCGGCGCCGAGTCAGGGGGCGGTCCACACCAACGATGCCCTGGTGATCACGTTCAGCACCCCAATGAACCGACTGTCGGTCGAGCATCGCCTGTACATGCGGACTCGCAAGAACCGCTTCCCTCCGGACTGCTCGATCGCCAAGGCCGCCGCCCACCGCAAGACCGGTTGTCACTTTGTCTGGAGGAGCCCGCTGGTCATGACCCTGGTCCACCCGCACCATCCCTGGAGGACCATCACCACCTACCGGATTTCGCTGCTGGGCGGGATCGAGGCGGCCAACGGTGCGGTCAACCCCCTCTCGCATTCCTGGGAGTTCTCCACCGAGGGCGGCCCGCAGGTCTCCTCTACCTCTCCCTCCAACGGGGGCACCGTGGGACCGGACCAGGCGCTCTCCATCAACTTCAGCCGGGACATGAATCCCGCGTCGGTCAGAAATGCGATCACCCTTACGCCCGCGCCCAGCGCCGGCTACCGGCTGGCCCGGAGCTCGACGGTTCCCGGGCGGTACCTGCTGGAGCCGAATGTAGCGCTGGTCCCCGGGGCGACCTACACCCTGGCGATCGCCAGCTCCGCGTTGGATGTCGAGGGCGACCGTCTGCAGAAGGCCGCCACGCTCCACTTCACCGTCGGTAGTCTGGGCAGCACCACGACCGTGGTCTTCCCGGCCGGACCCTCGCCGAGCGATTACTCCGAGGTGCTCGCCGCCTCCCCCCCCCAGCTAGCCGGTGACCCGCCGGCGCTGCGGGTACTCGCCACCGCGCCGGCTGGCCAGCACTACCTCTATACCTGGCCCTCCCCCGACGGGGCGCGACTGGCGGTCGAATTGGTGGGGGACCAGCCGATCCAGGTGATCGATCTCAGCACGGGCAAGAGCAGCACCGTGCTCGGCAGCGTCGGCAGCGACGGGGCGGCCTGGAGCCCGAACGGACAGCAGCTGGCCTTCGTGGTGGGCGGGGCCCTCCGGGCCTACAGCGTCTCCGCTGCAACCTCGCTCACCCTCGCCATCTCGCCCAGCATGCACGGTCCCCTCACCTGGCGGCCGGACGGCCAGGTCGTGGCCGCCGTGGCGGCTCCGGCTGGCGATCCCACCCGGGTGGCGCTGCTCAGCCCCGGACTCAAGGCGATCACCTTCCTGCCGACCTCCACGGCGGTGGTCGCCGCCGAGGGGGACCCGGTCTGGAGTCCCAGCGGCAGCAGCCTGGCCTTCGCCGTCGGGAGCAGCACCGATCCTGCCCTCTGGATCTACCGTCCCCTGGATACCGGCGCGCCGCTCACCCAGGTGGCGGCCGCCGCCGGCCAGCCGCTGGCCTTCCTCGACCTCGACACGATCCTGGTCCGGGAGCCGTCCGGCGCCCTGGCCACCATCTCGACCACGACCGGGACCTCCACCGTGATCATCGGCGGGAAGGACGGGCACTACCCCCAGGCCGCCGCCGCAACCTCGACCGGGCGTCAGGTCGTCTTCACCCTCAGCGTCGACGGGCGGGTTCAGGTCTACCTCGCCAACGACGACGGCACCGGGGTGGAGACCCTGACCGGTTTCTCCAGCAAGCCCGCTTTGGATGCTGGGCCCCCCAGCTTTGTCGGCGGTTGAGCGGAGCCCCCGGTCTGGCTAGCCTGAGCCCTCTACCCTCTCCACCGGGATGAGGGCTGAGCAAGGGCGCGGCTCCAGTTGGGATCTCCCCACTTGGCCGCGTCGGACAACTCTCCTAGTCTGCGCCGTCGCCCCGGTGGTGGTGGCGACCGGGGTCACCGCCCACTACGGCCTGGTCCCGGCCGCCAAGAGTTTGGCGGCGCTGGGTGTCACCGTCGCTCTCGGGTTCGGCCTGCTGGGGATCAGGCAGCGCTCCCGCGAGCGGGACCGGGCGTTGTCTCGGTTGCCTGGAGTGCCCGCCCTCGGGCAGTTGCCCCGGTCTGCCGTCCTCTGGCTCGCCCTCGCCTTGGTGCTGGGCTTCTGGCTGGCCGCGACGACCGCCTGGTGGCTGTTGGCGGTTGGAGTCTTGGGCGTGGCGGCCGCCATCGCCTTGGGTCACGCTCCGAACTCAGGCCAGGCCATCGGCCGGGACCAACTTGCCCTGGTGGCAGCGGCCGATCTGCTCGCCGGCTGGGGAACGCTGGTGGTGGAGCTGGGTCGCCTCACCTGGCTGGGGCTGGTGGCCGCCGTACTACCAGCCAGCCTCGCGACCGCCTTGCTGATCCTGGCCGCAATGCGCGCTCGCTCGACCGGCCCCGAAGGCGGCCGGTTCGGTGCGGTGGCCGGTCTCAGCGAGCGGGGATCCCGAATCCTCTGCCAGGGTCTGCTCGTCCTGTCGCTGGCGGTACCGCTGCTGATCACCATTCCCGGACTGGACGGAGCGGAGTGCTTCCTGCCCTGGCTGCTCGCTCCCCTCGCCGAAGGGCCGCTCCGCAATTCGAGGTCCGCTGATCTGGCTCTCCGCGAGCGCGCCGTTCGCCAGACGGCCCTGCTCCTCTTGGCCAGCTCCACTCTCCTCGCCGTGGGGATCTGGACCGGCTGAGACCGGACGGGGAGAGGCTTCCTTCAGCCCTCGCGGCCAGCCACGGCCGCTAGACCAGCGGGCAGACCGTATTCGGGGAGGAGCAGATCGACGGTCCGCTCCCAGGTGAAGCTCTGGGCCCGCCTCCAGGCAGCTTGACGCATCAGTGCCTCGGCTCCCGGTGGAGCTGCGATGACCCGGGTGATCGCCTCGGCGTAGTCGGCCGGGTTGTGACCCTCCACCAGATAGCCGGTACTGCCGTGAGCCACCACGTCGCGCAGCCCGCCCACCGACGCCGCCACCACCGGGGTGCCGCAGGCCTGCGCCTCGAGGGCGACCAGCCCGAAGGACTCGGTGTACGAAGGGACCACGACCACGTCGGCCAGGCAGTAAAGCAACGCCAGCCGATCCTGGGGCCGGGCTCCGAGGAAGCAGACCCGGTCGGACAGTCCCAGCTCGCGGACTCTCGCCTCCAACATGCCCCGCTGGTCCACCTGCGCGCCATCGCTGCTGTCGTCACCCACGAAGAGGAGTTGCACCGGTTCGCGGACGCCGTCCCGCTTCACCAGGATGGCGAAGGCGTCCAGCAGGGTGTCCGGTCCCTTGAGTGGCTCCAGCCGTCCGGCGAACAGGACCACCTTGCGCCCGACCAGCTTCAACCGGCTTCGCAACCGGTCGGGATCACGGGGCTGAAACCGCACCAGGTCTACTCCCGGCGGGGCCACCACCACCTGCTGCGGGTGGGCCCCGTAGAGGCGGGTGAGCCCCTGCGCCTCCCCGGGGGTGTTGGCCACCAGCCGCGCCCCTGCGGACACCGCCCGACGCTCGGCCAACAACCGCTGCGGGCCATCGCCGTCGAAGCCGAACTCCCCTTTGACCGCGGCCAGGGTGTGGGCGGTGTGGAGCCAGGGGACCCCCAGGTACTCGGCCAGTTCGGCCCCCACGTCGACGGTCAGCCAGTAGTGGCTGTGGATCGCGAGGTAGCGGCGACCCGATCGCTGCATGAAATACCGGACCGCCTCGAGGTACTCATCCCGCGTGTTGGGCAGCTGGTGCTTGGAGAGCCTTCGCGCCGGGCCGGCGTGCACCGCCACGACCCGGCTGCGGGGGCCCATCGCCTGCTCGGCCGGCTCATCCGGATCGGTCCGGCGGACGAAGACGTCGGTGTGCACGCCGCGGGCGCCCAGCTCCTCGCAAACGGACCGGACGTAGACGTTGAGCCCGCCGTTCTCCCGCTGGCCCAGCCGGGCCAGCGGAGAGGCGTGCAACGAGAGGAAGGCGACGGTGTCGCCGGGGCCAGCTCCTTTGGCTGCCGGGGGCGCGGTCAAACGAGACCCGCGCGGCCGCCCGGCCGGCTCAGCTGGAGTCGCCAGAGCGGCTTGTCGACCGCCCCCAGGTGGTACTTGTAGGCCTCGCTACCCCGCAGGAAATCAGCGGTGTGGCAACCCTCCTCGATCGCCGCCCGGATCCCCTCCGCCGCGCAGAGAAACCCCGGCGAGAGCGCGGCCGCCTCCGGCTGGTACCCCGAGTTGTAGAGGTGCCAGGTGTCCGAGACAGTGAAGCCCAGCGTGGCCGCAGTCAGCTGGCCAGCTGCCTTGATGAACTGCACGCGAAGCCAGCCCCGCTCCTCGAGGCGGTGGCTGGCGCTGCGGATGAACGCCTCCACCTCGGGGGTGAGGAACTCGACCTTGTGGGCTCCGCTGGCCTGGAGGAGGGGGAAGAAAGCATCCAGTGCCGCGTCCAGGCCGAGGTCGGCCTGGGTGACCAAGGTCCAATCCGGCTGCTCGGTCTCCAACCGGCGTAGCTTGCGGCGGAGCTCGTGCCGATCCTTCTTGTTGAGCCGTCCCGTGAGGTAGCCCTCGAAGTCGAGGCCCAGGCTCACCTGGGGGCTCACCTCCTCCTGGGTCAGCTCCTGGCCCAGCTCCAGCTGGTCGGCGGCCTGGCGCAACGCGGTCAGCGCCGGCGAAGCGTCGACGAGGTAGTGCAGGTCCAGGGCCGCCACGCGCGCCGTCGCTTCCCCCTTGAACAGCTCCTCCAAAGCGACGCTGGCCACCTCTGCCGCCCGATCGGGGCGGAACAGGAAGCCCAGGTGGTCGGAGAGGTCGGCCCCACCTCCGAAACCGAACACGCGAGGCCCGGGGGACGCGCACTGGAGCGGGACGATACCCACCACCTGGTCCGCCTCGGACACCACCAGGCAATGGAGCTCCCGGTCCCCACCGAACGCGTCCCACCAGCTCGACTGCCAATCCCAGGACAGGAACGGATTGATCGGTTCGCCAGCGGCCTCGACCCCGTTCCAATCGGGGCGCAGCCGTCTCAGCCCGTCCGCGGTGGTGATCTCCTCCACCCGCAGGCCGCGGTCGCGCGGATTCAGTGCCGCTTTCGCCCCGAAGGGCGCTGGACATGAGGCCCCGATGCTTGCTCCACCCTGAAATCCCGCGCTCTGCCGAGGCTGGACGAGCCTCGGCCGGCGAGATGACTCTAACATCGCCGCCAGAGGCCAAACATCTCATGAAGGACGCTCCCTGCTTGAAAAACCCTGGGCGGGCGGAAGTACAGATCTGGGCGGCCGGCACCGGCGGTGGCCACGTGAGCGTGGCTCGCGCCCTGGTCACCGCGCTGGCCACCAGCAGCTCCGGCCCGGTCACGGTGGCCGTGGACGACCCCACCCACCAGCCGATCGGACGCACCGCTCGCTCGCTGGCTCGCGCGTACGGCCCGCTGGTGCGGACCTCCCCCACGCTCTGGGGAGTTCTCTTCCGCGGCTTCAGCAGCCGGCGACTAAGTTCGGGAATGGATCGTTTCCTCCTCCGCCAACTCGGGCCGGCGATGGCCGAGCGGACCCGTCTTCGTCGCCCGCTGGTGATCGTGAACTGCCACCCCCTCCTCGGCCCGGCGGCGCGCCAGGCCGCCGACGCGCTCGCCGGACCGGGTCGCTCGCCCGCTTTGATCACCGTTATGACCGATCTGGTCGGCGGCCACCAGGGCTGGCTGTCGCCCCGGCCGGACGCTATCCTGACCGCGACCCGCGAGGCCAGCGACTGGTGTCGTGAGCACGGCGTGCCCGCCCACCTGATCCGGGAGACCGGGCTCCCCGTTGACCCGACCCTCTCCCGAGGGCCCACCCGTCGGGAGGACCGCCAGGGGCTGCGCGAGTCGCTCGGGCTCGACCCCCGAGCCCTCTGCGTTCTGCTGGGCGGCGGCGCTGAGGGGGTGGGCAGCCTGAAGCGGCTGACCCGGTGGCTGGGGGAGAGCGAACTGCAACTACAGGTAGTGGTGGCCTGCGGCAACAACCTCCGGCTGCGGGAGTGGTTGAGGCGCCATCCCCCGAAGGTGGCGACGGTCGCCCTGGAGTTCCAGCCCTCCTTGACCCCCTGGTTGCTGGCCGCCGATGTCTACCTCGGCAAGGCCGGCCCCAGCACCCTGGCGGAGGCAGCGGCC
This sequence comes from Candidatus Acidiferrales bacterium, assembly GCA_035533655.1. GTDB lineage: Bacteria > Chloroflexota > Dormibacteria > Aeolococcales > Bog-877 > Bog-877. Next base: position 57,635 of record DATLTJ010000031.1, on the reverse strand, counting down.
GCGGGGTTGGCCCTCCTGGTGACCGACTCCTTGCCCGGGCAGGAGGAAAACAATGGCGCCGCGCTGGTCGCGGCCGGGGCGGCTCTGCAGGTGGAGGGTCGCGAGGAGTTGCTGAAGACCCTAGCTCGGCTCTGCCGCCCGGACGACCCGCTGCTCGACCAGTTGCAGAGTGGCTCGCGGAGCTGGGCCCGGCCAGGGGCCGCCGCTGCGGCCGCGGAGATCGTGCTCAGCTTCCTCGCGGCCGGCGCGGCGGTGGCAGCATCCCCGCCTCGGGCACGAAGCGAAGCCGGGTTAGCGCCCGGCCCCCCACCTCCGCGTTGATCGCGCCGAGGATCGTCACCGACTCGATCTGCAACTGGTGCGCGATCGCCGGATGGGCACAGGCTAGGACCAGGACCGAGCGCTCCACCGCGTAGACCCGGACGTGCGGCCGGATGTACTCTCCGCAGACTTTGGCGAAGGCGGCCTCGACCCTTACCTGGCGGACCTGGCCGGTGGCCCCGAGCCGGCGCAGCACCCGGGGCAGGATCGCCTCTATGCCTTCCAATCGTTGAGCCCCCAGCCGGGCACTGCTTGGCGGGTCAGCTGACCTCCGCGCGCCTGAAGCACCTGGGACACGGCCACCTCGCCACCAATCTGGGGATCTTCGGTGGAGGTGATCAGAGTCTGCTCCACCGCCAGCTCCTCGGAGAGCAACTGGATCAGACCGGTGCGCCGCTCCCGGTCAAGCTCGGAGAGCACGTCGTCGAGCAGCAGTAGCGGCGTCTCGCCCCCCAGGGTGAGGTGCTGACGGACCTCGGCCACCTTGAGCGCCAGCACCACGCTCCGCTGCTGACCCTGCGACGCGAACTGCCGCGCCGGCCGGCCTCCCAAAAGAACTTCGAAGTCATCGCGATGCGGCCCCACCACACACTGCGCTCGGGCAATCTCCTCCGCGGCGGTCCTGGCCAGGGCCCGCCGGAGCGTGTCGGCGGGGTCCGCTCTCGGATCCAGACTGCCGCCCCGGCCCAGACCCGGCCGGTATTGCAGCTGGAGTTCGGCCGACTCTCCGATCTTGATGATGGCTTCCGCCGCCACCGGCTGAACGGTCGCCAGATAGCGCCGTCTCTCCTGGATCACGATGGTTCCGTATTCGACCAGGGCCTCCGACCAGGGCTGGAGCTCGGCCGGGGCGGCCTGGCTGTCACGCACCCTCCGCAGCAGGGCAGTGCGGTGTTCCACCGCTCGGCGATACCGGGTGGCTGCCTCGGCGTAGGTGGGGGAAAGTTGGCTGAGTACGACGTCGAGCAACCGCCGCCTCGGGTCAGGTCCCCCCTTCACCAACAGCAGGTCCTCAGGCCAGAAGAGCACCACCCGGAACCGGCCCAGGAGCTGGCGCGGCTGGATCAGGTCCCCGTCCTGGCGCAGCCGGCGAACCCAGCGCTCGCTGGCGAGCTGGCGCTCCGCCCTCAACTCGAGGTCGTTGTCCCCGAGCCGGCTGACCAGGTGGCCCGCCACCCCCATCTGCGACTCGCCCCACGACGCGCACTCTCCCAACGACCCCGACCGAGGCGATCTGGTCAGAGCCAGAGTTGAGATCGCTTCGAGCAGGCTGGTCTTGCCTTGGCCGTTCTGGCCCAAGACCAGGTTCACCCCTGGGAGTAGCTCTAGAGAAGCCTCCTGATAGATGCGAAAGCAGAGTAGGCGCAACTGGGAGAGGTACACCTGGTGGGATCCGCCACTGCTCTCAGATGGCCACCCGGACGGGCATGATCACGTACCGGTAGCTGTCGTCCCCGGGGGCCCGCACCAGACCGGGCGAGAGCGGCCCATTCAAAATCAACTCCACCTCTGGCGAATCAATGAGGTTGAGCACGTCCGCCACGTAGCGGGCGTTGAAGGCGATCCCCAGGCTGTCGCCGTCCACCGAAGCATCAACCCCAGCCACGTTGTCCCCCACCTCGTTGGTGTTGGCAGAGAGAACGACCTGGCCCTGCTCGCAGCGAATCTTCAAGACGTTGGCGGCGTCCCTGGCGAAGAGGGAGACCACCTTGGTGGTGCGCCTCAGCTCCTCGGTGGAGACCCTCACCACGGTCTGCGAGGCCGTGGGGATGACCTTCTCGTAGCTGGGGTAGACCCCGTCAATCAGCCGAGCTGTGAGCTCGTATCCAGGCAGCTGGAATTTGACCTGGGCCCGCGAGGCCCCGATGGTGAGGCTGACCGAGGCGGGGCTGGCCGCTACCGGCTTGAGGAGCCGGGAGAGCTCCGACAGAGCCCGCGCCGGGATGATCACGGCGAAGCGCTCTCCCTGGCGGCCACCGTCGGTGGCACGAACCACCCGGATCGCCAGCCGGTGACCGTCGGTGGCGACTAAGGTCACCTCCGGGCCGGCGATCTCAGTCAGCACTCCGGTGTAGATTGGTCTCCCGTCGTCAGAACTGGCCGCGATCACGGTCTGGTCGATGGCGGTGAGTAGGGTCTGGGGATCCAGCTCGACCGTATCTCCGTCCGAGACATCAGGTAGGGGCGGGAATTCCTTCGCGTCAACCCCGCGGATGTGGGCGTCAAACCGCCCGCTCTGCAGGCTGACGGTCTGGTGAGCCTGGTCCAGCTGCCAGCGGAGCGGCTGCTCCGGCAGAGCACCGACGAACTCCGAGAGCATCCGGGCGGGCACTGTCACTTCGCCTTCCTCCTCTACCTCCGCCGCCAGCGAGTGGTAGATGGTGAGGTCAAGGTTGGTGGCAGTCAACTGCAAGCTTCCGCCCCGGGCCGCGACGAGCACGTTGTTCAAGATCGGTAGGGTCGCCCGGCTGGAGACTGCTCGGCTCACCGAATTAAGCCCGGCCCCCAACTGTTGGGGTGAGATAGTGCACTTCACGGAATAGGCCTCCTTGGCTTCAAGAGCGCGCCACCTTCCCTTTCAACAGCCCCGCGCAGCGCTTGGTACGGATTTGTAAAACCGTAGCCATAGTAGGGGAGTGAAGGTTGGGGAAACTGATCGGAGCTGAACTCACTCTACCGGTGGACAGCCTGTGGATATCCGGGGGTGGTCCCGCGGTTAACGGCCGGGTTTTTCGACGGGGCGGGCTTGCCCCCAGGGGTTGGGTCGCTGGTAACAGGGACACTGGAAAAGCTGTGTTGATCCGGTCTAGCGAGACAGGAGGAGCTCCCTGAGCCGGGCCACATCGTCGGCGACCCGGGGGTCCTCCTTGGCCTCGTTGACGATCTTCTCATAGGAGTGGAGGACGGTCGTGTGGTCGCGACCGCCAAAGACCTGGCCGATGGCCGGCAGGCTCATCGCGATCTCCTCCCTGATCAGATACATGGCCATTTGGCGGGGGAAGACGATGTGCTTATCCCGGCGCTTGCTCTTCATCTCGTCGACGGTGATCCCGTAGTAGTCGGCCACCACCTGCTGCACCAGGTCGACCGAGAGCGGCTTGGTGTCGGCCGAAGGGATGATGTCGCGGAGGATCTCCGAGACCTGCTGCAGAGACGGGCTCTCGCCGCCCGCGATGGAGGCGTGCGCCAGCACCCGGATCAGCGCTCCCTCCAGCTCCCGGATGTTCTGCTGGATCTTGAAGGCGATGAAGGAGAGGACCTCCTCGCTGAGCGGGTTGTGAGCGGGGTCCAGCTTGCTGCGGAGAATTGCCAACCGGGTCTCGAAGTCTGGTGGCTGGATGTCCGCCATCAACCCTCCCTCGAAGCGGGTCCGAAGCCGGTCCTCGAGAGTGGGGATCTCGCGGGGAGGACGGTCGCTACTGATCACGATCTGGCGATTCACCTCCTGCAACGCGTTGAAGGTGTGGAAGAACTCCTCCTGGGTCCGGTCCTTGCCCGCCAGGAACTGGATGTCATCGACCAGGAGCACGTCGACTGTCCGGTAGCGGGCGCGGAACTGGGCCATCCGGTTCTCCTGGATCGACGTGATCATCTGATTCATGAAGCTCTCAGAGGTCACGTAGGCGACCCGCAAGCGGTGGCTCTGCCAGACGGCGTGGCCCACCGCGTGCATCAGGTGGGTCTTGCCCAGCCCCACCCCGCCATAGAGGAAGAGTGGGTTGTAGGCGCGGCTCGGCGAGTCGGCCACCGCTCGGCAGGCCGCGTAGGCGAAGCGAGAGTTGTTGCCATCCACGAAGGCACTGAAGGTGTAGCGCTGGTTGAGCCCGGGGACCGTCTCGGCGATCCCCTGCGAGCGGTCGTCGGTGAGGACGACCGGGCCCTTGGCATCCACGGGCAGGGCAGAGTCCCCATCGTCGGTGGCGGTCTGGACGGCAAAGTCCACCTCGATGTCCCGGTTGAGGAGCGCCGAGAGGGTCTCCCGGATCACCGCCGAGTACCGGTCGCTGACCCAGTCGCGGGCCAAGGGAGTGGGCACGCCGATGATGGCGCGAGACGCTTCGTCGTCGAAGTTGAGGAGGCGGGCGTTCTTGAGCCAGGCCTCATACCCCGGACGGCTGACCTGGAAGCGCAGCTCCTCCTGAGCGGCCGTCCAGAGCTGGTCGGAGGAGAGGCTCACCAAGAGCCCTGAGGGAAGTTCGGGGCGCACCGAATGAAGCGCAATTCACACCTTCTGCACAGGAGTGGAAAACCCACCTGAGGGGTAGATTCGCCCTGTGGAAGAGAGAAGCTCGGACCGGGTCTGGCCCACCCCTGCGGTCGCTCCCGGATGGTAGCACCGCCCAACCCCCCGTGCAACGCTTTCCGGCACGGTGCTGCACACAATCGCGGAGGAGGCGGCAATCGCCTTAGCCACCGTACCAACGAACACCCACAACCCGTATGGGAGCGCGGATGTTCTGGCACAATTGGACGACGGCGGCGACGCGCGAATCGAGGGAACTAAGTTGCGGGGAACGCGCTGATCGTCCGATGAACATCGACGAAAAACCCATCTTCAGCTATGATTTCTGCGTCGGTGATCGGTAGGTAGCACACCGGCCCGGGCCGGTGTCGCCGCCGCGACCTAACGTTTCAGGAGCCGGTCGCCACGACCCGGAAGAGCCCACTCGCCGCCGGGGACTTTTCGGCAGACGGACGAATGCGTCGACCGCCTGCCAGCCACCTCGGTGCCGCGCGCGAGCCGACTCGGTACCGTGCAAGTGGCGCTGGTCATGGAGGTTTCCCAAAGCCCCGTCACGAGTGATGGCCTGGCCCGCGCCCAGAGGACCGGGCACCGGCTGGCGGCGTCGAGATCGAGGCTCGTTCGGGAGTCTCGTGCCGCCGTCTGCTATCCTCAGCGCCGGTTTACCGAGAGAGTTATCCCAGGCGGCGGATTCGGTTGGGAGGTCCAGAGCTGGGCCCCAGGTCCGAGTCTGCGAAGGAATTCGACCATCAAGAGAACTTTTCAGCCCAAGAAGCGCTACCGGCGGAAGACGCATGGGTTTCGGGCCCGGATGTCGACCCCCGGGGGGGTCCGCGTCATCAAGCGCCGCCGCCTGAAGGGACGCCTGCGCTTGACACCCGCGCCCGTGCGGTGAAGACGAAGTACCGCCTCCGTCACTCCGCCGACTTTGAGGCTGTGCGGGCGGGGCGGAAGGGCGCTGGAGACGATGTGCTCCGCGTCCAGGTGAGGGCGAATGCCGTGGGACACCCGAGGGTCGGAGTCGTGGTCACCAAACGACTCGGGGGAGCCGTCGTGCGCAACCGGGTGCGGCGTCGTCTACAGGCAGCAGTGAGGGAAAGTCTCGGCTCTCTCGGAGCCTACGACGTCGTGCTCCGTCCCCAGCGGGCAGCGGTGGCGGCCGGGTGGGGAGCGTTGCGGGCATCGCTGACGCGAGCGCTGGTCGTGACGGGAGCTGCCCAGTGAGGAAGCTTTCCCTGTGGTTCATCGTGTTTTATCAGGCGACTTTTAGCCCGGTGTTCGGCCTGATGTCCTCGTGCCGCTACGAGCCCAGTTGTTCCCACTACGCGTACGAGGCGATTCAGCTCTACGGCTTCCGGCGTGGCTGGTGGATGGGCATCCGCCGGATCGTTCGCTGCAACCCCTTCCATCAAGGCGGGTATGACCCGGTGCCGTTGCCGGAGGAGCTCGTGCATGGGCATTGAGTTTCTGACCTTCGTCAACCCGGCCGCCCCGCCCCCAACCAATCCGATTTTGGCGATCTTCTTCTACGTCCTGCTGACGCCGATCGCGGTGGCGCTGCAATTCCTCGACCACGCCTTCCAAGGTTTCGGTCCCACCGCCACCATCGGTGCATTCGGGTTGGCGGTGATCGTGCTCACGATGGCCATCCGCGGACTCCTCTTCCCGCTATTCCGCTGGCAGATTCGCACCCAATGGAAGATTCAGGCGGACCAGCGGCGGATGGGCCCGGAATTGCGGGAGATCCAGGCCAAGTACAAAAAGGACAAAGCGAAGCTCCAGGTGGAGACGATGGCGCTCTACAAGCGGCACCAGATCAATCCGCTGAGTCAGCTTTCCGGTTGTTTCCCACTGCTGATCCAGCTGCCATTCATCTACGCTCTCTTTGGCTCCATCAACAAGCTGTCCAAGGGTCTGCACGGCCACGCCAGCTTCCTGTGGATCGCCAACCTCGACAAGTCGGCGCTCAAAGCGGGGCTTCTCACCCACCCCACCTTGATCATCGTGCCGATCTTGGCGGGCGTGCTGACCTTCATGCAGTCGAAGATGATGATGCAGCCGCAGCGACCGGACATGACCGATCAGGAAAAGCAGATGTATAACGTCATGCGGCAGACGACCTATCTCATGCCCGTGCTGATCGCTGTCTTCGCCCTGAACTTCAACCAGGGGATCGGTCTGTACTGGATAACCCAGAGCGGAATCATGGTCGTGCAGGTCTTCTCCATGATGGGTTGGGGCGGGCTCAAGGTGCCGCCGTGGTTCCCCGGGGCAGGCTGGCGGCCGAAGAACTCGCCGCTCGGTCGGGCTCAGACCTCCCCGGTGGCAGCCATTCCCGTGGTCGGCGCCGGCCATGGCAACGGCGTGGCGGGTATTACCCAGCGGCCGCCGACCCGGCCGCCGACCCGCCGCCCCAAGAGCAAGGAGCGGGGGCGGCCTCGCCGCTGAGCGGAAATGGGACTTAGCGCTGCGACCTTTGAGGGCGAGGGTACGACCGTCGAGGACGCGACCTCGGCGGCCTGCCGAGCTGGTGGATTGGACCGGGACGCGGTACTGGTCGAGGTGGTGAGCGAGGGCGGAGCGGCCGTCCCCGGTGAGCGAATCGCTGGTGCGGCGGCCCGGGTGCGGGTTCAGGCCATCCCCCGAGAGGGCCTCCTGGGAAAGGGAAATCTGGAGACGATCTTGCGGCTGATGGACATCGAGGCCGAAGTCCACGTGCGCCGAGTTCGCCCCACTGGTTCGGAGGCGAGCGAGAGAGCTGAGGTGGCACCCCTCCTCCTGGAGGTGGAAGGTGCGGACCTGGGCATCTTGATCGGGTGGAGGGGGGAATCCCTGCGGGCGCTGCAGACGGTCCTCAACCTGATGCTGGGGGAGAGCGGACTGACGCCCGGAGTGCCACGGTTGATCGTCGACGTCGCCGGGTATCGGCGGCGCCGGGAGCACACCGTGGCTCAGATGGCGCTGCGCATGGCGGCTGGGGTGACCCGGAGCGGTCGCTCAGTCACCCTGGAGCCGATGCAGCCCTATGAGCGCCGCGCGGTGCATTTGGCCCTGGCCGAGGACCCTAATGTGGCCACCGAGAGCACCGGCACGGACGCCGAGCGCCGGGTGACCATTCGGCCTGCCGGAGAGGTCGGGCTCTGATTCGGAGCTCCGGTCGGACCTGGGCCGGTCCCCTCCTTGGCGGCGGTCTTGCCCTCCTCCTGGTTGGCTGTGGAAGCTCTCCGGCGCTGATCCGTACCGCGCCCCGGCAGCTCGCGCTCAGCTTGTCGCAATTGCCATATGCTGGCTTTGTGATTGAGAAGGGATCGAAAAACACTGGCGTCATTAGCAACAAGAAAGCCGCCGGAGGAGAGGCCTCGGTCTTGCACCAGTACCAGGCTGAGGGTCGCCAGACCGCCTATATGACCACCTTCGACCGGGAAGTGAGCCCCCAGGAGGTGGTCGGGCCTGTTGTCATCGCGAGCTCCGCCGTGACGTACATGTCGGCTGCCGGAGCCACCAGCGGATTCGCCTTGGCGAAGAAGCAGTTGGGGCAGACCGGATGGGAGCAGGTATCGACCGGATCCCTCGGTGCCCAGGCGGCGGCGTTCACGGAGACCAAGGCGCTCGACCAGTCGGAGTACCAGTCGTTCGTCCTGGCCTGGCGGCAGGCCAACGTGGTCAACGAGATCCGCATCGCCGGCAATGCCGCGACCCTGGACCTCAACTACGCGCTCACCCTGGCCCGGGTCCAGCAGCGCACCGAGACCCGAAACTAGGTGGCAAGAGTGAGCCGCACCGCAACTGCCGTCCGGTCGGGCTCCGAGGCTAGCTGGGAGCTGGTCCAACTGCCCAACGGAGCGCAACTGGTGCTGGCACCGATGGCCGGCCGCGAGTCGGTGGCCGCTTCGGTACTGGTTCGGGTCGGGTCGCGCTGGGAGACCAAGCGGCTGGCTGGCGTATCCCACTTCCTGGAACACATCGTGTTCAAGGGCACGGAGCGCTTTCCCACCAGCCGGGACGTTTCCCAATCGATCGAGGGAATCGGGGGCGTCCTCAATGCCAGCACCGACAAGGAGCTGACCACCTTCTGGGCTAAGGTCCCCGGCTCCCACCTGGAACTGGCGCTCCGGCTCCTCTTTGACTTGACCTTCGCTCCCCGGATTGCCGCCGACGAAGCCGAGCGGGAGCGCAATGTGGTGATCGAGGAACTTCACATGTACCTGGACCAGCCAGGCGACCTGGTCCAGATGATCTTTGACGATCTGCTCTGGGGCGACCATCCCCTGGCCCGGGACCCCGCCGGTACCAAAGCCTCATTGACGCGGATCGGGGCGGAGGAATTGAGCGCCTATCGAAGTGCTTATTACGTGCCGGACCGGGTGGTAGTGGTGCTCTCCGGGGGCTTCGACCCCGAGCCGGCCCGGGCACTGGTCGAGCGTTGCTTCGACGAGCAGGGACCGGCCACTGCCGCACCGGGCGGCCGCCGCAGTGATGGCGGCGTTCCCGCACCCCTGGGACCGGATCCGGTGGCCAAAGTGCGGAAGCGCCGCGGTGAGCAGGTTCACGTCCTGTTGGGGGTACGCTGCTCCTCCTATCTAGATCCGGAGCGCTGGGCCCTGGACGTGCTCAACACCATCCTGGGTGAGGGGATGAGCAGCCGCCTCTTCCTGGAGCTCCGAGAGCGCCAGGCGCTCGCCTACGACATCCACTCGTTTGCCGCTCGTCATCGCGATTCCGGCGCCTTCGGCATCTACCTGGCCACTCAGCCGCAGCAGGTCGACACGGCCATCCGGGGCGTCCTGCTGGAGGTCGGGAAGCTAGTGCGCGAGCGCCTCACCGCCGAAGAGCTGGAGCGGACCAAGACCCAAATCGAGGGGCGGTTGCGGCTCCAACTCGAGGGTACCAGTGCGATGGCTGAGTTCCTAGGACACCAGGCGGCGCTGATCGGCTCCGTGATGTCTCCGGCCGAGGTAATCTCCGCGGTGAGATCGGTCACGGCGGCGGAGGTTCAGGCGACCGCCGAGGGTCTGTTCTCGGGGAGAGGCTGGCGGCTCGCTGCAGTGGGGCCTGGTCTTGACTCGGCGACCGCTTTGGCGGCTATCGCTAACGGAGTTGCGGGATGATGTCGCCTCCAGGCAGCTACGCCGGAGCTACAGCGGCGGGGAGGGCATGAGCGTGGAGAGAACTTTGGTGCTGATCAAGCCTGACGGGGTCCAGCGCGGACTCGTCGGGGAGTTGGTGGGCCGGTTCGAGCGCCGAGGCCTCCACCTGGTCGGCCTCAAGCTCACGGACATCACGCGGGAGATCGCCGCGGAGCACTACGGCGAGCATCGCGGCCGGCCCTTCTTCGAGGCGATCATCGATTTCATCACGTCCGCCCCGGTCGTGGCCATGGTGTGGGAGGGACCCAATGCGGTGATGATGGTCCGATCGATGATGGGTCCGACCAATCCCGCGACCGCTGCCCCCGGGACCATCCGCGGGGACTTCGGCATCGACATCGGTCAGAACGTGGTCCACGGCTCGGACAGCCCATCCCGAGCCGAGCAGGAGATCGCGCTCTACTTCGGCGACGCCGAGCTGGTTACTTGGGAGCGGGAAGGCGGTCGCTGGATCTATCCCTAGAACGACGACGGCGTAGCCGGCGCACCGGAAGCAGCGTGCCGGCCGCCAGAACCACGCTGAAAGTAGGCCGTTCGCCGGGCACTAGGCCGAGCCTGTCCAGCGGCCAAAAGCGAGCAACGGCAACGCCGCGGATGCCGCTCTGAGGCTCGAAACCGAACGTGCGGGAATCCTCGGAAAAGTTGCGGTTATCACCCATCACGAAGTAGTCGTGGGCGGGGATGTGAACCCACTTTCCGCTGGTCGGCAAGAGGGGTGAGAAGGTGCCCGCCGCGGTGCAGCACTCGACCTCGTCCTGCCACACCCCGCTGACGTAGGGCTCATTGAGCTGAATCCCTCCAGTCAGGGAGGTGGGTCTGGTGTCGCTGATGTAGACATGGCCCACGTGATGACTGTTGGGAGCGATGCGCAGCCATTCGCCAGGCAGGCCGATGACTCGCTTGATGAAGTCGTTTGTTGACGCGATCGGCGGTTTGATGATCACGACGTCGCCCCGAGAAGGACCTCCGAAGTACAAGGACACCTTCTCGGCGATGAGCAGATTGTTGTTCTGCAGGCCGGGGTACATGCTGGTGCCCTCGACATGCACCGGCTGGATCGCAAAAGCAATCAGCAGATAGATGAGCGCCGCCAGCGCGACGACCTCGACCAGGTCCCGCACCAACGATCGGGGGTGAGCCAGAACTTCCCCTTCGCCCCGATCTCCAGCAGGATCGGGAACGATCGCAGGGTCGGTTGGCACCACGGCAGTATAGGGAGGGCGGAATTGGCCTCTGGCTAGAGCGAGATCGCCAGCCGGTCGAGCAGGCCGTTGAGCTCCTCTTCTGAGAAGTACTCAATCACGATCCTGCCCCGTCCCTTGGGGCCAGGGAGGAGCTTGACGCGAGTGCTCAAGCGCCGGGTGAGTGCCTCCTCGATCGGTCCCAAGGCGGTGTCGGAGGCGCTGGCGGCGCGAGCCGGGCGGCCCGGACGGTCACCGGCCTGCTGGGCTACCAGCCTCTCCGTCTCCCGAACCGATAAGCTCTGAGCCACGATCCGGCCGAGCAGCTTCTCTTGAGCTTCTGCGTCGGGAAGCGAGAGCAACGCCCGTCCATGAGCGGGCGCGATCTGGCCGCCCTGGATCGCCAGCTGAACGGCGGGGGCGGCCTGCAGGAGCCGCATGGTGTTGGCGACCCCGGAGCGACTGCGGCCGACCCGTTGGGCTACCTGCTCCTGGGTGAGACCAAATACGTCGCAGAGCCGGGCGAATGCCCGCGCCTCATCAAGGGCGGAGATGTCGCTGCGCTGGAGGTTCTCGACCAGAGCAACCTCCAGCTTCTCCCGGTCGGGGCCAACTGGGCGGACGACCGCTGGCACCCGCCCCAACCCGGCCAACTGGGCGGCTCGCAGGCGTCGTTCTCCGGCGACCAGCCTAAAGCGGGGCCCATTGGCCTCGACCACCAACGGCTGCAGCACGCCGTAGGTCTGGATCGAATCGGCTAGGGCGCGCAGCGACGCCTCGTCGAAGCTGGTGCGCGGCTGCTCCGGGTTGGGGTCGATCAAGGCGATTGGGACATCTCGGGCACCCTGCCCGCCCAATATTGGGTTGAAGTCCGAGGCGCCGGTGGGGATCAGCTGCTCCAAACCCCTACCGAGCCCCCTTCGCTTGGTCATGCAGCCACTGGTGCGGTCCGGGCGACAAGTTCGTCGGCTAGGGCCCGATAGGCCGCCGCGGCCCGCCCGGCGGGCTCGTAGAGGGTTATGGGCAGACCGTGGCTCGGCGCCTCGCTGAGGCGCACCGAGCGAGGGATGACGGTGGTGAACGCTTGGTCTCCGAACTGGCGCCGGACTTCGCTTACCACCTGCGAGCTGAGGATCGTCCTCGGATCGAAGAGGGTAAGCACGATGCCGGCCAGGGTCAAGCCCGGGTTCAGCGACTGCCGCACGAGGGTCTGGGTCTGAGTCAGAAGGGAGAGGCCCTCCAGCGCGTAGTACTCGCACTGGAGGGGGATCAGCAGTGAATCGGCGGCTACCAGGCAGTTGACAGTCAGAAGACCCAGCGACGGCGGCGTGTCCAAGAGAACGTAGTCGAAGTCTTCCAGGCCATCCAGCGCGAGCCGTAGCCGCGACTCGCGGAGCGGGAGCTCGGCGAGCTCCAGCTCCGATCCTGCCAGGGATACGTTGGAGGGGACCAGGGTCAGTCCAGGCACGGCTTCGATCTTGATGGCAACTTCCAGCAGCGGTTGTCCCAGGACGACGACGTCATAGATCGAAGCCGAGAGATCGGCCGGCCGCACGCCCACTCCAGAAGTGGCATTTCCCTGCGGGTCGCAGTCCACCAGAAGCACCCGCAGCCCCCGCTCCGCCAGAGCGGCGCCCAGGCTCACGGCGGTGGTCGTCTTGCCAACCCCGCCCTTCTGGTTGCACACAGTTATCACCCGAGGGCGAGACATGTCCGGGAGTATAGGAGCAGCGGGATGTTTCACGTGAAACACCTCGGGCCGCTCACGAGTGGGCGGCGACAGGACCATCCGGGATGACCTCCCCAGCCCGATATGACCTCCGAATCAGACCGTCTCGCACTTCGACCGCGCCGTCCCCAAACACTCGCCATCCCCTTCCCTCCGTCAGGACGGCTGTCCGTTCAGCGATCCCGATGAGGCGGCAGCCCGCTGGCACCCGCCGAATAACAGCCGGTCGCAGAAGTTTCATGAATGTGGAGTCCCAGTGGACCCCAAAAACGTCCCTGGGGCAGAGCCCGAGTCCGCCGCTGAACCGAAAGCGCCCCCGAGCGGGCCCGGACTGTTGGGCCGCTCCGGCAACCATGGCGCCAGCGCTGCAACCGCCGTAGACCGCGCCTCCCTCGAGAGCCTGCAGCACCGCCTGCCAGAGCGCGCTACCCTCCAGGGTGCGAGCCAGGTATTCGGGATTCCCGCCCGAGAAGAAGATCAGGCTGGCCTGGCTGACGACGGCTGCGTGCGCTGCCAGTTCCGCGTCCTGGCGAGTTCTAACCGGCAGGGCGCGAACCGCCAGGCCCAGGGATTCGTAGTGTCCCAACCCCATCCCGTTCCAGCGCCCGAACGTCGCTTCCCCCTCGGGGGCGCTGGCGGTGGCCAGCACCACCGCCGTGCCGTCTCCCCCGGCGCCGGACAGGGCTGCGGTCTCGGCACTTCCCACCCACGGTTCGAACTCCCCGGAGCCCAAAAGCAGGCACCGGGGAGTTCGCGGGGCCCAGTCCTGCGCCTCCCCCTCCACCTGACCGCGGTCAGGCCCGATCAGTCGGCCTTAGCCCTTGGGGTCCTCGCGCCCGCCGCGGGAATTACCCTCTCCTTGAGCGCCTTCAGAGCGGCCTCGTGCTTGCCGTTGCTGGCCCCCGCCTTCGCACTGATCTCCAGGAAAGGCTGAATCAGGTCGAGTGGCAAGGGGAAGACGACCACCGTGTTCTGCTCCGCTCCGATCTCCGCGAGCGTTTGCAGATAGCGCAACTGCAGGGCGGCTGGTTCGCTTCCGATCACTGCGGCTGCATTGGTCAATTGCTGCGCTGCCTGGAACTCGCCCTCAGCGCGGATGATCTTGGCTCGCTTTTCGCGTTCCGCCTCCGCCTGCATGGCCATGGTCCGCTGCATCGACTGGGGCAGGTCCACGTCTTTAACCTCGACTGCGGTGACCTTCACGCCCCAGGGCTCGGTCTGTTCGTCGATCACGGTCTGCAGCTCAGCGTTCACCTTGTCGCGCTGGCTCAGCAATTCGTCGAGCGTTGACTGGCCCAAAATCGAACGCAACGTCGTCTGGGCGGCGGTCGAGATGCTGCCCCGGTAATCGTTGACCTTGACGTAGGCGTCCCGCGCATCAACCACCCGGAAGAACACCACCGCGGTCACCCGCGCCGTAACGTTGTCCTTGGTGATGATGTCCTGCGGGGGCACCTGATGCACATTGATCCGCAGATCGATCTTCAGCAGTCGGTCGACACCGAAAGGAATGATCATTCGGGGACCGGGTCCTTTGACATCAATCAGCCGGCCCAAGCGGAAGACGACGCCACGCTCGTACTCGTTGATAACGCGAAATCCGGTGGAAAACGTGGTCAACAGGAGCACCACGACTATCACCAGGATCACCAAGCCTGCATTCACTGCCTCGCCCTCCTTATTCGATACGGGCCCCGGCACCCACGCCGGGTTCGGCCACTTGTTCGCTGACGGTCGGCGGGCCGGGCAGCGGATCCACAATCAGCGTAAGGCCATCCTCGGCCATTACTTCCACATTGGTGCCGACCTCGATCGGCTCACCGTGCCGTGCGGTGATCCTCCACAGCTCTCCCTCGACGGCGGCGATCCCGGTCGGGTCGGCCCGCTCGCGCACCACGGCAGTGAGCCCCAGGAGTTCATGGGAGGTGGAAGCGTAGGGGAGATGCCGGACCCGGAGCGCGCGCCGACTCAAGGTGATCCAGGTGCCGCCCAGCAGGACCGGCACCGTGATCAGCGCTACCAGGCTCACCCCGCTTTCACCGGGAGAGCTCTGATAGAGGACGAGGCCCCCTGCTATCGCTGCCATGACGCCGGCCAGGCTGATCAGGCCGTGGCTCTGCACCGAGGTATCGACCACCAAGAGCGCTGCTGCGGCGCCGACCAAGAACAGGCCCAGTAAGTCGACTGGCTGGTTGGCGAGCCCCAGCACGGCCAGGGCCCCGGCCACCAGTCCAACCGTGCCAAACACGAACGTCCCGCGGTGGAGGATCTCCAATCCCACCCCCAAAAGCGCCAGCAGAATCAGCACGAAGGCCACGGTGGGGTTGGCCACCACGCCGACGAATCCCCCTGGATGGTGGATGGCCTGAACCCCGGGGCTGGCCGCCATGGCCGGTAGCTGACTTCCGAAGAAGCCGCCAGCGGCTACTAGAACCGCGCCCACAACCGGCCCTCGACGCATGGTTCTTCGATGATACGCCGCTATTCAAAACTGACTCGAGGCGGAACTCCGGCACAGATAATGGGGTCGATGTCAGCCGGCTCGACAAGCGGAGAGTGAAGGTCCTGGAAGATCGCGGCGTCCGGGTGGTGGCGGTCTCGGACGACGTCAAGCAACAGTGGGACAGCTACGTCAGCAACCAGGAGACGGGCAACCTGCTCCAGGCCTGGGGCTGGGGGGAGTTGCGCCGCCAGTACGGCTGGCAGGTCTTTCGGCTGGCCGCGCTGCGCGGTCCCGAGGAGGAGTGGGCGGGAGCCATCCAAGTCTTGCATCAGGGCATCGGTCCCGGGGGTTTTGGCTGGGGATATTCTCCCCAGGGACCGGTGCTTTCGTCGCTGGGAGATGTCGAGGCAGGTCGTGCGCTGTTGCAGGCCGCAGCGCGCCGATTGCGCCTCCAAAAGGCGTTCCAGCTCAAATGCGATCCCGAATGGCCGGTCGATTCCTCGGCGGCGCAGGTGCTCCGCGCTCGCTGTGGCCTCCGTCCCGCTCGCTTCGATGTCCAGCACCGCCAGACCTGGTTGGTTGATCTGCGCGGCGGCGTCGAGGCCCTCTCGGCGCGGATCCCCTCGGCGACCAAGTACTGCCTTCGCGTCTCCGAGCGCGAGGGGGTCGTGGTCACGGCCGAACGCACGTCGGAGGCAGTGGCCACCTTTTATTCGCTGCACATGGATACGGTGGGTCGCAAGCAGCTCCATCTCCGCCCCCTCTCCTACTACCAAGCGGCCGCCGAAGAATTGGGAGCGACCATCTTCATCGCGTCCTACCAGGGTCAGCCCCTGGCGGGAGGATTGACGGTGGCTTTCGGGAGACGCTTGGTGCACCTCTTCGGCGGCACCAGCACTGCCGTGCCGCGCGCGCACGCCAGCTACGCAATGCAGTGGGCGATGATGCAGTGGGGGATCGCGCAGGGGTGCGAGATCTATGACATGTGGGGCGTGCCCCGACGATTCGACCGCGCCAACCCGGCCCACGGCTACGCGAAATTCAAGACGAAGTGGAGCGGACAGATAGCCACCTACAGCGGCCTGATGATCGCTCCGGTCCTGGGGCCCCTCGACCCGGTGCTGCACGGCCTCGAAGCCCTCCTGCTCCGGCGGCGGCCGCTGCTGCGCTGAATTTGGTGAGGACGGGCGCGGTTCCCGGGCGCACCCCGGTCCCAAGGGCGCCCGCCTAGAATCTGAGCATGCTGTATCTCGGACGGCCGCGCACCAACCGCTGGGTCACGACCGTCTATGCGCCGCCGCGCGAAGTGTTCGTGCTTGCGGAGCAGCTGATGGCGCTGCCTCCGTTCAGCTTCCGGATCATCGACGAACACACCGCCGAGGTCGCCCAGGTGCTGGCCAACGGCTTTTTCGGCCAATGGAGCAAGGTGAAGCACTCCAAAACCAAGGTGCGCATCGAGTGTCACCCGACCAGCCAGGGCACCCAGCTGACCATGGTCGCCCAAGGCCAGCGCAGCGCGACCCTCCGGGCACTCAATTTGCTCCGAATCCTGGCCCACGGCGAGCGCGACCAAGCCACCGTCTACCGGGTGCGGACGATTCCCCCCGGGCCGTGCACGGTGGTCCAGAGTTGGGCGGGTACTGGGTATCCGCTGTTCTCGGGCCCTGACTACGGAGCCAAGCGGAGCGTGCCCGTACGCCCGTCCAGTCCGCTGGTGGCGCTGCAGCAGACCGGTCGCTGGGTGCGGGTCAGGGCGGGGACCGGCGACCAGGTCCAAGACGGCTGGATCGAGGCAGATCAACTGGTTGCTGACCTACTCCCGGCCAGAACCGGGGCCGCCTAGCGGCTCAGCCCTCGGGGTCGCCCGTATCCGTATGGTGCGAGAGGTCGTGCCATGATCCGGAGAGCAGCAGCGAGTCGGCGGATTCCGGGCCCTCACTGCCCGCCGGGTATAGGTTGACCCGGGGCATGTTCTCCAGCACCGGCTCGAGGGCCGCCCAGGCCGCCTCGGTCTCGTCCTGGCGGATGAACAGGGTGTGATCTCCCAGGAGGGCGTCGTGCAGTAGCCGCTCGTACGCCTCGGCCGGTTCTGTCTTGAACGAGTGTCCGTAGGAGAAATCCATCCGCACCGGTTGCTCGACCACGGTGGCCCCAGGCTGCTTGGCCATGAACGAGAAGGAGATCCCCTCGTCTGGTTGGATCCGAATGGTGACTCGGTTCGGGGTGAGGTGCTCGATCCCAGTGCCCTCGAACAGGTGCAGGGGCACGTCGCGGCAGAACAGCATGATCTCGGTGCGGCGGGTGTTGAGGGCCTTGCCACAGCGGAGGTAGAACGGGACCCCGGCCCAGTCCCAGGTATCGACGTTCAGCCGCATCGCCACGTAGGTCTCGGTGGTGGAGTCGGGTGACACGCCGTCGACCTCGCGGTAGCCGGGCATGGTGACGCCGTTGACAGTCCCTCTGGTGTACTGGCCCCTGACCACCTCGCTCGGCATCACCGGGCGGATCGAATTGAGCACCTTGACCTTCTCATCCCGCAGCGCTTCCGGATCGAACGAGCTGGGCGGGGACATGCAGGTGAGGGCGAGCAGCTGCAGCAGATGGTTCTGGAAGATGTCCCGGATCGCTCCCGTCTCCTCGTAGAGGCGGCCTCGGCTCTCGATGCCGATGTCTTCGGCCACGGTCAGCTGCACCTGGTCGACCACGTTGCGGTTCCAAATCCTCTCGACCAGCGTATTCCCGAAGCGAAAAACCAGGAGATTCTGCACCGTTTCCTTGCCAAGGTAATGGTCGATCCGGTAGATCCGCTCCTCGGGCACCGTCTTGTGCAGGGCGAGGTTGAGCTCCACAGCGGACTTCAGGTCGTGCCCGAATGGTTTCTCGATGATCACCGACGAGCCCCTGGCCAGACCCGCTCCCTTCAACTCCTGAAGGATGGTCACGACGGCAGAGGGCGGTACCGCGAAGTAGATGAGCCGGTGTGGCTGCTTGAGTGCCTTGGCCAACTTCTCCCCCGTGCCCCTCTGGTCGTGGGAGGTGGTGACGTAGCGGAGCCGCTTGGCGAAATTCGCGAAGCCCTCCCGCTGAAATCCGCTCCGCGAGTACTGCTTGACTGCGTCCTCAGCTATCTCCCGGAATCCGTGATCACCAAGCTCTTTGGTAGCGGTTCCCAGAATGTCGCACTTCCGCGGCAGCAGGCCCTGGAGGCTGACCTCGTAGAGCGCCGGGAGCAGCTTGCGCTGGGCCAAATCGCCGGTGGCGCCGAAGATAAGCAGATCTTGATCAGGCGGGACGCGGAGGCGACTTGGGGCCACGGATCGAGTCTACGGGTGTGAGCGTATCGCGCGTTCGGGGGATCGCGGCCACCGCTTCTATACTCGGGCAGTGGTCAGGGGCCGATCGAAGTCGGAATCCGGGGAGGAGGAGGACGAACCGGCCGGTCCCCAGGATGTCGGCCAGCTGGTCGCTGGCTTCCCGCGGCTGAGCGGGAAACAGCTGAAGGCACTCCTGGCGAATTCCCCAGGACCGGAGTCGCGGGCGGAGACCGCCCAGCAGCTGGTCGAGGGAACGCTCTGGGCCGTTCTCCAAGCAGCTGAGTCCCACCACTCGGAGACGCTGCCCGTAGAAGACCTCTTCCAGGAAGGGAGCACTGCGCTAGTGACGGTGGTGCACGGCCTCGATCCCTACCGTCCGCTCTCGCCCGACCAGTTCCTCGGCCGAGTGCGCCAGGCAGTGGGCCAGGTGATGGATTCGCTGGTGGCTGAGGAGGAGGACGCCCGACTGGAGGATCTGCGCTGGGCCGCCGACGCGGAGAGACTCTTCGCGGCCGAGGCGGAGTTACGGCTCGATACGGACACCGTGCCGACCGACCTGCAGCTGGCCGCTCATCTGAGCTGGCCAGTCGCCCGAGTAGCGCAGCTCCGCCGGGCGGTCGATGAAGCTCGCTCGCAACATGACGTTGAACTGATGGACATCCTGGGGGAGATCGAAGGCTCATGAGCGAAGGAATTAAAACCGTCCCGCTCGACGCTGCCCACCGAGCGCGGGGCGGGCAGATGGTGCCCTTTGCCGGCTACTCCATGCCGCTCCACTACGGCTCGATCCGCGGGGAACACCTGGCGGTTCGGGAGCGGGCTGGACTGTTTGACGTCTCCCACATGGGCGAGGTCAATGTCACCGGTCCCGGGGCTCTCGACTTCCTGGAGCGGCTGGTGACCAACGATGTCTCCAAACTCATCTCCGGCCGGGCTCTCTACACGGTGATGTGCCACCCGGACGGCGGCATCGTCGACGACCTGCTGGTCTACCGTGACGAGGTCGGGTACCTATGCGTCGTTAACGCCGCCCGCCACGACGTCGATCTGGACTGGATGCGGCAGAGTCTTTCCGGATACGATGCCCTGATCAGCGATGTCTCCCCGGAGACCGTCCTCCTGGCGGTCCAAGGACCCCAGGCCAAGCAGATTGTGCAGTCACTCAGCCTCGGTGAGAAGCTGGACTCCATTCGCTACTACCATCACCGCTTCGGCGAGTTGGCCGGGGTGCCGGTCCGAATCTCGCGGACCGGGTACACCGGCGAGGACGGGTTTGAGCTCTATGCCAACGCGGCCGATGCGGAGCGGCTCTGGTCGGCACTCCTCGAGGCGGGCGAGCCGCAGGGGCTGATCCCCGCCGGGCTGGGGGCTCGCGACACTTTGCGGTTGGAGGCCGGGTTCCGCCTCTACGGCCAAGACATCGACGAGGCCGCTGACCCGCTGAGCGCCGGGCTGGGCTGGGTGGTGAAGCCGACCAAGGGACCCTTCGTCGGAAGCGAGGCGCTCGCCGCTATCGCGGCCGCCCCGCCTCGAACCTTCATTGGAATGCAGCTCGGCCCTCGGGAGATCCCCCGCCACGGGCACGCGATTTATCAGGGCTCAAAGCGGGTCGGCGAGGTTACCAGCGGCTCCTTCGGGTTCACGGTGGGAGCCGGTTTGGCGATGGGCTACGTCGAGCCCGCCAGCGCCGCCCCGGGAACCGAGCTCCGGATCCAACTCCGGGTCGACCCGCCGCAGTGGGCGGAGGCGCCGGTCGTGGCGCTACCTTTCTACAAACGACCCGAGATCTGACGCGGCGGGCTGGACGGAACGGGAGGAGAGCTGGTGCCCGACTTGAGCGCGTATCGCTTCACTAAGACCCACGAGTGGGTCCGTGAGGAAGGAACCGGGGAGGCGGTGGTGGGAATCACCGACCATGCCCAAGCCCAACTCGGCGATGTGATCTTTCTCGAGCTGCCGAAGGTGGGGGCCAGCGTGGGCGCGGGAACTCGCTTCGGGGCCGTGGAGTCGGTCAAGGCGGCCAGCGATCTCTACTCGCCGGTCAGTGGCGAGGTGATCGCGGTTAACCCCGACGTCAGCGCATCCCCCGAACTGGTCAATCAGGACCCGCACGGTAAGGGCTGGCTGATCCGACTTCGCGTCGCAGGAGATCTGCCGAGCGATCTCCTCGATTCCGCCGCGTACGATTCGTTCGCGCAGGCGGATTCGCACTAGCGGTCGGACTTCTCAGCGGAGGCGCCAGCCTTTCCATGGCCTATCTTCCAAATTCGGACTCAGATCGAGCGGGGATGCTCTCCGCCCTGGGGCTGAACTCAGTCGGCGAGCTGTTTCGGGATGTCCCGGCGCGCCTGCGCGAGCCCGTACTAGAACTACCACCGCCGCTCTCGGAGCTGGACCTGATCGCCGAGATGCGCCGGCTCGCAGGGCGCAACCGACCGCTGTCGCAATGGGACTGCTTTTTGGGGGCCGGCGTCTACTCCCGCTTCATTCCGGCGATCGTGCGGGCCACCATCGGCCGGCCCGAGTTCTATACCGCCTACACGCCGTACCAGGCCGAGGCCAGCCAGGGCTACCTGCAGTCGATCTTCGAGTTCCAGTCGATGGTGGCGGAGCTCTTCGACCTCGATGTCGCCAATGCCTCGATGTACGACGTGGCCACTGCCACCGCTGAGGGCGCGCTGCTGGCGACGCTGCACACGGGTCGGCGGCGGGTGCTGGCCGCCTCCACGCTCCACCCGGAGGTGCTGGCCGTGCTCGAGACCTACATCTCAGGCCGAGGTGCGGAGCTGGTGCGGCTGCCTTCTCGGGAAGGCGTCACCGATCTGCAGGCCGTCCGCCGCGCCCTGGCTGGCGGGGAACCCGCGGTCGTGGTCGTGTCCCAGCCCAACTTCTTGGGGCTGCTGGAGCCCGTCGGCGATTTGGTCGAGATGGCTCACCAAGCGGGCGCGCTGGCGCTGGTCGTGGCCGACCCTATCGCGGCCGCGGTGGTGGATCCACCCGGGGCGCTCGGGGCCGACCTGGTCGCCGCGGACGGTCAGCAGCTCGGGATACCCCCGCAGCTTGGAGGCCCCACGGTGGGCCTGCTCGCGTGCCGGGATGAGCTGGTCCGCCGCATCCCTGGACGCTTGGTGGGCTTGACCACCGATTCCCGGGGCGGCCGCGCCTTTTGCCTTACCCTCCAAACCCGCGAGCAGCATATCCGGCGCGAGCGGGCGACCTCCAATATCTGCACCAACCACGCCCTGATGGCGCTGGCCGCCACAACCTACCTGGCGAAGATGGGTGAGGCGGGACTCCGCGGGGTGGCGGACATCTCCTACCGCCGGGCGCACCACCTCGCCGATCGGCTCGGTCAGATCCCCGGATTCAGCCTGAAGTTCCCCGAACGTGATTTCCTCTGGGAGTTCGTCATCGAAACTCCGGTGGAGGCCGAGCCGTTGGCGAGCGAGCTAGCCGGCGACGGGATCCTGGCCGGCTACCCGCTGGGTGCGGTGGACTCGGAGCTCGCCCGCTGTCTACTGGTGTGCACCACGGAGATGACCTCACCCGCCGCCATGGACCGGCTGGTGACCAGGCTCAGCCGGGTAGCGGCACCCAGCCTGCCGGTGGGGGCGCTGGGATGAGTCAGATCCTCGAGCCAGCGTGGGCGGGTCCGGAGCCCCTGCTCTTTGAGCTGACGAGTCAGGACAGCCCCGGGCCGATGCTCCCCCCCGCCGGCGTTGATGAACCGGGCTTGGCGGAGGCGCTGCCGGTTGGCTGGCGGCGGCAGCGCCCGGCCCAGATCCCCGCAGTGAACGAGCCGGACCTGGCGCGGCATTTCGGGAGGCTCGGTCGGCGCAACCACAACCTCCAGCAGGGGGCCTATCCACTGGGGTCCTGCACCATGAAGTACAACCCCGCCGTCAACGAGCAGGCGGCTGCGCTCGACGGATTCGCGGACATTCACCCGCTCCAGCCGGTGGAATCCATCCAGGGTGCCCTGGAGCTCATGTGGGACCTGGAGCAAATGCTCTGCCACATCACCGGTATGCAGGCGGTGTCCCTCCAGCCCGCCGCCGGTGCGCACGGGGAGTGGTGCGGGCTGCGGATGATTCAGGCGTACCACCGGCGTCACGAGGATCACGCGCGTACAGAGGTGATCATTCCCGACACCGCGCATGGAACCAACCCCGCGAGCGCCGCTCAGTGCGGGCTGACCGTGGTGACGGTGCGTAGCGCGGCTGACGGCACGGTCGATCTGGAGGATTTCGCGGCTAAGTTGGGGCCCAAAGTCGCCGCTGTAATGCTCACAAATCCCAACACCCTGGGCATTTTTGAGCGAAACATCGAGGAAATGGCCCGCCTCGCGCATGATGCCGGCGCGCTGCTCTACTACGACGGCGCCAACCTCAACGCCTTGGTGGGCATGGCCCGGCCAGGCGACATGGGATTCGACGTCGTACACCTCAATCTGCACAAGACCTTCTCTACCCCGCACGGCGGCGGCGGCCCCGGAGCTGGTCCCGTGGGCGTGTCGGCCGCGCTGCAAGATTTCCTGCCGGTGCCGCGAATAGCGCGCACCGAGACTGGGTTTGAGTGGGACTATCAGCAACCCCACAGCATCGGCAAAGTGCGTTCGTTCTACGGCAACTTTGGCATGCTGGTGCGCGCCTACGCCTACATTCGCGCCTATGGGGACGACATCGCTCAGGTCGCCCGTGACGCCGTCCTGGGCGCTCGTTATCTGCGGCATCAATTGGAACCGTGGCTGCCGGTCGCCATCGACGGCGACTCCTTTCACGAATTCGTCGCCACTCCCAAGCGGGCGAAGCCGCCGTACTCGGAGCTGCGGGCCCTGGACATCGCCAAGCGGATGATCGATTACGGCGTGTATCCACCGACGGTTTATTTCCCGATGACCGTGCCCGAAGCCATGATGTTCGAACCGACCGAGACCGAGTCCAAGCGCTCGCTGGACGAGCTGGCGGCAGTGGTCCAGGCGATCATGGAGGAGGGCGGGCGCGACCCGGAGATCCTGCGCACCGCTCCGCATCAGGCGCCGGTGGGCCGGGTCGACGAGGTCCAGGCCGCCCGCCACCCGGTGCTGAGGTGGCGCCCGGACTCGACCCAGGCGTGATCCCGGAGGACGCGGAGCGGAGCCAGCTGTTGGGACTGATGCTGACCCGAGCCTTTCGGGTCGGCGACTTTCTGCTCGCCAGCGGCCGCCGCAGTCCCTACTACTTCGACGGGCGGCTGGTGACGCTCGACCCCCGGGGGTCATTGCTGGTGGGAAAGGCCATGCTGCGATTCGCCCGCGAGGATCAGGTGACCAAGATTGGCGGCCCCACGCTCGGCGCGGATCCCATGGTGACGGCGGTCGCCCTCTGCAGCGCTCTTGACCAGGGGCCCCGGATCTCCGCCTTCATCGTCCGTAAGGAGGTCAAGGAGCACGGCGCTGGGGGATGGTGCGCTGGGCTCGCCCCCGACCCCGGGGAGGCGGTGGCGCTGGTGGACGATGCCCTGACCTCCGGCTGGTCGCTGCTGCAGGCGGCGGAGAGGGTGGCCGCCTCGGGAGCCCGGATCGTGGCGCTCTACACCCTCTTGGATCGCGAGGAGGGCGGTCGGGAGCGCCTGGAAGCGGCCGGCTACCGGACCCGCTCAGTATTCCTCCGGAGCGACCTGCTGACGGCGGACGGCCAGGCGCTGCCGCCCCCCGAGTGAGGCACCAGACTTGCCCACCGGCCTACGCTCTCGGCTGAGTTTCCCCTGCCGTCGTCGGGCGGCCCTCAGCGGGGCCCTAGCTGGGCTTGTGCTCCTGGCAGGCTGCGCGTCCAATCCCAGCGCCACCCAGGCGGTGGCGGCTCTGGGAAGCGGCCTGCCGATCAGCCAGCACGCCCATGCCCTGGACAGCGCCCTGGTGACCAGCTCCCCCGACGGTGGCTTCTACACCGATCCGACCTACCTCCACTTCTACTACCTTCGCCAGGTTCAGCTCGGCGATGTCCTGCCGCTGCTGTCGGGGTCGGAGGCCCAGGACGCCAAGTCCCTCACTGGGTTGGGGCCGCTCCTTGAGGTGGTGGTCACGGCGACCAACCCGGGCGCCTCCACGACCGCGGTCGACCTGACCCAGACCGTGCTGGAGTCCCGGGAAACCTCGCAGCTGGACCCCAAGGGGATCCACACCTCCATCCAGAAGACCTACTATCAGCCGATCCGCCCCATCGTGGTCATCTCCAGCAACCGCCTGGATGTCTGCTCCGCCGACGTGAACCCGGGAGCCGAGGTGTGGATGGTGGCGGTCTTCCCGCCGGTCAACACCTCGGTGAAGATCGCCTTGGTGGACTCGGAGTTTGTGAAGCCGACAGCGCAGGGGTTCTACCTGCCTGTCGGCAAGGGCGCCATCCCGGCCCGGCTGCCCAGTCCCCTCTACTCCCAGGATGTCGACCACTGCATTCAGATCCTGAACCAGAGCTGAATCCCACCCGGCTGGAGCTGGTGGCCTCCCTGCGCGAAAAGGGGATCGGGGCGGCCACCCTGGCGGCCATGGGTAGGGTTCCCCGGGAAACGTTCCTCCCTCCCGACCAAAGAGCGCGCGCCTATGAGAATCGACCGCTGGCCATCGGCCTGGGGCAGACCTGCTCGCAACCCTGGATCGTGGCGGTGGTGGTGCAGGCGCTCGAGCTGCGCCCGGGTGCCTCGGTGCTGGAGGTCGGCGCCGGCAGCGGTTACCTGGCGGCGCTCCTGAGGGCCGCTGGGGCCGGCCGGGTCGTGGCGGTCGAGCTTCTCCCGCAGCTGGCGAGCCAGGCCCGGCGCAACCTCAACCGAGCCGGGGTGTCCGGAGTCCGGGTTCAGGTCGGCGACGGCCGCCGAGGTGCGCCGGAGTCGGGGCCGTTCGACGCCGTGGTTGTCTCCGCCGCCACCCGGAGTATTCCCCCCGTCCTGTTGGACCAGGTGGAGCTTCACGGCAAGCTGATCGCGCCTCTGATCGGCCCCCAGGACGAGCGACTCTGGTGCCTTTTGCGAGAGGACCCGGGCTGGACTCGCCAGGATCTGGGCGAGTGCCGCTTCGTCCCTTTGCTCGGCGATGGTGGAGAGGCGAACGCGCCCGGTAGCCTGTCCAACCCGCTGCTCTGATTGGTTATCCTCGAAGTTCTCCCGCCCACCCGTGCCAGCACCCTGTCACAGAGAGCAAGCCATGACCAACACCGAAGGACCGGGCGGCCTCCTCGAGGTTGCCCCAGCGCCGGGAGGGCCGTGGGCCTGGCCGAGACAAGGACAGTTGGTCGAGATGGTCCTCCACAGCCGTCTGCTCCACGGCAACGTGCTGGGCGATCCCGCCGACCGCCCACTCTGGGTCTACCTTCCCCCCGCCTACCAAGAGCAACCAGAGCGGAGGCTACCGGTCATCTACCTGCTCCAGGGCATGTCGGGCCAGCTCGACATGTGGAAGTCTCGATCGGGGTTCCGGCGAACCCCGATTGAGCTTTTCGATCAGCTCTTCAGCGACCCAACCGCTCCGCCCTGTCTGCTGGTCTTCGCCGACTGCTGGACCAGGCTCGGGGGCAGCCAGTTCCTCGACTCGCCGGGCACCGGTCAGTATCACAGCTACCTCTGCGAAGAAGTGGTTCCAGCCGTGGATGCCACCTTTCGCACCTTGGCCGACCGGGATCACCGTGCCGTTGCCGGCAAGTCGAGTGGGGGATACGGAGCCCTGGTCAGCGCGCTGACCCGTCCCGATCTCTTTGGGTCCCTGGCCAGCCATGCTGGCGACGCTCTGTTCGAGTACTGCTACCTGCCGGAGTTTCCCGAGGTGGTCCGACAGCTCCGCGACCACTACCAGGGGTCGTACGCCAGCTTCTGGGCCGACTTCCCTACCCGACCTGCCCTCTCCCGACCCCAGGACCGAGTGTTGGTCGAGTTGTGGTGCATGGCGGCGTGTTACTCGGCGGCCGCCGACGGCACGCCCCAGCTGCCCTTCGACGAGGCCACGGGCATCATCCGGCCCGAGGTCTGGCAGCGCTGGCTCGAGCTGGACCCGGTCCGATTGATCGCTTCTCATCCTGACGCGGCCCGCTCCCTAAACGGCGTTTACTTGGAAGGTGGCCAGAGTGACGAATGGCATCTCGAAGTGTGCGCGGGGGCGGTGGCCGCAACCATGCGGGAACACGGCGTGACCAACCTTCGGCTGGAGCTCTTCGACGGTGGGCATTTGGGGATCGAGTACCGCTATCCGATCTCGGTCCGCTATCTGGCGGAGACGATGTCCCGCTAGTGGGCTAACGCTCATCCCTTGGCGATCCCGCGCCCCCCAGCGAGGTCACGAGGTGCCCCGGCTAGCCTTCCCGGCTGGGCTACTTGGTTACCCGGAAAGTGAAGTACTCGACCCGCCAGCCATCCTTGATGCGGTCAGCTTGGGCAACCACCTCACAGGCGAAGTGCTCCTCTTCGAGGAGTGGTGGGGGTACGGCAGATCGCCCGAGCTGCCGAAGCAGGTCAGCATCCTGCCGGACTCCGCTAAGTGCTCTCGGGCATGGCGAAAGAACGTGGTGAGGCTGTGATAATTCTGGTCGGTCATCGCCGCCTCGAGCAGGTCTCGGGGGGGCGAACTAGCGGAACGGCGGATCGAAAATGATCAGGTCGCACCGGCCGTGGACAGCGCTGAACCCGTCGCTCAGACGAACCCCGATCCGGACCCGGTTGCGCTCAGCATTTGCGCGGGCCGCCTCGACGGCGAGGGGATTTATGTCGACCGCAACCACAGCTGCGCCCTTGGACGCTGCCAGGATGGAGTTCACTCCACACCCGGCGCCCATGTCTAGCACCCGGTCGCTGGTGCGAACCTCGGCTAAGACGGCCTCCCCCAGCACATAGGACACGCCGCTGATCGGCATCACTTCAGGTGGTACCAGGAGGGTCATGCCGAGATCGGAAAAACTCAGCGGAGAACTGCCTTCAGCCCGCCCGGCCGCCTAGGCTGCGTCGTGCCACTGATGGATCCGCTGCGCATCGTCCGCCGAGACCATCGGCGTGTACCTGGGCGGAGG
Source organism: Candidatus Acidiferrales bacterium (assembly GCA_035533655.1). Taxonomy (GTDB): domain Bacteria; phylum Chloroflexota; class Dormibacteria; order Aeolococcales; family Bog-877; genus Bog-877. Next base: position 30,234 of record DATLTJ010000031.1, on the reverse strand, counting down.
ATCACCCGCGCTCATCGGTGGCGAGCATCCCAGCCCCGCCGTGACGCAGTTGGGGTGTCGAGCGCCGACCGACCAATTATCGACTGCGGTAAAGAGGTGATTATCAGCAGGCCCGGGACGCGGTCAGGTCTTGCCGGGCGGACTGTCGTACGAGTGGAAACCCCGCCCCGTCTTGCGGCCCAGCTGACCCGCCTCCACCAACCGCTCCAGCAGAGGGTTGGGCGCGTAGCGCGGGTCGTGCAGGCCCTCGTACATCACCCGGCAGATGCCCCGGATTACGTCGAGGCCGATGAAGTCGGCCAGCTCCAACGGCCCCATCGGATGACGGAAGCCGAGCTTGGCGACCTCGTCGATGTCGGCCGCACTGCCGACTCCTTCCTGGAGCGCCCGGATCGCCTCGTTGATAAAGGGGATGAGAATCCGATTCCCGATGAATCCCGGGGTGTCGGCGGAGCTCACCGGTGTCTTGCCCAACCGGCGGGAGAGCGCCTCGATGCGGGCGAAGGTGTCATCGGAGGTGAGCGCTCCCCGGATCAACTCCACTAGTTTCATCACCGGGACTGGGCTGTAGAAGTGCATTCCCATGAATTGGTCGGGGCGATTGGTCGCCGCGGCGAGCCTAGTGATGGGGATGGAGGAGGTGTTGCTGACGAACAGGGTCGCTTCCCGGCAGATCCCGTCCAATTCGCGCCAGAGGCCGAGCTTGGCCTCCAACTCCTCGGTAATCGCCTCGATGATGACGTCGGCGAGCTGGGCGGTCCCCAACTCGTCCGCCACGACCAGGCGCGCTAGCGCCGCGTCAGCCTTCTCGGCTGGCAGCCGTCCGGCCGCCCCGGCGCGCCGTAGTCGATCGGCGATCTGGTCCCGGCCGCTGGCCGCCGCCTTTGACCGGGAGTCGAAGAGCTGCACATCGAATCCGCTCTGGGCCGCCGTCTGAGCAATTCCCGAGCCCATCAGGCCAGCTCCCACCACGAACAGTTGGAGGTGCTGAGGGAGGGTCATTCTGGGGCCGGGCCCCCGCCCCCGCTGTCGCTAGGCGGGGGCGGCCCGCCGCTCGGAGCTGCCGGGGCTCCTAGAGCCTGGTCGCCGAGGGGCCGCGGTCCACGGCGGCGGTGGCGGTTGCGCCGCCCCCGAGCGCCCTCGCCGGGAGGTCTTGGCGTTCCGGCGGGAGGAGGCGTGGCGGGGGCTCCATCGGGACCCACCACCACTGGGGCGCCGGTCCAGCCGCCGCGCGAGCGGTGCCGGTGGCGGCGCCTCCGGGCGGGCCGATTGGCCGGGTCGACCACCTCGCCCGAGGCAGGAGTGGCCGGGGGGGCGTGGGTGGCGATGGGGGTCTGCCCGGGGATGGCCGCGGGGCGCCGCCGGCGGCGGCGCCGGTTCCGCTTCGGAGCGTTGGGATCACCTTCCTGGGGCGCGCCTAGGGGTCCGGCGACACCTCGGCGAACCGGCCTCGGCCGGGCGGTAGCGCGGCCGCCCAGGAGATCGGTCGCCATCAGATAGCCCCCGCAGAAGCGGGCCGCCTCCACCAAGCGGCCGTACATGGTCTCCTCGCCGGCCCGCAGGGTTGCGGCGTCGCCCACGCACACCACCAGGCGACGGGCCCGGGAGATGGCCACATTGAGCCGGTTGGGGACCCGAAGGAACCCGATCCGGCCCCGCTCATTGCTGCGAACCAGCGAGATCACCACCATGTCCTCTTCCCGGCCCTCGAAGGAGTCGACGGTGTCGATTCGCACCTGGCGGCGGAAGTGCCGCCGGCTGAGGGCCTGGCGCAGTCGGTCCACCTGGTCCGCGTACATGGCGATGACTGCCAGGGAGAGTTCCGGGTCGGCCCGTTCGTCGAGGATTCGGACCACCTGAGCACAGACCTTGACCTCGGCATCGTTGCGCAGTGCGCCGCCAGCCCCGCGTCGCTCGCGTCCGCCGCGCAGCCCCGCGGTGTCGACCATGTGCAGGGCCACCGGGAACGGCCGCCTGGTCACGTACTGGTATTCGAGAACCTCGGGCGCATTTTCGAGCTGGTTGTCATAGGAGGCGGAGCTGATGTAGCCGGAGATCTCCGAATGCATCCGGTGCTGCTCTACGAGCAGGCAGCGGGCCTGTTCCGGAACACCCTTCTCCCAGCACCGCTGAAAGAGGCTGGTGTCGACGATCTCCTCCAGGTCGGGGTGGTCCTCCACGATCTGGTAAATGGCGTCGTCCTCCACCGGAGGCAGCTGCTTGTGATCGCCCACCAAGACCACGGCGGCACCCAGGCGCAGGCAGGGCAGCGCCTCGTCGATGCGGGCCTTGTTGGCCTCGTCCAGGATCACCATATCGTAGGCCTCGTCGTTGGTGATCGAGGAGGTGGCGGCGGTGGCGCAGGTCGCGAAGAAGACGTTCGCCGAGATCAGCCGATCGTCGTCCTCGTCCTCCACCCGGAAGGCGTCGACCGCCGGATGGACCCGTTCCGCCTTGGCCACCCGCACCGCGCGCAGTCTCTCGGTGCCGGCCAGCCGCTCCAGAGCGTTGTCCACCGCCAGGTTGCTGTGGGAGCAGACCAGGATCCGTTGCCCCGGTCGCTCCGCCAGCCGGTGTTTGATCGCCTCCACGATGACGGTGGTCTTACCGGTCCCGGGCGGCCCTTGGATGAGGGCGGCCTGGCCGGGATCCAAGGCGACCATGATCCCGATCGCTCGATCCTGGGCCGGATTGCTGTGCATCCCGGGGGTCAGCCAGTCGCTCCGGGGTTCGACCTCGGGCGCGTAGACCGACGAGGGGTCGGTGAGCAGCTGGGCCAGCAAGAGGCTGCGGGCGTCTCCGGAGGCGATCGAGGCGAGCGTGCTGCGCTTGGAGGCGTAGAGCTGCTTGTTGAACGAGGGGGTGATCCAGCCCTGGCTGCCGGCGGCCTCATAGGCCTTGCAGGCGACCTCCACCAGGCGACGCCGGTGGTCGACCTTGGTGACCCGACCCAGGTAGTGGGGCTCGTCCTCGGGCTCCACCATCACCGCCGAATCCACCGCGATGGTGATCGAGTGTTCCTTGGGGACCGAGAACTCGATGCGTCCCAGTTCCGGCCGCCGCCGGTCCTCGTCGGTGAACTCCTTGCCGCAGGAGGGGCATCGCTCGTCCCGGTCGGCTCGCCACAGGCCTCGGCAGTTCCGGCAGCGCCAGATCTCGACGGCCCCGTCGAAGGGGGTCCGCTGGGTGGCGGCCCGGTTGCGCTCGGCGCTCTCCAGGCCGTCGACCAGGGCCAGGGTCTGGAGCAGGATGGGGTCGGGCTCCTTGGAGCCCCGGGCCAGCTTAGCCAGGTCCATCAGGTGGAAGGTGTCGCTGGTGGCGCCGTCCTCGGCACTCACCAGCGGCCGGGGGCAGCTGACCCGCAGCACCCGGTTGCCGAGATCGTCCCGCTCGGCGGGGGCGGGCCGGACGCTGTCCACCCGCAGCGCGGTGCGCTCCCGCTTGGCCCGAGCGGGCCGCAGTGGAGTGCAGGTGACGTCCAGGCCGGGCAGCAGGAGGGTGACCTCGGGAGTGTCTCCCAGGCCGGCGATGACGGCGAAGTCGTCCAGGGCGCCGATCTGGGCTGCGAAGTGCTCACGGGCGCCACCATTCGCGTGGCCGTTGAGGGCCTCGAGGAACGACATCGCTTCAGTTGCCTCGGGCACCACCAGGTGGAGGTGCTGGAGGGTCAGGGTTGGGGGCGTCAGGGCGCCACTTCCTCCGGACGAACCGTGTGTTGAGAACTAGCCTGGAACAGGCTTAGTGGTGTCGGTCTCCTTGGTTGAGGCCGAAGCCTCAAGCACGAGGCCTGCTTCCAGCCGGCCCTACCGCAGGTGCGACGGACCGCCGTACATGGCGAAAGATAGCGCGTATTGACCCCGGACGTGCAAGCGACCTTCAGATTGGGGGAGTCCAGCCCCTCTGGAGACGCCTTCCGGACTGCTAAAATTGGGTGTGACTTCCGTCCGGCTGAGGTCTCGGAACCGCCCTCCCCGTGATGGTGGAGTGGCCCGCCGGCGCCATGCGCGCAGTGCAATTCGCCAAGAGGAGCGATTTGGTAGAGCCTGACCCCGAATTGTGGCTGCCCATTCAACCAGGCGAGGACCCGCCGGAGGCCGGCTCCAAGCGTGCCCGCAAGGTCAAGGAGCCCAAGTCAGCCGGTAATGGGTACTCCGCTGAGCAGATCCAGGTGCTGGAGGGTCTGGACCCGGTCCGGCGCCGTCCTGGGATGTACATCGGCTCCACCGACGTCCATGGGCTGCACCACCTGGTCTACGAGATCATCGACAACTCGGTTGACGAGGCTCTCGCCGGCGAGTGCACCGAGGTCGATGTCCGGCTGTCGCCGGACGGTTCCTGTTTGGTCAGTGACAACGGCCGGGGCATTCCGGTTGACATCCACCAACCCACCGGCCTGCCGGCGCTGGAGGTGGTGATGACCAAACTCCACGCCGGGGGCAAGTTCGGCGGGGGCGGCTACAAGGTCTCCGGCGGGCTCCACGGCGTCGGCCTGTCGGTGGTGAACGCCCTCTCGGAACGGATCGAGGTGGTCGTCTATCGCGACCAGCGGATCTATCGCCAGGAGTACTCCCGCGGCATTCCCATGAATCAGCTCCGCAGTGATTCGGACACCAAGTCGGGGCGCCATGGCACCACCGTCCGCTTCTGGCCGGACCCCCAGATCTTCACCGACAGCCAGGAGTTCAATCGCGAGACCATCCTGACCCGGCTGCGCGAGCTCGCCTTCCTCAACAAACGAGTGCTCTTCCGGCTGATCGATGAGCGCCCAGATCCCTGGGCCGAAGCCAACTTCTACTTTGAGGGCGGCATCGAGGCCTTCGTCCACCACCTCAACCGGGGCAAGGGAGCGGTTCAGTCTCGCCCCATGTACATCGAGCGCGAGATCGAGGGCAGCACCGTTGAGGTCTCGATCCAATACAACAGCGGCTTCGCCGAGCACGTGCTGGCGTACGCCAACAACATCAACACCGTCGAGGGCGGCAGCCACCTGACGGGGTTCCGCACCGCGCTCACGGCCACGCTCAACCGCTACGCCCGCAAGGCCGCCATCCTCAAGGACGGCGACGGCAACCTGAGCGGGGAGGACGTCCGAGAGGGGCTGACCGCAGTGCTCAGTGTCAAGCTCCAGGAGCCCCAGTTCGAGGGCCAGACCAAGACCAAACTGGGCAACTCCGAGATCGCGGGCCAGGTCTCCACGGTCGTGTCGGAGGCGCTCAACCAGTACCTGGAGGAGAACCCCAGCGACGCCAAGCGGATCATCGAGAAGTCACTGACGGCGGCCCGGGCCCGAGCCGCCGCGGTCAGAGCCCGCGAGCTGGTCCAGCGCAAGTCGCTTCTGGAGTCGGCCACCCTTCCGGGCAAGCTGGCCGACTGCTCAGAGCGGGATCCCGAGCTCTGCGAGCTGTTCATCGTCGAGGGAGAAAGCGCCGGTGGGACCGCCAAGGGCGGGCGGGATCGCCGCTATCAGGCGATCCTGCCGCTGCGCGGCAAGATCCTCAACGTCGAGAAGGCGCGCGAGGACAAGATCCTGCAGCACGAAGAGATCCGCAACCTGATCACCGCGCTCGGGACCGGAGTCGGCGAGAAGTTCGACCTGGAGCGGCTCCGCTACAACCGAGTGGTCCTGATGGCCGACGCCGATGAGGACGGGTCCCATATCCGGACCCTCTTGCTCACCTTCTTCTGGCGGTACCTGCAACCGGTGATCAACGAGGGCCATCTCTACATCGCCCAGCCACCACTCTTCCGCATCGAGGGCAGCCGCAAGCGGCTGGTCTGGTGCTACAGCGAGGAGGAGTTCCGGGTCGCCCTCAAGGAGATCGGCGAGAAGAGCAAGGTCCAGCGCTACAAGGGTCTGGGCGAGATGACCGCCGACCAGCTCTGGGACACCACCTTGGATCCGGAGCACCGAGTGTTGCTGAAGGTCGAGGTGGAGGACGCGCTGCGGGCCGATGACATCTTCGACCGGCTGATGGGAGTGGCGGTGGAGCCCCGCAAGCGCTTCATCCAATCCCACGCCAAGACGGTCCGGAACCTGGATATTTGAGCGCCGTCTCACCCGCTGTGGCAGTCGACGCGCTGGGCGGTGATCACGCCCCCGAGGCTCTGGTCACGGGCAGCCTCATCGCGCTCCGTGAGGAGAGTGACTTGCGCCTGATCCTAGTCGGTCGGCTCGATCAGCTCACTCCCTTGGTCGCCAGCGATGGCGATCTGGCCGGTCGACTCACGCTGGAGGAGTCGGAGGGCGCCATCCCCATGAACGCTCACCCCGCCCAGGCGGTGCGGAGCCAGCCCCGCTCCAGCGTCGCGGTGGCCGTCAGGCTGGTCGGCTCCGGGCGGGCTGACGCTTGCTTCAGCGCCGGCAACAGCGGCGCCACCATGGCGGCCGCCCTGCTCCAGCTGCGCCGCCTGCCCGGAGTGGCTCGGCCGGCGATTGGCACCGTCTTCCCTTCCCGCTCGGGCAGCACCCTGCTGGTGGACGCCGGAGCCCAGGTGGATTGCCGGCCAGAGTGGCTGGCCCAGTTCGCCAAGATGGGCAGCGAATACGTCCACTGGGCGTTGGGCGTGGAGCGGCCCCGCGTCGGCCTCCTCAGCAACGGCCAGGAGACTGCCAAGGGCAACGCTCTGGTCCAAGCCGCCCATGAGCTGATCTCGCAGCTGGACCTGAACTACCTGGGCCCCGTCGAGGGCACGGACTTGGTCTCCGGCAGGGTGGATGTGGTGGTCGCCGACGGTTTCGCCGGCAACGTCGCCCTCAAGACCGCCGAGGGAGTTGCTGACGCCATCGTTGCCGCGCTCCGCCAGGAGGCGAGCTCGGGCCCGCGGTCGCGCTTGGGCGCCTTCCTGCTGCTCCCGGGTCTGCGCCGACTCCGGCAGCGACTGGACTGGAGCCAGATTGGCGGGGCACCGCTCCTCGGCGTGAGCGGGCTGGTCTTCATCGGACACGGCCGCTCCGACGCCCGGGCCGTGACGAGCGCCGTCCGGGTGGCGGCGGCCGCGGTCCGCTCGGGACTCGCCGGAGCCTGGCAGACAGCGATGGAACAGCCCGCTCCCGTGTCGGGGAGTTAGGCCGTGGCTATCGACCAGGGGGGCGGCGGGAGCGGCCGGGTCGGAGGGGTGCGCGGGGTAGAGCTCGTAACGGAGATGCGCGAGTCATACCTGGTCTACGCCATGAGTGTGATCGTCGCGCGTGCGCTTCCCGACGTGCGCGACGGGCTCAAGCCGGTCCAGCGCCGAATTCTCTACGCCATGCAGGACCAGGGAATGACCCCGGGTGCCAGTCACCAGAAGTGCGCCGCCATCGTCGGGGAGGTGCTCAAGAACTACCACCCCCACGGTGATATTTCGGTGTACGACACCCTGGTTCGCCTGGCTCAGCCCTGGGTCATGCGCTATCCGCTGGTCGACGGTCAGGGAAACTTCGGCTCGCCGGAGGGCGACCCGGCGGCCGCCTATCGGTACACCGAGTCCCGGATGACGCCGATCGCGGCCGAGATGCTGGCGGACATCGAGAAAGACACGGTCGATTTCGTCGACAACTACGCGGCCACCAAGAAAGAACCGGCGGTCCTACCAGCGGCCATGCCCAACTTGCTGGTCAACGGTGCATCGGGTATCGCCGTCGGCATGGCCACCAGCATCCCTCCCCACAACCTGACCGAGGTCTGCAATGGCCTGGTGCACATGATCGACAACCCCGACTGCACCACCGAGGACCTGATGAAACTGATCCCCGGGCCGGATTTTCCGACCGGCGGCATCATCTACGCCCGTGATTTGCCCCAGGTTTACGGCACTGGTCACGGCCGGGTAGTGCAACGGGCCCGGGTCATCTTTGAAGAGTCGAAGGCCGGCCGCGAGCAGATCATCGTCACCGAGCTCCCGTATCAGGTGAACCCCAGCCGCGTGTTGCAGACCATCGCCGAGCTGGTCAACGAACGCAAGCTGGAGGGGATCGCCGACCTGCGCAACGAGACCGGTCGTCGCGAAGGCACGCGCTTGGTGATCGAACTTAAGCGTGATGCGCGCCCCTACACCGTCCTCAATAACCTCTATAAGCACACCCAGCTGCAGTCCACGTTCTCCTGCATCTTGCTGGCATTGGTGGACGGGCAGCCGCAGATACTCTCGCTCCGCAACATCCTGCATCACTACTTGGAGTATCGCCGCAACGTGGTCGAGCGGCGCACCCGTCACGATCTGGAGCGCGCCCGGGAGCGGGCTCACATTGTCGAAGGGTTGCGCATCTGCCTCCAGAACCTCGACGAGGTGATCAAGCTGATCCGGGCCGCTCCCGACGAGGCCACCGCGCAGCGGCAGCTGGAGGAGCGGTTCTCCCTCAGTGACAGGCAGAGCAAGGCGATCGTCGACATGCGCCTGGGCCGGCTGACCCGGCTGGAGCGCGACAAGCTGGAGGCGGAACACGCGGAATTGATGGAGCGCATCGTAGCTTTGGAGGGGATCCTCGAGACTCGGGAACGGCTGATGGGAGTCGTGCGCGAGGAGATCCTGGGGCTGCGCAAGAAGTTTGGTGACGAGCGTCGGACCGAGATCACGTACGGCGAGATCGAGCTCAACGAAGAGGATTTGATCCCCCGCGAGCAGGTGGTAGTCACGCTCACCCACCGTGGATACATCAAGCGCACCCCGACCACCGACTATCGCCAGCAGCAGCGCGGAGGTAAGGGCGTCATGGGCGCTAAGCGTGTTGGCGAGGAGGACTACGTGGAGCATCTCCAGGTGGCCTCGACCCACTCTGACATGCTCTTTTTCACCAACAGGGGCAGGGTTTTTCGCTTGCGCACTCATGAGGTACCGGACGTCTCGCGCCAAGCTAAGGGCACGGCGGTGATCAACCTGGTGGAGTTGGACCAGGGGGAGCGGGTGACGTCGATGCTTTCGGTCGACGCCTACTCCGACGAGACCTACATGGTCATGGTGACGCTGCGGGGGCACATTAAGAAAACACCCGCCGCGGCCTACGCTTCGGTGCGCCGCAATGGCCTGATCGCCATGAACCTCAGCGACGGCGACGAGCTCAACTGGGTGCGGATCAGCACCGGCGGCGACCAGATCCTGCTGGTCACCCGCCAAGGCAAGGCGCTGCGTTTCAGCGAGAAGCAGGTGCGCCCGATGGGTCGAGACACCATGGGGGTGACCGCGGTCCGGTTGCGCGGGAATGACCTGGTAGCGGGCGCGGACATCGTGCGGCCGGAGAGCCACGTGCTGGTGGTCACGCAGAACGGCTTTGGAAAGTTGACCCCGGTGGACAATTACCCGGTCAAGAGCCGGGCCATCCAGGGGGTGTATACCCTTGACCAGCACGCCATCTCCAAGGTCGGGGAGATCGTGGGGATGAAGATCGTTGAGGATCTCTCCGATGAGCTGATGCTGATCAGCACCCGCGGTCAGATCATCCGCATTCCCCTGGAAGGGGTCAGGATCTCCAGCCGCCAGACTCGTGGAGTGATCCTGATGCGCCTCGATGATGGGGACCTGGTGGGATCGATCGCCGGCGTGGCCCCACCCGGCGACCTCGAGGAGGAGTAGCGGTCCGGCCGGGCGACCCAGGCGTGCGGCGGTAGGCCAACCTGAGCCACATTCTCTTCCAGCTGACCCACCTGCCGGCGGTCGGCGTCTATGGCTTTCTCCTGTTCTGGCTGGCCGCCGAATCGGTGGGCGTTCCGCTCCCGGACGAGGCCGTGCTGCTCACCGTGGGATTCCTCGCCCACGAGGGGACAGTCCAGCTGGCACCCGCGATGGCTTGTGCCGCGGTGGGCGCCGTCATCGGTTCCACCATTTCCTACAACCTGGGCCTTCGTCTGGGAAGACCGGTGGTTGCCAGAATCGCCGCGCGGGTGGGGATCAAGGGGGAGCGGCTGGAGAGTGCCGAGAGCTGGATGCGCCGCCGAGGAGGGGTCGGCGTCTTCCTCACGCGGGTGCTCCCGATCGCGCGCAACGTCGCCTCCTACGCCGCCGGGATCGCGGGGATTCCTCCCAGGGTGTTCTACCCCGCCATGGTTGGTGGCTCACTCCTCTGGTGCATCACGGTGCTGTCCATCGGAGACCTGGTCGGCGCTCACTACCACGACATCCTGCGGGTCGGCGGCCGAGCCTTTCTGATAGCGGTCGCGGTCGCGGTTGTCGGAGTCCTCGGGTGGTTGGTCTGGAGCTGGATCCGGCGGCGGCGCGTTCGTGACCGCGCAGGGCGCTGACCGTTCCAGGGGCAAACGCTCCTTTGGAAAGTAGCCTCGGGCGACCGAAGTCAACTCCCACGTGGAAGCCGACAGGCTGATCCGGTTCAGCGATGCCTCGGCGACTCCTTCCACGCGTGAGTCGCGGCGGCCCGGATGCTGGAACGGGCCGGCCCCACCCAGGTCAAAGGCTCGGCCAGCTGGTCACCCGGTGGACGCCACTACCTGATCCGAGGAGGCACCCCGATCTTCTGCCCCCCCAACCAGATCGCCGGCGGCGCCGTGTTCCGACTGGGGGGTGCACACACCGACAACCCAAACCTGCGGATCCGACCTCAGCCGAACGCCAGCAATCTGAGTTAGCGGCAGTTGCGGGTCGAGGTCAATGGGGGCGCACTTCGCAACTCCAGCCTGCGCTACGCCACCGGAGCAGTGGGAGCGGCAGCCTTCGTGGCGGACTGTCGGTCCTCGGGGACCCCGTTCCCGCCCTACGTCAGCCGAGGGGATGTCCGCGGCGGCTCGATCCTCGGACCGATGACCGCGGCCCGGCTCGGGGTGGAGACGGTCGACGTGGGGATTCCCGCTCTGGCCCTAGACTCGATTCGGGAGTTCTGCGCGGTGGGCGATCCCGGTCACCTGGTTCGGGCCCGGGCTTCGTTCCTCAGGTCCTCACCCGGCCCCAGGGGACTGGCTTCCCTCCAGTCCGAGTCAGATCAGGAGATTTCGGTCCGCACCGGAAACATTTTCTCGGGCAAGGCAGCGCGGATCAGGATCAGGCGGCAGTGGGCGTGATTGAGTAACTCGGTGCCAGTCCGCCCCAGGGTGAACTCGCCGAATCTGGCCTTGGTGCCAAGACCGACGACCATCAGGTCAGCCTCCCATCGCTGCGCCTCGTCAATGATCGCTGGTCCTGCCTCCCGGGCCTGGAGCACGGTGGTCTGGACCTTAGACGCAAGGCTCAAGCCGACCGCCTCCATGCCGACCAGCACCTCCTCAGCCCGACCCAGTTCATCGCCGAGGCTGGCGGAGAGCGGCAGGTTGCGCGCCACTTCGAGCACCGTGATCACCAGAATGTCCGCCTTGGCCGGCCGGGCCAGCCGACAGGCGGCTTTGAGGGCGTCCTCGTCAGCCGGATCACCGCGAACGGGAACCACGATCCGGCGCGGCCAAAGTATTCCGGCCCGCTCGGCGGTCGGCGCGCCGGCTGGCCGGGAGCGGAAGATCCTCGAGGTCATCGAGAGCCATTGTCGCCGCTTCGAGCGGCACTGGTCTGCCTTCGAGCGCACGCTGCAGCTTTCGGAGCGGGCACGGGTCGCCGATGGACCGATCCCCCTCCGGGATGGTCCCCCTTATTGAACGGCCCAAGGCTCGGTGACCGAGCAAGCGCCAGCAATGACGCAGAGAAGCGCAAAACCGCCTCTCCGATCGGGGATATACTCGCGGCCGTGAAGGTCGTGATCGTCGGTTGCGGCCGGGTGGGGTCCACGTTGGCCCGAGACCTGGCCAGCGAAGGCCACGAGGTGGCCATCATCGATATCTCCCGGCGGGCCTTCGATCGGCTCGGTGAGAACTTCCCTGGCCAGGTTGTACTGGGAACTGGCATCGATCAGGAGATCCTGGAGCAGGCCGGCGCTGACAAGGCCGACTGCTTCATCTCGGTCACCAACGGGGACAACCGCAACATCATGGCGGCCCAGGTCGCCAGGGAGATTTTCAAGATTCCCCGGGTCATGACCAGGATCTACGATCCGATCCGCGAGCGAGTCTACCGGGAGATCGGGCTCTACACCTTCTGCCCGACGGTGGTGGGCGCGGCGATCGCCCGGACCTTCTTCGAGAGCGGTCCGGACGAAGCCGATCGGGCGCGCCATGCGGTGGCCGCATCGGGGGCATCGGGAGGTGCCTGAGAGGCCCGCCTACATCATCGTGGTCGGGGCCGGCAAGGTCGGCTTCTATCTGAGCCGCCATCTCCTCGAAGGCGGGTACGAGGTGGCTCTGATCGAGAAGGAACCCGGGAGGGCGGCGCTGGTCGCGGCTCAGCTCGGGAGTTGCTCAATCTTGGTCGGTGACGGCGACGAGATGGCCTTTCTCGCCTCCAGCGGCATCGAGCGGGCTGATGTGGTGGCGGCGGTGACCGGTGACGACGAGGACAATCTGATCGCCTGCCAGCTGGCTAAGCGCCAGTTCCGGGTACCTCGGACGATCGCCCGCGTCAACAACCCCCGCAACGTGCAGCTCTTTCACCAGCTGGGCGTGGACGTGGCGGTGTCGGCGACCGAACTGATCCTGGGAGTGATCGAGAGCGGGCTCGCCAGCCACGGAGACGTGCTCCAGATCCCGATGGGTGGGAGCGAGGCCTCGCTGGTGCGGGTGACGGTGCCGGTGGGTCAGGCGGTCGGGAGAAAGGCGGGCGAGATCACCGACCTGGCGGCGGAGCGGCTGCTCCTGATCGTGCGCGACGGCCGGGAGATACCTCCTGACACGCCGCTCGAACCCGGGGATCAGATCGTGCTGTTCACCCAGCGGCCGGCATCAGACTTCACACTGGAGGTCCCGGAGCTGGTGACTCCGGCGGCGCACTAAGGCCGGCCTTACCCATCTCGCCGTAGCGCTCCCAGAGTCGTCCCACCGCCTGCATCCCGCGGAAGAGCTGGTTCAGGACCACCCGTTCGTTGGGGGCGTGGATGCGATCCCCGGGCAGCCCTACTCCAAGCAACACGCAGGGTACGGCGAGCTCTTCAGCGATCGACACCACCGGCGGGATGCTGCCTCCCTCTCGGATGTACCGCGTCTTTTCTCCCCACACCTCCGCCAGAACGTCAGCGGCGGCGCCCACCGCCGGATTTTGCGTCGGGCTGACCACCCAGCGGCCGTTCGAGATCATCTCGAACTCGATTCGAACGCCCGGAGGGGTGATGTGGCGCAGGAACGCCTCGACGACCTCGGTAACCCGTTCGGCCGCTTGGTTGGGCACCATCCGGGTGGACAGCTTGGCGGCGGCCCTCGCTGGGATCACCGTCTTGGAGCCCTCGCCTTGGTAGCCGCCCCAAATTCCACAGAGTTCCATGGTGGGACGGACGGTCCGTCGCTCCGCTGTGGTGAAACCGGATTCCCCGCCGAGGACCACGTTCGCCTGAGCGGCGAACTCCCGCTCATCGAAGGGGACAGCTGCGATCTCCGCCCGCTCCGCCTGGCTGGGCGCTACCACGTCGTCGTAGAAACCAGGTACGGCGATCCGGCCGTCGGCGTCGTGCAGCTTGGCCACCATCTCGGCGAGAACCGTGATCGGGTTGAGGACGGCTCCCCCGTAGACCCCCGAATGCAGGTCGGTCGAGGCCGTCTCGACGCGTAGCTCCCAGTAGGCGAGACCCCGGAGGCTGACCGTCAACGCGGGCAGGTTCTCCGCCGGCATCCCCGTGTCAGAGATCACCGCGACATCGGCCTGCAATTGGTCCCGGTGATCAATCAGCAGCTGTTGGAAGTGTTCGGACCCGTCCTCCTCCTCGCCTTCCGCGATCAGCTTGAGGTTGATGGGGAGTTTGCCCCGGGCCTGGAGGTAGCCGCGGAGCGCCTCCAGGTGCATCACCAGGTGGCCCTTGTCATCGGCCGTGCCGCGGCCTAGGAGCTGTCCGTCTTTCTCCAGCGCCTCAAAGGGCGCTTTCTCCCATTCCACGACCGGATCGACCGGCTGAACGTCGTGGTGGCCGTAAACCAGGACGGTGGGCAGGCTCAGGTCCTCGATTCGTTCGGCAAAAACGGCCGGGTGACCCGCCGTGGCCCAGACCTCGGCGACGGTGAACCCGGCCTCCAGCGCCTCCTGGCGCAGAAACTCCGCTGAGCGGCGCACCTCCGCGGTGTGCTCCGTGCCGGTGCTGATCGAAGGGATGGCCACCCAGCGGGTGAGCGTGTCTACCAGAGCTCGCTCCCGGCTATGGATGGCCGACGCCAGATCGTCTGTCGGGCTCACCAGCGCCGGACCCTCGCCGAGGCGAGGCCCGGGCCGAGTGAGAGGGCCCTCAGGCCGCCTTCCCGATCTTGAAGATCTTCGTTCCGCAGACGGGGCAGGTACCGGTGGTAGCCGGCTTGCCGTTCTTTAGTTGCGTTGGCTGGGGGTTCGAAATCTCCCGCGCCGTCTTGCACTTCATGCAAAAGCCGGTAACGGCCATCTTGGTGCCCCTCCGCTGGAAGTAGAGCCCGAACTCCAGAGCCGGGCGATCACGCGCATTGTATTCACCAACTCGACCGCCCGCAACCTCAAACGCACATCTGGTCCGGTTGATCGGTCCGCGTGGGGTCCGTTGGGGCTGGGGCCGGAAGCCAGCTCAGCCCAGTTCCGGCTGAGATCGCGCCTTTCGTTCCAGCCATCCAAAAAGTCCGGCCGCATTAGAGTGAAGGCCGTTCAGCGTGTCGGCGGCCAGGCCCCGCTCGGGGTCGCCCTCCCCGGTGGTCTCCAGCCGGTCCTGCAGCGCCTGCTCGATGTGATCGAGCTGAGGCTGCTCTCGGTAGGCGTCCTGGGCGATCGTGGCCCAGGTGCGGAGCTTCTCCTCGGCCTCCCGCAGGACCTCCTCCGGCGGGCCAGCGGAGCCGTAGTGAGTCAGGATCAGCTGCTGGGGCTGCAGCACTAGGAACTTGTGAAGTGAGCCGACTGCCAGCTCCAAATCGAAGTCATCGGGTGGGGTGGCCGGGCGGAGGGGACCGGCTCCCGGCAGCTTGACTCCCACCGCGTCCCCGACCAGCAGCACCCCGGAGTCGGCCTCCAACACCCCGATGTGGTGCTTGGCGTGGCCAGGTGAATTGACCAGCACCAGCTCTCGGCCCTGGCCGAGGTCGATCCGACCGCCGTCTTCGGCGGCGACCAGCCGGTCGGGGTCGACTGCGGTCATCCGTCCGTAGAGCGAATCGAGCTTGGCACCATAGACCTGGGCCGCGGCGGCGATCAGCCGGTCGGGGTCGGCCAGATGGCGCAGCCCCTTGGGGTGGCAGACGATCTTGGCCCCGGGGTACCGCTGGGCGATCTCGCCCACCGCGCCCGCGTGATCGAGGTGGATGTGGGTGAGGACAACCCAGGCCAGGTCGTCAGGCCCGAGCCCGTGGCGACTTAGTCCCTCGAGGACCTGATCGACGTCTCGCTGGGGTCCGGTCTCGACCAGGCAGGGCTGGTCCGCCTCGATCAGGAAGACCGAGTTGACGTTCTCCCAGCCGCCCAGGAGGGTGTCGATCTGCCAGAGCCCGTTCGCCACGAGCGTGTCCACGAATTCACCTCCTGTGCTGGGCGGTGGGCCTCACCTCGGGCCCCTGGCCCCAAAGGTAGTGACCCGGCCCGGCTGGGGCGGAACTCGACTGGCACAGCCAACTCTCAGCCCCTCCCGAGGTCACTCTCAGTCGCAGCGGCTGTACTTCGGGTCTGGCGGATGGCGCCGAGATCCAATACCAGGAGCCTGTTTGTACTTCCGCTACTTGGGACGCGAACTGCGCCGCCGGGCGCGCTCGGCCAGCGTGGTGGCGATTGGGCTGGCGCTCGGCGTCGGCCTGGTTATCACCGTAACCGCGGCTGCCTCCGGGGTGAAAACCGCGCAGGCCCAGGTCCTCCACTCCCTCTATGGCGTCGGGACCGACATCTCGGTCACCAAGACGGCCACCCCGGGAAGTGCTGGGGGCATCCACTTCCGCGGCGGCGCGTCAACTCACAGCGCGCCGGGGCAGCCCTTCAGCCGAGATCGGCTCAGCTCCGCGGCGGGGCTCACGACGATCGCCGAAACGGACGTCGCCTCCATCTCCAAGCTGAAGGGGGTTGCCGGCGCGACGGGAGCCCTCAACCTGAGCTCGATCCACATCACCGGGACCTTCAGCGGAGGAGCGCCCAGCTCCAGCTCCAGCTCCGCGTCGACAACGCCGTTCAGCGTCTCGACCTTCACGGTTGGCGGCGTCAACGCCGACGACCCCGGGCTGGGTCCCCTGAGCTCCTCCAGCCTGACCTCCGGCACCAAGGTGGTCTCCAGCTGGTTCAAGCGGGTGCAGCAGAGCTCGTCCTCCAGCGACCAGCTGCTCGCCCTGGTCAACAGCAGTTACGCCAAGCAGAACAAGCTCAAGGCCGGGTCCACCGTCACTGTCGCCGGCACCAAACTCACGGTGCTGGGGCTCGTCTCAACCTCGGCGACCGCTTCGGTGGAGGACATCTACCTGCCGCTCAGCGAGGCCCAGAAATTGGCCAGCGATGCCGGCAAGGTGAACACGATCTACGTCACCGCCGCCAGTGCGTCGGATATCTCGGCGGTCCAGACCAAAATTCAGCACCTGCTGCCCAAGGCCACGGTCACGACCGCTGCGGATCTCGCCAGTCAGGTCACCGGTTCGATCAGCACCGCCGCCAGCCTGGTCGATTCGCTGGGGGTCTGGCTGGCGGTGCTCGTGTTGCTGGCCGCCTTCGTGCTCGCGGCGCTGCTCACCACCGCCTCGGTGAATCGGCGGGTGCGGGAGTTCGGCACCCTCAAGGCGATAGGCTGGCACAGCCGCCGGATCGTCGGTCAGGTGCTGGGCGAGTCGGTCGTCCAGGGGGTGATCGGCGGCGCTCTGGGGATCGGGCTCGGAGTGCTGGGTGCGTTCCTGGTCACCAAGGTCGCCCCCACCCTGACCGCGACGGTCGGGGCGACCGGGCTCGGGTCCGGTGCTGCGGGCGCGTTTGGGCCGGGTGGCCGAGGCGGGTTTGGGGGTGGATCGGGAACTGGCACCGGTGCCTCCCACCAGTCGTTCACCCACACCTTTGCGCCGGCCACCCACACCATCCCCCTTCACCTGACCGCGCCCCTCAGCCTGGGGATCTTCGGGCTGGCGGTCGCCCTGGCGGTCGCCGGCGGCCTGCTCGCCGGCATCCTGGGCGGGTGGCGCGCCGCCCGCCTGCAGCCGGCCGAGGCGCTCCGGCGGGTGGAGTGAGCTGATGTACGAACTGAAGAAGCTCTCCCGCGTCTATCCCAAGGGGCGGGGCAAGGTCACCGTACTCAAGGACATCAGTCTGGTGCTCCAGGACGGCGAGTTCCTGACCGTCCAGGGACCCACCGGCCACGGCAAGACCACCCTCCTCCTCCTCCTCGGCGGGCTCGACCGGCCGACCAGCGGGAGCGTCGTCTTCGACGGCCACGACCTGGGCGCACTGGCCGAGTCGCAACTGGTGGACGTGCGGGCCCAGAACTTTGGGTTCGTCTTCCAGAACTACAACCTGATGCCGACTTTGACGGCGGCTGAAAATGTGGAGGCGGCCTTGGTCCCCCTCAAGATCCCGACGGCCCCCCGGCGAGCTCGCTCGGTTGCCGCCCTGGCGGATGTGGGACTGGCCGATCGGGCCGGTCACTTCCCAGCGGAGCTCTCCGGCGGGGAGCAGCAGCGGGTCGCGATCGCCCGGGCTCTGGTCAAGGCGCCCAAGGTGATCTTGGCCGACGAACCGACCGGCAACCTCGACGAGGTCACCAGGGGGGAGATCGTCGCCCTCATGGAGAGGCTCTGGAAGGAGCGCGGCATGACCCTGGTGGTGGTCACCCACGACACCCAGGTGGCGAAGCGGGCGCCGCGCACCGCGATCATCACCAACGGGACCCTAGCGTTGAGAGTGAACCGGAGGAAGGCCGGTTCAGGCAGGCCCGACCCCGAAGCTGCGGCCGAGCCGGTGGAGAGCTAGGGCGCCGAGGACCCAACCTATACTCGCCCGGTGGACCAGCCTGATGAGGCGCCGACCGCGGCCCGGGACGAGAAGGGGCGCGAAGGTGGCCGGCCCCCCGAGTTCCTCAACCCAGAATCCCCTCACTACCAGCCTTGGGCCGAGAAGCAGATCACCAATGCGGTCAAGGAGAAGCGCCCGCTTCAGGAATTCATGGCCGAGTTTGACGCCCGGGTGACCGCGTATGGAGAGATCGGAAGTGGGAGCTGGGATCCCCAGCACCAGGAAGGGCTCCTGGCCAAGTTCAGCCCCACCCGACCGGCTTCCACCCCGAGCCGCCGCCGCCGGCGCCGCCGGCCGGCGGGTGCTCCTGTGGCCCAGCAGCCCCAAGCCAGTGGCCAGGGTCGGCGTCCCGGCCCCGGAGCGCCCCCGCCGCCAGCCGCCGCGGCGGCTGGCGGCGGAGCCGAACGCCGGCGTCGCCGCCGCCGGCGACCCCGCGGTGGCGGGCGATCTCCGGAGGCTGGATCCGGAGGGTGACCTCGGCGGATCGTCCGGCCGGGATCTGCTTCGACTACGGGCGCACTCTGGTCGACTTCACCAGGCCGGAAACGGCCATCGCGGCCGCCGGGGTGAGCCTGGCCCAAGAGCTGCCCCTTGCCGAGAGCGGGTGGAACGGGACGCCGGGGGAATTTGCCCTGGCCCTCGATCGGCTGGTGGACCAAAGGATCGACGCGGGTCAGCGGGCGGACCCGTGGCGGGAGGTCGAGTTCGAAGTCATCCACCGCGAAGCCATGCATCAGCTGCTGGGAGCCTGGCCCAGTCGGGAGGTCAGCGACCGGGTGGGGACGGTCCTGCAGCGCGCCTGGGTGGAAGGGGTGGCGCCGATTGAGCCAGCCCGTGAGGTCCTGGCTACCCTGAAGGAGCGGGGCCTGCGCCTCGCGCTCTGTTCCAACGCTCCCTTCCCGCCCCAGTTGATGCACGAGCAGCTGGAGCGGTTCCAGCTGCGCCGGTACTTCGACGCCGTCCTCTTCTCGAGCGAGATCGGCTGGCGCAAGCCGGACCCGAGAATCTTCGCGGAGATGCTGAAGCGGCTCGGGCTGCCGGCACGATCGGTGTGGTTCCTAGGGGACGAGTGGGAGGCGGACATCGAAGGCGCCACGGCGGCCGGGATGAGGGCGATCCTGGCGCCGGGGGCGAGGGCTCGTCGCGAGGGCGCGGAACAGCTGGCCCGGTGGGGGGATTTACTGACCCTGTTGGAGTGAGCTGAGGCGCTATCGACACCCTCTCGGAGGCGGCGAGACCGCTTCGTACACTTGACCGATGCGAGTTAGCGCGCTATTCGGCGCCACCCGCCGCAGCGCCCCCACCGAGGAGCTGATCTCTCACCAGTTGCTGCTGCGGGCGGGTTTCATTCAACAGCTGGCGACCGGCATCTACAGCTATCTGCCAATGGGTTGGCGAACCGAGCAGAAGCTGCGCCGGATCCTCCGGGAGGAGATGAACGCCCTGGGCGGCCAGGAACTCTCCATGCCGGTCGTCCACCCCGGGGACCTGTGGAAGCAGAGCGGGCGCTGGGATCATATTGACCAGGTTCTGCTCCGCTTCCACGACCGGCGCGGCCGGGATATGGCGCTCGCCCTCTCCCACGAGGAGGTGGTCGCCGACCTGACCGCTGCCAACGTTAGCTCGTACCGGGACCTGCCCCGGATCGTCTACCAACTCCAGACTAAGTTCCGCGACGAGCCCCGGGCGCGGGGCGGGCTGCTGCGGACGAGGGAGTTCACCATGAAGGACTCCTATTCCCTGGATCGCGATCAGGCCGGGCTGGACCGCGCCTACATCGCCCACTTCCACGCTTACTTCAAGATCGCCGCCCGGGCGGGAGTCCCGGTGGTGGCGGTGCTCAGCGATGTCGGGGTCCACGGGGGTCACCTGGCCCACGAGTTCATGTACCTGACCGAGGTCGGTGAGGACACCCTGGTGTTGTGTGACAGCTGTGGCTACGCCGCCAACCAGGAGGTCGCGGAGACCGCGCTCCCCCAGCCTGAGACCGAGCCCGAAGGCGAGCTGGAGGAGGTGGAGACGCCCGGAGCGGCGACGGTCGCCGAGATCTCGGAGTTTCTCAAGGTAGACCCTTCCCGGGTCGCCAAGTCGGTCGCCTTCATGGCGGAGCTCCAGCGGGGCCAGCCCCCGCGGCTGGTCCTGGCCCTGGTGCCAGGACCCTCGGAGGTCAATCTGGCCCAGCTGCGCAACGCCACCGGCGCCATCGACCTCCGCCCCTCGACTCCGGAGGAGGTGGAGCGGGCTGGGGGAGTGCCCGGGTACATGTCACCGCGGGGGCTCGCGGCAGATGCCGCGATCGTGGTGGCCGACGAGGCGATCACTCGCCGGCGCAATCTGGTAACCGGGGCCAATCGCGAGGGCTGGCACCTTCGCAACTTCAACCTCGCCCGTGACTGCCGGGTGGATTCGGTGGCCCGGGTGGCCTCGGCCACCACCGGGGACCCGTGCGGCAACTGCGGTGCCCCGTTGCGGCTCGGGCGGGGCATCGAGTACGGCAATATCTTCCAATTGGGCACCCAGTACAGCGTGGCGCTGGGGGCCTTCTACAACGACGAGGCGGGCCAGCAACTGCCGGTGGTGATGGGCTCTTACGGGATCGGGCTGGGTCGGCTCTTGTCGTGCGTCGCCGAGGAGCACCACGATGACCGGGGCCTGACCCTGCCGATCGGGGTGGCCCCGTACGAGGTGGCGCTGGTCTCGGTGGGCCAGGAGGAGGAGGTCACCCTGTTGGCCGAGGCCACCTACCGGGATCTGGCGGAGGCTGGGGTCGAGGTCCTCTACGACGATCGGGAGGTCAGCCCCGGGGTCAAGTTCGCCGACGCCGATCTGCGCGGGATTCCCCTCCGGATCACCATCTCGCCCCGAAGCCTGAAGGCCGAGGGAGCCGAATTCAAGCGGCGCATCGGCGAGCCCCGGACAGTCGCGCGCGCCGCCATCCTCGACGAGGTGCTGGCCGAGCTGGAGGCACTCCGGCTCGCGGAGCGGGAGTGGGTCAGAGACCAGCTGGAACCGGTCCAGGCGCTGGCGGCCCGGACCTTCGCTAGGGGGGTCTGACCCCCGGGGGTGCCCGCGGATGGCGAGGACGCGAACGATCCTGCACGTGGACCTGGACGCCTTCTTTGTCTCCTGCGAGTTGCTCCGCCGGCCGGAGCTGGCCGGCCAGCCGGTGGTCGTCGGCGGCGGCCACGAGTCGCACCCGGGCGATCAGCGGGATCCCGGCCGGGGGGTGGTCGCGGCCGCCTCGTACGAGGCGCGCCGATTTGGGGTTCGCTCGGCCTTGCCGCTGGGCCGGGCCCTCAACCTCTGTCCCGGGCTGATCGTCCTGCCGGTTGATATTGCCGAGTACGCCCGGATCTCCCAGCGGGTCTTCTCGATCTTCGCGGAATACACCCCTCTGGTCGAGCCGGGATCGCTGGACGAGGCTTTTCTCGACCTGACCGGCACCGAGTCGCTGAGCGGGGGCGGCCAGGCGGCCGCGCTGGCCATCACCGCCCGCCTCGAAGCCGAGCTGGGCCTTCCCTGCTCGGTCGGGGTCGCCACCACCAAAGTGGTGGCGAAGGTGGCGTCGGATCTGCGCAAGCCGCGCGGCAGGGTGGTCGTACCCCCGGGCGAGGAGGCCCAATTCCTCGCCCCGTTGGCGGTGGAGCGGCTGCCCGGAGCCGGTCCCAAGACGACTGCCAAGCTGCGACTCCTGGGCATCGACACCCTGGGCAAGCTGGTGGCGGCACCGACCACCCTGCTCCAGGAGACCCTCGGACCAAACGCCGGAGCGCTGCAGCTGCGCGCCCGCGGGGTGGACCAGTCTCGAGTCACGTTGCCCGGGATCCCCAAATCGGTCAGCCGCGAGGAAACCTACGCCGAGGATCTCGTCTCGAGAGCGGAGCTGGAGGCCCGGATCGCCGCGCTCTCGGCCGGAGTGGGCAAACGGCTCCGGGCCGCCTCGCTGATCTCCCAGGCGGTGGCGATCAAAATGCGCTTCGCGAACTTCGAAACGATCACCCGACGCCGTCACCTGCTGGAGCCGACCTATGCCGACCTGGAGCTTCAGGCAGGCGCCCTGGAGCTCTTCGGCGAGACCTGGAGCGAAGGCCAGGCGGTGCGGTTGCTCGGGGTCGGTGCCGAAGGTCTGAGCGAGGCTCGTCAGATGAGCCTGTTCGAGCAGGTTGGTGACCGCGGCGCGCGCCTGGACTTGGCGCTGGACGGTCTCCGGGGTCGCTTCGGGGGTCGGGCGATCTCCCGCGGCACGGGGTCGCTGAATGCTCCATTGGACTGGAATCAAGACCACCTGCGGCGCCTCACCGACCCTTAGCCGCTTCGGAGTTCGGCATCTGGCCCCGTATCATCTGAAGGCCGCGGCGGCGTTATCCGCCGCTCCATGCACTCAGGCGAAGGGCCATCGGCGCAACCTGGTCGGGAGGAGGTGGCAGCGATGACCGGGCCCGGTCGGGACCAATGAAGACCGAGTTCCGCTTTTGCCCCAGCTGCGGGGCGGCCCTCGAGCCGCGCCAGCTCGAGGGCCGAGACCTGCCTGCCTGCCCCCGGTGTGACTTCGTGGCCTGGAGGGGACCGAAGGTGGCGACGGCTCTTATGGCCAGCGACCCCGAGGGCCGTCTCCTGGTGATCCGCCGGGGGATCTCCCCTGGCCGGGGCGGCTGGGCCTTCCCGGGCGGCTACGTCGATGACGAGGAGGACCCGGCCTTCGGAGCGGCCCGCGAGTGCCGCGAGGAGACCGGCTGCGAAGCCGAGGTCGAAGGGCTCGCCGGGGTCTTTCACGTGGTGACCGAGGAGGGTGGTCTGGTGGTACTGGCTTACCGGGGTCGGCTGACCGTCGGCGAGCCCAGTCCCACCCCCGAGGCGCCCGAGCTGGGCTGCTTCGATCCCGAGCACCTCCCGGAGCTGGTGTTCGCCTCCCACCGGCGGGCCTTCGACGCTTGGCAGTCCGGCCCGGGCCAGGTCAGCTGAGGTGCTCGGGGCCTTCCGGCGCGGCTGCACCCTCAATTGTCTGGGCTGCCTCCTCCCGGTGGTCGTGGTGGTGGCCCTGGTGGTTTACGCAATCCACCTCTGGACCACCCCTCCCGACTACCCCCCGGTGACAGCTGCGCTGCCCGCGGCCCTCCAGCTGAGCGCGGGCAAGGCCGTCGCCGCAGCGCTCACCAATGGGCAGCCGGTGGCTCTGCTGCAACTTACCGACGCCGAGGCGACCGGCCTGCTCGCGGACACCCTCAGCACCTACGACGGCCTCTCGCAGCTGGAGGTGCACGTGCTCCAAGGCCAGGTGGTGGTGAGCGGAGAGACCACCATCCTCAACCGCCCGTTGGTCATCAGTGGGCCGGTCGTCTTCGGGGGTCTGGGCAAGCCGACGATCGTTCTCAAGTTCTCCAATCTGGCGATCGGCCAGATGACCCTTCCCTCGCTGATTCCCCAGGCGCTGGCCCGGGGGTTCCACCCCTCCTTCTTCCTGGGACTGATCGACGTCGGCAGATCCCTCACCTTTTCCTGCGAGGCCGCCCGTCCCAACGATCTGATCGTGGGGGTGAGCTTCGGTGGCGGGAAAGTAGCCAATGGGGTCAACGCCTGCGCGGCGAGCTCATGACCGATAAGAGTGATCCCGGGCTCAGCCATCTGGACGCGCGGGGGAAGGTGAGGATGGTGGACGTCGGCAATCGGCCCAGCACCGACCGTGAGGCGACCGCCCAGGGTGAGGTGCGGCTGAACCCGGCCGCCTGGGCGGCCATCGCCGACGGCGCCGTCACCAAGGGGGACGTCCTCGAGGTGGCTCGGTTGGCAGGAATCATGGGCGCCAAGCGCACTCCGGAGCTGATCCCCCTCTGCCATCCGCTCACCCTGACCCATGTGGCCGTCGACGCCCAGCTGGCCAGGGAGCCCGACCGAGTTCAACTGCGGGCGACCGTTCGCTGCCACGGCACCACCGGCGTCGAGATGGAGGCGCTGACCGCTGTCAGCGTAGCCGCGCTGACGGTGATCGACATGATCAAGAGCCTGGATCCGTGGGCGGAGATCGGCCCGATCGCCCTGTTGGCGAAGCACGGGGGTCGATCCGGAGCCGTCCGTCGGCCCGGCTCCGGGGTCGAGGCCGCGGAAGACGGCTGAGGTGGCCGCCATCGACCCGTCGGGAGCCGCCCGCGAGCGGGAGCTCAGAGAACTCCTCTACCTGCAGAAGCTGGCGGTCGAGGCGGCCTCCACCATGGAGCGCGACGAGCTCCTCTCGCTGGTGCTCCGCGAGACCACCGGCGTCCTGGAGGCCGATGTCTGCGCTCTGTACCTGTACGACCAGGCTCGTGCCGGCTTGGTGCTGACGGCCACCAACGGGCTCAACCAGGCGGCCGTCGGCAAGGTGGTACTGGCGCCCGAGGAAGGGATCACTGGAGCGGTGGCGGCCTCCCGCGAGCCCCTCTCGGTCGCCGATGTGGCGACCGACCCCCACTTCCAGTGGATCGAGGGGCTAGACGAGGAGCGCTTCACTTCGATGCTGTCGGTCCCCATCCTGGCCGGTCCTCGCATGGTCGGAGTCCTCAACGTCCAGACGGTCGAACACCGGGAGTTCCACTCGGACGAGCTGGCCGTCCTCTCCGCCATCGCCGGTGCCCTGGCGGGGGTTTTGGAGCGCAGCGAGCTGCAACACCGGCTGGAGCTGCAGCTGGTCGAAATTCAGCTCTCCCAGACCGTGCACGAGCGCTTCACCGAGCTGGCACTCTCCGGCGCCGGTCTGCCGAAGATCCTGGACGCCATCGCCGGCTTGGCCGGGGGCGAGGTCGGACTCTACGATCCGCTTGGTTTTCATCTGGAGCACGGGGCGGGGCCGGGCCTCGCAGCCCGCCGACTCCTGATCCCGCCCGTGCTCACCAATCCCGGCTCGACCGAGCCGGTCGGGATCAGCCTGGGCCGTCCCCGCCTGGACCTCATCCTGACCCCGGTGCGCGCGGGCGAGGAGCTGGTGGCGGTGCTGGCGGTCGAAGGCACGGTGGCAAATGCTGGCGCTGGCAAGCGCCGGGCCTTGGAGCACGGGGCCACCGTGGTGGCTCTGGAGCTGCTCAAGGAGAGGGCCGCCGCCGAGGTGGAGCGGCGGCTGCGGGGCGATTTGCTCGAGGGGCTGCTGACCCCGGGGCAGAGCCCGGAGGACATCGCCCGTCTGGCCGTCAGGGCGGAGCGGCTCGGCTACCGAATCCCCGAGCAGGCCTGGGTGCTGGTGCTGGAGCCGGACGACGAGCGCACCCTCGGCAAATTCCAGGGCCAGCCCCTCCAGGAGCGGCTCCAGCGGGATCTCAACGAGTTGACTCAGCGCCGGTTCCCCGGTTCCCTGGTGGTGGCTCGGGCCACCTACTCGGTGCTCCTGATCCCGGCGCATCTCCCGACTCCCAAGAACGGCTCCGCCGAGCCGTCTCCGGCCGGGCTGGAGGAGTTCTCCCGGGCCATCCTGGCGCTGGCCCAGGGATTGGGACGACGGCTCTGCTTCTCGGTCGGCATGGGCAACCTGGCGACCTCCGCCTCGGAGCTGGCCCGTGCCCACGAGGAAGCGCGCCAAGCGCTCCGGCTTTCTCGTCGGGCCGGCGGAGCCGGGCAGGTAACCTCGTATCGCTCCCTCGGTGCCCTCCGCTTGCTGCTGGAAGTTCGGGACCCCGATGTGCTGCGCCGCTTTGTGGAAGAGACCCTGGGACCGATCCTGACCTACGCCCAGCGCCATCGCACCCCATTGCTACCCACCCTGGAGGCTCTCGTGGCCCAGCGCTGGAATCAGCGCGCCGCCGGTCGTCAGCTGCACGTGCACATCAACACCCTGGCGTATCGGGTGCAGCGGATCGAGGATCTGCTCAACGCCTCGCTGGACGACGCGGAGACCCGGGTGGTGCTGAGCATCGCCCTCCAGGCCAAGCAACTGCTCACGGGCTGAGCTTGAGCCCGCGTGATAGCGTCTGACGGTAGGTCAATCCAGACGAGGAGGCTGCCATGTTGAAGCCCGGTGACCAGGTACCTGAATTCACGCTGGCGGCGGGGACCGGCGAGACCGCCGACACCGCCAAACTGCGGGGTCAACGCTGGGTTATCTACTTCTACCCCAAGGACAACACCCCCGGCTGCACTATCGAAACCGGCGAGTTCGGTCGGGCCCTACCGGAGTTTGCGAAGCACCAGGTCAAGGTCTTCGGCTGCTCGGTCGGTGACGTTGCTGCCAAGGCCAAGTTCGCCGAGGCCTGCGGCGCTCCCGATCTGCCCCTCCTCGCCGATCCGGACCACCATGTCGCGGAGCTCTTCGGGGTCTGGCAGTCCAGTCCGGAACGTCCATCAGGCAGTGTCGGCCGCTCCACGTTCCTGATTGGCGCGGACGGACAAGTCGAGCGGGTCTGGGAGACGGTCAACCCGGCGGGGCACGCGGCGGCGCTGCTGACGGCCGTCAGCTAGACCTGGACCCGCCCGACAGGACCGGGCCAGAGGGCATGGTCAGTCCTCGCCCTGCGCCTTGGTGAACCCGTGCTCTTCGGCGAAGTCGGGCACTCACCCGATGTGCACCCAGTGGTGCGCCTGGGACACCCGCTGCAGGACCAAGATCACGTCCTGGTTCTGCAGGTTATCCCTCAGATCGCGGATGAGAAAACGACAGGGCCAGTGGTCGATGCAATCCGTCGTGGCCCCGCCGCTGGCGGGATAGACCTGGCTGCCGCGGGTTGCAGCTGGTTGCTAGCCGCAGCGCGGTGCCCTCGGTGGCGGCTGGTCAGCTGTGCCCCAGCGCCGGCGGGGAGATCTCTGACTCGATGAAGACGTCGACCCCGATATCGTGCCGGTCCTGGGAGGCACCAGGGCGTAGTCGGTGGCGACCCGGGGTAGCTGCCGGGCGTGATGTTCGCGCACGGATCAATTGGCGGAGCGCTCACCGTTTGGGAGATGGTCGACGCGGTGTACTCGGTGGTGGAGGCGGCTGGTCCGCCAACGGCGATGTCCTGGGTTTTGACCCCGGACTCTCGGGTGAGCAAAGCCGCGTGCTCGAGCTGTTCGGAGGCCTCTACCTCGCCTAGCCAGCGCAACATCATGACCCCGGCACGGATCAGGGCGGTGGGATTGCCTACGTTCTTGCCGGCGCAATGTGGGGCGGAACCGGGCACCGCTTCCAAGCCGGCCCCGTCGTTGCCGATGTTGGCAGAGGGAGCGCAACCGAGTCCGCCGACCAGTGCGGAGCTGAGGTCGCTGATGATGTCTCCGTCCACGTTGGTGGTGACGCTGACGGCAAATTGCTCCGGCCGCCTCACCAGCTGATGGGCAGAGTTGTCAATGATGATGTGATACGACTCAATGTTTGAGTACTCGGGGGCAATCTCCTCGAAGGTGCGTTTCAGCAGGCCCTCGCTGAATTTCAGGATGTTGGACCCAGTGGCGCAGAGCACGGTGTGACGGCTGTCGGAGCGAGCGAACTCGAACCTCATGCGCACAATCCTTTAGCAGACGTTGCGGGACATTAGCTTGAGACTCTCGGCCCCGCCCGAGGTCTGCATGTATTCAATGTTGGCCTACCGGTCCTCGACATTTTCGCCCACTACCACCAAGTCGATACCGCGCCCACGTTAGGGTGTAGTGGTCCCCGCGAGCTCGCGCTGGGCCGGATGTTGGCGTAGGTCTCGGAGTGTTTGCGCAGCGTCACCGCGGCGGTCTTCTCGCCGGCCCCACCGGGCTTGCTAGCGGCCCCTTCAGCACGTCGCGGGTGCGCCGGGCTAATTCCAGGGTTTCGTGGGTAGCGCATGACGGCAGTCCCTGGCGGAAGATGCTGGCTCGGGCGGGGTGCCCCTCCCAGTCGATGGCTGCGCCACTCGCCTCGGGGACCGCCTGGGTGGCCCGGACGACTTCCGGCCCGATCCCATCCCTGGGATCAGAGTGACTAGCTCGCACTGAGAATCGGCTTGAGCCTCCGGCAAGCCTCCCCGCGGTTACGAATTGGCCCAGCCCCTCGAGTGAGGATAGCGGGCGGGCTTACTCCCCGGATCAGCCCCGGAGCAGAGGCAGGATCTCGGAGAGGGTGGCAATGCCCGGCCCCGCCCAGTTGGGGTCAGGGTCGTACTGGAGTAGCTCGTCACCGTCTGGGCGCGGGGCCAGCAGTTGATAGGCGCGCATTCCCGCCCGCTCCGCCCCGCTCAGCTCCTGGCTGCCCCCGTCGCCGACGTAGAGGCACTCGGCCGGAGCGAGCTGCAGCACCTCGGTGACCTTTCGGTATAAGGCGGGGTCGGGCTTACGGACGCCCTCCGTCCAGGAGAAGACTGCGGCCTGAATCGGGCTGGTCCAGGGCAGCTCCTTCCACAGGACCGGGGTCTCGCCGGAACAGTCGCTGATGAGCCCGACCCGAAGGTTCCGGTGGCGCAACTCCGCCAGGAGGGAGGTGACCCCAGGGCGCGGCGCCCACAACACTTGGCGGAACTGAGCGATCCGGTGGGCGGCGGCTCGCTCGATCGCCGCCTCGCTGGGGGTCACGCCGGCCATGGCGCTCAACCGACGCATCATCTCCGCTGGACCACCCAGTTGGCCGTTGGCCCGGAGCGTGTAGGTGGTCTCCATCAGCTCCCGGTACGGTTCCGCCGGAACTCCCAGGATTTTCGCGATCTCGTCAGATTTACGGGCGGCGGTCTGCTTTCCCCAGCCTTCGACCAAGGTGCCGAAGAGGTCGAACACCACGCCCCGCAGCACCACGTCCAGAGTGTAGGTGGCGGCAGCTGGTCAGCTGGTCAGCCCCGCCCCACTGTGGCCGGCTGGGGTACTGGCCTGGGGCAGGCCGGCGATCATCTCCAGGGCGTGGGGCAGGGCCGCCCAAACCGCCTCCAAGCTCTCCCTGGTGGCTTTGAGCGCCCCGGGCACGGCGAGGACCAACGTGCTGGTGCTCACCACCGCCACTTGGCGGGAGAGCATGGCGTGGGGAGTCTGGGTCAGTCCTGCGGATCGCATCGCCTCAGCGAAGCCAGGGGCCTCGTAGTCGCCAACCGAGCGAACCGCTTCCGGGGTCCGGTCACGGGGATGGAGCCCGGTGCCACCAGTGCAGACGATCAGAGCCGGGTGCAGCTCCGCCATCGCCCGGCGCAGCCAGTCCGCCACCTGAGCAGGCTCGTCCGGCAGAAGCGCGCGGGAGACGAGCTCTCCCGGCAGCTCGAGGAGGCGGCTGGCGAGCCAGTCCCCACTGGTGTCCTGGCGTCGGCCCGCCGCACCCTCGTCACTGACTGTGAGCAGGGCCACCCGCCACCGACCGCCAACCTCGGGGGGCTGGCAGCGGTCGTCCTGGCTCACGCCTCAGTCCCCACTCGTTCCTCGGCCAGCAGCCGGGCCAGGCGGTGGTCCGGGATCCGGGCCTGGCTGAAGTCCTGGAAGCGGGAGCGCAGCGCGGCGTACTGGGCGGCCAGAGCGGCATCGTCATCGCTGGGAGCCACCTGCCAATCCTCCAGGTAGTGCACCGCCGCGATCCCGGCCTGGAGCGACTCCTTGAGACAGCCGAAGCAGGGACGCATGGTCGAGTAGAGGGTCGATCCCAGCGTTGACTGGCCGAACCGCGCCGCGGCCAGGACCGCGTTCTGCTCGGCATGGACGCAGATGCAGAGGTCGTACCCTCGGCCGGCCGGGTAGGCGTCGGAGTCCCGGTTGGCGCAGCGGTGGCAGCCATCCTCGGAGCAATTGGGCATGCCGATGGGGGTGCCGTTGTATCCGGTGCTGATCACCCGGTCGTCGCGCACCACAACGGCGCCGACCCGCCGGCCTAGACAGTTGGCCCGAGTGCGTGCCGCCAAGGCCAGGAGCAGGAAATACTCCTGCTTGGAGGGTCGGACTAGGGGTTGACCGCTCACCGGATCCGCTCCCCGTAATAGATGCTCACCCAAGGAGTTTGCCATCTTGGGGCGTCACTCGGCGGTCGGCCAACCCTCGGGCCAAACGCTGCCGCTCGGTGATCTGGCGCAGACTCACGAGTTCACCGATCTCGATGGCCAGCAGCCGACCCCCTACCTCAGCTGTTTCTAGTTCGCTCGCCAAGCCCCCTTCCTTTGCACCCGGACAAACCGCACGTGGGCCGAGGTCGGATCCCCCCCGGGCGTCGCGGTGGCTGGCCTGGTAGCGCCGCCGGTCGACCCATGTCCAGACCACGATTGAGTGACAGGGATCTAAGGAAAGAGCGTTCCGCCAGTTCTCCCGATTGCCGTTCCACAGCTCCCGGCGGGTACGAACGCCGTGCAGAGTTCGCCTGATGACCGTAGTCATCACGACTCGGCGGGGTAGATCAAGCCAGACCACGGTGTCAGCCCGAGCCCAGACAAGGTCGCGAACGTTGCGGTAGTTGCCGTCGATCACCCAGGC
>DATLTJ010000030.1:0-73749 GCA_035533655.1 Candidatus Acidiferrales bacterium | reverse complement strand
GGGCAGGGGCGCCCAGTGCGCTAAGGCGCACTGGGCGCCCCTCAGTTGCGACTGACCGGGCACGAGCCCAGGTGAGTTTTGCCATGTAGGGGAGCTTCAGCTCACGATGTTGGCTGTGAACCAGGCGTTGATCGAGGACTCCCTGGGCCCCCATGTGTACGGGTTGACCGCCTGATAGCGGATCGAGGATAGGCTCGGGACGCCGGCCTTGGGGCTCCCGCCCTGCACTACCGGCCAGAAGTTGGAGTCTCCGTGAGGATCGCCGATCTTCATCTGATGCTGGCCCGCCTTGGAGAGAACGTAGGTTTCGAATCGCTCCGCTTCAGCAATCACAGTCTTCGAGGCGTGGCGGTCGATAGCCATGTCACTGGGCAGTAGAGTGACCCCTTTCGGGAAGGCGATCTTGTAGTTGGGATTGGTAGCAAGTACACCGAGGATCGCCGAACTTTGGATGGTCGCCATGTCGATCTGACCCGTCTGCAAGGCGTTGAGAGTGTTGCCGTTGGTGTCAAAGATCTGCAGCCCGTTGGCCTTAAGCTTGGTCAGGAACTTTTCGCCTTTGGAGACGCCCCCGAGGTAGCTCATGAGGCCGGCCACGTACGGGTACGTAGGGCCTGAGACGGACGGATTGTTCATCCCGAGCAGACCGTTGTACTGGGGCTGCAACAGCTGCTCAAACGTCTTTGGCGGGTTGGTGATTTTGGCACTGTTGTAGACCAAGGTGGCGGCGATAGTGGTCCCGGTAGGAACGTAGCTGTGGTCGGAGGGGAGCAACGATTTGCCCAATGCATTGAAATTCGCTGCGGGTAGGTAGTGACGCACCAAGGCGCCCTCATCGTCCAGCTCGGCAAACGGCTGATTGCCGTCCACCCAGAGCAGTCCCCACTGCGGGTTGTTCCTCTCTGCCGCGATCCTGGCCAGCAGCGGGCCGGTGCTGTCGCAGAGCAACTCGGTCTTGATGCCGGTGGCCTTCTGGAAAGCTGCCACTTCGTTCATGTCGTATCCCTGCGCCGAGTAGACGATCAACGGTACCTGCCCGACTTGGACGGCTCGGGTGCTCCCCGACTGCGCTGCCGCGAAGATGCCCGAGGTCACTGCCGCCGAAGCCACCGCCACTGCTGCGGCGGTGGCAAGCATTCGACGCCTAGAAAGCCTTCGTCTCACACAAACTCCCCCGTTGCCCCGACCAATTGGTGGTGGCCGCCGCAACCTCGCTGCGGCCGATCGCCACAAATGCTGGTCACCGCGGGCTTAAGAGCGAGTTAACCAATAGCGATGCGCTGGTTATCGTCAGGGAACGCCGCAGGCGCTCGCAACGCCGGCGGCGATTAACCGCGCGTTATGAACATCCGAGGGGAACGCAGACTACACTGCTGGACGCAGGTCCGCCGACCGCTATCGGTACCCGACGGATAGGTGTAAGGGAGGAGGCAGCGAACGCGTGAGCGGATACAAGTTCGTCGCCAGGTCCGGGTCCGGCCTTCTGCTAGGAGTGGTCCTGGGCGGCTGCGCCGCAACCATCTCGCAGCCACCGACGGCCACCCGGCAGAGTTCGTTGCATTCCACGCCAGTCGCCGTCATCCGCGCCGCCCGAATCAACGTTGACGGGGTGACGAGAACCGTCTTTACCGACCGGGCCGGCCGCACCCTCTACTGGTTCACCTTCGACCGACCCGGCCGCGTGGCCTGCACTACCCAATGCGCTCGGGCGTGGAACCCGCTGCTGACGCACGGTGACGCCCTCGACTTGCCGACTGGCCTTTTGCTGGGAAGCTTTCAGGTGGTGAGCAGCCCGAACGGTAGACAAGTTGAGTACGAGGGGCACCCTCTCTACACCTCGGATCAAGACACCGGTCCGCACCAGGCCAACGGTCAAGGTTTCGAGGACGCCTGGTACGTCGCCACTCTCGACCTGGCCCCGGGTAGCTGGTAGCCGCCAAGTAAAGTCGGGAAGCTACCCTGCGGTCACGACTCAGTGCCTGGGCGCGCGCCGAGCGCGGGCGGCTTGGTGGTCGCTGACCTGCCTGGCTCCTACGGCTGCCAGACGGTCTGGATGTTGGTGAATTCACGGATGCCGAAGTGGTGAAGCTCTCGACCGTATCCGCTGCGTTTGACTCCACCGAACGGGACGCGGGCGTCCGAGTGTGTCATCCCGTTCACGAACACCCCACCCGTGTCAAGTTCAGCGGCTAGCTGCACCCCTCGCTGCACGTCGCCGGTCCAGATGTTGCCCCCCAGTCCGTATCGGCTGTGATTGGCCAGACGGAGGCCTTCCTCGGTGCTGGTGAATGTCGTGAAGGCGGCGACCGGGCCGAAGGTCTCCTCGTCGAAGACGGCCATCCCCGGCGTGACTCCGGTGACCACGGTGGGAGAGTAAAAGTAGCCGATCCCCTCACGGAGCTCTCCGCCCAGAGCCAGTTGAGCACCTTGCCCCAGCGACCGGAGTACCTGCTGGTGCAGCTTCTCGCGGAGGTCCTGCCGCGCCAGGGGGCCGAGCCGGGTGGCGGGGTCCAGCGGGTCGCCGACCGGGATCTGCGAGGTCAGCTTGACGAACCGTTCCTGGAAAGCATCGGCGACCTGCTCCGCGACCAGAAAGCGCTTGGCGGCGATGCAGGTCTGACCAGCATTCTGGAAGCGGGACCGAACTCCCACCTCGGCCGCCTGGTCCAGGTCGGCGTCCTCCAGCACCAGGAAGAAGTCCGAGCCGCCCAGCTCCAGCACGGCCTTCTTGATCTCCCGCCCGGCGATCTCCGCCACCTTGCTGCCGGCAACGTCGCTCCCGGTCAGGGTGATCGCGCGCACTCGCGGGTCGGCAATGACCCGCTCCATCGGCTCCACTCCAGTGATCAGGGCCCCGAGCGCGCCGGCGGGAAATCCCGCCTCGGCGATGAGGCGCTCCAAGGCCAGGGCAGTGCCGAAGCAGTTGGGCGCGTGCTTGAGCACTGCCGCGTTGCCGGCCATCAGGGCGGGCGCCGCGAAACGGAGCACCTGCCAGAGCGGGTAGTTCCAGGGCATGATCGCCAGGACCACGCCGAGCGGGCGGAAGGCGACCAGGCTGCGGGGGGAGTCGGAGGGGGAGGGCTCATCGGCGAGGAAGCTGGCTGCCTGCTGGGCAAAGTACTCGCAGGCAATGGCGCACTTGTCCACTTCGGCCTGGGCCTCGGTCAGCGGCTTGCCCATCTCGGCGGTGACCAGGTGGGCCAGCTGATCACGGTCACGGCGCAGCACTTGGGCCAGCGCCAGCATCCGCCCTGACCGCCAAGCGATCGGCTGGCGGCGGTTGGCCTGGAAGGCGCTCTCGGCGCGGGTCAGCGCCGCTTCCAACTGGCCTTCGGTCATCGCCGGGTACTCGGCGGTGATCTCTTCGGTGGCCGGATTGACCGAGCGGAATGTCGCCGGGGCGCTCTCTGTCACCGTCACTTTGGCTGGCCTCCGCTGCAGTTCAGCACTCGCCCGGGGCGAGCAAGAATTCCGTTCCCAAGTCTGACAGCACCGAGACCAGCTTGCCTCGTTCCACCAGCAGCTCCAGATGGGCCACCGACTCGTTGACCGCCAGCATCTGGTTGAACGTGTCGAGCTCCCCGAACCGGCGGTCCCGCCTGGTCCAGGGCACCGCTTGGGCTACCGCCATGGCGGTCCGGGCGCCGGACCCGACCGCCTCCAGGCAGAGCTGGAGCCGATGCTGGTGGTGCTCCAGCAGCTGGTCCACCCGGCCCGCGAGATCGCGAAAGGTGGGACCGTGGGCGGGCAGGACCAGTTGCGCGGGGAGGTCCCGGACCAGCTCCAAGGAACTCAGGAAGTGGAGGAGAGGCAGTCCGCCGAGCGGGACCTCGACCCCGATCGACGGGGTGATGTGGGGCAGGATGTGATCGCCGGCGACGAGGATTTGGCTGGAGTTATCCCAGAGGCAGAGATGGCCCCTTGTGTGCCCGGGAGTGGGCAGCACCTTGAGCTCCCGGCCCTGGACCCGGAGCTCACCGCCCTCGATGAAGAGGTCCGGCAGTGGGGAGAGCCAGGGGGCTCCGGGTTTGGCGGCAGCCTCTTGGTCCAGCGCCTCCACCAGAGTGCCCGCCCCGTGGCGGAGCAGCAGCTCTCGGGTCCGGCGTCCGGCGAGGCGGGGATCAGTGGCCAGAATCTGGGCGGTCTGCCGGTCGCCCAATCCCAGGGTGACGAAGGCGCCACCCTCCTCGCGGATCCGACCGGCCGCGCCCAGATGGTCGCCGTGGACGTGGGTGGCGAAGAGGTGGCGGACCGACTTCACCCCGCTGCCGAACCGCTTGAGAGAGGAGGTCAGGACCTCCCAACTCAGGGGATGGACCCAACCACAGTCGATCAGGAGGTCGCCGTCGTCGTCCCGCCACAGGTACGCATTGATGGCCCGGAGGCCGTCGTTGGGCAGCGGCAGCGGGATGCGAAAGATGCCGTCGGCCACCTCCTCTGGTCCGTCCTCGGCCCACGCCGCCGAGGTGGGGACGTATTCGGTCAAGCCTTCGGCTCTTTGGGCTCTGCGGACTGGGTGGCGGGCTCTTCGGCGACTTCGGAGCTGGTCATGATCGCCTGGTTGACAGTGGCCAGGTCCAGCACTCGGTGGGAGCGGATCTGGAGCTGGCAGGTGAGCAGGCCATCGCCCTCGGTGGTGAGCCGAAGGGGTCTCAGGGTCACATTTTCGCCGGGGCCCAGACGCAGGGAGGCGGACAGCTCCTGGTGCAGTCGGGCAAGCCGGACCCGCGGTGACAGCACCAGCTCCATGTCCAGTTGGATAGGCACGCGGCTAACGATCAGGACCGAAGCCAAGGCCGCACTGTTGGGGACCCGCACCAAGCGGCCGCCCATGTCCATGGTGGTGTACACCACCCCGACCTGTGTGATCACCCCGGAATAGTCATAGGCGCCGAACATGGAGTAGCGCAGGACCACCCAGCTGCCCACCGTGTAGGGCCGCGCCATAACCAGTACGATTCCCGCGAAAACACTGGCGAGGGAGGTCTGCGCGGCCACCCCCACCACGACTCCCAGGATGGCTCCTGCCGCCAGCAACCCGCCGAGGTTGATGTCTAGGGCGGAAAGTATGCCCAGTCCCAGCACCACATAGAGGCACCAGGTGACGATGGGGCGCCAACCCGACAGTCCGGTCTCCCGGAGGCGGTAAAAGGCGCGGGAGACAAAGGCGCGGATGGCAGTCCCGCCCAAAATCACCGCCAACAGCAGGATTCCCAGTTGGACTTCGGTGCGGTACCGCGGGGGAGCCAGCGAGAGTAGCTCCGGGCGCACCGCGAAGAGGGCGACAAGTACGGCGACCGCCACCGGGGCGGTGACCCACGAGGCGCGGCGTTCCTGGCTCAGGGTCGGGCGGGGGGCGATCACGCACCCATGCTGCCAGAGCGGATGGAAGCGACGCATTCTGGTGCCGGTGGAAGGGCAACGGGGAGGTGTTATGGCGCCGTGCGCCCACCCGGCCGCTATATTCGCCATCAAGGCATGGACGAATTGGTCTCGTATGAGGGACCCGCCGAGGACTTCGACCGGCTCGCCGCCGCGCTCCGAGCTGACTCCGGCGACCTCTCCACCTTCCTAGAGGTGGTCGCTGGCAAATTCGAGGCTGCCCTCCCCGGCCGCACCAAGGTGGAGCGCGAGGGGGGGGGGATGCTGCGCCGGCACCGGCAGGTGAAGCGGGTTAGCCTGGAGCTGGGCGACCTACGCTTCGAACTGGCCCGATCCGGCGGCGCGGTCGCCGCCCAGTGCACCAAGGTCGTCCGGGGCATCGCCCTCAAGACCGAGATGCTCAATCTGGACGCCTGGCTGCTGGAGCTGGCGCGGGCTCTCTCCGCCCAGGCCGGCGCCAGCTCCCAGGACCGGGTCGCCCTCGAACGGCTGCTCAGCTGATGCGCTTTCTCCGGCGCGGCTCAGCCAGCGACGAAAGCCCGGAGCAGGCCGCGCTGCGAGTGGAACGCGCCGAGCACAGCCGCCAGCTGGTGGAAGGGGGTGGGATTCCCCTGGAGGCGGAGGAGCGGATTCGCCGCCAGATGGAGCAGGGGGGGGTCTGGACCTCCGATCTCTCGGTCGACGAGCTGGCGGCGCTGGCCGGCATCGGCTACCAGCCAGTCGCCCAGGTGCTCGGCAGTTCGCTCTACCGGATGGGCTGGATCAACACCGGCTGGAACCAGGGTCCGGGGATGGGCATGGGCATGCGAGGTGCCTACACCTGGGGAGCGATGCAGCCTGAGGAGAACCAGGTCCTGACCCGCTCTCTCATCGAAGCCCGCTCCCGGGCCATCCGCCGGCTCCTGCTGGAAGCCCAGGGGCTGAAGGCGGACGGCGTGGTCGGGGTCCGGCTCAAGGTCAGCCACTGGGACTGGGCCCAGGGTATGTCCGAGTTCACCGTCCTGGGCACCGCGGTCCGCAAAACCGGCAGCCCGCCCGAGGCCGAGCCCTTCACCTCGACCCTCTCTGGGCAGGATCTCGCCAAGCTGCTCTCCACCGGCTACTTCCCGGTGCGACTGGTGATGGGCGCCAGCGCGCAGCAGGCGGTCGCCATCTTCGGCCGGGGCTTCGGTGGCTACGCCGCCTGGACCAACCAGGAGGTGGGTACCTTCAGCCGGGCGATGCACCAGGCCCAGACGGCGGCTCGCCAGCGGATCGGCTTGGAGGCCGGGCAAGCGGGGGCGAGCGGGGTGGTGGGGGTTGATTTCAGTTCCAACGTAGTCGAATACGCAACCGGATCTGAGGCCGTGCTGGGCCGGATCGTGGAGTGGGTCATCTTGGGTACCGCGGTCGTCCCGCGCCCGGGCGCCGTCCCCGCTGCACCGCCCAACCTGGTGGTGTCCCTCAGTCCCAGGAGGACCGCCGATGTCGGATCAACTCTCCCCTAAGCCGGATATCCCCGAGGACGCTGTCCGCCGCCTGCGCGAGATGCGCAGTGGCGACGGCAAGAAGGGACTCTTCACCAGTGACCTCTCCATCTCGGAGTTCTTGCTGGTCAAGGAGGCGGGCTTCGACCCGGTGGGCCTGGTCATCGGCAGCTCGATCTATCACATCGGGCTCCAGATCGCCAACTACCGCCAGAACCAGGAGCTCCAGGTCTTGAGCCAGGCCATGTACCAGGCGCGGGAGCTGGCCATGAGCCGGATGGAGGAGGAGGCGGACGCCCTGGGGGCGGACGGCATCGTCGGGGTCAGGCTGGACATCAACCGGTACGAGTGGGGTCAGGGACTGGCCGAGTTCATGGCGGTGGGAACCGCGGTGCGCAGCCAGCAGGGCAGCATGCGGACCAACAAGAACAAGCCGTTCACCTCGGACCTCTCCGGCCAGGACTTTTGGACGCTCTTGCAGGCTGGGTACGCGCCCCTGGCGCTGGTGATGGGCTCGTGTGTGTATCACGTGGCGCACCAGGGGCTCGGGCAGTGGATGCGCAGCGTCGGTCAGAACCAGGAGATGCCCAACTTCACTCAGGCCCTCTACGACGCCCGGGAGCTGGCCATGGAGCGGATGCAGACGGAAGCCGAGGAGGTGTCCGCCGAGGGCATCGTGGGCGCTCAGATCCGGGAGAGCAACCACGGTTGGGGGACCCACGTGATCGAGTTCTTCGCGGTGGGCACCGCGGTCAGGCCGACCAAGGACGATCACCGCATCGCGCCCCCGCAGCTGGTCCTCTCCCTGGACGATTAGCTGGCGGTGGCCGCGGGAAACGGGGGATATTCCCCCCTGATCTTCCTCTACGACGACCTCTTCCTGCGGCATGCCAGTGCAGGCCATCCCGAGTCCCCCGAGCGGTTGCGCGCCATCACCGCCCGGCTGCAGGCCGAGCCGCAACTGCGGGATTGTCCCTGGGCCACGGCGTCACCGGCCACCGAGGACGACGTCCTGCTGGTTCACTCCCGCCAGCATCTGCAGCGGATCCAGCGTTTCTCTGCCAAGGGCGGCGGCTGGCTCGATGCGGACACCTACTGTGGACCGGACTCCTACCAGGTCGCCCTGCTCGCCGTGGGAGCAGCGCTGCGAGCGGTCCAGGTCGCGACCACCAGCCCTAAGTCCTCGGCCTTTGCTTTGGTCAGGCCACCCGGACACCACGCCACGCCCGACCGGGCGATGGGCTTCTGTCTCTTCAACAACGCCGCCATCGCCGTCCGTCAGGCGCAGCGGCGGCTCGGTGTGGAGCGAGTGGCGATCGTCGACCTCGACGTTCATCATGGCAACGGCACCCAAGACGCCTTCTACGCGGACGCCGATGTCCTGTACTGCTCTCTGCACCAGTTGCCGCTCTACCCGGGCACGGGAGCGGCCGCCGAGCGGGGCGTCGGCCCGGGGCTGGGCACCAACCTCAACTGGCCCTTGCCCCCGGGCACGGGACCGGAGCCCTGGCTCACGGCGCTCCGCGAGGAGGTGCTTCCGGCGCTGCGGCGCCACCGGCCCCAGCTGATTCTGGTCAGTGCTGGATTCGACGCCCTGGCCACCGACCCCCTGGCTCAATTGAACCTCGACCCGGCCGCCTACGGCACCGCCGCTGCCCTGCTGAGCGAAGTCGCAGTGGAGGTGGGAGCCGGACCCACGGTCTGGCTCTTGGAGGGCGGCTACGACCTGATCCAGATGCCGGAGGCGGTCCGCCGCTCCGCCCTGGCCCTGGCGGGCTCGGCTCCCGCCTGAGCGTCGTGGACCACTCAGGGAAGCTGCAGCTCGGAACCATCACCAAGGCGGAGCCCGAGGGATCGAACTCCTGGCGCCCCGCCCACGGCGTGCACTCCCGGCACCTGGCACCCGAGGTGCTCCCAGAGGGCGTCCTCGGGGCCGCCCACTTCCACCTCTGAGATCTCGCTAACCTCGACTCGGTGCTCGGATGGTGCCGAAGATGGGTGCTGGGTGGTGTCCTCCCAGGCGAGGAAGAAGGGCAGCCGGGTGACCCCGAATGCCTGTTCCAGGCCGACGCTGCTCCAGCGAATCTCCGAGCCGTCCGCCAGCGCCCGGGACCCGGGTTCGACCTGCTGGCCAAGCCGACTTGCGACTGAGGCCAGGTCTGGCGTGGCGAGACATAGACCAATCGGAGCCAGCCGGTCGCGGTCGGCGGCCGCCAGCACTGCCCGACCCAGCAGGGAGCAGCTGGCCAGCTCAGCATTCTCGACGGCCACCAGCTCCAGGTACTGGCGGCCGATGGGCACGATCAGGTTCGCGGTACCCCAGCGGCGATGGCTGCCCCCGGCCGTACAGCGGAGCCCATAGCCCCGCCAGAGCTGCTGCTCACCGTGCGCCAGGTCGGTGGTGGCGAGCAGGACATGATCAATCCGGATCACGGCTAGGTCCGGCGGATCTCCACCTGGCCGTCTTTGGTGCGGGTCTCGAACACCGGGTTGGCGGTGGTCGCCGGTCCGTGGGTCACGTGCCCGGTGCGGAGCTCGAACTGCGAACCGTGCCAGGGGCAATGAAGCTGGCCATCCTCGAGCGGGAGCTCGTCGAGCGGGCCACCCGCGTGTGAGCAGATGGCGCTGGCGGCGCAGATCTCACCGTTGAGGCGGGTCAGCAGGACCTGATTCTGGCCCACCTGCTTGCGGGTGAAGGAACCCTCAGTGAGTTCGCTCTCCTCGGCCACCGCGCTCCACTTCCGGGGGCCACTGGTGAAGGCGTTGCGATTCACCTGCATGCCCATGCGGTAAACCATGTCGCCCCCAATGAAGGCCCCGGCCGTCGCCGCACCGAGTCCCAGCAGCGAAAGGCCGACCGCCCGGCCGCGGGAACCCCGGAGCCGGAGTGCCAGCGAAGCGGAGCAGAGCGCCAGCGCCGTGGTGTTGATCAGGGCGTGCGCGGTGCCGAAGTCACGACTCTTGCCCTGCTGGTCTTGCCAATCGGCGAATCCGGTGACCGCGGCGCCGACTGCCCCAGCACAGCCGAGCGCCACCAGCGCATCGGCACCCCTGGCCATCCCGCTCCCTTCGCCCCCATCGACCAGGTCCAACAGGCTGGCTCCCACCCAGGCCCCGATCGGCACGTCGGTGATGGCGGGATGGATGGGGTGGCCCAGCCAAGTTCCGTTCAGGAAATCCTTCGCTGGACCGGCGCACGGACCGCCGAGCGTCCCCAATTTCGCCAGCCATTGGTGGAGGATCTCCCCGACCGGTCCGAGGAAGGAGAGCTCTTGGATGATCCGATCGAGGGCATCAGCAATCATGATCGGGACCTCATGCAGGCGGTCAAAGCTCGAGGGTTCGCCCGGTTGTCCGTGAGAATGGTCCGGTGCTGGTTCCCATCCTAGAGGCCGATCCGGACTACGCGGACGTAGCCGCTCACATCGTCTCCCAGACGGCCGGTCTGGAGGCGCGAGTGGTGGTCAGCCTGGAGCAGCTCTCGCAGCTGATCCGCCGGGAGCCCCCGGCGGCGATGGTCGCCGATCGGGCGCTGCTGCAGGGGGCCCGCGGCGTGGAGGCGGTGCGCAGCATCTCCACGGCGCCACTGGTGGTGCTCACCGCTGATCCCCGAGAGACGGTATCGCTGATGGAGGCGGGTGCCGACTACGTGCTGGCCAAGCCGTATCCGCCAGCGATGCTGCGGGCCACCATGCGGGCCATCTGGCGCCGCCGCCAGGTGGAGCGCCGCTCCTCCGGGCGGGTCCTGGAGATCGGTCCGCTAGTGGTGGAGCCGGCCCGACGCAGCGCCCGCATCGAGGGCCGGCGCCACTTTCTCAGCCCCCGCGAGGCGGATCTGCTCGAGTATCTGGCTCTCAACGCGGGCGTGGTGCTGAGCCGCCGCCAGATCATCGACGGCGCCTGGGGAGGTGATCCCACCGCGACCCCGGCGGCCGTGACCATGTGCATTCACCGGCTCCGGCTCAAGTTGGAGGCCGACCCCGGGCGGCCGCGCTTGCTCCGGACCAAGCGCAGCGACGGCTACGTGCTGGACGCCCCGTTGCTGCCCGCTCCCGAGCGGCCGTGAACCCCGAGCCCCGGGGCCGGGTGCTGCTCACCGGGGCCAGCGGCTTCGTCGGAGCCGCGGTCATGCGCCAACTCCTCCAGGCCGGCTACCCGGTGCGAGCCCTGGTCCGTCAGCCTGAGAATTTCCACCCGCCCGACGGGGTGGAGCCATGCTTGGGCGACGTCACCGACCTGGACTCGGTCGTGGCTGCGACCCGAGGCTGCGAGTTCGCGATTCACTGCGCGGCGGACTACCGACTCTCTCTGCGCCCATCCGACGTCAGCTCGATGATCGCGATCAACGTCGGAGGCACGGCCAACGTGCTGGAGGCGGCGCGCCGGGCCGGGGTCCGCCGGCTGGTCCACTGCAGCACCGTGGGGACGCTCGCCTTCGACCGTTCCGGCAAAGTCTGCTCCGAAGCCGACGCCGCCGTGTCTCCCGCCCTCCTAGCGGGTCCGTACAAGCGCAGCAAGTGGGCGGCCGAACGACTCGTCCGGGAGCGACCCCACCAAGAGTTGGAGGTCGTAGTGGTCCAGCCCAGCACTCCGGTCGGCAGTGGTGATCACCGCCCCACTCCAACTGGCCAGACCATCCGAGACTTCCTCACTGGTCGGATCCCGGCCGTCGTCGATACGGGTCTCAACCTGGTCGCGGTGGAGGCGGTCGGCCAGGGCCACGTGCTGGCGTTGGAGCGGGGGATGGCTGGCCGGTCGTACATCCTAGGGGATGGCAATTTCACCCTCCGCCAGCTGCTGATCGAAGTGGCGGAGATCGCCGGGGTGGCGCCTCCGCGGTGGCGAGTGCCACTGGGACTGGCCTTCGCCACCGCCATCGCCAGTGAGGCCAGAGGCCGGCTGAGGCGGCACGCGCCCACCATCTCGCTCACCTCGGTACGGATGGCGGCGCATCCCATGTATGTGAACTCCCAGCGGGCCCAGGATGAACTCGGCTGGCAGCCAGGAGATCTGAGTCTGGCGCTGCGCCGGGCGGTGTTGGAGCAGGCGCCGGCCGCGGGTCGCCGGGTCGCGTAGCGGTGGCGGCGCTGTTCTCCCGCTGGTACGCCTTCGGGCCCTGGCTACTCGTCATCCTGGTGATCTGGCGTCAATTCGGCTGGCGCCGGGCGCTGCCGATTGCGTTCGGTGGCTGGCTGATCGCTTTCGCCGCCGAGTGGGGGTCGACGGCCGGCCCGGGGGTGCCCTTCGGGGTCTACACCTATCGCAGCGCCGGACTCACCCATGACTGGCGCCTGCTGGGGGTGCCGCTCTTCGACAGCCTCAGCTTCACCTGGCTGGCCTTCTGCGCCTACGCCCTGGCCGGCTGGCTCGGGGCCCGGGGCGCTCGGCGGCTCCTCCTGGGCGCGCTGGCGATGGTCGCCCTTGACGTGGTCGTCGACCCGGTGGCGCTTCGCGGAGCTCATTGGTGGCTGGGCTCGATCTACTCCTATCCCGCTCACGCCGGGGTTTGGTATGGGGTCTCGGCGCTCAACTACCTGGGCTGGTTGGTGGTGGGGTTAGCGCTGCAGCTGTGGCTGGGCCTCTGGCTGGGCGATCAGCCACTCGGCTCCCGCCGGGTCGTTGCTTTGGCAGCCGTCCTGGCGGCTGGGGTGATGGTCCAGAGTTCAGTCTTGGCGCTCGGCTTGGGCATCGGGCCCAGCGCTCTGCTGGCCGCTTTCCTGCTGGCCGGGCTGGCGATCGCGGCCCGGGGCTGGCGGTCGCCCGCCCCCGAACCCGGTATCCCACTAGTTCTGATTGCCTGCGCTCTCGGCTCGGAAGCGAAGGCGATCCGCCTGGCCCTCGGGCCGGGGTGGGTGGGCCGGTCTGAGGGCCAGCACGTCAGATGGAGTCGCCGCCGCCAGCCGACCATCGAAATCTGGGAGACCGGGCTGGGACTCGCGGCAGCTGCCACAGCGGCTGCCGCGAGTCCCAGCGGTGCCGCTGTCTTGGTGGCCGGGGTAGGAGGCGCCTGCTCCGACGACTGGCCGCCGGGATCGGTAGGAGTCGGGTTCCGGGTGCTGTCCGACGACGGTGGGTGGCTGGAACTCGATCCCACGGCTCAC
This sequence comes from Candidatus Acidiferrales bacterium, assembly GCA_035533655.1. Classification (GTDB taxonomy): domain Bacteria; phylum Chloroflexota; class Dormibacteria; order Aeolococcales; family Bog-877; genus Bog-877. Next base: position 60,800 of record DATLTJ010000030.1, on the reverse strand, counting down.
CGCCGGCTGGTCGCAGCCCACGCCGGTCGGTCGGCCCAGCTAGCAACCCGGGAGGATCCCGTGACCAGTGAGGCAGAGCGAGCTGCACTGGCCGCCAAGGGTGTCGACCTGGTGGAGATGGAGACATCGGCCTGGCTGGTTATGGGGGCGAACGGTGCTGGCGGCAGGGTGGCGGCTCTGCGCTCGGTCGTCGACACCCCGACCACGCCGCTGGGGGTCGCCGCCAGCCTGGTGGCGCCCGGATCGGTCGCGCCGAGCCCGATCCGAGTTGCGCGTCTGCTCCTCTCGGATCCAGGTAGCGTGAGATGGTTGCTCGAGGTCGGGGGGAGCCAGCGATTGGCTCTTCGGGCTCTGGGACGGTCCGTCGCACTGGCAGTTCCGGTGCTGGAGCAACTGGCGCGAAGCCCAGCCGGCGCGGTTCCGGACTGAGGTGGATAACCACAAATCTCTGAGGGACGGCCGGGCTCATGGCTATCCGGCGGGCTGTCCCTCGACCGGAATTGCGGCTGAGCCTTCTCGGCGAGCTCGGAGATCGAAGTACAGCAGTACCAGGCCCACCGAAACCATGGGAGTGATGAGGACGGCGAGCACGATTCCCCCCCCCAGCAGGATCAGTCCGCCCAGCGGTTGATTGGTTCCGCCGCCCAACAGGGAGAGGAGCGCTGTCATGGTGCCTCCCACCGCCGACAGCACCACCGACAACATGGTCAGCACCAGCAGGATCCAGAGGATCCTCCACGCGCTCCCCCGGGTCAGCTCCCAGGATCGTCGGAGGGCGAGCCACGGTCCAGTCGGCTCCAGGACCACGACCGAGCTGGCGACCACCACCCGCAGGTAGGCCACGATCCCCACCACCACCGCGACCAGCCACAGCAGCAGTGCCAGAAGCACGCCGAGACCGTGCAGCGCGAAGGCCAGGACCGCGGTGACCAGCCCCAAGAGTGCCAGTGCTCCAACCGCGATGACCACCACGATCAGGCCCACGCCGAGAAGGGGCAGCCATCGCCCCCGAGCGATCCGGAAGCCGGCCTTGGCCGAGGTCGGGTGACTTTGGTACCTCGCGGCCACCACCTGGGTAACGGCGGCCAGCTCCAGCGGTAGAGCGATGATCGCGAACACGACCAAGCCGATCCACCCCAGCCCGATCGGGTGGATCGTCCCAGTGGTCAGGGTCAGGAAGTGCAGCGACCTCACCCTGCCGCCCTGGACCAGGCTGAGCTGGGACGTACTCCCTTTTCTCACCAGCAGCGTGATCAGGATCTGGTACGGCACCTGGACCACTGCCACCACCGTCACGAACAGCCAGAAGTTGTGTCGGTAAAGCGAAAAAACCGCGTCCAAGAGCGCACCGACACCCAGCGGAGGAGGTCGGAATCCACCTGTCTGAGCTTCCATCGGGGGAAGGCTAAGGCACGCGCCGCCTTCAGAACGCCCGTTCACCGAATTGACACACGAGTATTCGCTGTCGGTATCCCTGCAGCAGGGCATTTTGTTGAGGAATTAGATGGCCCGTTACTCGCGATCGAACTTGCTGGCTCTGGCGGTATTGATCTGTCTCCTGGAGCGACCAATGCATTCCTACGAGATGGCGACGGTGATGCGCCAGCGGGGCAATGAAGAGAGCATCAAGCTCAACTAAGGGTCGCTCTACACGGTGGGGAAGGCGCTACCCGAGTGAACTTTCGGGTTTTCGCGGGGACCGGCTGCGGGCTTCTCGGTACCAACGGTGCGGGCAAGTCCACCGCGATCATGGTGCTAAGCACCCTCTCCCGTCCGGCGTGGTGGCCCAGAAGTTCGCGGTGGACATTGAGGCCACTGGCCGCAAGAACCTGCCGCTGCGGGGCCACCACTGTCTGATGCCCGCCAAGGAACTGCAGGTCGGCGCGCAATCCCTGCTTGAACGATTCGGGTTGGAGCCGGCGGCGGACATAACCTCCGAGACCTACTCGGGGGGCACTCGACCCGAACTCGACGTCGCCAGCGGACTGGTGCACCGGCCGGAGGTGCTGTCCCTGGACGAGCCCATCACCGACCTCGATCCTGCGGCTCGCGTGGAGGTGGGGCCGGAGATCGCGCACCTAACTAAGGTCGAGGGGCTCACCGTGTTGCTCGCCACCCACTACCCCAAGGCGGCGGAGGCCCCCCGCCCCAGAGTGGGGCTCGGGCAGCTCCGAAGCGGTCGGCGCGGAGTCCGGGCTATCGAGCCTCAAGAGCCATGTTCGCCATCCGCCTCTGGAGATCGCGGATCTCCACAGTCCGGGGGGCGTCGTACCGGCGGGGACTGGGCGCTTGCGCGGCCCAAGGGGACGGTACTGGCAGCATCCCGCTCCGCCTTCCGGTGGAGGGTCCCGAAGGCTGTGCCTTGCTCGCGCGTCGATACGCCCGCGGCGGACGGTACGTGACGCTCATGCCCATCATCGTACGCGGCCCCAGTCCGCAAAGAAAGGGTCCCTTTTCTCAACTGGGCAGCTACCACGGGCGCTATGCCCCACTGGCGCACTCTGCTGAGTGCCCTGCCAGTGGCACTGACGGCCGTCACGGGACCGACTGGCGCCCAGCACCCTCAACTTCTGAAAGTCCCGCTAGCTTTGGGAGGAGAGCCATGAAGCACGGAATTCGCAGCGTCGGGGCGGCGGTGGCGCGGGCGGAGGAGGAGGACGGGGCCGCGGACAAGTGGCGGAGGAGCTGCCGCAGCAGATGCCGGGGGTACTGGCGCGGGCGGCGGATACGGCGGCCTGTTCCCCCAAAGGCCAACCGGCCTACCGGGTCACGCCCATGAAAGTGCGATGCGCAGGTGTGTTGGCGATGGTGGTGGCCATGGGGCTCGGGCTGGCGGGCACTACGTTCACGGCATCGGCAGCCGGTGGCCAGGTGCCGCCAACACCACCCGCCGGTGCGGTGGCCCCGCCAACGGCGCGCCGCCGCTGCCGACTGCCAGGTCGGTAACGACGAGGAAGCCGGTCCCGCCAGCCGTCTGCGGTCAAGAGGAGGCCCAACTGCATCTGCCGCAGAACACCGGAGACTGCTACACGGTGCTGGTTTGGACCATCAGCGTTCCGCCGCGGGTGCCAGGGAGCGATCTGTACTACGCTGAATACAGGAGCGGCCAGATGCCGTCGAACCGGGGAGCTGAGGTCTGGGTTGCGTACTTCAGCGGTGAGTTCGTTTACAACTACAGCTACGGCTATTCGTGGTGGGTCAGCTGCAACCTTTACGAGAACGGGTACTCGGAGCCGACCACTTCGTGTGGCGTCACCAACAACGGCCGGACGTGGGGCGAGCCGTCGAATTTCTCTCAGGGCGGGCACTTCGCCGTGCAGAACTACTATTACGGCTACTTCGAAGAGAACTCTTGGCCGGACGGCTATTCCTACCCCACTTCCGGAGGGTTCTGAAAGCTGTTTGTGGTGCCGTTCACGCTGATCTGGCTGGGGCTGCTAGTCGTGGGAGCGGGGTTCCTCTGGTGGCGCTGGGGGTTCTACTTCTATGACCAGCTGATCATGCTCCCAGCCGGCTGTCCCCCGCTTCCCCAGGTGCGCAACCCCCGCCCCGGACCCCACCCCCTTTCGCTACTACGACTACTTGTCCACTTCCCCACCAGCCTCAACCAGCTCTGCCATGTCCCACGGCTACGGCCTCAAACCGTGGTGCCCCTAACACCAGATCCCCCTCCCACTCGGCTTCATGTCGACACGACAGGTTCCCGCCTGATGGCCCGCTTCCACTTCCCAGAGGCCGCTTTCCCCCGCTTCTGAGACGTAACTTCCGCTTAGGTCAGCACACCGACTGGTCCTATATCGAGCTTCATCTCGGGCCGCTGGCGGTACTGGCGGTCCTCTGCGCTCGCTCTCAACCAGAGCGTTCAGGGCTTACCAGCGCTCGGTGTAGTCGACTTCTCGGTGGCGGCCAGCGCCGCCAGCCGACCGCTTCTAACTGCGCCCTCCATGGTCGCTGGCCAGCCGGTGTCAGTCCAATTACCCGCCAGCCACACCCCCTCCAGGGGGGTTTTTGGCCCAGGCCGGGCCGCCGCCGAGCCAGGCCCGGCGGCGAAGGTCGCGGCCGCCTCGCGGGTCACCCGGCTGTGGCGTAGCCGAGCCCGCCGAGCCGCCGGGAAGAGTTCCTGACAGTGTCGCCAGAGCGTAGCAGTGAGGACGGTTTCCGCGACCCCGATCTCGTCCTCGGCCGCCGAGAGGGAGACCGCCGAGTGAAACACCGGTTGGCCGTCCAGCGAGAGCTCCTCCTCCCCGAGGCGGGAGCGGTCGAAGAGCCACTGCAACGGCGACCCGGGGGCGGTCACCACCGGACCGGGGAGAAAGGGACGGTCAGTGAAGAGGTGGAGATTGACGATCGGGGAGTTGGGCAGAGCGGCGGCGGCATCCAGGGTGGGATCGGAGACCCCCCGGCTGGTGAGGAGCCGCTTGGCCGCCGAGGCCGATCCCGCCAGCATGACCAGGTCGGCTTCCAACTCCTCACCGTTGGAACTTCGAACCAGATGTCCTCGAACCTTCCCCGGCAACAGGTTGGCCGCTCGCCAACCCAGCTTCACCTCCACCCCGACCGCGGCCAACCGCCGCCGACTGGGGGGATCGAGCCAGGCGGTCAGGTCGGTGGCAGGAATTCGCAGCGCTCCCGCGTCCCCACCGCCAAGCAGCCCCTCGCGAATGACATAGGCGGCTACTCCCGCACTGCAGCGATCGAGGGCAACGTTGCAGGCTGAGATTAGGAAGGGGTCCCAAAGTTGACGGATGGCGAGATCATCCTGGCCCAGGCTGTAGAGCCAGGAGCGGGCGGGGACCGCGTCCAGGAGAGCCTGATCACCGGCGCTGAGGGAGCGGAGCGCGGAGGCGACGGCGGCGGTTTGGACCAGCTGCCGGGTCGGCAGGCCCGGCCAGCGCAGGAGCACCGGGAGCAGATGGGCGGGCGCCGGTAAAGGGGCTGCCTGCAACCGCCGAGTGATCCCGGTCCTGGGGTTGGCGACGACCAGCTCCAGGCGACGCTGGCGCCAGGCCGGCTCGACCCCGATGCGGCCCAGGAAGTGCTCCAACTCAGTGCAGCAGCCCAGGTAGACGTGCTGGCCTGTGTCGACCCGACCGGCCACTGGGTCAGGGACGGAGCGGCAGAGTCCTCCCAGCGCCGGGGCCCGCTCCACCAGGGTCACCTGAGCGCCCTGGTCGGCAAGCTCGAGCGCGGCGTTGATCCCGGCCAAGCCGCCGCCCACCACCAAAGCCTCCATCGGGACGCTCCTCTGGTGCCTCAACGGCCGAGAGTGGCCCCGGCCCAGGCCCCGAGCGCCAGCCGCAACTTGCGCCCCCGTCCCAGCGAGATCCTCTGACTCTGGACATCGAAACCCTTGCTCTCGATCTCGCTGAGGAGCGCCCGGTAGAGCGAGGCCAGTGCCGCCGGGCAGCCCCGGGCGTCGCGGACCACCAGTGGGATCAGCCGGGTGCCTTCCTGGAAGAGCCCGCGCGCGCGGCCGACCTCATAGGTCATCAAGCGGCGATAGGCATCCGCCCGGGGACCGCGATTCCCCGTTCGCAGGTCACTCGGCTCGCACCCGTACCGCTCCAGATCTTCCCGCGGTAGGTAGCACCGGCCGCGGTCGTCATCCTCCTTCAGGTCGCGCAGGATGTTGGTCAGCTGCATGGCCTGTCCCAGGCGCACCGCCAGCTGGGGCACTCGGGCGTCCTGGTAGCCGAAGATCCGGGCGCTCAAGAGACCCACCGCGCCGGCCACCCCATAGCAGTAGCGCTCCAGGTCGACCTCGGTGACGATCGTCAGCGGGGCGCAGTCGGCTGCGCAGCCGTCGATCACGTCGTGGAGATGGCGGGGATCAAGCTGGAAGCTGCGGACGGCATCCCAGAGCACGAGCCAGCTGGGGTCGGGGGGCGCTTGCGCCAGGGTGCGGTTCAGTGTGGCGCGAAATTGCTCGAGCTGCGCACGGCGCTCGGCGGCGCTGCCGTCGGCGTCGGCGATGTCGTCCGCCGCTCGACAGAACCGGTAGACCGCGTGCAGGGCCTCGCGCTTGCGCTGCGGCAGCAGCCGGAAGGCGTAGTAGAAATTGGCGGCCGCCGCCCGGACCTCGAGCCCGCACGCTTGGTGAGCGGACCGGAGCTCCTCGGCGGTGGGTGAGAAGGGCATCGCACCCGGAGGCGCAGCCGCGCTCAACTGGACCGGGGAGGCGCCGCCTGGCGCCAGGCCCACGTGGCCTGCCAGACCGCCTGCCGGCGGCGGGCGGGACTGAGGGTGGCCTTCTCCGAGAAGACGCTGGCCCCGGCCCCCAGCACAGCGGCAGTGGCGGCCAATCCGCAGAGGATGAAGGTTGCCATCTCAATCCGCATCAGGCCGGGCACCTGTCCGACCAAAGGCCAGCCCTCAACCAGCAGACGTCGGGCGCGAGCCACCGCGTGAGTCTCGGCTGCCCGCATGCCGGGGCTGACCGTCCCGCTCCACCACTCCTCGTCGGTCGCGCCGTGCTCCATGAGCACCTCCAACGGCAGGTAGCGGCGCCCGCGGGCCCGATCGGAGGCCACGTCCTGCCACATGTTGGCCAGCTGCAGACCGGTGCAGATGGAGTCCGAGTAACCGACTCGCTCCGGGTCGCTAATTCCCTCCAGGGCCAGGACCAGCTCGCCCACGGGGGTCGCCGAGAGAGTGCAGTACCGGTCCAGGTCCGCCCAATTTCGATAGCGGGTGATTTCCTGGTCCTGCAAATTGGCCTGGATGAGTCGTTGAAACGGCGAGGCCGCCAGCTCAAATCGCTGGATCACTGGCTGCAGCCGCCGAAAGACCGGGTGATGGGGGTGCCCTGAGTAGCAGGCGTCCAGTTCCTCCCGGGCGACTTCCAGTAGGGTCTTGGGGTCGCCCAGGCTCTCGTCGCCGAGGTCATCGACCAGGCGGCAGAATCCATAGATGGCGGCTCTGGCCTCCCGTCGCCCAGGCCGCAGCAGCCAGACGGAGATCGGGAAGTTTTCTACCCGGCGGGCTTGCTGCTGGCGCTTTCGCGAGTATTCCGGGAGCGCCTTGGCGGGGCTGGCGGCACCGTCCCCGGCAACGCTCGCCCAGGGAGCGTTCACCGAGCCTCGCCCGCCGGGATGGGTCGGGGCCGGAGCGTCCGGCCCAGGGCCATCACCGGGAAGATGGTGGCGTACAGGTGATAGCGGAGGTAGAAGGCCCGCGGGAAACCGGTGCCGGTGAACTGCTGGTCGGTCCATCCGCCAGTCTCCTCCTGGTGCCGGAGCAGCCAGCTCACCGCCGACTCCGCCGCGGTGGCGAGGCGACCCTCGCGGTCCAGGTCAGACACCGAGTCGCCGGCCGCCAGCAGGGAGATCAGGGCCCAGGCCGTCTGAGACGGAGTGGGCTCGCCGCGCCCGATGTGGGCGCGGTCGTGGTAGGAGAGGACTGACTCGCCGAAGCCACCCGAGGCATGTTGGTTGAGCCTGACCCAATCACCGATCCGGAGCAGCCGCTCCCGGTCCTGGGGCTCGTTGGCGGCGGCGAAGGCGGGGGCCGCCGCGGCATCGCCGTACACGTAGTTGACTCCCCAGCGCCCGTAGTAGGCTCCGGCGCTCTCCTCGGAGTCCCGCAGCCAGGCCAGCGCCCGCTCCCGGGCTGGCGCCAGATCGGCCCCGCCCAGGCGGGCCAGGGCTTCCACCACATGGGCGGTGACGTCGGGGCTGGGTCGGTCCAGCATTTCCCCGAAATCGGCGATCGGGAGGTGCTCAACCCAGCTGCGGTTGTTGTCCGCGTCAAAGGCGCCGTAGCCGCCGTCGGACCCTTGCATCACCAGCAGCCAGGCCAGTGCTCGCCGCATGGCGTCGCCGACCGGCGACTGCTCGTGGCGATCGTGGCCGGCACGGGAGAGCGCCGAGAGCACGACCGCGGTGTCATCGGTGTCCGGGTACTGATCGTTATAGAACTCGAAAGGCCAGCCGCCCGGTGGCGCCCCGGGGCGGCGGACCGCCCAGTCCCCGACCTTGGTCACCTCGCGGGCGACCAGCCAGTTGACGGCCTTGACCAGTGCCTCGTGATCCGCGGGAACGCCGGCGTCCAGGAGCGCCCAGAGCGCGAGTGCGGTGTCCCAGACGGGGGAAATGCAGGCCTGCAGCCGGAATCCCTGCTCGTCCTCGATCCCGAAGGTTTCCAGGGCGTCCAGCCCGCGCTTCATCACCGGGTGGTCGAGGTCGTAGCCGCGCGCTCGGAGGGCCATCAGGCCATAGACCCAGGGCGGCTGGATGCCCGCCCAGGAACCGTCCGCCTCCTGGTGTTCCACGATCCAGTGCTCGGCCCGGGCCAAGGCCCGCTGACGGACCCCTACCTGAGGTAGTCGTCCGTAGGTGCGCAGCGCCCGATCGACGACCTTCCAGGTCGGGGCGCCCACTCCTGGTCGGTGGGGGCCCAGGGGTAGCTCATCCCGACTAGGAGACTTCAGCGGGAAGACCGTCCGCAGGCTCCGCAGGATGGTGAGGGGCACTGTGGTCGCCCGGGCCCACGAGGCCAGGTCGTAGATGCTCCCCAGCTGTTGCGCCGGGACTAGCATCCACTCCGGGGGGATGGCGGGGATCTCGTGCCAGGGCCACAGCCCGCCGAGCGCCAGCCACATCCTGGTGAAAAGCCGGGTGGCCCGGAGTCCCCCGCAGGCCTCGACGAATCGCCAGGCCCGCTGCACCTGGGGGTCGGTGGCGGCGACGCCGGCGGCCCGCAGAGCCACCAGCACTTCGGCGGTGATGCTGATGTCTCCCTCCACCTCGGGGGCGATGCCGTAGCTGCCGTCGTCCCGTTGCTGGCCGCGCAGGTACTTGACCACCGCGGCCTCGCGAACGGGATTGGCCAGTCCCAGGTAGCGCTGGAGCAGGAGGTACTCGGCGGTGATGGAGGCGTTGCTCTCCAGCTCGCCCGACCACGAGCCGTCCTCGTTCTGGCGCTGAAGCAGCTGGCTGACCGCCCGCTTCAGCGCCTGCTCCACCGCGGCTCGGGAGGCGGACCCCGAGGCAACTCCCTGGGCTCTCTCCGGCTCCAGTTCCAGGGTCAATTCCAGCGCTCCCCCAGCCAGCGACCCAGGATCTCCAACTCCATTGCCCGCTCCTCGGAGAGCGGCAGCTTGGCGGCCGCCACTAGCGCCCGCTCGGTCCAGGTCGTGGTGAGACCCTGGCAGCGCTCGGCTACGCCACCCTCGCGGAGCAGCTCCACCGCCGTCGCCAGCTCGCGAGGGCGCAGGCCCGGCGGCGCCAGCCAGGAGCGGGCCGCCTTGCCCAGCTCGCCGTTGCCGGTCAGCGCCAGCACCATCGGGAGGCCCTGCTTGCCCCGGAGCAGGTCGTTGCCGACTGGCTTGCCGGTCTCGGCGCTGTCGCCGAAGACCCCCAGCACGTCGTCCCGGAGCTGGAAGGCGACCCCCAGGGTTCGTCCGAAGCTCTCGCAAGCGTCCACGGTGGCCACGGAGGCCCCGGCGGCGATCCCGCCCAGGGCCGCGGCGGCGCCCATTAGGGCGCCGGTCTTCCGTTCCACCATGGCCAGGTACTGAGGCAGATCGACGGCCGAGGCCCCCGTGGCGGAGATGTCGGCCTGCTGGCCGCCCACCATCTCCATGGTCGCGGCGCTCAGCCGACGGGTGCCCCGCGTGCTGGTCCGGGAGGGCAGGTCGGCCGTGGAGATCACGCAGAAGGAGGCGGTCAGCAGGGCGTCACCGGTATTGAGCGCCGTTGGCATCCCGTCCCTCACCCAGAGGGCGGGCTGGCCCCGACGGGAGCGGTCCTCATCGACTATGTCGTCGTGAAGCAGCGAGAAGTCGTGGACCAGCTGTACTGCCACCGCCAGCGGCAGGGCAGCCTCCGGGGGAGCGCCGAGGGCCTCTGCCAGGAGCAGGGTCAAGGTGGGACGCAGCGCCTTCCCCGGCCGGGCGCTCGGCTGCAATCCGAGGTGGTACTCGGCGGGCTCGCGCACCTCCACTGGGAGTGTGCCGATGATGCGGGCCAACCCGTCGTGGATCTGCTCCTGATACCGGCTCAGGATCGCCTGGGCGCCCTGCGCCAGGGCGCCGGTGCTCTCGCTCTCGGCCAACTCGGCCTGATCAGAGATCACGGCAGGCCCCCTCGACCTCGTCCACCACCCAGCTGGGAGTGGAGGTTCCTGAAGTGATCCCCACCAGCTGTCCCGGCTGGAACCAGCTGGGCTCGATTTCGGCGGCCGATTCGACCTGGAAGGTGGGGCGGCGCTCGGCGCAGGTGTCTGCCAGCGCTTTGGTGTTGGCCGAACCGCGGCCCCCGACCACCACCACCACGTCGGCCTGGTCCAACAGTTCGGTGACCGCTTCCCGCTGGCGTTGATTGACGACCGGGCAGGTGGTGTCGCGGACCTCCAGCTCGCCGGTGCGGAGCCGGAGCCGCGCCACCACCTGCTGAAAGCGGGGCTGGGGGAAGGTGCTCTGGGAGACGACTCCCCGGCTCTCTCGCCAGGGCAGCTCGTCGGCCTCGGCCTCGGTGGCCACCACCACCACCTCCGAACTGGGGCTCTGGGTGGCCCACCCGAGCACCGCCTTGACCTCGGAGTGGGTGTCGTCGCCGACCACCACCACCGGCAATCCGGCTTCGGCGAGCTGGGTGGCGTGGCGCTGGACTCGCCGGACCAAGGGGCAGGTGGTATCCACCACGGTTAGCCCGCGGAGCTTGGCCTCTTCGAACAGCTGCGGAGTCGCACCGTGGGCAGTAACGACTACCTGGGGACCGCCCGCGTCGGGCAGTCGATCGGCCCGACCGAGCCCGCTGCGCTCCAACTCCTCGAGGGCTCTCGCGTTGTGCACGACCTGACCGAGGGCGACGGTTCCTGCGCCCGAACGAAGGGCGTCCGACGTCAGCTGCAGGGCATCGCGAACCCCGAAGCAGAAGCCGGTATGTCGGGGGCGTACGGTGTTCACTTTCGCCCTCTCCCTGGCGGCTGTCCGTTAACGGACCTAAACAATCCCGTCGCCTTGACCGTACTACGCGCCGATCTCAGCCCTCGTTACCAGATCCAAGTTGAATCTTACCCGACTGTTATGTTCGCTGGATTGCCGAGAGTGAGACCAGTTGGCTGATAGGGCTCACCGATCCCGCTAACGTAAGCCTCGTGCGTGCGCTGGTGTTCGACCCCTCTCCCCACCGCCTGCCGCTGGCCGGGATCGCCTCGCGGATCCATCCCGATTGGGCCCTCGGCCGCCTGTCGCTGCTCTCGCTGCAAGAGCTCCCCGAGCCGGCCGCGCCCAGTCCGGAGTGGGTGCGGCTGCGGGTCCTCTGGTCCGGCATCTGTGGCAGCGACGTCAAGGAGGTACTGCTCCAGGCGGCCGCCGACAACCCGCTCAGTGGACTGGTGTCGTTCCCCCACGTGCCGGGCCATGAGGTGGTCGCCGCCGTCGAGGACTCCGGCCACTCGGCAGCACTTCGGCCGGGGCAGCTGGTGGCGCTGGACCCCTGGGTGGGCTGTTTGGCAAGAGGTCTGGAGCAGCTCTGCCCGGCTTGTGCTCGGGGATTCCCGCCGCACTGTCGCTGCCAGCCGGACGGCGGCCCCTGGGGAACCGGCCGGGGGCTGCACCTGGGCAACATCCGGGGGCTGCCCGGGGGATTCGCCGAGATCATCTATGCCCACCCCAGTCAATGCCATCCCCTGCCTGCGGGCCTGATGCCGCAGCTGGGAGTCCTGGCCGATCCGCTGGCGGTCGGGCTCCACGCCGTGGAGCGAGCGGGAAGGAAGCCGGACGGTCCGATCCTGGTGCTCGGGGCCGGCACGATCGGGCTGGGGCTGACCCTGGCGGCCCGGGCCCGGTGGCCCGACTTACCGGTCTGGGTCACGGCAGCCTGGCCGCACCAGCGTGAGCTGATCGCCGAACTCGGTGCGGAGCCGCTGCCGATCGGGGCGGGGACGGTCATCCCCGAGGTGGCCCGGCGGATGGGAGCTCGACTGGTGCGGCCGTGGCGCGGCGGCCCCTGGGCGCTCGGCTCCGGAGTGGCCTTGGTCCTGGACTCGATCGGCAGCAGCGTTACCGCCGAGCTGGCGCTGCGGGGTCTGGCTCCGAGGGGCCGTATCGTGGTGGTCGGGGTGGCCAAGCCGGCTCGCACCGAGACCACTCTGGCGTACTACAAGGAGGCGGAGATCATCGGCTGCAACGGCTACGGGCGCAGCGCCAACGATGAGGGCGTGCCCCATTTGCTGGACCGGGCGCTCCAGATCCTCTCCCAGCGGGGCGAGCAGCTCAGCCGTTGGTGTACCCACCGCTTTCCCCTAAGTGGCTACCGGGAGGCGTTCGCGCAGGCGGCCAACCCCGGGCGCGGAGCAGTGATCAAGGTCAGCTTGCAGCTCGGGGAGGAGGGCGGGAGATGATGATTGCCCGAGCCAGCGTGCTGGTGAATGCTCCGATCGAGACGGTTCGGGACGCGGTTCTCGACCCCACCGCCTACACCTACGGCGACACCAAGGTCCAAGGGATGGTGGTGGAGTCGCGGGGGGAGAACGAGCTGATCGCCCGGATCAACGGCCATCTCGGACCATTTAAGTCGTCCATCCGGGCGCGCTACCTGCTGGAGGACAACCAGGTCGAGTTGACCATGCTCCAAGGGCGCCTCAGGAACTTCCGCGCGGTCTTCTTGTTCGAGCAGCAGGTGGCCGGGGTGGTGCTGACCCACCAGGAGGAGTATGACTTCGGTTATCCGCTGATCAGCCCGCTGTTGGACCGCTGCCTGCAGAGCTGGGCCACCCGCAGCGTGGAGGCCGAAGTGTCCTCCCTCAAGCACGCCGCCGAGGCGCGGGTCCGAGCGGCCGCCTGAGCCCAGGTTTGGCCACTGAGGCGGACGGGCACACTCGACGGTGCCGGGCAGTGCCTGGCTCCCCCGTGACCCTGGAGTGAAACCTTGAGCGAAGAGTCCGAGCCGAACGAAGAGAGCGGCGCCCCGGCGCGCCGGCGGGAAGTGCACACCCCGGAGATCGAGACGCTGCCGCTGGTTCCGCTCCGGGACAACGTCGTCCTGCCCCACCAGTTGGCCCCCCTGGGCGCGGGCCGGGATCGTTCGGTGACCAGTCTGGAAGCGGCGGTTGCGGCCGAGGGCAAGGTGGTGTTGGCGGTGCAGCGTCAGAGTGAGTTGGACGAGGTCCAGCTGCTCGACCTCTACCCGGTCGCCACCGTGGCTCAGATCGGGGCGTTCCGGCGGGGTAACGCCGGGGCCCAGGTGCTGGTGGAGGGACTGCGCCGGGTGCGCCTGATCGAGCTCGAGGTCGGGGAGGTCTGGACCGCCAAATTCGTGGAGCTGCCGGATACCGAGCCGGTAGGGACGGAGATCGACGCCCTGGCGGGCTCGGTGCGACAGATGTTCGCCGACTACGTCGCCGCCGGCGCGGCGGTCCCGCCCGAGCTGGCGGTGGCGGTGGCCCGGGCCAAGGAGCCGGGCAAGGTCGCCGACCTGACCGGGACGGCCCCGGACCTTGACCCGCTGGACCGGATCGCCTTGCTCCAGGAGCCGGATGTCGAGCGGCGCTTGCGGGGCTTGGTACCGCTCTTGGCGCGCCAGTTGGAGGTGGCGCAGCTGCGCAACAAAATCCAGCAGGACGTGGCCCAAACCATCAATCAGGGTCAGCGCGAAGCGATCCTCCGCGAGCAGCTCAAGGCCATCCGCAAGGAGTTGGCCGAGGTGGGTGGCGAGGCCACCGCCGATGACGACCTGCGCGAGCGGATCGACGCGTCCGGGATGCCTGAGGCGGTGCACGGCCGCGCGCTCAAGGAGTTGGACCGGCTGGAGTCCCTGCCTAGCGCCTCCCCGGAGGTGGGCATCGTGCGCACCTACGTGGAGTGGCTGGTCGATCTCCCTTGGAAGGACGCCGGCCAGGAGCGGGTGGACATCCGCGAGGCGGCTCGGATCCTCGACGAGGACCACTACGGGCTGCCCAAGGTCAAGGAGCGAATCCTGGAGTGGATGGCGGTGCGCAAGCGGGTGCTCGAGCGCCGGGCCCTGGCTGCGGCGAAGGCGGAGAGCGCCCCCCCACCAGCCCCGGCGGTCGCCGACGTCGCCGCCTCGGGTTCCGCGCCGGCTCCGGCCATTGAAGAGGTGGGGCCTCAGCCCCATCCCCTGCAGACTCCCATCCTCTGCTTCGTGGGTCCCCCTGGAGTGGGCAAGACCTCACTCGGCCGGAGCATTGCTCGAGCCCTGGGCCGGAAGCTGGTCCGGGTCTCACTCGGGGGGATCCGGGACGAGGCCGAGATCCGCGGTCACCGCCGCACCTACATCGGCGCCCTGCCCGGGCGGGTGATCCAGGCCATGAAGCAGGCCGGCACCAAGAATCCCGTGATGATGCTGGACGAGATCGACAAGGTCGGCCTGGACTTCCGGGGCGATCCCTCAGCGGCGCTCCTGGAGGTCCTCGACCCGGAGCAGAATCGGGAGTTCTCCGACCACTACCTGGAGGTCGCCTATGACCTCTCCCAGGTGCTCTTCATCACCACCGCCAATGTGATCGACACCATCTCGGCCCCGCTGCGCGACCGGATGGAGATCATCCAGATCACCGGCTACACCGAGGAGGAGAAGCTGGGGATCGCCCAGCAGCACCTGGTGCCGCGCCAGATGGAGCAGCACGCACTTGATGCCGACGAGCTGGAGATCACCGACGAATCGCTGCACAGCATCATTCGCAACTACACCCGCGAGGCGGGGGTGCGCGGCCTGGACCGCCAGCTGGCCCAGGTGATGCGTAAGGTGCCCCGTCGACTGGTGGAGAACCCCGAGCTCAAGGGGATCCGGGTGCAGCCCGACGACCTCATTGAGTACTTGGGCCCGGCTCGCTTCGACCACGATTCGGCCGAGGCTGAGGACCGGGTGGGAGTCGCGACCGGAGTCGTGGTGTCCGACGTCGGCGGTGATCTGGTGACCGTCGAGGCGCTGGCCATTGCCGGCCGCACCGAGATGCAGCTGACCGGGCAGATCGGTGACGTGATGCAGGAATCGGCGCGCGCCGCCCTCTCCTGGGTCCGGGTTCACGGCTCGGAGTACGGGGTCAAGGAGAACTTCTTCGACGACCACGGCGTCCACATCCACGTCCCTGCCGGCGCCATCCCCAAGGACGGCCCCTCGGCCGGCGTCACCCTGACCACCGCTCTGGTCTCGGTCGCCAGCGACCGGCCCGTGCGGCACGACCTGGCCATGACCGGGGAGGTGACCCTGCGCGGGCGCATTCTGCCGATCGGGGGGGTCAAGGACAAGCTGCTGGCGGCGCACCGGGCGGGGATCAAGGTCTTCTTGCTCCCGGAGCGCAACCGACGTGACCTCTTCGAGATCGACTCCTCGCTGCTGGACGGCATGGAGGTGGTCTTCGTGAGGTCGGTGGACGAGGTCTTGGACCGGGCCCTGCTGCCCGCGGTACAGGTCCGGCCGGAGCGGCGCGCGGTCGGCTTCGGGCTCACGCCGCCGCCGGCGCTGCCGACCGGCGTCGCAGCCACCAACTGAGCTGGCGCCGATCGGTCAGGCGGCCGACGCCAACCGCGCCAGGAGGTCGTCCACGATCGCTCCGGTGGCGCCCCAGACGAAGTGCTCCTGGTGCGGGTAGCCGGTCAGCTGAAAGCTGCCTTCAGTGACCCGCATCTCCCGCGCGACGCGGGTCTGCGGGGTGCCTCCGGGCAGGAGCGGGAACCAGAAGTAGGATTCCACCTCCGAGGCTGCCGGCTGGGGCTCGAAGGAGTACCGCAAGAGGCCGACATAGGGGGAGATGGCATACCCGGAATTCCAGGTCGGGACCAAGGTCGCTCGTCCCTTGAGGTCGACGGCATCAAAGGGAACCGCCAGCTCCTCGTTGGCCTCTCGTAGGGCCGTGCGCCAGAGAGGTCCGTCCTCCGGAGAGGGGCTGCCTCCCGGGAGGCCGACCTGCCCCGGATGAGAGCGCAACTGGGAGCTGCGCCGCAGCAGGAGCAGCGGCAGCTCGACCGAGCCCGGATCGATCAAGGCCAGGACCGCCGCAGGTCGGAGCGAGCGGTCCTCTCGGCTCCCGTTCTGCTGGTCGAGCGGCTCTAGGCTCTCGATCAGGCGCCTCAGCGAGGTAGCGGAGTCCCCGGGCTCCCGGGTGGGATTCGAGCCTCCGGGCGGGATCAGAGGCTGACCTTGCCGGTGACCAGGAGCACCACCGCCAGCACCACCACGACCACCAAAATCCAGAGCACCAGATAGCCCCCGCGGCGACGGAACTTGGGCTCGAAGCGATAAGGCTCCATCGCGATCAGCTGGGTTGACTCACTGGTCGAGGAGGTCCCGGCGCCGCCCCCCTCCGAGCGGAAGGGGAGCGCCGCGGCCCGCAGCGCGGACGGGGTCAGTGGGGATTCATTCGGCCAGCGCGGGGCGGGCCGGGCGGAGGGCGTCCCCCGCGCCGCAGCCTCACCCGGCTCGACCGCCGGCCGGGAGTCTGGGGTGGCGACGGCGGGCCGGAAGGAACTCGGGACCGGCACCGTCGCGCTCCCGAGTCTGGTCGCGAAGGCCGAGGTGGTGGGATGGGGTCGGGTGGCGCCGGCCGGTGCCGGGACTCCTCTCAGGGCCGCAAAGAAGTCGGCGGCGCTGGCGAACCGCTCGTCGGGATCGGGGGCCAGGGCGCGCATCACCGCCCGTTCCACCCGCAGCGGGAGCTGGGGCCGCAGCTGGCTCGGAGGCTGGCACGGCCCATCGGCGGCTGGCGGGCGGCCCACCAGGAGGTAGTAGACGAGCGCGGCCAGCCCCCAGAGGTCGCTGGCCCGGATCGGCTCGGAGCTAGTCAGCGCCTCGGGCGGTCGGAAGGCCCTGGTGATGTCCACCCAGTCCGCCGCCGGCGTCACCCGGCTCACCACCCTCCGAATCGAGTGACCGGCCAATACCGGGCCCGATCCGGCGATCGCCACCGTGGCCGGTTGGATGTCGCCGTGGACCATTCCTAGGGCGTGCATCTGGTCCACGGTCCGCGCCAGTCGGCCGGTGATCGCGAACACTCCGGGGGCCTGCCCGCTCTGCAGCAAACTGACAAGGAACCCATTGGCGGCGTCCTCGGTGACCAGGTACACCAGGGGATTCCGCAACTCCTGGACTCCGATTTCCAGCACCTGGAGCAGACCGGGGACCTGGGTCGACCGGCGGTCTCCCGCCAATTGCTGCAGCGCCTCGAGGAATCCCGCCGCCGTCGCGTACGGCTCCCGAAAGGTCCAGACCAAAACCGGCTGGTCGTCGGCGAGGACCGTGCCCCGATGGATGCTGGCGTACGGCAGCACCTGCAGCCGCCCCCCTACCCGGTAGCGGCCGATGGCGGCCCCAGTCAGCTCATCGACCCGCACGGTGGCACTCATCTTACGTTGCGGTCGCGAGCGGCCGAGGGGCCCCGCTCCGGCCCTATGCTTTGGTCGTGATCGATCTTCCTCGCTCGGGCGGCTGAGAGTGGGGCCCACGGACTTCCAGGGTCTTCCCCCGGTCCCGTCCTATCGGCGGTGCAGCTGCGGCCAGCGCACCCGCTGGAGTCACCTCGAGTATCTGGGCCGCGGCCGCAGTGCGCCGGTATATGTATGCGTCGGCTGCGGCCTGGTCTATCGAGGGAGCGAGGGAGACGGTGCCCGCCAACCCGCCCCCTCCAGAAGCCGGCGGCCGTTGCCCCAAGAGGGCCCACCCGAGAACCCGGTCTTGGGCGAGGAGATGGCGGTCCAGCTCCGCCAGCTGCTGTCTGATCCCTGACCGCGGAGCGCGGCCGACTACCCAATGTAGCGCTCCAGCCAGTCGGCGCCCGCCGTGGCCACCTCCTGCCGGTCCACATCCACGCTGATCCCATGGCCACTGCGGGGAAAGAGCTGGAGACCTCTCACCTCGGAGCTGACTCGGCTGATGATGCGGTCCGCCTCGGACGGATCCACGACGCTGTCGCGGCCTCCCTGGAGCAGCAGGATCGGTCGGAAGATGGCGGCCAACTCGGACTCGACCAGTCGGCCCAGCTTGGCCAGTTGAGCGATGGCTCGGGTGGGTCGGCGGCCATAGCTGTAGAGCTGATGAATCGCCTCGCGATCGTACAGGTCGACCTCATCGGAGGTGCTGCTCCAGCGCACCACGTGCCGGAAGAGAGGCAGTAACCGGACCCGCCAATCGCGCAGCTGGATGAAGCCAGCTTGGGAGACGACCGCCCGCGGTTCGGGCCGGGTCGCCGCCAAGTGCATGGCGAGGGTCGCGCCCATCGACTGGCCCGCCACCCCCACATATCGGCAGCGGGCTTGGAGCTGGTCCAGCGCCTGGTTGGCCGAACTGATCCAATCCCGGTAATCGGTCAGTTCCAAGTCCTCGGGTGAGGTCCCATGGCCCACCAACAGCGGCGCGTACACCGTGAAGCCGCGCCGAGACAGCTCGTTGGCCAGTGGCCGCATCTCTGGAGGGGTACCGGCGAATCCGTGCAGCAGCAGCACGCCCCGGTCGCCACCTTCCAACCAGTACGAAGCGATCCGCTCCTCGGGTAGCGGTCCTGGGTGCCTAGCGGTCACGGCGCTCCACCATGCTGGGCAGAGTACCTAACCGGTCCTAACCGGCTGAGCTGCACTCCTTAGACTCGCCCCGTGACCACTGTCCTGCTGCGGTCGGAGGGGGCTCCGGCAAATCTGCCCGCTTTGGAGCCAGGCAGCCAGGCACGGATGGGGCCCCGGCTGCGGTCGTTGCTGGAGCTCTGCCCGCCTCGAGGACCGGTGGCCGACATCGGCAGCGGGCATGGCCGGTTGGCGCTCGAGTTGAAGCGACGGGAGCCTAGCCGGCAGGTATTCGCGACCGAGATCAACGCCGGACCACAGGCGGAGCTGCGCCGCCTGCTCGGACCGGCGAGCGGCGTCCGGATCCTGGAAGGGGAGGGGCTTCGACCGCTGGCGGGATTGGGTTGTCGGGGAGTGGTCATCGCCGGGATGGGTGGGGCCACCATCGCCCAGATGTTGGAGCGAGATCGCGAGTTCGCCGGCCAGCTGAAGTGGCTCTTGCTGCAGCCGGCCCAGCGAAGCGAGCGGCTTTGCGACTGGCTGAAGACCGCGGGTTGGCCCGTCCGGGCGCGCCACCAGGTGTGGGAGAAGGCCCATCTTTATCAGTTATTTATGGTGACTCCTCGGTGAAAGTCGCCGAGACCCTGGCGGCCATCGAAGCCCTCGACCTGCGCCAGCAAGCGCTGCTGTCCGAGCAGGAGCAGGCCGCTCAGCGCACCAAAACCGACCCCACTGTCCGCCAGTTGCGCCAGCGCCGGGCCGCCCTCGAAGCGCAGGTAAAGCGTCAGGCTTCCGGCCTCAAGCAGTTGGAGCTGGAGGTGGCCGAGCTGGCGGGCCGGGCGCAGAACCATGAGAAGGCGATCTACGACGGCAGCGTCCGCCATCCCGCCGACCTGCAGCGGCGCCAGCATGAGCTGGAGACGCTCCGGGTCAAGATCCAGGGACTGGAGGAGACCGAGCTCAGCCAGATGGAGGCCCAGGAGCAGACCTCCGCCGAGCTGGACCTGGTCGGCGAGCAGCTGACCGAGCGAGAGCACGAAGTGGATCAGCTGCGGGCCGCAGACCGCGGCCGCGCCGCGGACCTGGCGGAGGAGCTCACGACGGCGGTGGAGGAGCGACGCCAGCTGGGCGAGTCGGTGACACCGTCCCAATTGCGCAGCTACGAGCGCACCGCTGCCCGGCGCCGGCCGGCGGTGGCCAAGGTGGTGGGCGGGACCTGCAGCGGCTGCCGCCTGCCGCTGCCCTCCCGGCTGCTGCAGGAGGCCCGGGGGGAGCAGCTGGTCACCTGCGAAAACTGCGAGCGGATCCTGCTGCTGTGAGCGCGGCAGCAGCAGCCCCATCCGACTGGGTGGACGCCTACTGCGACGGCGCCTGCAGCGGCAACCCCGGTCCTGGTGGCTGGGCCTACCGGATCGAGTGGCCGGAGGCGGTGGAGGAGGGCTCCGGAGGGGAGTCCCCGACCACCAACAACCGGATGGAGCTGATGGCCGCGCGCGAGGCGATGGCCGGGTTCCTGCGTCGCCGCCAACCGGGTCAGGGACTGCGCCTGCACACCGACTCGCGCAACGTGATCGGTTGGCTGAGCGAGCACTGGAAGCGCAAGGCCAACACTGATCTTTATCCGGAGATCGACCAGCTGACGGCCGTCCTGGGACCGGCGCTGAGCTGGCGCCATGTGCGCGGGCACCAGGACAACGTGGGCAACAACCGGGTGGATGAGCTGGCGGTCGCGGCCTGCCAGCGGGTCAAGTCCGACCACGAAATCGATAGATCGGAGTGAGGGATTGAGTATCGACGTGGCCCGCGCCCGGGCCGAGACTAGGGGCTGCGAGCGGGTCATCCACCTCAACAACGCCGGGGCGGCGCTACCGCCGACGCCGGTGATGGCGGCGGTGCTGGGACATCTGCGGCTGGAGGAGCAGATCGGCGGCTACGAAGCGGCGGCCGCGGCGGCCCCGGCCACCAGCCACACCTATCAGGCGGTCGCGGCGCTGTTGGGCTGCGGGACCGACGAGATCGCGCTGGTGGAGAACGCCACCCGCGCCTGGGACATGGCCTTCTACTCCATGAATTTCCAACCTGGTGACCGTATTCTTACCGCTCGAGCCGAGTACGTCAGCAATGTGCTGGCCCTGCTGCAGGTGTCGCGTCGCACCGGCGCGACGATCGAGGTGGTGGAGGACGACCGACACGGGCAGTTCTCGGTGGCCGACTTGGAGCGGCGTCTGGACAGCGATGTCAAGTTGGTGGCGATGACCCACGTTCCCACCGGCGGCGGCCTGATCAATCCCGCGGCTGAGGTCGGCGCCCTGACCCGGGCCGCCGGCGTCCCTTTCCTGCTGGACGCCTGTCAATCGGTCGGCCAGCTGTCGGTCAAGGTGGAAGAGATCGGCTGCGACATGCTCTCCGCCACAGGCCGCAAGTTCTTGCGCGGTCCGCGCGGGACCGGCTTCCTCTATGTCCGGCGCGAACTGATCGAGCAGCTGGAGCCGCCCTTCCTCGACCTGCATGCCGCCAACTGGACAGGTCCAGACCAGTACGAGATTTTGCCCGACGCCCGCCGATTCGAGAATTGGGAGGGATACGTGGCCGGCAAGATCGGGCTCGGCGTGGCGGTCGACTACGCCCTCTCCTGGGGCCTCGACGCCATCGCCGAGCGGGTGCAGATGCTGGCGGAGTCGCTGCGCCAGCGCCTTCGCCAGCAACCGGGCGTGACGGTCCACGACCTGGGTCGGCAGCGGGGCGCGATAGTCACCTTCACTGTGGCTGGTGTGGGCTGCGACGTGGTTCGAAGGGCGCTGGGCGCGGCCAGGGTCAACGTTTCGGTGACCGCCGCCACCTCAGCCCAGCTTGACCTGCCCCGGCGGGGCCTGACTGAGGTGGTCCGGGCCTCGGTGCACTACTACAACACCGAGGCGGAGTTGGACCGCATGGTGGCGCGGCTGCCAGCGCCAAGCCGCCCCGGCTGATCTCGCGGCCAGGTGAATTCCATCACGAATTACTGGGCCGCGAGGCTACACTGGTGGAGGATGGCGGGCAGATGACCGCGTCCGGGCTGCGCCCGGTCGAGGAAAGTCCGAGCTCCACAGAGCAGGGCGCCGGGTAACGCCCGGCGAGGGAAACCTCAGGGAGAGTGCCACAGAAAGACACAGCCAGCGACCGCGCTGGCGATGGTGAAATGGTGGGGTAAGAGCCCACCGGCAGCCGGGTGACCGGCTGGCCAGGTAAACCCCGCCCGGAGCAAGATCCAGCAGGGTGCGGGTGGCAACACCCCTGGGCGGCTCGCCCAGCGGCACCCGGGTGGGTCGCTAGAGGCGTCGGGTAACCAACGCCGTAGATGGATGGTCATCACCTTTCGGGGGGAGCCCGCCGCGCGGGAGGCCCGAGGGGCACAGAACTCGGCTTACCGCCCGCCTTCCATCTCCCCGCAGGGGGGTTATCCCCCCTGCGCCGTTCCCTCCCTGATCTCAGCACGTGACACCGCTCTGCTGTTTCAGGGACAATTCCCCCAATCGGAAGAGCCCTTGGGATACGATCCTATTTGCAAGTTGGACAAAGTGATTGACCTGCCTCGCCGGGCGTGATACAGTCCTCGAGACCTCCAAGTCGGGGGAATTGTGGTGAATAGGAAGAGAGCCATCCAGAATGAACGGTGGGATAGGGAGGCGGCATGGCGTTCTTCGGGCGCTTCGATCACTCCCTCGATGAGCGCGGCCGGGTGGCCATTCCTGCCAGGTTCCGCGAAGAGTTGCGGGGAGGCTGGGTTACCGGCCACCCGGCGGGGTACCTCCTGATGTACCCCCAGCCCGAGTGGGAGGCGATGACCGCCCAGTTGCGGTACGACCCCATTGCCCAGTCGGGCTACAGCGGCTACCTGCGGCGGCTCTACGCCGTCTCTCAGGAAATCAGCTGGGACAGCCAGGGCCGCATTCTGCTGCTGCCTCCGCTGCGCCAGCACGCCGGCCTCAGTGACAACGTCGTCTTCGTGGGCGTCAACAACGTGGTCGAGGTGCACTCCGAGCAGAGTTTCGGCATCCAGGCCGCTCCCCTCGACTCCGACGAGTGGGAGGCAATGCGCCAGACCGTCGTCAACCAGAAGTCCGGCGGCCCCGCGGCGGTAGCCGTCGAGGCGCCCGCGTCGTGAGCGTCATGCTGGGGGTCATGTCCAGACCTACCCGGCGCTCGCTGGTGGGGGTCGCTGCCCCGGCCCGGCACGTGGCCGGAACCCATCAGCCAGTGATGCTGGCGGAACTGCTGGAGCTGCTGGCGCCTGCCCCCGGTCAGGTGGTGGTCGACGCCACCCTGGGGGCTGGCGGAGTGTCGGCCGCCTTCCTCAATCGCGTCCTCCCAGGCGGGCGGGTCTTGGCATTAGATCGAGATCCGTCCGCTGTCTCCGCCGCCCGCCTGCGTTTCGCCACCTACGGCGATGCCTTCCAGGCGGAAGTGGGCAGCTTCTCGGAGCTGGAGCAAATCGCGGCTCGGCACCAGCTTCTGGCTGACATCGTGGTGCTGGACGTCGGCATCTCTTCGTTGCAGCTGGACGATCCGCAACGGGGATTCAGCTTCCAGGCCGAGGGACCACTCGACATGCGCATGGGACCGGGCCAGCAGACCCTGACCGCGGCGGACATCGTGGCCCATTACAGCGAGGCTGAGCTGGCCAACCTATTCTTCGAGCTGGGTGAGGAACGCCAGTCGCGCCCGATCGCCCGCGCCGTCGTCGCGCGGCGCAAGGAGGCCCCGATTCGGACCACTACCCAGCTCGCGGCGATCTGCGCACAGGCCGTGCCCCGGCGGTTCTGGTCCAAGCGCATCCACCCGGCGACGAGGGTGTTTCTGGCCCTGCGCGTCGCCGTCAACGACGAGCTTGGTGAGCTCGAACGCGGCCTGGCCGCTGCCATCCAAATTCTTCGGCCCGATGGGCGAATTGGGACGCTCTCCTTCCAACCGTCCGAGCACCGTCTCACTAAGCACTCCCTCAACGTCCTAGCAAAAGACTGTGTTTGTCCGTCCCATCAAATGGTCTGCACCTGCGCCCATCGGGCCACCATCTCCTTGATCACGCGACGCTCGGTAAAGCCCACTCCGGAAGAGACCACGCGCAATCCCCGCTCGCGATCCGCCCAGCTGCGGGTCGCGGTCCGGTTGCCAACCTCCGGTCCCTAGACCGTCTCCTCCGGCAACCTCCTGCCCCCGGTTCGTCCCCGCACCAGTCTTCCTCCACTTCCCACTTCAGAACCAAATACCAAATGACCACCATCGCTGCCAAGCCCCGCCTCTGGGCACCCTTCTTGCCGTTCGACGAGGAGGACACGGCGCGGGCCACCCCCCGCCGGCGCGGCTTGCCGCGCTCTCTGGTGGCCTGGCTCTTGCTGCCGGCTCTGGCGGCCCTGGTGACGGTCGGGGTGATGTACGCGGCGCAGACCGCCCAGGCCACCGCTCTCACGTACCAGATCGCCTCGCTGCGGGCCAGCAACTCCCAGCTGAGCAATACCCAGGAGCTTCAGGCGCAGCGGCTCCAGGAACTGCAGAGTGCCGGCCAGGTGGCTCAATCCGCCAGCCACCTGGGCCTGGCCCCCCCCTCGACCTGGACGGTGGTCAACCCGCCGGCTGCGGCCACTTCCGACCCGCTCACCCCGGTGATCGTCGCCCTCCGGGGCGGCTGAGCCGGTGGCGTCCCGGTCCTATCGCCGCAGTCGACCCAGCCCGACGCTCCGACGAAGGCCCGCGGATCTGGCCGGCTCGCCAGGCTCGCTGAGAGCGAACCCTCCCGCCACCCACCGGGTGGTGGGCCTGACCCTCTTCCTCGTTCTGGCCCTGGTGGGCATGGCGGCCCGGCTGGTGGACCTACAGGTCAGTCAGGGCGCTCAGCTGGCAGCGGCTGCGGTGACCCAGCAGGAGCAGTCGGTGGCCATGCCGGCGACGCGGGGATTGATCCTCGATGACCAGGGCCAGGTGCTGGCCGGAAACGCGATCGCTTACGACATCTTTGCCGACCCCAAGGCCGTCCCCGCGCAGTCGCGGCTGCGCGAGGCCACGCTGCTGGCTCCGCTGCTGAGCCTCTCGATCCCCACCCTGGAAACCTTGCTTTCCAAGCCGGTCCAGTTCGTCTACCTGGCCCGCAACCAGCCGCCGACCGTGGAGACCAAGCTCCTCAAGCTGGGTCTGGCGGGGATCGGGGACCTGCCCCTCCAGGTGCGCACCTACGGGCCCGGCGCGGTCCCCGGGACCACCCTGGCCGCCAACCTGCTCGGCTTCGTCAACTCCGCCGGGGTGGGGCAGTATGGGCTCGAGGGGTACTACAACAAAATCCTCTCCGGTCGGGCCGGACGGGAGTCGGTGGTCTACGACCTCCAGGGCAATGCGGTGGTCCTCAATGACCAGCCCCTAATCCCGGCGGTCAATGGCCGCAACCTCAACACCAACATCGACGCCACCATCCAGACCACGGTGGAGCAGGACCTGGCCAACGAGGTCGCGGTGGACAAGGCCGCCTCGGGGACGATGATCGTGATGAACGTCCACACCGGAGCGATCGTGGCCTGGGCCGATGCTCCCTCGTACAACGCCAATGCCTACACCAGCGAGAACAACTCCCTGTTCCAGGACGCCGGGATCGCCAACCTCTACGAGCCCGGCTCGGTCATGAAGGTTGTGACCTTTGCCGGAGCCCTCCAGAACAATGTCATCACTCCGACCGCCACCTTCGACGAGACCCCCGCTGCCGCTACCGTCGATGGGGTCCAGATCTATGACTGGGACCACGTCTACCACGGGGAGATCTCCTACCAGTACGTCCTGGACAACTCCCTGAACGTGGGAGCGCTGCACGTGGAGGAGCTGGAGGGGGCGAAGACCTTCTACCAGACCATGGAGAATTTTGGAATCGGCCGGCCGACCGGCATTGACCTGGCCGGCGAGGAGAACCTGGCGGTGCCGCCGCTCTCCCAGGAGACGGCCTTGACCCTGGCGACTTCGAGCTTCGGCCAGGGCGTGGTGGCCAGTCCGATCGAGATGCTGGCGGCGGTCAACGCCATCGCCAACGGCGGGGTTTGGGTGCAGCCCCACGTGGTGACCTCGATCAGCGGCGGCGGCCAGCCCACCACCGTGATCAAGCCGGCGACCCATCGGGTCGTCTCGGCTCAGACGGCGGCCACGCTGGCCAAGATGATGGTCGGGGTGGTCGACGACCCCGGGGCCGATGCCTCGGAGGCTCGGATCTGGCCCACCTGGAAGGGTCAGCTGGCGGGCAAGACCGGCACCGCCGAGGTGGCGCAGAACGGGGTTTACGGCAGCAACACCATCGACTCCTTCGCTGAGTTCCTGCCGGCGAGCGATCCCCAGTACTCGATGATCTGCATCCTCCGCGATCCCCAGGTGGCCCCGATTCTGCGGTACTCCTTCTACGACGCGGTCCCCACCGTCAAGAAGGTCACCCAGGTCCTCATCGACCGCTTCCAGCTCCAACCATAAGATGCCTCGGGTGACCTGGCTGGCGGCGGCGGGCACGTTCGTCGGGGCGCTCGCCGTCTATCCCTTGGCGATCTCCGGCCTGGGCCGGGTCGGCCTGCGCCAGGTGGCGCGCTCCGACATGCCGCGGTCCCATCTCGCCAAGACCGGCACCCCCACCGCCGGGGGGGTGGTGTTCGTGGTCGCGGTGCTGGTGGCCTGGGCGATCGCCGCCCGCGATCCAGCAGGTGGACTGGTGGCCGGCGCGGCCGCCTTGGGGTGTGGTGTCGGACTGATCGACGACATCACCAAGATCCGGCGCGGAGAGGGCGTGCGGTTTCGGCCCAAGTTGCTCCTCCTGGCGGGCTGCGCTGCGCTGTTGGCGCTGGCGGTCTTCGCCACCTCCGCCATGACCCAGACGGTGCCTGTGCTCGGCCCCCGGGACCTTGGCCTGTTCGGCGTGGCGCTGGCCGGGTTCGCCATCCTGGCCACCGCCAATGCCGCCAACCTCACCGACGGTGTGGATGGCCTGGCGGCCGGCTGCGGGATCCCCGGATTTGTGGCCTGCGCGGCTCTGGCTACGGTCGAGCACCGTCCCCAACTGGCCCTGACCTGCGCCTGCCTGGCGGCCGCGCTCCTGGCCTTCCTGCTCTTCAATCGGCCCCGGGCTCAGGTCTTCATGGGGGACGCTGGGTCGCTGGCTTTGGGACTGGCCCTGGCGGTCGCCGCGATCGAGGTGGGGGCCCTGGTCCTGCTGCCGCTCATGGCGCTGATCTTTGTGGCCGAGGCCGGCTCGGTGATCATCCAGCTCACTCACGTCCGGCTCACTCACGGGCGGCGCCTCTTCCGGGCCAGCCCCATCCACCACCACTTCGAGGAGGGCGGGATGAATGAGTGGGGGATTGATCTCTGGTTCTGGGCAATCGCCGCCGGGGCCGCCGCCGTGGCTGCCTACTGGGCCGTCTCGGCGGGATTGCCGGGCGGTGCCCATTGATCGCTCACGTCGAGCGCTGGCTGCCGGTGGGCCAGCCTCACCGCCGGGGCAGCGGGATCCGGGGAATACCCCTGCCGGAGCTGGATGTCTGGCTCCTGTTGCTGACTCTGGCCCTCTGCGGTCTGGGGCTGATCATGGTCTACTCGGCCAGCCAGGCGCTCGCCTACACCGATTACGGCAATCCGGCCTACTTCTTCGAGCGTCAGCTGCTCTGGTTGGCGCTCGGGATGGTCGGTCTGATCGTCTGCGCCAAGATCGACTACCACCGCTGGGTCCAGCTGGCTCCCGCCATGGCGGCGATCGTCTTGGTGCTCCTGGTGGCGGTGCTGGTGCCCCACATCGGAGTAGAGGTGCAGGGCGCCCGGCGCTGGATCTACTTCGGTCCCTTGGAGCTCCAGCCCAGTGTGCTGGCCCAGTTCCTGGTGGTGGTCGCGGGAGCCGTGTGGCTGGATCGGCTGGGGACCCGGATCACCGACCTGCGGGACGGAGTCCTCAACTACAGCTGGAAGATCCTGGTGGTGGCGCTCCTGGTGGTGATGGAGAAGGACCTCGGCTCGACGGTGGTCCTCTCGGTGACCGCCCTGGGGCTGCTCTGGCTGGCCGGGATCAGAATCCGTCATCTGGCCGGGCTCGGCTTGGCTTGCCTGGTGGGGGGGTTGCTGCTGGTGCGGGCCGAGCCTTACCGAGTCGCCCGCCTGCTCAGTTACCTCAATCCCTTCGCCCACAAGCTGGGCAGTGGGTTTCAGGCGGTCCAGGCCCTCTACTCGCTGGGGGCGGGCGGGATCTTCGGCACCGGGCTGAACGGGGCAGCCTCGCCGTCCCAGCTGCTCCCGGAGGCGCACACTGACTTCATCTTCGCGATCATTGGCGAGGAGCTGGGGCTGATTGGTACCCTGCTGGTGCTCCTGCTCTTCTTGGGATTCGCGTGGCGCGGGATTCGAGCGGCCCGAAACGCGCCGGACCGCTTGGGCGTTCTCCTGGCTGGGGGGGTCACGATCTGGATCGTCGGCCAGGCCCTGATCAATATCGGCGGGGTGACCGACACTATTCCCTCCACGGGGGTACCCCTTACCTTCATCAGCTACGGCGGGACGTCGCTGGCGCTCTCTCTGGCCGCCACTGGCATCCTGCTCAACGTCTCGGCCCGACAGCGCCGAGTGGGGACCGGGAATGCGCGTGCTAATCACCGGTGGCGGAACTGGCGGTCACTGCACCCCAGCGATCGCGGTGGCGGAGGCGCTGAGGCAGACTGATCCTGCCGTGGTGATCACCTACGTCGGCCGCGCCGATGGCCCGGAGTCGCAGCTGGTCCCGCTGGCTGGACTCGACTTCGCCGGCCTCCGCCTCGGCAGCATGGGGTCCAGCTTGGTCAGCTCGGCACCTCGACTGGCGCTGCGCCTACCCCTGGTTTACCGGGAGGCCAGTCGGCTGGTCCGTCGGCTTAGGCCCCAGGTGGTGCTGGCGACCGGCGGCTACGTCTGTGTGCCGGTGGCGCTCGCCGCCCGCCGGCGCGGGATCCCGGTTCTTCTGCTGGAGCAGAACATGCTGCCCGGCCGGGCGGTCCAGTGGTTGGCCTCTCGGGTGCAGGAGGTGGCCAGTTCCTTCCCCGGCACGGAGCGCCACCTGGCTCGCGCCAAGGTCGTCTGCACCGGCAATCCGGTGCGGCTGCCCTTCGCCGAGCTAGCCGGGCGACCCCAGCTCCCGGAGTCGCCACCCACCTTGCTGGCGATGGGCGGCTCCCAGGGGGCGCGGCATCTCAACGAGGTGCTTTTGGACGCGCTGCCCAGCCTGCTGGAGCACCTACCGAATCTGACCGTGATCCACCTCACCGGGCCCACCGACCACGAGCAGGTGGTTGCGGCCGCCCGGGAGGCCGGGCTGCCGGTTGGAGAGCGGTACCAGCCCTCGCCGTTCGTCTCCGACATGGCCGAGCGGCTGGCGGCCGCCAGCTTGGTGGTGATGCGGGCGGGCGGCAGCTCCCTGGCGGAGGTGGCCTGCCTGGGCCGCCCCATGGTGCTGGTGCCCTATCCCCACGCCGGTGAGCACCAGAGCGCCAATGCTCAGCCCTTCGAAGAGGCTGGGGCTGCGCTGGTGATCCCCGACCACGAGCTGACCGCGGAACTGCTGGAGGGGGCCGTCCACCGGGTCTTGGACGATCCCGAGCGCTGGCGGGCGATGGCCAGCGCCAGCGCCTCCATGGCACGGCCCCGGGCGGCCTTCGACGTGGCGGCGCTCCTCCAAGAACTGTCCGCTCCGAGAGGCTGAGCTTGGCTGACACTGCGCCTCAGGGCTGGCCCCAGCCGCCCGCCCACCTGCACTTCTTGGGCATCTGCGGCTACGCAGTCTCCGGGCTGGCTCTCTGCTGCCTCGAGCTGGGCTTCCGAGTCACCGGCTCGGACGAGGACGCCTATCCGCCAACCACCGAGACGCTGCAAGCGGCTGGCATACCGTTTAGTCCCCGACACGACCCGGCCAACCTCGAGCGCTGGGGAGTGCCCCAGCTGGTAGTGCTAGGAAACCAGGTCCAGGCTGGCAACACCGAGCTGGCGGCGGCCGGGGAGCGGGGGCTAGCGATCCTCAGCGAGGCCGAGGCCTACCGGGGACTCACCGATGGCCGGCAACGGGCGGTGGTCTGCGGGACCCATGGCAAGACCACCACCTCCGCCCTGGCTGCGTTCATGCTCGAGGCGTCCGGCTGCAATCCGGGATTCCGGCTGGGCGCGACCTCCCGGGACTTCACCACTACCGCTCGGCTGGGGGACCCCCGCGAGGGGGGGCCCTTCGTCTTCGAGGGGGACGAGTACACGACCTCTGCCCTCGACCAGCGCGCCAAGTTTCTCCACTGGCAGCCCCAGGTGGTGACCGTGCTCAACGTGGAGCTGGACCATCCCGACCTCTACCCGGACCTGGCGGCCTACGTGGCCCCCTACCGCGAGCTGGTGGCCGGGCTGGGGCCGGAGGGCCAGCTGATCTACAACGCCGCCGACCCCCTCGCCGCGGAGCTGGCGACGGCCGCCGCCGCCCCAGTGCAGAGCTTTGGCCTGGCGGACGGAGACTGGAGCCTCACTCGCCCACCCGCCAATGTTGGGGGGCGGCTGCAGCTCCAGGTCCGGACCCCACAGGGCGGCCTGCTCACGATGGACCTGCCCGGATTCGGAGCCCACAACGCCGCCAACGGCTTGGCGGCGTTGGCGACGGCCGTCTGTTTGGGAGCGGTCCCGGAGGTTGCCGCCCGGGCTGCCGCCAGCTACCGCGGCCCGGCGCGGCGCTTCGAGGTGCTGGGAGACAGGGGCGGGGTGACGGTGGTCGACGACTACGCCCACCACCCGACCAAGATCCGGGCCACCATCGCCGGCGCCCGTCAGCAGTTCGGGGACCAGGTCCAGCTGGTCATGGTCCACGTCCCCCACACCTATTCGCGGACCAAGGTTCTGCTCCAGGAGTACCGGGGGGCGTTCGAAGGGCTGGACCTGTTGGTCCTCGGGCAGATCGAGCCCGCCCGAGAGCGCCATCTGGCGGGAACAGTTAGCTCCCTGGACGTCGCGGGCCTGGTCTCGGGACCCGAGCTGGTGCTGGTGGACTCGGCTGAGGCCGCCATCCGGGCGGTAATCGAGCGCGTCGAGGCCCCGGCGGTGGTGGTCTGCAGCTCGGTGCGGGGCTTCGACGACGTGGCCAACCGGCTGCTCCAGACCCTCAGCGAGCGCGTGGATTGAGCCCCTCCACCCTGCCCGATCCGCTCCGGCAGCTGCTGGCGGCCCAGCTCGCCTCTGGTGAGCTGAAGCCCGACGAGCCGCTCGGCCAGCACAGCCAGTTCGGGGTCGGCGGCCCAGCTGATTGGTACTGGGAGCCAGCCTCGGCGGTCCTGCTCCCGGACGTTCTCCGGGCCTGCGGGGAGCTGGAATTCCCCACCACGGTGCTGGGCGCGGGCAGCAACTGCCTGATCCTCGATGGGGGAGTCCGAGGGCTGGTGCTGAAGTTTCCCGCCACCAGAGCGGAGCTCCAGGGAGAAGGACTGGTCTGCCTGCAGGCCGGGGCCATGCTGCCTCGGGCCGCCTTCGACACCGCTTACCAGGGGCTGCTGGGGCTGGGCTTCGGGGTCGGGATCCCAGGCACCGCCGGGGCGGCCGCCGCCGGCAATGCCGGCGCCTTCGGGGGCGAGCTCGGGGAGATCCTGGAGAGCGTCGAGGCGGTGCTGCCGGGCGGGGACGTGCTGCGTTTCATGACGGAAGATCTCCGACCTCGCTACCGATGCACGGCGCTGCAGGAGGGCTCCCTGCAGGGGGCGGTGGTGACTCAGGTCTGGTTGCGGCTACAGGAGGGTGACGCCGCGGCCGCCCGCGCCGAGGTGCGGCGAGTGATGCAGGAGCGAAAGGCCAGCCAGCCGACGGGGGTTCGAAGCTTGGGCAGCACCTTCAAAAACCCGCCCGAGGAGCGCGCCGGCCAGCTGATCGACGCCGCCGGGCTCAAGGGGCTTCAGGTCGGTGCGGCTCAGGTCTCGCTCCAGCACGCCAACTTCATTTGCAATCTGGGTGGGGCCCGGGCGACCGATGTGCTTGCATTGACGGCCTTAATCCGTCAACGTGTAGGAGAGCGCTTCGGGGTTGAGCTTGAACTGGAGATCATCCCCGTCGGCAGTCCCGATTTTCACTAACGTTCCAGCTGAGGGGCAGCCATGAGTCGGCCCGCGCGCCAGCAGTCCTCCCGGGGACGATCCTTCGGCGCGGTTGTGCCCGACGAGTTCGAGGCCTGGCGGCCGCCCGAGCCCTCCCGCGCGGAGCGGCGCGTGGTACGCCGCCGTCCCAAGGCCTCCCGCGCCCCGGCGCGCCCGATCTGGGGCCGGATCCCCGACGATGAAATCGAGGAGGTGGCTCGCCAGGCCGCGGGGCGACGGGCGGCGCGCTTCGCTGCCCGGCAGCACTTCCTGGGGCGCCATCGGGTGTCGGCCCCGCGCAAGCCACCGGCGCTCGACGCCCTGCGGCAGGTGGGACGGCTGCCCAAGGTGCTGGCGGTGGTGATGCTGGCCGGGACCCTGGCGGTAGCCGTTCTCTTTGCTCTCCCCTGGCTCAAGGTGCAGCGAGTCGAGGTGGACGGGTCAACGGTGGTGACGCGCCAGCAGCTACTGGCGGACGCCGGGGCCCGCTTTGGCGAGAGCACGATCCTACTCAACGCGCCGGCGATGTCCCGCAGTCTGCTGGCTGAGCCCTGGGTCAAGGACGCCGCGGTGCACATTCGCTGGCCTGGGACCCTGGTCCTGGCGATAACTCCACTGCCCCCGGTGATGGTCTACCAGCAAGGGTCGGAGCAACAGTGGCTGGCCGCCAGCGGGGCATCGCTGGGCCAGGTGGGGGGGCTGCCGGCGACCACCCTGCCGCTACTGGTGGACCAGCGAGCGCTGGAGGCGGCCCAGGCCGGGACGGTCGTGCTGCCGGCTCGGCTGACCCAGGCCCTGGTGGCCCTGACCAAGGTCTTCCCGGCCAGCTACGACGGGGTGGCGGTCACCCGCTACCTGATGACCGCGACCGGAGCCCTGGAAATCGAGAGCAACGCAGGCTGGACGGCAGACCTGGGGCTGGCGGTGACCGGCTCCCAGATCTCGTCGATCGGCCAGAAGCTGGAGGCGCTGCGGGCGTTGGGGGGACAGGTGAATCTCCGGACTGCAGGCATCAAGGAGATCTATCTGGAGGACCCCGCGCAGGTGGCGGTCAGCTACTGAGCTCAGGGTGGGCGACCAGCCGGGGCTCAGACGCAAAATTGAGGGTGTCCGGGGGGGCTCAGCCACAACATGATGTGGTTTTGGGCCACTTTGGGGCTTGTGCTGCTCTGAGTTTGCCGGTACACTGCGAGATGGCCTCGGCAGAGTCGCCCGACGGGGCCAACGAGGCCCCATATCCGAAACTTGACCACAACCACACGTTGCCAAAAATCTCAGCACCACACTTGGGGATTCTTCTGATGACCGAGCGGGCCGGCCCGGCACCGTCTCCTCGCCCGCTCTCCCGAGCGCCGAGTTGAGCAGCCGCCGCCTGGTGGCTCTGGATCTGGGCAGCGCCAAGATCTGCTGTGCGGTAGCGGAGGATGAGGGCTCCAAGTTGCGGGTCGTCGGCGTGGGGGAGGCTCCCTCCGCCGGAGTTCGCAAAGGGGTGATCACCGATCCGGATGCCGCCACCCATGCCATCTCCCAAGCCCTTGACGCGGCCGAGCGCTCCAGTGGGGTGGAGATCGACTCCGCCCTGATGACCATCGGTGGTAGGCACATCCAGAGCCAGCCCAGTGCGGCGGTGGTATCGGTGACCTCTCGGGGTGGGGTGGTTGGCTCGAGTGACCTCAACCGGGTGCTGGATGGGGCCCGGTCGATGCCCGGTCTCGAAGGCCAGGAGGTGATCCACCTGATCCCGCGGGAATACCGGGTGGATGGGCAATCAGGACTCCGCGACCCGAGAGGCAGCCAGGGCGCCCGTCTCTCGGTCGACGTCGAGTTGGTGCTGGCCTCGAGCGCCCATCTGGCGGCGCTGGTGAACTGCGTGCACGCTGCCGGCCTGCGCATCGACGACGTGGTGGTGCAGCCGCTGGCTTCGGCCGAGGGGGTCCTGCGCGACGAGGAACTGGGGTACGGCGTGGCGGTAGTCGATGTCGGCGCTGGGACCACCAACATCGCGATCTTCCAGGGCGGCACCATCCGCCGGGTCCGGGTGCTCCCGATCGGCGGCCAGAACGTCACCAATGACCTGGCCACCGGCTTGCGCTGCGACCAAGACGAAGCCGAGACGCTTAAGTGCCGGCACGGCCACTGCGACCCCGCCCAGGTTCTCCCCGAGGAGATGGTGACCTTGGTGGGCAGTTCGCACGTGGGGGTGGAGGAGGTGCCGCGCCGCTGGGTGGCCGAGATCATCGAGCCGAGGGCTCGGGAGATGGCCCGCCTGGTCGGGCAGGCCCTGGACGAAGAAGGTCTGAGCCTCTCGAAGCTGGTGGTTACCGGCGGCGGCTTCCGGCTGAGGGGCTTCGCCGCCGCGGTGCACCAGATCCTGGAGATGCCGGTGAGGCTAGCCGTCCCCGAGGGACTGAGCGGGCTGGCCGACCAGCTCGGCATGCCCGAGCACGCGGCGGTGGCCGGACTCCTGCGTTGGGGCCAGCGCTCCGGCGCCCGGAGGGACGGCAGCAATCTGAGAACCACCCGCAGTGCGGGCCGGCTGAATCGCTGGCTCCACGAGCTGTTCTGACCCTGAAGGAGACGCGATGCCTCAAGACGAATTAGACCGCACCAGCCAGGGTAACGCTCGGATCAAGGTCATCGGGGTCGGCGGGGGCGGCAGCAATGCCGTCAACCGGATGATTCGAGCCAAGCTCCGTGGGGTCGACTTCATCGCGGTCAACACCGACCAGCAGGCGCTGGAGACCTCTGACGCGCCGAGCAAGATTCACATCGGCCGCAAGGTGACCCGCGGACTGGGCTGCGGCGGTGACCCCGAGGTGGGGGAGCTGGCGGCGGAGGAGTCGCGCGACGAACTCTCCAGCGCTCTCCATGACGCCGACATGGTCTTTGTAACCTCCGGCATGGGCGGTGGCACCGGAACCGGGGCGGCGCCAATCATCGCCGAGATCGCCCGCTCCAGTGGGGCGCTCACCATCGGGGTGGTCACCAAGCCCTTCACCTTCGAGGGGCGCAAGCGCATGGAGGCGGCCGAGCGGGGCGTGGACCAGCTGGCGGGCCGGGTGGACACCCTGATCACCATTCCCAACGATCGCCTGATCGCGGTCACCGACAAGAAGACCACCATGATCGAGGCCTTCAAGAAAGCTGACGACGTGCTCCGCCAGGGCGTGCAGGGGATCAGCGATCTGATCGTCTTCCCCGGGCTGATCAACCTCGACTTCGCCGATGTGAAGGCGATTATGATGGGGCAGGGAGCGGCCCTGATGGGAATCGGCTACGGTAGCGGCGACAATCGGGCCCAGGACGCCGCCCGTGACGCCGTCTCGAGTCAACTGCTGGAGACCTCCATCGCCGGTGCCCGCGGCATCCTGCTGAACATCACCGCCAGCCCTGACCTAACCCTATTCGAAGTCAATGAGGCCTGTGACTTGATCCGGCAGAGCGCCGATCCCAACGTCAACATCATCTTCGGGGCGGTGGTCGACGACCGGATGGGCGGTGATGTGAAGATCACGGTCATCGCCACCGGATTCAGTCCTGACGCCCAGCTCAATCCCTCGCTCGCCGAGAAATACAAAGCGACCAGGCCCCAGGACCTCCAGGAGCCGCTGCCAGAGCGTGCCCGCCAGCCTCAGCGGGACAACCCCGACGTCTACGAGGACGTGGACATCCCCGCCTTCCTGCGGGAGCCCCGCTGACCTAAGCGCGGCCGCCTTCGGGAGAATTGAGACTCGGAGAGTTCCCCGCACCTGCCTGGGCGGCCGGGGCACTCTCCAGGCTGTGCAGCGGCTGGTGCGCCCGGCATTCACTGGGCGCGCCCCCACCCGGGAGTTGGCCACCGGGGATCGGAGCCAGCCCCCAGTTTGGGGTAGAGAGCCGCGCACGTTTTTCTGTGTGTGTATATTGTGTGTATGCCACGCGTGAACGTCTACCTTCCGGACGAGCTGGCGAAAGCGGCCCGGCCGCTGGGACTCAACCTTTCTCAGGTGCTCCAGACGGCGTTGCAGGAGCGACTGGAATCGGTGCGCCTCGATGCTTGGCTCGGCCAGCTGGACACCCCGGCCGAGGTCGGGCGCAGCCATGTGGCTACCCGCGTCGGG
The DNA here is from genome assembly GCA_035533655.1 of Candidatus Acidiferrales bacterium. Lineage (GTDB taxonomy): Bacteria > Chloroflexota > Dormibacteria > Aeolococcales > Bog-877 > Bog-877. Next base: position 25,152 of record DATLTJ010000030.1, on the reverse strand, counting down.
CTGGAGGCGATCGAACGGGAGGAGCGGGAGCGTCGTGGCTGAGGCGGTGGTGCTGGAGACCTCGGCCTTGCTCGACTTGCTGGCGGGCACCGCTGAGGGTGAGGTGGTGCGCGACACGCTGCGCGGTCGCCAGGTTCACGTGACGGACTACGAAGAGGTTGGGGTAGGGATTGCCCTCCGGGCCATGCGAGAGTGCGGCCTGCTCTCGGGGATCGAGCTGGACCGGAAGATTCGGCAGCTGGCTGAGGCTCCCTTCAGCACGCACCGCGCTCGTGAACTCCTGGTAGCGGCCGCAGGCAGGAGCGAGCTCCAGCTTGGCGATGCGCTTTGTGTCCAATTGAGTTATCAGTTAGCTGCTCCCCTGCTCACAACTGACTCGCGCCTCGCCGCGGCCTGGCCTCGCTCCTGGCTGGTCACCGCCCCCCCCGTGCGCTAGTCGGTCGGCCGCCCACCTGGGCCTGGCCGGGACTTCGGCATCGCTACGATGTGGCAGGAGGTGCCAGCGGCACCGGCCCGAGCGCGACCGCTGGGGCCGTCGCCAGGCTGCGCCGCGCTCGCCACGCGGCCACCCCAGCCGCCAGGAGGACCAGCGGGACGAGCGGGATCGGGAGGGTCACCCGTGGCGTCGCGTCCACCACGATCGCGGCGTTGAACAAGATAATCCAGAGCGCCAGCGAGCGGAGGTCCCGCCCAGCGCCGCGCAGCGCTCCGGCGGCCCACACCGCCGGTCCTGCCAGCAGCATGAGGTCGTGGTTGAGCGCATGCGGGGCCACCAGGAGTGAGAGGCAGACGGTCGACGTCAGTGCCAGTTTCCAGTCTGCTGAGCTTCGGGGCGGGTTACGGCGCCAGGCCCACGAGAGTCCGACCAGGGCCAGCCCGATGGAGACCCAGGCCAGACTCTGAGTCAGCGTTCCGTGCCCGGTGATCCGCCAGAAGAAGCCGAGCACGGTCTCGTCGAGGTTCGGTGGGAAGCGGGAGAACAGGGTGTACGACTCGATCTTGGGTAAGCGCAGCAATCCCGGCACGGTCACCAGAGCCACCGTGATGGCCGCCAGAGCCACCAGGCACACGATGGCCACCTGAACTACTCGCCGCCGCCAGGCTGCCACCGCCGGAACCACCAGCAGCAAGAGGAGATCGGGCTTGAAGGTGAAGAGGAAGGCCGCCGCGGCGGTGCGCGTCCACCTCTGCCAGGGGGAGCTGCACCAAAAGGCGGCGGAGAACAGGGCCAGGCAGAGGGGCCAGAGGAGGTCATACTGACCCTCTCCCAGCGCCGTGTAGGTTGGGTAGGAGGCGACGATTGCCAACGCTAGCGGGAGGCCGTCCGGGCCGAGCTTCTCCTGGCGGACCAGCCAGACGGTGCCGACGATGCCGAAGATCAGGCAGACACCGTCCCAGAGGTAGAACGCGGGCCACATCGAGAAGTAGGTGAAGGGGATCACCACCCACGCCGCTGGGGGCAGGGCCACAAACGGTTCCACGTAGGCATGTCCCGGTCCGTGGCCGAGAAAGGCCTCAGCTCTTACCTGAAACAGCAGCGAGTACATCTGGTGAGAGGCGCTGAGACCGCCCGCTCCGATTGCCTTGGCAACCGCATAGAAAGCGGCGAAGTCCGGCAAGGTCTGCTGGTCGATCTGCGCTGCGACCAGGATCACGTAGCTGAGCAGGACTGCCCCGCTGACGAGCGTCACCACCCGCCGGGTCTCCAACCGCATTGGGTGCAGTTGTACCGTTCGAACTGCCTCCGGTGGGGTGCTGCCGCCGATTGCGGGTGAATTGTGGCTGGGACGTTACCGGCCAGGCCTGCTCTGGTCCAACGCCAGTCACCCGCCCAATCCACCGGGCGCGGGAACTTCTGTGCCCACCATCGGGAAAGGCCGTCTCCCTGGGTCCAGAAGGGCCCCGCCGTGAGTCTGGGCCTGCCAGGTTGCCAGCCCAGGTCGAGCCGTTTGCGGCCCTCGCCTAAAGCCAGCTCGATGGGGAGTTAGCAGGCGATAGTGAAGTACGCACCGCTATCGGCGGTGGCCTGGTGGTCAAAGCCGGCCAGCCGGCCGTACAGCGAACCAGCCCAGCGGTACCGGAGCGAAAAGCCAACGCACCCGTCCCGCCGCCGGCAGAGGGTGACGCAGCTCTCCGAATTGAGGTGCCGGGCCGGGGCCGCGAGCTGCTGGGAGATCTCTGGACCAGCCCGGGCATGACCTTACTTCTGCTGGAGTGGTGTGCCGGGGGAGCTACCTCGTCGCGGCCGGAGCCGGGGTCGGAGAACTCGACGCAGAGCCCGCTCTTCTGGAACCGCTCCCGTCCCCGGCGCGCCGACCGGCGCCGGGAGGGGCTCAACTGGTCGAGGAAGCCCTCGAACGAGTCGCAGGTCACCTCATTCGCGCAGTTGGGACTGGCCAGCAGCAGGAACTCGGGTCGGGTGCGGCAGCCGGCCATCTCGCGGGCGGCTGCGGAGGTCAACCACAGCACGCCTAGGCTCGCCGCGCCAGTTGTCTCAGCCAGCTGGGCTGCGCCTCGCAGCAGGCACGCCACGATCTCGAGCCGAGAGCGGTCCCAGTCGGGATGCACCGTGAACTCAGTGGAGAAACGGGATCTGGTGCCGGCGAGCCGCGTCGGCCGCCACCGCTCGAGGTGGAACCGCCCTGCCATGAGCCCGTGGGCACAGCTGGCTGATTCGGTGCCACACCACCCGGTCCACCCGGCGGAGGCTGGCGACCAGTTCCGCTCTCCGGTCGGAGGCCTCGCCAGCGGCGGGACGCAAGAGTTGCTGGAACACCTGGTGGGCGGAACTCAGCCGCCGGTGGCAGTCGACCGGCGGCCGAATAGTCCCCAGACCGTCATGCGCAACTTGACCACGTCGTGCTGATCGGTCAACTCCGCCCGGACCTGGACTAACCCTCGGTCCGGCCGGCTTCGAGAGGGGCGCGCCGAGATGATCTCAAGTGATCCCCGGAGTTCGTCGTCCGGCCGCACCGGAACCAGCCAATCGAGATCCTCCACTCCCGGAGAGCCGAGGCTGGCGGAGCGGCACAGCAAGCTGTCCCAGTAGAGCCGCATCCAGAGGGACGCCGAGTGCCAGCCGCTGGCGATCAGCCCCTGAAAGGGGGAACGCGCCGCCCGCTCGGGGTCGACGTGGAACGGTTGAGGGTCGAAACGCCGACCGAACTCCACGATTTCCGCAGCGCTAATCAGATGTGAGCCGAGCTGGTGGACCTGGCCGACTTGAAAGTCTTCCCAATAGAGGTCGATCTCGGGTCCCCAGGGGGCGAGTTCGGCGGCTGGTTGCTGGTCAGGCATGGTCATCTCCTGGTGCTGCTCGGGAGATCCTGCGCCTTCATGCTACGCTGCCCGCACCTCGCTTCGAAGCGAGAGGCAGAACTCTCACTGGAGATGCCAGCGCGCCCTGATGTCGGTATTTGAGCCGGTCGCCAACCCGGTCAGCTTCCCTGAACTGGAAGAGCGCGTCCTCGAGTTCTGGCAGCGGGAGCACATCTTTGAGCGCGGCCTGGAGCAGCGCCGGGAAGCCAGGCGGTTCGTCTTCTACGAGGGGCCCCCGACTGCCAACGGCATGCCGGGGGTCCATCACGTCCTGGCCCGATCCTTCAAGGACTGCTTTTTGCGCTACCAGCAGATGCGGGGCCGACGGGTGGAGCGGCGCGGCGGCTGGGACACCCACGGTCTGCCGGTCGAGTTGGAGATCGAGCGGAGTCTCAAGATCGGCTCCAAGCAGGAGATCGAGCGGATGGGAGTGGAGGAGTTCAACCGCCTCTGCCGGGCCAGCGTCATGGAGTACATCGACGAGTGGGAGCGGCTGACCAACCGGATCGGCTTCTGGCTGGACCTGAAAAACGCCTACCGCACCTACGACACGGAGTACATCGAGTCCGTCTGGTGGAGCCTGAAGCAGATCTACCAGCGGGGCTGGCTCTTCCGAGGCTACCGGGTTGCTCCCTACTGCCCGCGCTGCCAGACCTCCCTCAGTAGCCACGAGCTGGCTCAGCCCGGGGCCTACAAGGACGACACCTCCGACCCCGGGGTCACGGTGCGGTTTCGCTTGCGAGACGCTCCTGCAACCAGCCTGCTGGCCTGGACCACCACTCCCTGGACGTTGCCGGGAAACTTGGGTCTTGCGGTGGGTCCGGACATCACCTATGCGGAAGTCAGTCAGGGGAGCGAGCGGCTGATCCTCGCCAAGGAGCGCCTTGGGGTCCTGGACGGCCCCTATCAGGTAGAGCGGGAGTTCGCAGGCCAAGAGCTGATCGGTCTGCGCTACCAGCCGCTCTTTCCGTATCTCCCCGAGCAGCCTGGGGGTTGCACGGTGATGACGGCTGACTTCGTCGCCACCGACGAGGGGACCGGGATCGTGCACACTGCCGGCGCCTACGGCGAGGACGACCTGAAGCTCTGCCAGGAGGCAGGGCTCGAGGTGCGGCACACCGTCGGGCTGGACGGACGCTTCCTGCCCTTTGTGGCGGACTTTCAGGGCGTCTCTGTCAAGGACGCCGATCCCTTGATCACCGAGGACCTGAGGAACCGGGGGCTGCTCTACAAAGAGGAGCGGATCCTTCATACCTACCCCTTCTGTTGGCGCTGCGACACACCGCTCCTCTACTACGCGCTGAACTCCTGGTTCATCCGGACGACGGCGGTGAAGGATCAGCTGCTCCTCCACAACCGCTCCGTCCAATGGGTGCCGGGGCATCTCCGAGACGGCCGCATGGGCAACTGGCTGGAATCGGTCCAGGATTGGAACCTCTCTCGGGCGCGCTACTGGGGCACTCCCTTGCCGATCTGGATCTGCCCCGCCTGCGAGGCCCAGCGGTGTGTCGGCAGCCTGGCCGAGTTGGGGCTTAAACCGGGCACAGACGTCCACAAACCGTTCATCGACGAGGTCACGTTGCGCTGCGACTGTGGAGGTGAGATGCGCCGCGTTCCGGAGGTCATCGACGCCTGGTATGACAGCGGCGCCATGCCTTTCGCTCAGTGGCACTACCCGTTCGAAAACGAGGAGATTTTCTCAGCCAGCCACCCCGCCGACTTCATCAGCGAGGCACTGGACCAGACCCGGGGCTGGTTCTACACCCTGCTCGCCGAGTCGGTGATGCTGTTCGATCAGCCGGCCTACCGACACGTGGTGGTTCCTAGCCTGGTCGTGGACGAACAGGGGCGCAAGATGTCCAAGACCCGTGGGAACGTCGTGGATCCCTTCGAGCTGATCTCAAAAACGGGGGCGGACGCTGTCCGTTGGTGGTTCTATACCACCGTCTCGGTGGGGCTGGAGTATCGGGTTTCGGTGCAGCGGGTGGCGGACACCGCGCTCCGCTTCCTGAACGTGCTCTGGAACACCCAGAGCTTCCTCATCACCTACGCCAACCTCGCCGACTGGCAGCCGTCCGCCGCGGCGCCGGCGTTCGCCGAGCGCCACCCCCTCGACCGCTGGATTCTGGCCCGGCTCCAGGAGACGGTGGCCGAGTCCGTACGCGCGCTTGACCAGTACGATGCCAACACCGCCTGCCGGGCGATCGGGGCGCTGGTGGATGACACCAGCACCTGGTACCTCCGCCGGTCTCGCTCCCGCTTCCGAGGCACCCCAGACGAGATCGCCTCCAGCTGCGCGACCCTCCATCAAGTGCTCCAGCAGACGGTGCGGCTGATGGCTCCCTTCACCCCCTTCGTGGCCGAGGCTATCTTTCGAACCCTCACCCCCGGGGCGGTCCACGCCCAGCAGTCAGTTCACCTGGAGACCTACCCCGAGCCGGAAGGGAAGCAGCTCGACCGGGAGCTACTGCGCCAGATGGCACTGGTGCGTCGGCTGGCCGAGGACGCCCGCTCGCTGCGGGAGCAGAAGGGGGTGCCGATCCGCCAACCCCTGGCCAGCGCGGAGGTACAGGGAGCGGAGCTGCCCAACGAACTGGCTCGGGTCCTGGCGGAGGAGCTCAACGTGGCTGAGGTTCGCTCTAGCCTGGGCGGCAATTCGGGTCCGGCTACGGTGTCGCTGGACTTCGAGCTGACCCCGGCCTTGCGCCGGGAGGGATTGGTGCGGTCCTTCACCAGGCAGCTTCAGGACCATCGCCGCAAGAGCGGGCTCAAGGCTGGGGAGCCGGTCGAGGTGAGCTTCGCGACTGATGATGAACTGGCGGCGGCGATTGAGGAGGGCAGGAGCCAGATCCAGGACCAGTGTTTCGTCAATACTCTCCAGCGAGCGGAGCCCAACTCCCTGCTGCCTCCGGGCTATTCCGACTGGACTGCGCTCAAAGTTCCCCCCCACGCGATCGGGATAGCGCTGCGCCGGCGCAGCTCCGCCGCACCATGACATGGCTAGGTCCTTCCCCATTGGGCTCAGGACGGCCCATAATGCTCCCGCCCCCAGGCAGCGGCGGCAGCTCCTCGCCGTCCGAGAGCTACCGGTCCTGGGCCCGTTATCGAGGAATTTCAAGCATGACCGAGATCGCCACCACGACCCGCCAGGGCGACCTGGCCGAGATCCGCCGCCAGGTCGAGTCGGAGAAGGCGCGTCTGGACCAGGAGCTGGCCCAGTTGACCGGGGTGGCGGCCAATGGCTCCGGCCGGGAAGCACCCTTCCACGAGCACCCCACCGAGCACGCCGGCGAGATGGAAGAGCACGAGCGACTGCAGGCGATCCGGGAGAATTTGCAGCAGATGTACGAGCAGTGCGATGACGCCCTGGGGCGGTTGGCGCGGGGCGAGTACGGACTGTGCCGCAGCTGCGGTCAGGAGATCGCCATCGAGCGGTTGCGCGCCCTGCCCTACGCGACCAGGTGCGTTCCCTGCAAGGAGGCCAAGCGCGACTGAGGCCGAAGAGGGGCCGGGCAGATCCTCGGGAGGCTTGACCCGCACCCAGCCCTGGCCGTTCTGGACCGGGTTGGCCGCGATTGCGGTCTTCGCACTCGATCGAGCGACCAAGTTCTGGGTCAGCCACTCGCTCACGTTGGGCGAGAAGCTCTTTGCCAACTGGCCGGTCCACATCTACTACACCATCAACAGCGGGGCGGCCTTCAGCATCCTGCCCGACGCCGACTGGCTCTTCCTGGCGGTAGCCGTGACCGTGGTGGTGGTCATCGCCTGGAAGTGGCGGCTGCTCGCCTTGCAGCCCGCCTGGGTGCAGGCCGGGGTGGGATTGCTCCTGGGGGGTGCTCTCGCCAACGCGGTGGACCGACTGACCCAGGGTTATGTGGTGGACTTCATCGAGTTCCCCCACTGGCCGATATTCAACGTCGCCGACTCCGGGATCACCGTCGGGGTAGTCATCCTGGTGATCCGGATCACCAGGGCCGGCCGGACCAGTGACTGAGGCTGCTCCGCCACCGGATCCGCTGGAGCTTTCGGCGGCAAATCCTGCCGAGGCCGGGGTGCGGCTCGATGTCTTCCTGTCAGCGCGCCTGGGGGGGACGCGGGCCCACGTCCAGCAGCTGGTACGGGAGGGGCTGGTGCTTCTGAATGGGCGGGCCGTCCAGCGGCCTTCGCGGGGGATTCGCCTGGGGGATCTCGTGGCGGTGGCCGCGGAGGTTCCCCAGGCGGAGCCGCCGCCGCCGCTGGAGGAGGCGCGGCGCGTCTATGAGGACCAGGTGTTGGTGGTCGTGGACAAGCCCGCCGGGATGGTGGTCCATCCGGCTCCAGGGCACCGGGACGGCACCCTCGCCCAGCTGGTCCAAAGCTGGGGTGGTCCCTGGTCGACCGCGGCCGGTAGAGACCGTGCAGGAATCGTGCATCGGCTCGATCGGGGCACCAGCGGACTTTTGGTCCTGGCCAGAACCGAGGAGGCCCACCGGGCCCTGGCCCGCCAGCTCCGCTCCAGAACCATGGGCCGGGAGTACTGGGCGCTGGCCGAGGGGCAGTTCCGAGAGGACCGGGGCCGGATCGAGGCGGCCCTCGGCCGTGACCCCCGGCGACCCCGGCGGATGGCGGTCGGGGCGGGTGGTCGGGAGGCGGCGACCGAATTCACCGTGCTGGAGCGATTGCCCCAGCACACCGCGCTACAGCTGCGCCTGCTAACCGGGCGCACCCATCAGATCCGGGTACACCTCGCCTACATCGGGAGACCGTTGGCCGGTGATGGGCTCTATGGGACCGCCTCCGCGCGAGGTTCGGCCCGTCCCGCCCTGCACGCCGCCATGCTTCATTTTCGCCACCCGGTCGATGGTCGCGAGATGGCCTTTGTGAGCCCGCTGCCGGACGATCTGGAGGCACTCCGCCGGGACGTCGGTGCTCCCCCCGGCAGTCGGGCCGCCTGGCCGTGGCAAGCACTACCCTCGACCCTGGGATGAGTAGGAATTCGGGCCGTGGCCGGCTCATCGTGCTGTCTGGACCCAGCGGCGTCGGCAAGGACACGGTGATCCAGGAGCTGCTCCGCTTGCGGCCCTCGCTGCAGCGTCCGGCCGCCTACTCGACCAGGGTGCCCCGGCCGGGCGAGGTGGATGGGCGCGATTACTCATTCGTGGACCAGGCTACCTTCACGGCGATGGCGGCCGCCGACCAGTTCCTAGAGACGGCTACCGTCCATGGCAATCGGTACGGCACCGCCCGCGCCCGGGTCGAGGAGCTCCTGGTCAGCGGCCAAGATGTGCTGCTCAAGCTCGACGTCCAGGGCGCAGCCCAACTGCGGGATGCTGGGGCCGACGCCACCTTTGTCTTCCTCACTCCTCCCTCCCGAGAGATCCTGATTGAGCGGCTCCACCGCCGCGAGACGGAGAGCGAGCAGGAGTTGGCGGTCCGCAGCCAGGACGCCGACCGGGAGCTGGCGGAGGCCAGGTGGTACCACCATGTGGTCGTGAACGACGAAGTAGCTCGGGCGGCGCGGCAAGTCGCGACTATCTTGGCCGGCATGGACTCCGCCTCGGGCTAGGCCGCCCCCGGCGCCTGCCACAATGGCCTGAGATGGCTGAGGAGATGCGGCCTGGGCTCAGCGGACGGCATGTCGCGGTCCATGTCTGCGGCGGAGTGGCGGTGGTCAAGGTGCCCGAGCTGATCACGGCGCTGCGCCGGCAGGGCGCCGAGGTAAGGGTGGCGATGACCTCCTCGGCAACCTCTTTCATCTCGCCGACTACCCTGCGGGCGCTTTCGGGGAACCCGGTGGAGTGGCGCCTCTTCCCGCCCAAAGGCAGGGCCCCGAGTACCGACGAGGGGACCGGCCATGGGATGGCTCACCTCGACCTCTCCAGCTGGGCGGACTGTCACCTAGTGGTGCCGGTGACCGCCTCCACCCTGGCCCGGTTGGCTACGGGGCTCGCCGATGACGTCGTCAGCGCCACCCTGCTGGCCACCACCGCGCCGATCGTGCTGGCCCCGGCGATGGAGACCGGGATGTGGCGCAATCCGGCCACCCAGCAGAACCTGGCCACCGTGGTGGCGCGCGGTGCCCAGGTGGTGGGGCCGGTCAAGGGGCGGCTGGCTTCGGGGCGGATGGGGGAGGGCCGGATGGCGGCGCCGGCGCAGATCCTAGCGGCAGCCCTCCGGGCGCTACACCCGACGGGGCCGCTGCGAGGCTGGGAGGTGCTGATTACCGCCGGGGGGACGAGGGAGCCGATTGACCCGGTCCGCTACCTGGGCAACCGCAGCAGCGGCAAGATGGGAGAACGCCTAGCAGCGGAGGCGGCGGCTCGCGGCGCCGTCGTCCACCTGGTTACCGCCGCTGAGCAGTCTCCCGAGCTGCCTGGCGTCAAGACCGTTAGGGTGGAGACGGCCGACCAGATGCTCCAGGCCTGCCTCGACCTGCTTCCCTCAACCCGCCTGATTCTGATGGCGGCGGCGGTGGCCGATTTCCGGGTCGAGAAGCCGGCGCCCAGCAAACTCCACCGCGGCGAGCATCAGGAGTTGGAGCTGCGCCTGGTCCCCACTGTCGACATTCTGATGCGCCTCACGGTGGATCGGCCCCCAGGCTGCTTGGTTGTCGGGTTCGCGGCCGAGACGGAGGAGGTGACCCGGCGGGGAGTGGCCAAGCTCGAGCAGAAGGGCTGCGACATGATCGTGGCCAATCCCGTGACCGGTGAGCATTCGGCCATGGGCGGTGAGCTGGCCGAGGCGACGCTCCTGCTTCGAGGTGGCCGTACCGTCCGGCTGGAGTGGCAGTCCAAGGCCGCGATCGCGGCCGTCATTCTGGATGAGGCCCTCCGACTGGACGAGGAATCGCCGAACCGTCAACTCCCGGGGTGAGCCCCTCGGAGCCTCGAGTGGCCAGGGTATCCCCGGACCTTCGAGCGGGACCGCCGACGGGCCTTTACGACTACCTCATTCCCGGTGAACTCAGGACTTCGATCCGGCTGGGGCAGCGGGTGGTGGTTCCCTTCGGTCGCCGCCGGGTGTTCGCCTTCGTCGTTGAACTCCTGGAGGATTCTCCGATCGAGAAGTTGCGTCCGCTGGAGCGCATCCGCGACGAGGAGCCGCTGCTCCTACCCCACCAGATCAGCCTGGCGCAGTGGATTGCCTCGCACTATCTCTGTCCGCTGCCGGAAGTGCTGCGCGCCATGATCCCGCCGGCCTTGCGGACGGGCAAGGCAACGGCCCGGCGCCGCGTCGCGCCCCAGCGGGCGGCCTTCGAACCAGCGCCCGCGACCGAGAGCGACGCCCCGCTGGTGCTCACTGCCACGCAGGAGGAGGTTTTCGCGCCCATCCGGGACGCCATCACCTGGTCGCGGGCGGACGAGTTCCTCCTCTTCGGGGTTACCGGGTCGGGCAAAACCGAGGTGTATCTGGCCGCCATCAAGGCGGCGCTGGTGCAGGGCAAAGGAGCGATCGTGCTGGTTCCTGAGATCTCCCTCACCCCGCAGACGGAGAAGCGGTTCGCCGTCCATTTCCCGGGGATCGTGGCCGTGCTCCATTCCGGGCTGACCGTCGCTGAGCGGGGTCGCGAGTGGCGGCGGGTGCGGGCGGGGCAGGCTCAGGTGGTCATCGGCTCCCGGAGCGCGATCTTCGCGCCGATGGCCAATCCCGGGATCGTGATCGTGGACGAGGAGGACTCCTCATCCTATAAGCAGTACGACGCGATGCCCCGGTACCAGGCGGCCGATGTGGCCCGCCACCTGGGTCGAATTCTCTCGGTGCCGGTGGTGCTGGGCAGTGCCACCCCCCGACTGGAGGCCTATCGCCAGGCCGTGAGCGAGAAGGGGCTCAAGCTCCTGCGGATGCCCCACCGCTTCGGTGGACGGCGGTTGCCCCCAGTTGAGGTGGTGGACCTCCGGGAGGAGCTGGCCTGGGGAAACCGCTCTCCTTTCTCCCGCAGGCTGACCGAATTGGTGACGGAGACGCTCCAGGAGGGCGGCCAGGGCATCCTCTTCCTCAACCGCCGGGGCACCTCAAGTGTGGTTCTCTGCCGCGGCTGCGGCGAAGCGCTGGGTTGCCCGAACTGTTCGGTTTCGCTGACCCTGCATTTCCCGGGGAGGCTCTGTGCCTGTCACTACTGCGATCACCAGGTGGTGCTGCCGGAGGAGTGCCCCAGCTGCGGCAGCAGGCTGCTCCGAGCTCTCGGCGCGGGTACCGAGCGGATCGAGGCGGAAGCCAGGGAGCTTTGGCCGGAGGCGCGGATCCTCCGCATGGACCGGGACACGGTCGGGCATCGCGACGCCCACCGGGAGATCTACGAGGCTTTCGTCCGCCGCGATGCTGACCTCCTGATCGGCACCCAAATGGTGGCCAAGGGCTGGGATCTGCCCGGGGTCCGGTTGGTGGGGATCGTGAACGCCGACATCGCTCTCCACTTCCCTGACTTCCGGGCCTCGGAGAAGACCTTCTCGCTGCTCACCCAGGTGGCGGGCCGGGCGGGGCGGGGCGATGAGCCCGCCCAAGTCATTCTCCAGACGTATAGCCCCGATCACTCGGCGGTCCAGCTGGCCAGTTCGCACGACTACGAGGGGTTTGCCGCCCTGGAGCTGGAGGCCCGACGTCAGCTTCGCTTTCCCCCGTTCACCCGGCTGCTGGTGCTCACCCGCAGCGACCCGAGTGAGCGCGCAGCTCGGGAGCAGGCCCAACTGGAGGCGGTCCGGCTCCGGGGGCTGCTGGAGGGGAGCGAGGTCGAGGTTCTGGGGCCGAGTCCGGCCTTCATTCCCCGACTGCGCTCCCTCTACCGCTGGCAGCTGACCATCCGGGCGACGCGGCTGGAGCCGGTCCGGCCTCATCTTCCGGAAGGGCGGGGCTGGGCGATCGACGTCGATCCCGCCTGACCCGACCTTCCAGCGACGTCAACCGAGCACGGCCGGCTCGGGACTGGGAGACTGAGCACCTTCGCCTGGCGCGGGCACGCGCAGGGCGTCAGCGCGGCAACATCTGGAGGTACCTCGGTGCGCGTCGTCTTCGCCGGCTCGGCCGAGTTCTCGATCCCGGTCCTGCGGTCGCTTGCGACCTCGAGCCACGACGTGGTCGCGGTGCTGACCGCACCCGATCGGCCGGGCAGTCGGGGATCCGCCGCTCCCCGACCGGTCAAGGCTGAAGCCATTTCCCTCGAGCTACCGGTGGAGCAGCCGCCCCGGCTCACCGAGGAATTCTGGCGCGAAGCCATCGTTCCCACCGATCCCGACGCGCTAGTGGTGGCGGCCTATGGGCAGCTCATCCCACTGGTGGTACTTCAATCCTTGGCTCAGGGCGGAGTTGGGGTGCACCCGTCCCTACTGCCCCGCCACCGGGGAGCCTCGCCGGTGCCAGCAGCGATCCTGGCGGGCGACAGCCGAAGCGGGGTTACCGTGTTCCGGATGGACCAGCGCATGGATGCTGGCCCCATCCTGGCTCAAGAGGCGATTCCCGTCCCCGGCTCGGCCACCACTTCTTCGCTGACAGCGCGACTGGCGCAGCTGGGCGCCCAGCTGGTGGTCCAGGTTCTGGACCGGCTGGAGGGCGGCGATAGCAGCGACATTCCCCAGCTGGCCTCGGGCGCCACCTTCTCTCACCGGTTGTCACGCCAGGACGGAAGCTTGGAGTGGACCCTGACGGCGGCGGAGATAGACCGCCGTCTGCGGGCCCTGGCGCCTTGGCCCGGGGTGACGGTCCCGCTGGAGGGGGTGCGGGTCAAGCTTCTCCGCGGCGCTCCCGATCAGGCAGCTGATGACTCAGCCGACGCCGTGACCGGGAGGATCCTGGAACAAGGGGCGGATTGGATCCTGGTCCGAACCGCAGAGGATGCCTTTCGGGTCGAGCTGATCCAGCCCCCGGGAAAGCCACCGATGACCCCGGCAGCATTTCTCCGAGGCCGACCACGGGCGTCCGGGAGCCTTCGCCGTGGCTGAGCCCAAGGAGCAGCGGTTGCTGGCTCGCAACAAGCGCGCCCGCCACGATTACCACATCCTGGAGCAGATCGAGGCCGGCATCGAACTCTGGGGCACGGAGGTGCGCTCCCTGCGCCAGGGTGGCGCCCAGATCACCGAGGCTTACGTCCGGATCGAACGGAGAGAGGCCTGGCTCTATGGTGCTCACATCCAGCCGTACGAGTTCGGCAACCGTCAGAACCACGATCCTGGGCGGTCGCGCCGACTGCTCCTGCACCGCCGCCAGATCGACCACCTGGCGGGCGCCATGAAGCAGCCCGGGGTTACCTTGGTGCCGCTGGACATGCATCTGTACCGGAATCGGGTGAAGGTCGAGCTGGGGCTGGGTCGCGGTAAGCGGGAGTACGACAAGCGGTACGCGCTGGCCGAGCGGGAGGCTCGCCGCCAGATGGAGCGCGGCGTGCGCAGAGATTGGAAGAGCGCGCTATAGTGATTTGGCGACCTGCTCGTGGGGGCGTGTGGCTTCGACGGGGACGTGGGTTGCGAGATGGCGTGTCGAGCCCCGGGCTCGTAAAACCGGGAAAAGGCATTAACTGCCAACAATCAGAGCCTACTGGCTCCGGCCTACGCTGCCTGATCTGATCAAGTAGTAGCGCCAAAAGCTCGGGCTTAGGCCCGACGTCGACCAGGCGAGCGCCTGTGGCGTCCGGATCCGACGTAAATACAGCGGGCTAGCTCAGGTGCGGAGTCTCAGCGCTCCTGGGGACATTTTCTGAGGCTGGCCCGCCTCGAGCCCGTCCGGGGGCGCTTGGGGGGTGAGATCAGTTCCCGGGCTACACACGTAGAGGTCTCGTGAGACGCGCTCTCGGACCCGGGTTCGATTCCCGGCGCCTCCACCAGGGTTGTTGGAGGGCGAGTTGCAAGGTTGAGCTGTGAGGGGCCCTTTCGGGCCATGCCCTTCATCGGCACGGGCTGAGCGGGGCCTTCGCCGCGATTAGGTACCGTCACTCAGTCCAACGGAGCCGTGGGTCGTCGGCACTTGCCCGGGGAGGGGTGAGCGAACCTGCTGTTACGGCCCTAGGAGAACTGCCGGAACCACAGCGATGCCATCGGTCCTCCGATACGCTTGCCCGCCAGCGGTAACGACGACAGCATCTATCAAGTCGTCTCCGATCTCCTCTCGGAGCCAGTGCAAATGCCGGACGTCAGCCCAGCCAACTTCCCGGCTCAGCTTGACTTCGAGAGCCAGCACGCGTCCGTCGGGGCGTTCCACGATGAGGTCGACTTCGTGCCTATTGTCCTTGGTGCGGAGGTGAAATACAGAGGCCTCGCTTGCCTGGGCGTAGACGCGGACGCTCAAGGCTACTAATGACTCAAACAGGGCGCCCAATAGACTCCCATCCCTAGGAATCCCGAAGCTGTTGCCCTCAGCTTCAATCAGTCCGGATGCCCCTACCCCGAGGAGGTGCGCCGCCAACGCTGGGTCCGCAAGGTGATGCTTCGGTGCCAACGTGAGCCGGCGCAGGCGATTGCGAGTCGCTGACCAACCCGGGATCGGATCGAGGAGCCACAGGTCTGTGAGGACGTCTCTGTATGCGGCCACCGTCGTCTTCGCGGGAATGTCTTCACCGCCCGGTGAGGCGGCCCGCGCCAGCAAGTTGTAGTTGGTGGTTGTCGCAGTTGCAGCCGCGTATGCCTTGAGCCAGGAGAGCACAGATGCAGGGCGCCGCACTCGGAGTCCCTGATATGCAAAGTCCCGCTGCACTACTCGGTTGATGTAGCTCTGGATCTGAGTGTTTCGAGCTCGTTGGCTCAGCGGTCGGATCCCCGGGAACCCGGAGGCCACGATCTCTTCGGCGTACTCAAGGAGCTTGACGTCGGTGCTTCCCGCGACCCGTGGGTGCTCGCCTTGGAGCAGAACATGCACTTTGACTGTTGGCGGGGCGAACCCTCTCTCCGCCAAACTCAGCGGACGCATCCTGAGTTGGGAGATTCGCCCCGCTCCAGAGTGCGTTGGAGTTTCCAGTGGCGCCGCGCTTCCGGCTAGGAGGAATCTCCCGGGGCGCGACCCGGCGTCGACCTGGCGTCTGACGTAGTCCCAGATCGGCGGGTATCGTTGCCACTCGTCCAGCAGGATCCTGCCGCTGAAGGCATCGAGTTGCGTTGGATCTGCTGAGATCACCTCCAGTTGAGGAGGGTCATCGAAGGCAATCACCCTGTCCACACGCCTGCTCGCGGTGGCTGTCTTCCCAACCCCGCGCGGCCCCTCGATGCCAATGGCTGGCAGCTCAGTGAGGAGGACGTCGAGCTCGTCATCGACTATTCGGTGCTGGTATTTCACATTCGTATCCTACTACAGGACCACTCGCTACGCTACCGGCCGCCCTACCTTTACGCTCCCATAGGACCAGTATGCACCATGCATCGATCCACCGAACCAGCAGGCAAACGTGATTGGGCGTGACCGGTCCCCGTTCATGAGTCCAGAGCGGGTGAGAGTTTCTGGTTGCTGAAAGCCGCTGCGAAGACCGCAGGCGGCTGTAGTCCCAACGATCTGTATCAGGTGCAGAAGAGCCGAGGTCGGCAAACCTGGAAGGTCATCGCCGACGTAGTGGCGCCTGACCCGGGCGATCCGGAGGCGGTGCTGCGACAGGGAGCTGAGCCCGGGCTGGGAGACCTGACGTATCAGATCGAGCGCTCTGGGCTTCCCGCCCTGAGAGCGGCCGGCGGCGCCAAGCCGAGTCCCGCGCGGACTGATTGGTCGGCAGGGGAGGTGATCCCCGCACTGCGGCAGACCGCCTCCGTTCTGATCGTCCACGGTTACGGCCACAACTACCGAGACTGGATACCGGCGGACAAACACCTATTCGAGGCATTCCTGGGTCGTCCCGTGGAGATCGAAGGGGAGACCGTCGCTGGCACGTGGCTCTGGCACGACTCAGCCGACGGGCGGCTGGTCATCTACTGTCACGCCCTATCAGGGGCGATCAGCCATGCCTACCTCGATGGGGTCAGAGACCTCGTCCAGGGCTTCCTCTCAGCGACCTGAGCCGAGGAGCTGGCTCTGGCGGGGATGGCTCAAAACCCTCCTTTGCCGTTCTGGGAGGCGCTGGCTTGATCTCGGCTTGAGATCAGCCTCAGCCGTGTACAGTTTGACGCTCTCGGCGTGTACAAGCCCCTCCGGAATGGCGGGCTCAAGCCAGTTGCCTGAAGTTGGCGGAGGTGCTAAACCGAACCCTGCAACAACCCCACCAGGGTTGTTGCAGGGCGAGTTGCAAGGTTGGCGCGCCAGCCAGGTTAAGTCCTCAAGCCAGCTCCGCTACGGCACGGTATACGCCACCAACTGGGGCTTACCCCGCTCCTTTGCCTTCGAAGTCTGCGGACCCCCGGCTGGGACAAGCACCGTGTTGCCGGCGATGGCGAGCGGCGCGTTCGTTGAGGTCGGGAGCTGATGCCGGTACACGATGGCGCCGGTCGTGCTATTGAGCGCAATCAGCGTGCCCTGGTACAAGGTGGTGAAGACCAGATCGCCCGAGACCGTCGCCGCGCCGAGCGGTAGGTCGGACACCTTGGTATCCCACTCGACCTTGCCTGTCGAGAGGCTGAGGGCTTCGATCTCTCCGGCTTCCGAGCCGGCGGGGAGCCCCAGCACCGTGCTGAGCGACTTGGCCCGGAACGGGAAGTCGTCCGTCACCACGTAGATGCTGTTCCCGGCGAGCGCCATGTTGGTGAGGATGCCCCCAACCGCTCCCGGCTCATACGTGTACGGCGCCTTTAATTTGCTTCGGTGCTCCAGGGCCTGAAGCGAGTCGTTGTCGTGGCCGTTGTGCGCTCCGACCGGCGTCTTCCAGATGAGCGCACCAGTTTGGGCGTTCATCGCGTAGACGTAGCCCATCTTGCCGCCACCGATGACCGCTGGCACTCCGTTCACGGCGGTCGCGATCGGGGACGCCTGCATGTCGTAGTCCTTGAAGTCGTCCGGCACGCCCTGGTAGTACCAGTTCAGTTTGCCGGTCGCCGCTGAGAGGTTGACGTCGCTGTTGGTATAGAGGATCTTCGATGGGTACTTAATGGCTGACGCAGCGGTCTGGTAAGGGTTGCCGATGCCGAAGGTGACCGAGCCGTCAGCCCCGACCAGTGGTGTTTCCCAGGCCCCTCCCGCGCCCACCCCAAGCGCCTGGACGCCCTTGTCAAGGCCCAGCACGGTGTTGAACCTCCAGAGCAGCTTGCCGGTCGAAGCGTTCAGCCCCAAGAGCACCCCGCCACCGGACCCAGATCCGTATTGGCTGGCTAGGTATACGCGCCCATCGGCCACCTGCGGCTGGATGCCAAACGTGCCCTCACCGCTCTTGAGGAGATGGCGGTCGACCCAGATCGTGCGCCCGGTCGCGGCATTGAGAGCGAACACTGTGGTCGGCGAAGCTCCAAAAACGGTGCCGTTGGCGACCGCGACTCCGTTCGGCCCCGGCCCGCTCCTCTCAGGCAGGTTCAATCGATACTCCCACCGCAACTTCCCCGTGGTGAAGTTGATCGCGTAGACGTTGGAGTCCAAGTCCTGGATGTAGACCACGCCGTTCACCACAATCGGCGCCGCGGCCAGGGAACCTAGGTGGTCGACGCCGGCGGCCGCGCTTCCCGTCAGGGTGAAGCTCCAGGCCTGCTTGAGGCCGGACACGTTGGCGGATGAGATCGCAGCACCAGTCGCGTCCCGGGTGTTGGCGAGGTCGCCGTTGGGATACAGCCAGGACCCGGAAGGCACCGTGGCGCCGGGGGACGCCGCCTCGGCGACGCCGGGGGCCAGCAGGGCCAAACCCGTGAGCAGCAGAGCGATCATCAGCGCAGCGCATCGCCGCCGGCTCGCCCTCGGCGCCACAGGACGCGTGCTCATCGGCGGCTCACGACCGATCGTGTGTGCGCTTCCACTTCTCAACGCTCTCCTATCCGGTGAGGCGGAGTACGGTGATGAAGCCCCCAGCCAGCACGAGCGCCGCCGGAGCGGCCAGGAGCTCGGTCAGCCCAATCCCACTAAGGGCGTCAGCCAGTTGAGATACCACGGCCCGTCGAGGATGAACGAGACCCTGAAGAAGTGCAGGAACATCCCCATCCACTGGTGGCACTTTCGATCACTTGCAGCAGGGACAGCAGCAACCCGTCGAGCGCGGCCAGGCTGAGCCCAAAAAGCGTGGTGCCGGCGAAGTAGGGCCGTTGGCTCACCCACAACGCGAGGCCGAAGGGCACATGATGACCCTAGCAGTTCGGCTCCTAATATGCGAGCCATTTGGGTCCTGATAGACGAGCCGTGTGGCGCCGCTGGCTAGAGGCCGTGCTCCATCTTCGCAACCGACGATTCACCGGCTGACCGCTCGCGGCGGAGCTTGCCGAGTTGCTCGCCCATCCGACTGGTCGGGACCGGGAGACGGTGGCGTCACTACGGCTCCGGCCGCCTACGTCCTCGTGCAAGGTCCCCGTCCAGTGTCCGGTCTGCGCCAGAGCCCCCGTCGCTGGCGAGCTGGCACGACTCAGCCGATGGCCAGCTGGTCGTCTACCTGCCCGCCCTCTCGGGGGCGATCAGCCGGTCTACCTTGATGAGGTTAGGCGCCTCGTCCAGGGTTGCCTCTCAGCGACCCCAGCAGCCCGCGGCGAACACTGAAATGAGGATCGTGGTCATGTTCCTCGGATTGCAGTGTAAGTAGCGGGGCCGAGAAGGTCCCGCGTCGGTGGCAAAGCAAAGGCCACCGTGCCACCAGACGCATCACCGACAGGAGAGAACGATGACCCCCATCAGCGTGCCATTAGACGCGCTCCTTGGCTACGTCTCGAACTCGGACCAGGACACGCTGCGGGAGATCCTGGAGCACACCCTGCAGGCCCTGATCGAGGCCGAGGCGGCCACGGTGGTCGGGGCCCGGACCCACGAGCGAACAGAGAGCCGGGTGGGCCACCCAACGGGCACCGGCCGCGGACGGTGGACACCAGAGTGGGCTGGCTGGAGCTGGACGATCCCCAAGCTGCTCCAGCAAGCTTCCTGCCCAGCTTGCTGGAGCCTAGGCGGCGGATTGAGCGGGCGCTCTGGGCGGTGATCCAGGAGGCATACGTCCACGGGGTGAGCACCCGCAAGGTGGACGACCGGTTCAGGCGATGGGCGCCGCCATGTGTCCGAGAGCGAGGTGAGCCGGATCTGCCAGGAGCTGGACCTGGAGCTGGCGCTGTTCCGAGTTCGGCCGCTGGATGACGCTGCCTATCCGTACGTCTGGTCCGACGCCACCTACGAGAAGGTGCGCCAGGGTGGGCGGATTGTGAGCCAGGCGGTGGTGATGAAGATGGCGATCCGGGAGAGCGGCGAGAAGTGCGTTCTGGGCGTGGCGGTGGAGGCCAGCGAGACTGGGGCCTTCTGGCTGGAGTTCGGCCGTTATCTGGTGGCCAGGGGACTCTGCGGGGTGCAGCTGGTGATCTCCGATGCCCACGAGGGGCTGCGAGCAGCCTTGGCGCAGTGCTTCGCCGGCGCCAGCTGGCAGCGCTGCACTTCCTGCGCAACCGCTTGACCTGGGTGCCCAAGTTTACCGAGACCATGGTGGCGACCCTGGTCCGAGCCTGTCACGGAACCTCTGCAGCGCTTTTGCTGATCAGCTCATTGCGCTATCCCTGATCGCCCACAAGACATCTCTATCCGCCCCCGAAGAAGGGACCCGGCAGGCGGAGAAATAGGGGCCGAGTAACGCTACTTCGGTCGGGCTGCCGTCTCTGCTGGGACGGTCCATAACATTCGCCGCGGTGACGGAGCGCCCAACGACCCGGTAGGCACTACCCCTCGCATATCGACAAGCTCTTGAAAGGTCTGCCATCGGAGATGGTGTCGTCATAACCACCGAATAGTGCTCCGGTTGATGTAGTCGGATCGCGGTGTTCCGAAACCACGACGAGAGTCCATCCCAAACGGACCCGCTCGCGTCAACGGGATCACTTTCGTAGTGCGGCATAAAGGTGATAGCCTTGCGATATCACTTTTATCGAAGGCACGCTTCGGGAGAGGTCATGAATCGATCTGTCCAGCTGCACCGAGACCCTGAGGCGACCCCGGTCGGTCCCTCGGGAACCGGCGTCGAGATCCGTGAGCGGCAGGCGTGGGCCATCAACGGATGGTTCGGTGTCCTCGTTGTCGCCGCCTGCATCGTCGCGGAAGTCTTCCCTCTCCAGGGTTCAGCCACGGTCATCGCCATCGTGCCGGTCCTGGTGGCCGTTCTCATCTTGACCTCGCTGGTCATCGTGCAACCCGGCCAGACCAGGGTCGTGCGCTTTTTCGGCAGCTACGTCGGCACCGTGCGGAGTACCGGCCTGTCCTGGATCCTGCCCCTCACCAACCGACGGAATGTGAGCATTCGGGTCAGGAACTTTGAGACGAACCACCTAAAGGTCAACGACGCTGACGGCAATCCCGTGGAGATCGCCTCCATTGTCGTCTGGCAGGTTGCCGATACCTCACGCGCGATCTACGCAGTCGATGACTACCTCGCATTCGTGCGTATTCAGGCCGAGTCAGCCTTGCGGCATGTTGCGACCACGCATCCCTACGACAACCCCGCCGACAACGGCCTGTCACTGCGCGGCTCAACCGACATCGTCGCTGGCGAGCTTGCCCAAGAGGTGGCCCAGCGGGTCGCCATGGCCGGAGTTGAGATCGTCGAAGTTCGCATCAGCCACCTCGCCTACGCGCCGGAGATCGCCCAGGCAATGCTGCGGCGGCAGCAGGCCAATGCCGTCGTCGCCGCTCGCACCCGTATCGTCGAAGGCGCGGTGGGGATGGTTGAACTCGCGCTGGTCCGGCTGAGTGAGCGCGGAATCGTCGACCTCGACGAAGAGCGCAAGGCGGCTATGGTGAGCAATCTGATGGTCGTACTTTGCAGTGACCAACCAGCCTCCCCTGTCGTCAACACCGGCACGCTCTACTCGTGAGCCATGAATGACCGCAAGCAGGTACCACTGCGGCTTGATCCCGCCGTCCATGACGCCCTCGCCCGATGGGCGGCCGAGGAGTTCCGCAGCCTCAATGCCCAGGTTGAGATGCTGCTGCGCCGGGCCCTTGACGACACCGGGCGGATGCCTAATCGGGCTGGACCCGTGCCAAAGCGCGGACGGCCACCCGCCGCCTGACCAGACAGTTACCCGCGAAGGGGAGGCCCGTCGCGCACGGGTCGCTCGCCGCCGAGCAGTGCGGGTCACGCCGCCGCGAGTAAGGACTGAGAACTGGGGAGGAGTCAGCTGAAAACGAGCTTGACGCCCCGCCCCTGACGGTCGCCCTGCTGGTCGTGGTCAGTCTGGTGCTGGCGGCGTGAGCAACCAGCAAGCCGGCCCTGGTCACTTCACCGCCCGCGGCCACCGCGCCGATAGCTTCCGGGTCGTGGCCTTAGCCGAATGGAGACATCGCCAACACCCGGGATGCGCCGGGCTCGACGTTCTCGACGGCAAATGTGACCAAGCTGGAGCCGGCCTGGACACTCAAGCTGAGCTGAGCCGAAGCGGCGGGGGTGGATGGGTATGGCTCGTTGGCGGCAGCGCGGAAGTGGTTCGAATGCGTTGCGTTCGGCTCCACCAGGGTTGTTCCACGACCAGTTGCACGGCTGACCCGATGTAAGTTCTCACCCTCGGCTTATCTGCCCGATGCTTGCGGGCTCTGCACGTCCGTTGAGGGACGGCGGGTGACAGGCGGCATTACCAGCTTGTTCCCGCTCATCTCTATCTCCACCTCTTCCATGAACCCATTAGACGTTCGGAGTCCAACGAGGGAGCTTTCGTATGTCTCCCAGTCGATATGCCGGGTATAGCTCTGGGCCCACTCCATCACGGCGATGAGTGGTCGAGGCGTATCGAATGACTGAGGCCGCGAAGGGCGCTCAGGTACTTGCCTCGGAAGGCGGTCAGGATGATGATCCGTTCATGTGCTCGTGCTACCAGTTCGGCATTAGTGAAGATTCGGGCGATGCGTCCATAGCCATCCTTGAAGGGGTGAACTTCTGAGATTACCGAACCGAAGTAGCCACCCTGAGCGAGTGGATCAGCCAGCCCCAGTCCTATGCCCTGTGCCTCACGCAGGGTTCCCTTCACCAGGTCGCGAGCGACAAATGTTTTCATGCCGGCTCTGTTGTCCTGTGACTTGAACTCGCCCGGACACCCCCAAGGGTATATCCGAGGGAAATGCCGCGGCGCCAACCCTGGGGCGGACTTTCAGACCCGGCAAGGTGAGTTCTCGCGCCTCCATAGGGAGACATACGAATACTGATCCCTCGACCACCCAAGTCGGCGTAGCGGCGGAGCGATCACCGATAACGCACCCTGGGTAGATGGCGGCGAGCGTATCCAGCATGTGCCGCCGCACGATGTACTCTGGCGGGCCAGCCGTCGGAGCCGTCCGGCAACCACCTCTCGGCGGATGCGTAGGCTGTTCTTGGAGTTGGCTAGGACCAGCTCCTGATTTGCAAACTTTGAACTAACAGGCATCTTCTTTAGGGCCTTTCTACTAAGAAGCACACCCACAATCCAGCGGCCTTGCAAACTTTGCGCCGATAAGATGCCTGATGTTCTCAGGCTGGCAGTTCCTTTCGTCGGTGCCCAAGTCGCCCTGCGAATCTCTGTGGCCGGGGCCAGCCTAGTCAAACCGCTGCGAAGCCCGCGCGCGGCGGGCTCTGGAGCAACCGGACACCCTCGATCCAGTCATCCGTTTCGCGTAGTAGGCGGACCCTATCAGCGGGCAGCTTGGCGGGTTGGCTAGGAGATACCAGTGACCGCTCGAACACGCAATTTGTCCAGTTCCGTCCGCACCAACCCAGGTTTCTCCAACCACACGAAGTGGCCGCAATCAGGCACCACCTTCGCCTCCGCGGTGGGGATCAGGGCAGAGGTCGCCAGCCCGTGAGCGGGTGGGATCGGGCTCTCGGCGCCCAGCAGAAAGGTGGTGGCGATGGAGATGTGCGGGAGTTGCCTCGCCAGGGTCCGCCGCTCAAGGTGCAGGTGGATCGATTCGAAGGTTCCGGCGTAGCAGGCGACCGAGATCTCGATCGGGGGCATCGGCGGGGCCGCCGCCGGGTGGGCAAAGTAGCCGGGCCACACTAGCGACAGCCCCTCTATCTGGTCCGCGTCCGTACCCTCTCCCCGCAGCGCCCTGTCGTCCAGCTCCCGAGAGCGAGCGGCCGCCTTGGGGGTGGTCCGCTCGCCGAGGATGCGGCTCAGGTCAGCTTCTCCGCCGTCACCAATCGCGCCCAGGGGATCGATCACCAGTGCCGCCCCGACCCGGTCAGGGTGGGCGGCCATCAGGTGCAGCAGCAGGTGACCGCCCCAGGAGTGGCCGATGATCAGGGGTCGGTGCAGCCCCAGTCCGTCGAGGACCGCCAAGGTGTCCGCCATGTGGGTCTCAACGTCAAAGGGACCGGCCGTTGTCGAGGGAGCTAGCCCGCGCTGCTGAAAGCGCGCGACCGTGTAGCCATCTGCCAGCTCGGGCACCAGGCTGTCCATGTAGTCGGACAGACCTGGGCCGCCATGCAGCAGCAACACCGCCGGTCCCCTGCCAGTCTTCCACCCCGCGAGTCGGAGCTCGCCCGCGCCGACCTCAAAATCGGGAGGAGTCATGCCGGCAGTCTAGTGGGCCACCTGGCTTCCCGACCAGGTGGACAGGTGGCGCCCCCGCCAATCCGGGAGGGAGCCCAGATGGTCGCAAGTCGAAGGCTGGCCTCGTGAGCGAATTGTCGGTTTAGATACCCGTCCGCCTTCTCCAGCCGCCTCGCCCGGTACCCGACGCCGAGCGAGTTTGGTCTCGTCGAGACGACTGCACCGGTACGCTTCCAGCTGAGATATGGTCTCGCCGGTTCATCCCGGAGGAGAGTTGCCAGATGATATTCACCGACGCCGAGTTGGAATACCTGCGCTCCCAGCGCCTGGGTCGGCTGGCGACGGTCGGGCCCGACCGTCGCCCCCCAGAACAATCCGGTGGGCGTCAGCGTCGACGCGGAAACCGGGGCCGTCGTCATCGGTGGCTGGAACCTGGAAGCCAGTCGCAAGTTCCGCAACATCGAGACCAATCCCCAGGTCGCCTTGGTGGTTGACGACGTCGCGTCCCTGGGTCCATGGAAGGTGCGCGGGGTGCAGATCCGGGGCGTCGCCGAGGCGCTCAGCCATCAGCGGGAGGCGCGCACCGGCATGAGGGGCGAGGTCATTCGCAGCTCTAGCCTCGCCGAGTGCACAGCTGGGGTCTCGGAGCGGACGGCCAGGAGGGTTCGCGGCGGAACGTCGCGCCGCCTGCGGAGTGACCGGATTCTCACGCTCGTCATGAGTTGGCTCGGTACTGCTCGTCAACGAACTCGACCAAGATCTCCTCTTTCGAGCCGGTGATCCAGCCCGACCAGAGGCCGGTACCTGGTGGTTTACGCCCGGGGGCGGGGCGCACTGGGTGAGTCAGAGGAAGCAGCGGCCCGACGGAAGCCGCGCAAGGAGACCGGGCGAGCCCTGGGGGAGCTGGGGTCGATCGTCCTGCACTGCCACGTTGACCATACCTTCGGGGGCCGGGACATCTCCCAGGACGAGGACTACTCTCTGGTCCGGTGCGCGCCCGTTGAGATCGACGATACCGAGTGGACCGCGACCGAGCGACGGGTCGAGGACCATCGGTGGTGGTCCAGGGAGAAGCTTTGCCAAGCTACCGACACCAGCTACCCGGAAAACTTGCTGGCAGTTCTCGACGGCTTGGAGGAGCAGTGAGTTAGTGGTGGGGAGTGCGATTTTGGCGGAACGTGCGCTGGTAATGTCGACCCGTCGGAGGTTCTCCCAGAGCACCAGCTGATCGTCGTCGAGCCGCTCGAGAAGAGTAGCCAGATCCAGGTCTTGATCGCCCCCCGCCTCCACCTGGCCTGCATCGATGACCTCCAGCCAGAACACCGCGAGCTGTGGTGGCATGTGCTGG
>DATLTJ010000029.1:0-11096 GCA_035533655.1 Candidatus Acidiferrales bacterium | reverse complement strand
ATGCGCGAAAATCCCGGTCATGTCCCGACCTTCCCTATTCGAGTTCGCTGGCGGTGAGCCCGCCTTCCTGGCGCTGGCGACCGCCCATCACCGGCGCTGCCTCGCCGACCCCGAGTTGAACCATCCCTTCTCCCACCTGGGCAATCCCCAGCACGTCGAGCGGCTGGCCGCCTACTGGGCGGAGGTGTTCGGAGGTCGGCCCACCTTCTCCGAGGCCTGCGGTGGTCACTCGGCAATGCTCGAGCTGCATGCGCGCTCGGGAGCCGGCAGCGACCTCGGGTCGCGCTTCGTCGCCTGCTTTCTGCAGGCGGCTGACGATGCCGGCCTGCCGGCTGATCCCGACTTCCGAGCCGCCCTCCGCCAGTACATGGAGTGGGCCGTGGCCGAGGTGATCTCCTACTCGCCCCCGGAGTCCCTTGTGGCGGCCGGTCTGCCGGTGCCCCACTGGAGCTGGAACGGCCTCGAATAGCACCGGGCTTAGGCCCGCTGGGCGCCGGCGACGGCCCGGGATAATGAGGCGCCGCCTCCGCCCCAGGAGCTGGCGCCATCTCCCATGACCCGCTACTCATCCTCGCCGTGGCGGCCGCCGGGTTCGCGGCGGGAGCGCTCAACGCGGTAGCCGGCTCGGGCTCCCTGCTGACCTTTCCGGTACTGCTGGCCTTGGGGTACTCCCCGCTGGTGGCCAATGTCAGCAACACCGTCGGCATGTTCGTCGGCAACGTCAGCGGCACCGTCGGCTACCGACGTGAGCTGACCGGCCAGCGGCGGACGGCGCTCACGCTCGGGGCGTGCTCTCTGGTCGGTGGGCTGGGGGGCGCGGAGCTCCTGCTGGCCCTGCCACCGGCCGTCTTCAAGGTGGTGGTTCCCGCGCTCCTCCTGCTGGCGGTCGCGTTGCTGTTGCTGCAGCCGCGTCTGGCGCGCCGGCGGGCGGCCCGTCCGCCGACCGGGGTCACGCGCCTGGTGCTCCCCCTCTCGGTTTTTGCCATCGGCGTCTATGGCGGCTACTTCGGTACCGCCCAGGGGGTGATGTTCATCGCCATCCTGGGGGTCTTTCTGGACGAGTCCCTGCAGCGACTCAACGGGCTGAGGAATGTCCTGGCGGCAGCGGCCAACGGAGCTGCCGCGGTGGTGTTCGTCGCCTACGGGCCAGTCGCCTGGGAGCCGGCGCTGGTGCTCGCCGGATCAAGTTTGCTGGGGGGGCAGTTGGGAGCCGGTGTTGGGCGCAAGATACCGCCTTCCGTGCTGCGAGCGATCCTCATCATCGGTGGCCTGGCCGCGGCGGCCAAGGTGCTTCTCTGACGCACCAGGTGGATCCAGCTGGCTGGCCGTGGGGGTCAGGCGGCAGGCTCTGGCCGGTGCACTGCCAGCTGGTAGCTGGGCCGGTAGGGCGCTGGCGGGGAAGGGGGCGCGGAGCTGACGCAGATCGGCGCCGAGCCCGCGCCGGGTCGGGGGGTGCTGCGGTTCTCTCCTGGGAGCCGGCGAAGTTACCTATCAGGCGGCGGATGTCGCAGGGGTGAGGGTGGTGGTCAGCCAGCTACTCCCAGAGCCACTCCTCGGCGCTGGAGCCAGTGAGGGTAACCCGGTCGATGACCGCCTTCTCCTCCAGCTTCATCCCGCCCGCCTGCCTCCCGCGGCCGGACGTGGCTGGGCCACAGAGCGCGCTGCGCCAACGGGTCGGCGATCTCTGCCTCCAGCTCCCGCACCTGTCCCATCCTTCCCGTGGAGCGACCTTGAGCCCGCGGGCGGTGCGGCGCCAGTCCCGGGGTTCTTCCAGCAGCGCCGAGCGCTTTCGGCTAGGCGCCGGCTGGCTGCCAGCAGTTGGTCTCGCCCTGGTGCTGCTTTCGGTACTTGAAGAGGTGCTCCTGTCGCCCGCGGGCGAACATCAACTCCACCACCGGCGGCCCCATCTCAGGCGGTCCGCCGCCGCCGCCGCCGGGACTGGCGTGCGGAGGCGAGCCGGGCGGAGTAGGCCGCCTGGTGGGTGGGGAGGATCACCGGCCAACCTAGGCCGAGGCGAGGGAGCGGTTCGAGCACTGCTGCGACAAGGGCCAGCTTGCGTCCCAGCCCAAGCTTCGAGTACGAGACGCCGACTGAGGCCCAGAGCAGCCGCCCAGGACGATGCCCGGAATGTCGCGTTGCGCTTGGTGTCCCCCGCGGTGCGCGACCCAGTCGGGCCAGGGATGCACCGCAGTCCCGAGGGATTGTCCTGATTGACGGGTCGGCGCCCGGGTGCTATACCGACTCCCTGGGGCAGCGGCCGTTGCCCGCACCGGGAAGGAGGCACATCATGGCCACGTTCGTGGGGCTGGTGAACTGGACCGAGAGGGGCATCGCCGAGTTCAAGGACTCGACCAAACGGGCAGCAGCGGTAGCTGAGCTGGCCCAAAAGCATGGCGGCCGGCTGACCAGCCTCTACTGGACACTTGGCGCCTACGATCTCGTCGGCATCTTCGACATGCCA
Source organism: Candidatus Acidiferrales bacterium (assembly GCA_035533655.1). Classification (GTDB taxonomy): domain Bacteria; phylum Chloroflexota; class Dormibacteria; order Aeolococcales; family Bog-877; genus Bog-877. The sequence continues at coordinate 8,635 of DATLTJ010000029.1, read as the reverse complement.
GACGACGCGAGTTTCACGGCGCTCGCCCTCGAGATTGGCAGCAACGGGACGGTCCGCACGACCAGCCTTCGAGCCTTCAGTGAGGACGAGTTCAAGCAGATCGTGGCCAAGATCGGCTGACCCGGGCGGCGATCGGTGCCGCCCGCGCCGTTGGAGGTGCCGCCAGGGCTTCACATCCGCGGTCCGCTGACTAAGCGGTGGGAGTGGGTGTCGGAGTCGCCGTCACCGTGGGAGTTGGCGTCGGGCTGGGGCTGGGGCTAGCGCTGACGCTCGGCGACGCGCTAGGCGAGGGAGTGGGACTGGCGGACGGAGAGCTCTTGGCGCTGGGCGATGGCGAGGGGCTGGTCAGGACCGCGGGCAGGCTGGGAGCGGCCTTGACCGGGGTGGTGGGTCCGCCTCCGAAAGGGGCCGGGGCGGTGGGGCTGGTGGCGGCGAAGGCCACGATCAGACCGGCCGTGGCCGCCAGCGCCAGGCCGACGGGCAGGATGGCCGCCGAGGACCTGGTCTCGACGACCAGTCCCCCGCTGTTCTGGGCCGAGCGCAGGTAGATCCGGCGCAGCGGCGTGAGCTGGATGCCCTCGGTGGCCAGGCTGGCCCAGGGGGCGCTCAGATAGACCGCCGCCTGGAACAGGAGCAGCACCGCCAGCAGGGAGGTGGTCACGCTCAGCGCCCGGACCTCCATCGCCCCGGCTGCCGCCACCGCCGCCACCGCCAGCGAGGTCTCGGGCCGAGCCGCCCGCAGGGCCTGGCGCCAGCCGCTGAGGCCCCCGCGCCGCTTGGGGGTGCGCAGGAAGGTGGCCTTGAGGGCCAGCAGGCCCCGAATGTCCGCCAGTGCCACTGTCCAGCTGAGGGCGAACCAGACCCGGAGCGCCCGGACGGCGTCGCCCCAGGTGAGCTGGCCACTGCGGCGCATCGCCCAGACCGCCCGCAGCAAACCGAAGATCAAGAAGAGCAGCGGGATCACCAGCACCGCTCCGGTGATCTGGCGCACCGGGAGCCGCTCGTGGGCGGCGGTGGCGATCGCGGTGGCCAGCAGGAGGAGCGTGAAGGCCAGGAGGAGCAGGTCCCCGAACCACTGCACCGCGCCCACCAGGTATGACCAGCGCTGGGCCCGGGTCAGCTGGAGCTGGTGGGGGGCGAAGGGCACCAGCTCCCGCCAGTGCTGGCGCAGGATCTGGAGCCCGCCCAGAGCCCAGCGAAAGCGCTGTTTCTTGAGCCCGTCGAAGGTCAGCGGCATCAGCCCCTCGCCCCAGGCGACCTGGTGATAGACGCCACGGTAGCCGCGGCCCAGGATCCGCAGGCTGGCCTCGGCGTCCTCGGTGATGCACTGCTCGTTCCAGCCGCCGATCTCGTCCAGCACCGAGCGTCGGAGCAGCCCCATGGTGCCGCAGAAGATGATGGCGTCGCGGTGGGCCCGGGATGGCATGGTGAGGTCGAAGAAGTAGCGGTAGCTGTGGAAGAGGCCCCGGAGGTAGGAGTCGTCCTCCCAGTCGCGGTAGTGCTGGGGGGTCTGGACGAAGCCGACCTGGGGGTCCTGGAAGAAGGGCACGGTCTCCCGCAGCCACCCGGGGCGGGCCAGGTAATCAGCGTCGACGATCCCCACGATCTCGACCTCCGGGGGCAGGCGCCGGGTCGCCTCGTTGAGCGCTCCCGCCTTGAAGCCGGGCCAGGGAGCCAGGTGGATGAACTGGAACCGCGGCCCCAGCTGCTCGCACAGCTGCTGGATAGGCTGCCAGACCGCCGGATCGGCGGTGTTGTTGTCGACGGCCTGGATCAGGTAATTCGGGTAGTCGAGCCGGTCCAGGGCGGCCAGGGTCTCCCCCACCAGCTCGACCGGCTCGTTGTACATCGGCACCTGGAGCACGACCAAAGGCCAGGGCTGGCTTTCATCCCAGAGCGGCGCGGGCGCGGGATCTTGGAGGGGCCTGCCGAGCACATCCAGGATCTCGAACAGATAGGAGAGCGCCAGTCCCATCGCGGCGATTTCCGCCAGCACCAGCAGCAACGACCCCAGCAGCACGATCGGCACCAGCTGGGGGATCAGAGCCTGCTCCACGGTCTGCTGGACGGAGTAGGCGATGTAGGTCACGGCAGCCAGGCTGGCCAGCAGGAACAGCTGGCTCGGGAGCCAGCACCAACCGGCTAGCCAGCGGCGGCCCAGGACGACCAGGAGGAGCACGACCACCGCGGTGCCGATCACCAGGGGCCGGTCACCGGTGATCCAGGCGCTCAGCCAGCCGGTCGCCGCCAGCGCGAGGGCGCCCGCGGTGAGACCCAGGGGAAGACGGGCCCGGGCGACCTGGGGAAAGAGCGCCAGCAGGGTGCACCCCGCCGAGGCACAGGCGAGATAGACCAAAACCCAGAGCAGCATCAGAAGTGGGTCCTCAACTCAAAGGGCGTAGGACTCGTTGGGCGCGGCCAGAGACCGCCGGTGGTCAGGACCGGGGAACCCGCTGGGGGGCCGGAGCGGCCACCAGTCTCAGCAGGCGAATCACGATCCAGGCGGCGACCGTGTAGACCACGATCGCCACCAGCGCCGCCCAGAAGGTGGTGTGGTCAACCCGGGGGACGCCCGGGCGATTGAAGACGCCGACGAAGGGACTGGCCAACGCGTTGCCGATCCGCCTCACCACGCCGACGAAGCCGGAGTCGCTGGCGGCTAGTGCCCGCAACAGGAAGTCGAGCGCTAAGAACGCGTCCACGACGGCGAGGCCGAGCCAGATCAGCTCGCCAAGGCGCCAGCTGCGGGTTGGGCCCGCGGCAGCTTTGACCGGAGCGCCCGCGCGACCAGCCGCTGCTTTCGGACTGTCCGTCGGCGCCGGCGGGTCGACCGGAGCCTCAGCGGTGGCGGCGGAGGAGGGCTGGCCCCACGGAATCGGCGCCCGGACTCCCTCGCCGAGGTAGGCGGGTACGGCTGGCTCGGCAGTCGGACTGACCGCGTCAGGCTCGCCTGATTGAAACTGCTTCCATCCGAGTTCGCGGCTCATGGCAGCCCTCCGCAGTGGCCATCCGGTGTGGTGGCGCCAGTGACTAAGGACGCCCGACCACCCCACCGGGGGGCAGCCTCTTCGCTTGGGTACAACGGCCTCCGAGCCACCCCGTTTCATCCCCCAGATCGGTGGGGGCGCCGCCTACTCCCGGCGCAACGGCATGGGCAGACGCGCCACCAGCACGTGAGGGCGACGCTGCAGGGCGGCGGTGAGGACCAGGTCCAGGTGGTTGTGCAGCAGCCGGTGCCAGAACCGGCGGGGCAGCACCACCGGGATCAGGACCACCACCTGGTGGCTCGCCGAGGGCTTGAGCGAGCCGATGTAGCGGAGCAAGGGGCGCGCCACCGACCGGTACGGGGAGCCAAGGACCACCAGGGGCACTCCGGGATCCCACTTCTGCCAGGCTGCCTCCACCTCCGCGCGCCGACCCTTCTCCTCGTCGAAGACGACGGTGACGGCCACGACCTGCTCCCCCAGGGAGAGGGCCACGGAGAGGGCCTGGCTGGTGAGGCTGGAGAGGGCGGTGAAGGGGACCACCACCGTGGTCGAACCTGGCTTCGGCCGGGCCGGACGCTGGCCCAGGTGCAACTCCGCCGCCACCTCGCGGTAGTAGGCGCTGATCCGGACGAACAGCCAGATCAGGAGCGGGATCGCCACCACCACCACCCAGGCCCCCTCCCGGAACTTGGTCAGTACGAAGATCAGGGTGGCCACGCCGGTGGTGACGGCACCCAGGCCGTTGATCGCAATCCGCCACCACCAGCCGGGAGCCCGCTCTCCCAACCAATGGCGAACCATGCCCGACTGAGCCAGAGTGAAACCGGTGAAGACTCCGATCGCGTAGAGGGGAATCAGTGAGTCGGTGTTGCCGCCGGTGGCGATGAGCAGGACCCCGGCGAGCAGCGCCAAGGCCCAGATCCCCTGGGTGAAGACCAGGCGGTCGCCGCGGATGCCGAAGGCGTGGGGCAACCGGTGGTCATTGGCCAGCAAGCTGGCCAGCACCGGCAGCCCTCCAAAAGAGGTGTTGGCGGCGAGCGCCAGCGCCAGGGTGATCAGGATGGAGATGGCGTCGAAGGCCCAGCCGCGGCCGAGGGCGTGGCCGACGATCTGGTTGAGGACGGCGTCGTTGGTTCGTGGCTCCACGTGGAAGCGCTGGACCAGCGCCCCCAGGCCCAGCAGCATGGTGGCCAGCAGGATCCCGAGCAAAACCTCGGTCTGGCGGGCCCGCAGGACCTGGGGGCGGCGGAACAACGGCACCCCGTTGGCGATCGCCTCCACCCCGGTCAAGGCGCTGCAGCCGGCCGAGAAGGCCTGGAGCAAGAGCAGGATCCCGACCGCCTCCAGCCCGTGGGTGGCGACCAGAGGTGCGCCGGGAGCCTTGAGGTGGGAGGCGAGCGGGTGGACCAGTCCGATCCCGATCACGATCAGGATGGCGGCGATGAACGCCAAGGTGGGCAGCAGGAAGGCCCTGGCTCCCTCGGCCAGGCCGCGCAAGTTGAAGAAGGTGACCACGGCCAGGATGGCCAGGCACAAGGGGACGGTCACTGGCACCAGGGACGGGAAGGCCGAGGTGAGCGAGCCGACCCCGGCAGCGATCGAGACGGCCACCGTGAGGACGTAGTCCACGATCAGCGAGGCTCCGGCCAGCAGGGTCAGCCGGGTTCCGAGATTGGCCCGGGCGACAGCGTAGGCTCCACCACCTGTGGGATAGGCGCCGATGACCTGGCTGTAAGAGGCCACCAGCAGCACCAGCAGGCCGACGATGGCGAGGGTGATCCAGGGGGCCACCCGCAGCGCCGCGAGGCCGCCCGCTCCCAGGGCGACCAGCAGCGCCTGGGGACCATATGCCACCGAGGTGAGCGCATCCAGGGAGAGCGCGGAGAGACCCTCGACCGGGTTGATCTCCTCCTTGGCCGCCTCACTGGAACGGAGGGGACGGCCCAGCAGACTGCGCCCAAACTTCATTGGCTCACCTGGATCGAGGGACGGGTTCGTCGACCACCAGAGTGTGCCGGATGGTGAGCGGCCTGGGATCGCTGCGGCGCCCAGCTCTCCCCGCCTGACCGCGCCGCCCCGAGACCGGCCTGGCCCCCGCGCCGAGCGTCAACTGGCAGCCCGGAAGACCTGGTACCGCTCTTGCAGGAATCGGGTGTCAGGGCGATCAGGCGCGGCTCGCGGTACCACCAGGAGCGGTCGACCGTGCAAATCCTGCAGCCCATGGCGCAACATCGGACCGTCGATTTCGTCCAGAATATCGTGCCGAATCTCCAGGATGGAATCGGGGCGAATCCCCACGATATTGCGGTCGAACGCGGCGTGATGGAGCTTGCACAGCGCGAGGCCATTGGACGTCGCTGGCACTCCCCGGGGATTCCGATCCGGGATTATGTGGGCGGCATCCAAAAGGTCGGGGTGGCGCAGCAGGCACATCGCACAGGAATCGCGGTAGGCGCGGAACACGCGAAATCTAAAGGCGGCTTGGTGCAGGCGCTGGCGAGCGAGCCGCGTGACGTAGGCCCGGCGGGCCACGTCGGGCAGCTCATAGGCGTCGTCACTGTCGCTGGCAAGCAGATCATCGACGGCAACCGAAAAACTCAGGCGCCGCGGGTCGTCGCCCACGATGAACACCGGCCATTGGGGCAGATAGCGGCCCGGCTCCACGCCGTGAAAATAAATCAGGGGAAGGCGCAGGCGCATGGATTCCCGCAGTCCCCGGTTATCCCGATGATTGGGGTCAATGCCGCGGTAGCGGTACTGCAGGAGTCCGGGCCCACCCAGCGCGTCGTCATACGGCCGCGCGCGACCGGGGATCACCGGTACCGTGGTGATGCTCAGTGGCCACTCGAGCAGGGCCGGCTTGAAGATGCCCTGAGGGCCCATCAGCGGCACCCGACATCCTCGAAAGTCGAACCCCCGGCGCAGAGGATCCAAAGGGAGCACCTCGCCGTGGCGGTCCACCAGCTCCGTCAGGAATTGGAAGGCTTCGGTGCGGACTTGGTGCTCGGTGGTGGTGGGCTCCATCGGGCTGATTCTCTCCCCTCCAGAGTCAGTCGGCGACCAATCGCGGGAGGCTACCTCAGCCGATTGCAAAATCCAGCGATTCCGCTGGCCGGGGTAGGGCTCCTGGTCAAATTCGCTCGGCGATGCTCTGCCCCTGGACGAAGAAGAGCAGGTAGTCGGGCCCGCCCGCCTTGGTGTCGGTGCCACTCATGTTGAAACCGCCGAAGGGATGAACTCCCATGTAGGCGCCGGTGGAGCGGCGGTTGAGGTAGAGGTTGCCCACGTGGAACCGGTCCTTGGCCACTGCCAGCCGCTTGGGGTCGCGGCTGAAGTAGGAGCCGGACAACCCGTACTCGGTGCCGTTGGCGATCTCGAGCCCATGCTGGAAGTCCCGGGCCCGGATCACTGCCAGGACCGGGCCGAAGATCTCCTCCTGGGCGATCCGGGCGTCTGGCGCGACTCCGCCGAAGATGGTGGGCTCGATCAGGTGACCATCACCGGGTCCGTGGCCTCCGCCCAGAAGCAGTTCACCTTCTCCCTTCCCCAGCTGCAGGTAGTCGAGGATCTTCTCCTCGGCCGCGCCGTCAATCACCGGGCCCACGCTCACCTCAGGGTCGATCGGGTCACCGACCTTGAGCTGGCCCGCCAACTCCAGCACCCGGCTGACCAATTCCTGGTAGGCGGACTCCACCACCACCGCCCGGGAGCCAGCGGAGCACTTCTGCCCCTGAAACCCGAAGGCGGAGGCGGTGATCGCCTGGGCGGCGAGGTCCAGGTCGGCGGTCTCATCCACCACCACCGCATTCTTGCCACCCATCTCCAGCTGCACCCGCTTCAACCAGCGCTGGCCGGGATGAACCTCGGCGGCTCGCTGGTAGATGCGCACCCCGACCTCCCGGGAGCCGGTGAAAGCCACGAAGCGGATCTGCGGATGGTCGACCAGCGCGTCGCCGATCACCTCGCCCCGTCCGGTCAGTAGGTTGACGACCCCGGGGGGCAGCCCGAGCTGGTAGAAGATCTCCACCAGCCAGGCGGCGGTCGTGCTCGAGGTCCTGGCCGGCTTGAGGATGACGCAGTTCCCCGCCACCACCGCTGCCGTCATCATCCCGGTGGCCAGCGCCAGTGGGAAGTTCCAGGGTGAGATCACCGCTCCGACTCCGAGCGGCAGATAGCGAAACTGGGTCAGCTCCCCAGGCCAGGGGGCCTGTCGGTCCCGAGCACCCAGCTCCAGCGCCTGGCGGGCGTACCACTCCATCAGGTCGATGACCTCGGAGACCTCGCCGTCCGCCTCATCCCAGGGCTTGCCTACCTCATAGACCATCAGGGCGGAGAGCTCGCCGCGCCGGCGACGTACCACCTGGGCTGCGCGCAAGAGGAGAGCTGACCGCTCCTCGACCGGGGTCCGGGACCAGTCGGGGAACGCTTCCCAGCCGGACGCCACGGCCAACTCCACATCCTCTCTCCGGCCCGCGGCGTGGCGGCCGATCACCTGCTCCGGGTGAGCTGGGTTGTACGACTCGGTCAACTCCCCGGTCTCCACCCGCTGGCCGCCGATCACCAGGGGGTAGTCCCGACCGAGCCTGCCGCGTACCTCGGAGAGGGCGGCGGTGAAGGCGGCGCGGTTGGCCGGCACCGTGAAGTCCAGCGTCGGCTCACTGCGGAACGGTGCCAGGGCCATGGCGGGTCCTCCTCGTCGGATCAGGTTGTGGGTGGATGTTCGCCGCGCCGGCGGCATCAGCTGGTTCCGTTTCGCCGGGCTAGGGCCGCACCAGGTTGCGGATCAGGAAAAGCAAATTGGCGGGCCGCTCGGCCAGCCGACGCATGAAGAACGGGTACCAATGGGTGCCATAGGAAGTGGCGACCAGCACCGTGAATCCACGTCGGAGCAGGTCGCGCTGGAGCTGGGGCCGGACCCCATAGAGCATCTGGAATTCGAAGCGATCACGGGCGATCTGCCGTGCCTCGGTGAAGCTGATAGCGTGCTCGATCATCCGCTGGTCATGGGTGGCGATCGCCGTGTAAACTCCGGCCTCGAGGGCCCGCTCCATCAGGCGAAGGTAGTTCCGGTCCACCTCCGGCTTGTCAGGGAAGGCGACCACTTTGCTCTCCAGGTAGGCTCCCTTGACCAGCCGCAGGTTCGGCTTGAGCGGGAGCAGCGACTCCAGGTCGGCCTCGGTCCGGCGGAGGCAGGACTGGAGCACCACCCCGACATTGTCAAATCCCTGCTCTCGGAGATTGGCGTAGGCGCGGAGAGTGGCCTCCACGTGGGAGGAGTCCTCCATATCCAACCTGATGAAGAGTCCCAGGCTCCGAGCCAACGCCAACAGCGTCGCCATGTTGGCCACCGCCATCGGTTCATCCAGGTCGGCGCCTACCAGGGTCAGCTTGATCGCGGCATTGGCGTTCAGCTGCTCCGAGGCCAGTCGCCGGAGCAGCTTCTGGTAGGCCGCGACCGCCTGCTGGGCCGCCGCCTGGCTGGTGACCGCCTCGCCGAGCTCGGTGGCGTTGCATTTGAAACCCTGGTCGTTGAGCCTGCGGATCAGCTTCACGTCCTGGTCGAGGGTTTCGCCGGCCACGAACCGGGATGCCCCAAGGCGCATCGCATAGCGCCTCATGAAGCGCTCGGTCAGGCGGTTCTGGGCAGC
>DATLTJ010000028.1:0-32545 GCA_035533655.1 Candidatus Acidiferrales bacterium | reverse complement strand
GCGGCACGCGCCTCAGCCAGGAGGGACCTACGCCAGCCGCTCCCGGGCCCGCCGCCTGGCCAGCGCCGGACCGCTCACCATCAGAACCACTCCCAAGGTGATCAGGACCGCTGCCAGTCCAGCTGCCGGAGTCAGCCCTTGGCCCAGGATCAGCCAGCCCAGCACCAGGGCCACCACCGGATTAACGTAGGCGTAGGTGGCGACCGTGGTGGTGGGCAGCACCTTGAGGGCGTAGGTGTAGCAGGTGAAGCCCGCGATCGATCCTCCCGTCACCAACCAGGCGAAGGCGATCACGGCCGGGGGCCCGATGTGGGCCCAGCGAATGTGGGAGGCCTCTCCGGTGAGCAGTCCCATCACTATGAGGCCCAGCCCCCCCACCAGCATCTCCACCGCCGAGACCAGCAGCACGTTGCGGGCCAGCGGCGCCCGCTGGGAGTAGAGCGAGCCGATGCTCCACAAGATGGCAGCACCCAGGAGCCCGGCCGCCGAGAGCAGGCTCAGGTGGCCCCCTGAGCTGGGATCGACCAGAACCGCCACTCCCCCCAGGCCGAGCAGCACTCCGACCCAGCCCAAGGGACCGGGGCGCCGGGATCCCTTCAGCGAGAGCCCCAACAGGGCCATCCACAGCGGGACGGTGGCGATCATCAAGGCGGCCAGCCCCGACTTAACCGTGACCTCCCCCAGCGAGAGCAGTCCGTTGCCCCCCAGGAGGAGGAAGAGCCCGACCACCCCGGCACTCAGCGCCTCCCGGCGGCTAGGCCAGCTCCAGCGACCGGGCAGGCTCCGCCAGCTGCCCTTGCGGCCCGCCACCAGGTAAAGGAGGACGCCGGCCAGGAGGTAGCGGGTCCCGGACATCAGCAGGGGCGGGATGTACTTCACCGCGACCTGGATCCCGGTGTAGGTGGATCCCCAGAGCAGGTAGACCGCCACCAGGGCACCCCACGAGCCCAGGTTGGAACTGCCCGAGATCCGGGCGCGCGCACCCCTGACGGTCATTTGGTAGAAGCTGCCATTTGCCTAATGATTCGAGGCAATTGTACTCGTCAAGCCCTGAAACCCAAGGTACAATTGCCTTCTATGGACGACATCGATCGCGCCCTCCTTCGGGCCCTGGTCCGGGACGCCCGGAGCACCTGGGCCTCACTTGGAGAACAGGTCGGGCTCTCCGCACCCGCGGTGCATGAGCGGGTCCACAAGCTGGAGGCCGCCGGGGTGATCCTGGGTTATTCCGCCCAGGTGGCGCCGCTGGCGGTGGAGGCAGACACCGCGGCCCTGATCTCACTGCGGAGCCCCGGCAGCGCCCAGGAGCGGGCCCAGCTGGAGGCGGACCTAGCGCAGGAGCCGGCCGTCCTGGAACTGCATGAGGTGGCCGGGGACGACTGCTATGTGGCCAAGGTTAGAGTTCACTCCACCGCCGAACTGGCAGCGCTCTTGGCTCGACTCAGAGAACACCACCCGGGGCTCACCAGTCGCTCCTCAGTGGTGCTGAGCTCGGTCTTCGAGCGACCGCTCCTCTGGCCGACCGAGGAGAACCCGCTCAGCTAGTCGCCGCCCTCCAGCCCGAGTCCCATGGCACCGGGCCCCCGAGAGCTTCAGTACTCATCCTCGGGGCGGACATCCTCGTCAACGTCGTCGGGCTCCGCCTCCTCGGCCGGCTCCTCGAACTCACCGAAGCCCTCCTCCGGCTCGTTCGAGGCGGCCTCCGGCACCGGCGTCAGTGGATCATCTTCGTCGTCGCTGGCGGAAGGTGACTCTTCTTCGCGGGCGATCACCGGCTCCTTGGCATACGGTCGGTACGCGATCTCCCGCACCTTGCGGACCGGGAAGGAGTTGGTGCCCGCCAACTCGGGCGCCTGGTACACCTCACGCAGGATCACCTGGACCCCGGAGCCATCCACATGGGTGACGGCGCCAGCGTACCGGTTCCCGCGCTCGCTGAACTTGAGGATCCGCTGGGCGAGGCGGGGCTCCACCTCGCCCAAGTCCACGCCCCTCAACGTGCGCACCGCCACCTGATCCTCGCCCACCTCGACCTTGATCGGGTCGCCCGGGGCGACGGCGGCGGGATCGACTCCGTCGGCCAGAACCAGCTTGGCGATCGCAGTCTTGCCCGGCTCGTCGGTGAACACCGCCACATCGACCGAGGCCGAAACCGGGGCCACCGCGCGCTTGGCTGAGCGTCGCTCGGCGAGCTTGGCCAGCTGGCGCCGGGCGATCTGGTTGCCCGGATTCGCCGCCAAAGTCGAGGTGTAGGCCGCCTCGGCCTCCTCCAACCGACCCAGCTCCAGCAGGGCCTTGCCCCGCCGGTTGCAGACGTCTTCGTCAGCGCCAAAGCGCTCGACCAAATCGTCGTTGACCGCGAGCGCCTCCTGCCAGCGACTGGCGAGCGCCAGGTTGACCGCGTCCTCCGCGGCCTGGATCTTGGATTTTGGGATTTCGCCAACATCAGCCAAGGCTGCGGTTCTCCTCATCAAAGATGGCCGAGACGCGAGTGCCGGAGAGGCAGGATAACCATTGGTGGGACCGGATCGGGAGCCGACCGATCCGGCGTGTTGGCGCGCTTATGACCGGTCTCACCCCTGAGGTGTTGCGAGCAGCCATATGATACCGACAGGCTGCCACAATGCCGGCCGCTTCACATGGCCTGCTGCCCAGCCGAGGTCCCTTCGCCCCATGCCGTCCAACAACCACAAGCCGAAAGGTGTCCAGATCCTGGCCGTCGCCAACCAGAAGGGCGGGGTGGGGAAGACCACCACCGCGGTGAACCTGGCCAGCGCCCTCGCCGAGCGGGGGGTCCGGGTCTTGGCGGTCGACCTCGATCCCCAGGGCCACCTCACGGTCAACATGGGGGTCTCCCAACCGGACGAGCTCCGGGTCACCGTCTACGACATGCTCTGCGAGCACCAGGTGGCGGCAGCCGACGTACGCCTGCACTCGCCCGGGGTGGGGGTGGATTTTCTGCCTGCCAACGTGGAGCTGGCGGGCGCTGAGCTCCAGCTGGTGACCGAGATCGGCCGGGAGTCGGTGCTGCTGGAGAAGCTGACTCCGATCCTGTCCGACTACGACTTCGTGATCATCGACTGCCCGCCGTCGCTCGGGCTCTTGTGCATCAACGCCCTGGTCGCCGCCACCGCGGTGGTCATCCCGTTGCAGTGCGAGTATTTCGGCATGAAAGGGATGGAGCAGTTGCAGCGCACCATCGAGCGGGTCAGGGTCAAGTTGAACCCCGGGCTACGCATCCATGGGATTTTGCCGACCATCCACAAAGGCCGCACGGTACATGCCAACGAGGTGCTCAACGACGTGCAATCCCAATTCGGGAACTTGGTCTACCCCTTCCAGGTCTCCGACAGCATTCGTTTCGCCGAGTGCCCTCTGGTCGGTCAGTCGATCCTGCAGTACGCTAGTGAATCCGACGGCGCCGCGGCCTACCGCCAATTGGCCGAGGCGGTGCTGTCCCGGGAGGGACATTGAGATGGCTTTCAAACGCGCCAGCCTGAGCGGTTCTGCTCAACTCTTCCAGCCCACCAAGGTCCCGGCGGCCGACCGACCGGGCGAGCTGGAGAAGCCGATCCCCCTCCGCTCCAGAACCGCGGTGCCACCGCTCCTGGACAGCGAGCCGAAGGAGGACTCACCGCGACCCGTCCTGGTCACCGAGATCCCCACCCTGCCCGCGCCCCATGGACACCTGTACCGGCTCAGCGACGACGAAGTGGAGGTTCTCTTGGCGGCCCTCCAGCACGCCAAGTTCCCCCACTCCTACCAGCGCCTGCCCAAGCCCGCCATGGACGAGTTCGAGCAGCTGGAGGCGCTGCGCCAGAAGATCTCCGACCAGCGCGAGGTGCGCGGCTGAAATCGGAGGCGCCCCGTCCCCGGCTCCAGATCGCGAGGGTCAGGGTCAGCGGCACCGCGGAGACCAACTGCTACGTGGTCGCCTGCGCCAGGAGCAAGGAGGCGGTGGTGATCGACCCCGGCGCCAACGCCCCGAAGATCGTCGAACAGTGCCAGGGGCTGACGGTGCGGCATCTCTGTTGCAGTCACGGCCACCGCAACCACGCCACCGCCAAGGAGGAGGTCAAGGCCGCGGTCGGCGGCGAGACGGCGCTCAGCCTGCTCGACGCCACCACCTACCTGCGGTCAGCGGACCACTACGTCACCGACGGTGACCGGTTGCCGTTCGGCGACTTCGAGCTGGAGGTGATCGCCACTCCCGGGCACAGCCCGGGCTCGCTCTGCTTCAAGGTGGGCAACCATCTGTTCACCGGAGACACCCTCTTCCAGGGGAACATCGGCAAGACCGACCTGCCGGATGGGGACGTCTCCCGACAGCTGGTCTCGGTGCTCTCCCGGCTGCTGACCTTCCCGGAGAACACGGTCATCTACCCCGGTCACGGGGCCACCACCACAGTTGGGCAGGAACGGCGCGACAACGTGGCGGTGCAGATGCTGCGGCAGGTCGGTTAGAAGCGGTCGGGACCACTGACCGAGCCCATCCCAGCGCGCGCTGAGCGGAACCCGGCCGGCGGCGGGCGAAAGGAGGCGGTGGCTGGGGCGACAGTCCCCATGACCGGTCGCTGAGCTTGGGCATTCTGTTCAGCCTGGCGGCGGCTGTCGGCTACGGCGCCTCGGACTTCCTGGCAGGAGTGGCCGGCCGTCGGGGCGCCGCCGCCTCGGTGGCGCTGCTGGCCGAGCCATTCGGCCTCATCTCCGCGCTGTTCGGGCTGTGGTTAATTCCCTGGACGGGTCCGACCGGTTCCAGTTTGGCCTGGGGCGCGCTCAGCGGGGTTGGGAGCGGACTCGGCATCCTTTTCCTCTATCGCGGCCTGGCCCAGGGTCGGATGACCGTGGTGGCCCCGGTGGCGGGGATCCTGACCGCTCTGATCCCGGCCGTGGTGGGTCTCGCGCTGGGGAACCGCCCGGGTTTTATCGCCTTGGCCGGAATGGTGATCGCGCTGCCGGCGGTGGCTCTGGTCTCGCGCCAGACCGGCGGTGGATTGAGCCGAAGCAGCGGGGTCCCCGAGGCGCTGATCGCGGGGGTCTGCTTCGCGGTTCTCTTCATCGCCTTGGATCGGGCGGGAACCCACTCGGGGACTTGGCCGCTGGTGTCGGGTCAGTTGGTTGCGATGCTGGTGATCGGCGCCGCGGCGATCCAAGGACGAGCGGTGCCGATGGACTGGCGTCGACTGGCCCCGTTGGCGATGGCGGCAGGAGTGCTGGGCGGCGTGGGCAACATCCTCTTCCTCAGCGCCACTGGTCGAGGGGAGCTGGCGGTGGTGGCCGTGATGGCGTCGCTCTATCCCGCGGTAACCGTGCTGTTGGCGCGGGTGGGACTGGGGGAGCGTATGGTCGCGATCCAGAAGGTGGGCCTGCTGATGGCGGCTGTGGCCGTGGTCCTGATCAGCCGCTGAGGCACCCGGGCGCCAATGGGGCACTTCCCGAGCCCCGCTGAGAGCTTCGCTTAGCCTCCAACTAGACTTACCGGCATGGTAATTGGCAGTCTGGTGCTGACCTTGCACCTGCCGCAGAGCCAGTCCCTCAAAAGCAAGCGTCAGGTGGTCAGCTCCCTCACTCATCGGGTCCGCCGCACCTTCAATGTGGCGGTGGCGGAGGTCGACAGCCTGGACTCCTGGCAGCTGGCGGTGATCGGGGTCGCCTGCGTCAGCAATGATCGGCGGCACGCCGATGAGATGCTCACCAAGGTGGCCAACTGGGTCGCCGAGGACGGTGGCCGGGGCGAGGCACTGCTGACCCGTCAGGATATCGAGCTGATCCAGGCGTGATCCCCGTCATCGGCGTGATCCAGATCGGGATCGACCCAGTTTTCCACCTGGGACCGTTGGCGATCCACTGGTACGGGGTCGGGTACGCGGTGGCCATCCTGGTGGGGCTGCAGGTGGCCCTGCCCTACGCTGAGCGCCACGGGATCTCGCGGTCGAAGTCCGGCTGGATCGCCTTCTGGGCCGTCGTGCTGGCTTTGATCGGCGGCCGGCTCTTCTACGACCTCCAGTCCGGGGCCGCCTACTACTTCACCCATCCCCTGGAGACCTTCGCCGTCTGGCAGGGCGGGATGGCCTTCTTCGGGGCCATCTTCCTGGGCAGCGCCACCTTGCTCTTCATGGCCTGGCGGGAGCGGGTGAACTTCTGGGTCCTGCTGGACGCCGCCGTGCTCTTCGCCGGCATCGGTCAGCCGATCGGGCGGATCGGCAACATCATCAACGGCGACATCCTCGGCTACCCCTCCAACCTGCCCTGGGCGACCGCCTACTCCAATCCCAACAGCTTCGCCCCCAAGTTGGGCGTCGCCTACCAGCCGGCGGCTGGCTACGAAGCGCTGGTGATCCTGCTGGTCTTGGGCCTCCTCATCTGGCTGCGCCGCCGGGGGGTGGCCGACGGGATCGTGGGGATCGTCTACCTGATCCTCTACCCGATCACCCAGATCGGCATCTTCTTCCTGCGAAACCCGGTCAATGTTCCGGTGATCGCCTTCGGCCTCAAGCAGGCCCAGCTGACCTCCTTGGGGGTCCTGGTGATCGGAACTCCGCTCCTGATCATTGCCTGGCGGCGGACCAACCGCCGACCTGAGCCGGCCCCGACCGCAGTCGCCGAGCCGCCTCCCGCTTGAGCGAGGAGACCACCCAGGGGCTGGCGGAGTTCCAGCGCACCCTGCCGTTCCAGATGGATCCGTTCCAGCTGGAGGCGATCCGAGCCTCGGAGCGGCACCAGGGGGTGCTGGTCAGCGCGCCCACCTCCAGCGGCAAGACGGTCGTCGCGGAGTGGGCCATCTGGCGCTGCCTGGAGCAGGGTGGTGCCGACAGCGGTGAGCGGGTTCTCTACACCTCCCCGCTCAAAGCCCTCTCCAACCAGAAGTTCGGCGACCTATGCCAGCGCTACGGCCAGGCCAACGTGGGGCTGGTAACCGGGGAGACCTCGATCCGGCCCTTCGCCAAGGTGGTGGTGATGACCACCGAGATCCTGCGCAACCTGGTCTACGACGACCCCCTCTCTTTGGAGCGGGTCTCCTGGGTGATCCTGGACGAGATCCACTACATCGACGAGTACCCGAGGGGCACGGTCTGGGAGGAGGTAATCATCCAGGCCCCGCAGCACATCAAGTTCATCGGGCTCTCGGCGACCATCACCAACGTCGACGAGGTGGCCGCCTGGATGACCGAGCGCCGGGGTCAGATGGCGGTGGTGGTCCGACAGGAGCGCCCGGTCGAGCTGCGCACCTGGCTCGGGATGCGCAACCAGCTGCTACCGCTATTGGACTCCGAGGGACGGTTGGACCGCCAGACTCTGGAGCGGGCCCAGCAGGATCGCAGCGGGGACCGGCGGATGGGCGGGAGTCGGCTGGCCTGGGCCTCCGAGAACGACATGCTCCGGATCCTGGACCAATTGGCGGAACAGGACATGCTCCCGGCGATCTACTTCATCTTCTCTAGGCGGGGCTGCCGGGAGGCGCTGGCTCGCTGCAGCACCCACCGGATCGACTTCACCTCGCTGCAGCAGAAGTTCCAGATCGACGAGGTGCTGGCCCAGCGGCTGGCCGAAGTGGAGGACCCGGACGAGGCCGAACTCTACGTGCGCTCGCTGTCGATGGACCTGCTCCGGCGGGGGATCGCCATGCACCACGCCGGGCTCTTGCCCTACGTCAAGGAGACGGTCGAGGCGCTCTTCCAAATGGGCCTGCTTAAGGTGGTGTTCGCCACCGAGACCCTGGCGTTGGGGCTGAACATGCCGGCCCGGGCCTGCGTTATCTCCACCTTCACCAAGTTCGACGGCCAGGGCTTCGCCGCGCTGCGGAGCGGTCAGCTGGCTCAGCTCCTGGGCCGAGCCGGACGGCGGGGGATCGACTCCATCGGTCACGGGGTGATCCTGCGCGACCCCGAGGTGGACCTGGGCGTCATCTGCGAAACCCTCCTAGGCAACGACATGGCGGTCGAGTCCAAGTTCGCCCCCACCTACAACATGACCCTCAATCTCCTCCGCCGGCACACCCCCCAGGAGGCGGAGGAGCTGCTCGAGCAGTCCTTCGGGCAGTACCAGCGGATCCGGGCCCTGGACAACCTGAAAGAGCGCCGTCCCAACCTCGAGGCCCGGTTGGAGGACCTCCGGCAGCGGCGCTTTCGCCATCCCAGGGTCGCCTGCACCGAACGCACCATGGGCCAGTACCTGGGAGCCAGGAACGGAGTGGACCAGGCCCGTGAGGAGTCCCGGCAACTGCGCCGCCAGCACTTCCGCGACCGGCGCCGGGGCCGCTTCGGCGAGGGCACCCAGGACCCGGCGGGCAGGTTAGAGCGACTACAGAGGACGATCCGCCAGGAAGAGCGCCGGCTCTCGACCTCCCCCTGTCCCGGCTGCCCACTCCTCTCCGACCATCTCGCCTGCCGGCGGGAGATCGGGGAAATCCAGACGGAGCTGGACGGAGCCGAGGCCGCCGCCCGGGCGCGCGAGCACGAGTACCGGACCCACCTCCAGGCCTACCGCGCGGTGCTGGCCCAACTTGGCTACCTGGTCGAGGACCGGCCCACCCGGCTGGGCCTGCTGGCGGCGGCGGTGTACGGCGAGAACACCTTGCTGGTCTCCCAAACCGTCGCCCAGGGATGGTTGAACGAGATGTCCCCCGCGGAGATCTCCGCCACCTTAGTGATGTTGGCCGCCGAGGACCGCAACCCTGACCGGCCCAGCGGCAAGCGCCGGATGCCGACTGGCCACCTGGAGAAGGTCGCCCGCCGGCTGCGTCAAGCTCAGCGGGATCTGGCCGCAACCGAGGCCGAGTCGGGCCTCTCCGAGAGCCGCAGCCCATCCTTGGACTACGTCGAGTACGTCTACAACTGGTCCCGGGGCGTTCCCCTCACCGAACTGCAGCCGCCCCCGGGGGTCGATACCGGGGACGCGCTCCGGGCCACCAAGTCCTGCTACGCACTCTCCCGTCAGCTGGAGCAGGGACTAACCGGATGGCCGCTGCAGGCCGCGGTCGCCCGGGCGCGGCAGAGTCTGGAGCGCGATCTGGTGCGCCGGCTCTAAGAGCGCGGCGGCGCCGAACCAGCGCGCGCGGAATCCCCCCTCGGCAGGCGGGGACAGTCGGCACGTTGGCCCAAAAACAATCACGTACCCTACTCCGGCGACTGCGTGTGGGAAGTGGTTTCCCTGACAAATCGGTAGTGCTCCCGCCAGACCAGCCGATGCAGGCCCAGCCATCGGGGCAAGTCGCGCAACCCGGGTATAAGCGGCACAAAGAGCAAGAGGGTAGACAGCAGTCCCATCATCAACACCACTAACAAATCGGCATTTTTGGCGGTGCTGAAGGGCGGGACCTGGTACCACAGGGTGTAGAGCCAGAGCCAGGACTGGCCGGGGTAGCGGCCGGTCTCGTTCATCATGCCCCATTGGCTGCCGTTGAGCCTTAGCTTGCTCGCAAGATTGGCGAAGTAAGTCCCGTCCCCCAGGAAGAGAAGTGGCTGGGTGTAGTTGGTGTCGAAGAACTGGCCGCTGTGCATGAGCAATGAGTCGAGAGCCCCCGCTCGCGCATCAGCCAACAGCGCCTCCATCATGGTGTTCAAGGGCCCGTCAGCGCCCTGACCGACCGTGACCAGCGGTCCGCTCACCGTGGCGCGCGGGAGAAGCTTCGCGTAGGCGGTTAGCCAACTCTGCTGCTGGGTGGTGGAGGCGTTCCGATACTGGTTCAGAGCAGTGGTCAATCCGGCCCGACCAACACTAGCTAGCTTCAGCGGAGTGATGACGTCTGCCTGTGGCGGATCAACGGGTTGATGGATTCCGGCCCAGATCTGCGGTTTCAGTGGTCCCAGCGTCTGGATATGGCCGGTGCCGCCGTTGTAGGGCGGACCATAGTCGGCAGTGAAACTGGTCCCCTGGAGCTCGGTCGTGGCGGTCTCGAGAAAGTCCAACGGCGCGGCGTGGGACCAGCTCTGGATGGTCACCGGTGGGGCATCGGGCGACGAGAGCACGAAGGCCAACACCAGGACCACGACCAACATGGCCGCCGTGGCGATGGAGATCTCCTTGATCAGGTCATACGGGGCGGTGGGCACCCCGCGGAAGTAGCTCTGCTGGTCGAACTGGCGACGGGCCATCAGACCTTCACGTCAGGTGGTTTCACCACTCCGCGCAGTCGCACCAGGACAATGTGAAAAGCGACCAGGCCAACGAGCAAGAGCGGGAAGAGCAGGATGTGCAGACCGTACATCTGGCCGAAGTTGAGAACATTGAAGAAGGCGCCCGCCCCAATGGCATTGATCGCATCTTTGGAATTGACAGCGATCCACTGGGAGTCGAAGTTCTGCTGCGAGATGTAGCCGGTGAATGCGGTTACCACGGAGACCAGGAAGACCACCACCCCCACCATCCAGGTAGCCGCCCGTCCGTCCCGCCAGCCCTGGGCAAAATATTGCCCCCAGAGGTGGAGGACCATGAAGATGAAGAACATCTGCACGCTCCAGAAATGAAGGCTGTTAAAGAGGTGACCCTGGGGCGAAACTTGCCACCACTGCGGCCCGAAGAATGCGAGTACCGCTCCGCTGCCGATCACCAGAATCAGGGCCGCAATGGTGACGACGCCAAAGACGTAGACCCAAGAGCCCACGTAGGCCGGCTCCCGGTCGGGGAGCATGTGCTCGAGGGGCAGCTCGCGCTGGATCAGGCGGCGCAGGAAAACGGTCCAGCTGTGACCCTCCTCCCCCGCAGCCTTCGATTCTGGCGGATCCGGGGGTAGCTCAGCGCTCAGGATCTTTCTCCTGATAGCTGCGGCGACGCCGTGCCCGGCCAGGGAAGGGGAGGAACAGCGCCAGCACGAAGAGAACGATCATCAAGGCGATCACCCCCAGGTTGGGCAGCGAGATGAGAATGAAGCCCCAGTGGAGGTAGGGCGCTGGCTGATTCACGATGTCCCTCCGCAATACGGTGGTCGGAGGTGCGTCCGCGCACCGCAATCGCAGCTCACACTTTAAGCAGGGAGTAGACCCCAGACAGCGCGGGAAACGCGTGGTGCCCGGTGCGTGATTTCCCCCGGGGGTCGGAGTTCGGCGCGAGCCGGCATCCGCGGGGGGCTCGCTGCCGGCACTGAGCGCACTTCCCCCAAGTCACCCGTCCATCATGGCCACAGAACCCGCTGTCGTCGGTACGGCGCAGCACCTTGGCCAAATTGGTCAACGTTAGGCGGCGCCAACCACCGTCCGATCGCGACTCTGGGGATGGCCCGCTGCTCCCCAAGGCCCTGGCTGAGACTAGCTAACCATGCCCGCATCCGGTCATTGCGGGATTGTGCTCGACTTCCGCCAGCCCCCCGCACCTCCACCAAGGGCGGGATGGACATCCCGAAGCGTCCCGACAGCCGACTTCTCCTGGCCGTCGCACCCGCCGACCTGGTTGTCGCTCGCTCGCGCCCATGCCGCCACCGTTCCGGGTCCGGCCGGCTGCTGCTCGGCGGCACTGCCGAGCGTGATCCCGTCGCCGTGCTCCCGGAGCCTAGCCTGGAGGTCATCGAGACAGCGCTCGAGATAGGCGAGAGTGGTCTGCCCGACCGAGCAAACCAGCGGCGGTGGACCCGGGTTTGGTCGCGATGGTTAGAGTGGGTGGCGGTCCCGGCTGCGTCTCCAGCAGCCAGGGCTCGTCGCGAGTTCCCGCTCCTGGGATTCCGCTCGCTCCCCGGCCATACCAGCCGCATTCGAAATTGAGAGTTCCCTGGTTTCGGTCAGCGCTCCTCGGGCACGATCGACTCGGGCACGCCCACCACCCGGTAGGGAAGTTCGCTGATGTCAAAGTAGCGCACCGGCTTGCGCATCCGCTTGGCAATGCCCACCTGAACCTTCAAGCCCAGCGACAGGGACCCGAAAACCCACATCTCCTCGCAGCGGGCGATCAGGTTGTTCATGGCTTCCCGCACCAGTTCCTTGGGGACGGTGTGGAGCAGGTAGTAGTCAAACATCATGAACGGGGTGATCGGCACCCGGCCCTCGTCGAGGACGAACTTGGTGAGCTGCTGGCGCCAGAAGAAGGAGCGGTTGCTCATGGCCACGTAGACCAGCGCCTTGGGTCGGCGCAGGGTCCGCTCTGCTTGCTCGGCCGGACTGGCCCTTGGAGTCGGGGTGAAGATCAGCTCCAGGATGTCGTCGGCAGAGCGCTGGGCGGCGGTTTCGGCCTCGGTGGAAACCTCCCCTTTGGGGGTCGCCCGGCCCTGGACAGGCTGCGACTCCTTCCCGGGAGTGGGCGCACTCGGCGCACCAGCTACATCCAAGTCGTCAATCCCACCCAAGATCTGCGGCCGAGTATACCCAACGCCCCGGCGGTGAACTCACACCTAGGGACCAGCTTGGGTGAGCTGCCCAAGGACGGTGAGAGCCTGGGCCAGCAGCCGGCGGTGCTCCGGCAGGTTGAGCCAGCGGCTGGCACCTGAGGGGTGCGGCAGCGGTAGCACCAGGGGCCGGCTAGCTGGCGACTGGGCCTCCTTGGGGCTCAGTTCGTCGCCGCCGGCGCCAAAGATCCGTCCTACTGCCAGATGCATCGGCAGCTGACCCAGGAAGCGCTCCAGGGCCATCTGCCCGACCGCCAGGATCAGCCACGGTTGCAGGATCGCCAGCTGGTTCTCGAGGTGACCGCGACACAATTCGACCTCGGTCGGGGTGGGCCGCCGATCACCGGAACCGGAGGGTGAGGGGCCGGGAAAGCACTTGGTGATCGAGGTGAGGTAGACCCGGCCCCGAACATTCTCCTCGTCGCCGAGTCCAGCCTCCGCCAGCCACCGGAAGAGCTGGCGGCCAGCTCGGCCGCTGAAGGGGCGGCCGACCCCCTCCTCCACCCGACCCGGGGCCTGGCCGACCAGCACCATGCCCGCTCGAGCCGGAGCGGGCAGAATAGGCGCGGCCCGGTCCAGTAACCCCACTTCCACGCAGCGTCGGCAGTCCAGGATGTGCAGGTGGAGTCGGGATAGCCTGAGCTGCTCGCTGAGCCCCCCACCGGCCGCTCCTTGAACCCGACGCCAACCTGAAGCTTGGGCCACCAGCTGCTATCCTAGGCGCATCATGGTCGCCATCTAGGCGACCCCCCAAGCCACCAGGTCTCGAGGTCTCGAGAATGCCTCACGGCTCAGACCCACGCCGACGGCCTGATCAGCAGTCCCCAGACTCGGGGGCTTCGGTCCCGCCGCCTTGGTGGAGCGCCCTGTCCGACAGCCGGCTCCCGGCCGAAGGACCCCGGGTTCGACAGCGGGCCAGCTGGCGTGACCGCCTGCAGCGGATTGGCATCAGGATCACGGCCCCGCTGGTCATCCTGGCGGTCGCGGGAGCGGTGGTGGCCGCCGGATTCGGCTACCAGATCGTCAGCTGGATCATTGGAGCAGTCATGGTAGGTACATTGGGGGTGGTCTCCGTGATCCACCACCGTCGGGCGGTCGCGGTCGGAGACGCCAGCTGGTGGCGCTGAAGGAGCGTCCGACCCGCCCGGGTCGAG
This sequence comes from Candidatus Acidiferrales bacterium, assembly GCA_035533655.1. Classification (GTDB taxonomy): domain Bacteria; phylum Chloroflexota; class Dormibacteria; order Aeolococcales; family Bog-877; genus Bog-877. Next base: position 19,081 of record DATLTJ010000028.1, on the reverse strand, counting down.
GGATTCCTGGAAGTTCACTGGCTGCCGCCTGGCCGCTCGCGGTCTCGGTCCTCGGTGGCTGGCTTAAGCAGCAGTCTCGTCGTCGCGGTCCGCTCGGCGGTGCGGCCGGGGTGGCGGTGGTGGTGGTCAACCGCTCCGCCAGTCTCCTCACCGAGGTCAGCTCCGAGGTGGCCCGAGCAACCGCCCGCGAGGATGGAGATGCTAAGGCGGCGACTGGCCCCAAACGAGGAACCTCGAGCCGCAAGGCGCGCCTGAAGTCATCTGCGGCGAGGCGAGCGAGGCCCGCAGGCTGAAGGATTAGCCCCAGTCGGTGGCTGGATCGGGAGGATCCGGCAGCACCTCTGCCTGCCGGGTGGCGGCCTCTTCCTGGATCTCCTTGCGGTAGGCGCGCTGGGATGGGTTGGGGACGAGGTCGAAGAACCGGTAGCACTCTGCCAGCTCGACTCCGCACCGCCGACCTACCTCACGGGCGCCCCGCTCCATCCCTTCCCGCATGTCGCTGGCGTCGAACTGGCTGTGGTGCTCCCCCAGGGCCGCCATCTTCTTCTCCAGGTCGATCGGCTGCAGCGGGATGGCGATGTCGGGTTCGGAGGACGCACCCACGAAGACGAATCGCACTTTGTGAGGCTGCAGGCCCTCGCCGCTGAGGAGCTCCGGGAAGGCCCGGGCGTCCCTGGCGCTGGGGAAGATCGCGTCCAGGGCCGCGTCCCCGGCCGCCCGGTGGTCGGGGTGGTTGATGTAGCCACGACCGAACCACCGGTTGCTCGGATCCATGGTGATGACCGCCTCTGGTCGCAGGTCGCGGATCACCCGGACCAAGTCGCGGCGCACCGCCAGGGTGTTCTGCAACACCCCGTCGGGATAGCCCAGGCAGCGCACCTCGGACACCCCGAGGTGGGCGGCCGCCAGCCGCTGCTCCCGGAGCCGGATCCGGCTCAGTTCGCCCGCCGGGATGGTGGGATCGTCGCTCCCGGCATCCCCGTCGGTGACCAGGCACACGGCCCCCACACAGCCCTGGCGCGACCAGGCGGAAAGCACTGACGCGGCCAGAAAGTCGCAATCGTCAGGGTGGGCCACCACGACCAGGGCGCGCTCCGGAACGTGCTCGAACAATTCCAGTGGTGGCAGGGTCGGGACCGGAGGTTCGGCGGCGGGTTCATTCGATGCCATCTCAACCAGTTATCCTGCCAGCCGTGAGCCTCGCGCTGCGTCGGAACCCTCGGATTGCGACCTTCTCGATCGTCGCCACTGACGGCGTGGACTGGGGAGTGGCGGTCGCGTCCAAGTTCCTGGCAGTCGGAAGCGCGGTCCCGGCGGCCCAGGCCGAGGTGGGCGCCATCGCCACCCAGGCGTTTGCCAACACCGGCTACAAGCAGCTGGGTTTGGATCTCCTGGAGGTTGGTCGGCCCGCCAGCGAGGTGGTGGAGGTACTGACCGGCGACGACGAGGGGCGAGAGCACCGGCAGCTGGGGGTGGTGGACCGTCACGGTGGCGCCGCTACCTACACCGGCTCCAAGTGCTTCGAATGGGCTGGGGGCCGCACCGGAAAGGGCTGCGCCTGCCAGGGCAACATCCTGGCCGGCCCCGAAGTGGTCGACTCGCTGCTCTCAGTCTTCGAGGCTTCGACCGGCGAGCTGGTCGACCGGCTGATGGCCGCCCTAGCGGCCGGTGACCAGGCGGGGGGCGACCGGCGGGGGCGGCAATCCGCCGCGATCCTGGTGGTCCGCCGCCACGCTGGTTATGGCGGCTTCGACGACCGGATGGTGGACCTGCGGGTCGAGGACCACCCCACTCCCATTCCCGAGCTCTCGCGCCTGCTGGATCTGTGGCGGCTCTACTTCGAGAAGGTATCGCCCGAGTCATTGCTGCCGGTCGACGATGCCGTCTACACGCGTTTGCGGAGCGCCTTGGAGCGAGCGGGCCGACTCCCGGAGAGCGCCAGCACCGAGCAGCTCTGGTCGGCCTTCGATGCCTGGGTCTCGGAGGAGAACCTGGAGGAGAGGGTGCCGTCCCGGGAGGCGGTCGATCCGCTGGTGCTGGCCAAGCTGGAAGCCCTCCCCTCGGCGGGGTAGCTCACCGACCGCGTAGTTGGCTGGGCGGTGTGACCCCGTGCGGGCAGCGACTGGCTCAGATGCTTGTAGGTGTGATGGGGAGCGCCGCAGGCCGGCTCACTTGGCTGAGGTGGTAGAGCAGCAGCTGCTGGGCGGTAACCGCGGCTCCTCCATAGTCCGAAGTCAGCTCCAGCACCTCCGCCGCCAGCGGTATCACGGGTAGCCGGTAGGCGAGCCGGACCGCCTTGCGCACTCCCAGGTCGTCCGCCACCACCACCGGGCGGCCGAGCACTCGGGTGAGGTACTGACTCGCGGTCCACGGCCCCAGCCCGGGTAGCGCGGTGAGCCGGTCTCGCACCTCGGCGTCCGAGGCCGACTCCAGCGATTCGAGAGAGAGCTCCCCGCGGCAGATGGCCGCACCCAGGGTTCCCAGGCAGCGGGCCTTCGCCCGAGTCAACCTTAGCTCCGCCCAGACCTCCGGGGCAGCTGCCGCCATCTTCTCGGGATCGGGGCTGAGGACGAAGTCATCGCCTACGGCGATCCGTCGACCCAGGCGCTGCAGGATGGCCCGTCGGACGGTGAGGGCCAGCCTGAGGTTTACCTGCTGGGCAGTGACCATGGCGAGGAGCGCTCCCAGCGGATCCAGTGCCCGGACCGGGAAGAGCCCGGGATGAAGCTCTCGGAGCTCGGCGATTACCGGGTCGCGACGCCCCAGCATGATGAGAGCTACCTGTTCGTCAACGAACATCGACTGGAGATGGCCGGACAGTCCGGCCGCCGGCCGAGCCGGGGTGGTCTGCACCTCCAGGATCGACTCGGTAGCGGCCGAGCGGCGCAATCGGACCGCTCCGATCTCGCCGGCGATCCGGTATGGCCTGAGAAACCGCTGGCCGTCCCAGCGGTCCATCAGGTCGTCGCCATGGCGACTGAACCGCGCCAGGGAGGCGTCGAGGTCCAGCGCGGCGGGAACCTCCAAGCGACCGAGCTGGATGCCCGCGCTCAAGGAGCGGGGCGGACGATCAGGCCCGGGTCCCAGACCGCGTCAGCTCGCCTTCGGAGTATCCCCAACCAAGTTCTGCCGAAGCCGGGCCGGTCGGCCCCAGGGCGGTTCCGGCTCCCTCGCTGAAGTGGGCGGGGTCACGGCGCGCCAGCCAGGCGGGAATAGCCTGGCTAGCCGTGGCGACCAGGATCCAGCCCAAGAAAAGGGGCACGCCGATGCTCCACATGTCGAGCGCCAGGTAGAAGTGAAAGTCAAGCGGGTCCATGGCCTGGAAGGCAGCCATGAGTAGGGCCGCCGTGCCGAAGGCCAGACAAGTCAGCACGAACCCGTGGGCCAGCATTCGGCCCCGGACGGCCCGAAATCGGTCTAGGGCGTTGCTGCGCCGGGGAAGCTCCGCTCCGCGGCGCCAGCCTCGCCACAGGAAGATCAGCAGCGCCGAAGTGGCCAGCCCGCCCCCGGTGAGGACGACGACCCCGAGCGCGATCATGTTCTGGGCCACCGCCAGCGAAAGTTGCTGGGTCACCCCGTATACGCCCTCATTGAGCAACAGGCCACCTCCGGTGAGCAGGGCACCGGCAAAGACCGCGAACACGGCCACCGCCGAGCGGTCAGGTCCCCGCCACTGATGGCTCGCGGTGTGGGCATCGATGGCACGGAGCGCCTTCCAGACCAGCGGAGCGCCAATGGCCCAGCCCAGCCAGGGCGGGACGATCGCCGGCAGCCAGTCCACCAGCGGGTTGAAGTGGAAGTCGTAGACATCCCAGATCCGCAGAACGGTCATGCTCAGCCAGATCACCACGGTGTAAGCCAGCAGATAGAAGAACGCGCCTACCACCAGCTGATACCGGGCCTCGGCCAGCCGCTGCAGGCCACCCGCTGGGGCCGCCAGCAAGCCCGCCACCTTCCAGTAGAGAGGTCCGAAAAGGACCAGGAGCAGCAGCACTGGAGTGAACCAGGGCAGGATGTCCAGCAGCAGGTTGAAGTGGTAGGTGACCGGATTGATGGCCTTGAGCAGGACCATCAGAGCCCACGCCGCCCCGACGAAGGCGAGGCCCAGGAAGCAGGCGCCCACCAGCACCTCGAAACGGCGTTGAACCAAGATCGCCAGCTTCACCGGCAACTATGGTAGCGGCCACTACTTGGCGTCGGCGCCCGCCGACAGGGGTGTTTCCCGCTGGCCAGTCGGGCCCTGCCGGGCCCGCTGAGCCCTTTGGGTCAACCCGCCGGCAGCCGCCGTGGCGGATACACCGTCTCGCCCCGCCTCAGCATGGCCACGAAGTGCTCGATGCGCCGCGCTCTGGACTCCGTCCGCTTGGCCTGGCCGATCCGATAGAGCACGGCGTAGCGGTTCTGGCGGGTCAGGATCTCGAACATCGCCTGGGCGTTCGGGTTGAGCGTCAGCGCGTCGGCCAGATCCGGAGGGACTTCCATCTCGGACTGACCAGCACAGGCCGCCTCCCAGCTTCCATTGGCGCGAGCCCGCTCCACCGCCGCCAGGCCGGCGGGCTGCATCCGGCCTGACTGGGTCAGCCGGTGGATGTTCCCGAGGTTGGTCTGCGACCAGCAGCTTTGCGGAAATCGGGGAGTGAAGCGCTGTCGGTAGGTGACCTCATCCCGACGCTGCACCTGATCGTCGATCCAGCCGTGACGGAGCGCCTCGTCGAGGGCCACGCCATAGGTGAGGCTGGTCGGCGAAGTGGTGCCCTTCTTGGCCAGTCCAGCCAGACTCCGGTCGGATCGGCTTGGTGTTCCGCCAGCCACTCGCTCCACGCGGCAGCGTCAGGGACGGTCAGCTCGGGAAGTGCACCGGGCGAGGAGTCTGAATTCCTCGTCCATTTCGCCTCCATCGCGTCTCAACTGAGACGGGACACGGTCACGGTCTCGGATCGCTTACCCGCGCGATCAGCGGCGAGGGAAGCGAGTACCGCGCCGGTGCCAGTGAGTCTGTCGGAAAGGGGCAGTGCTCAGGCGTCTAGCAATTCGACAGCGTAGGCGGCGTAGTGGGAGTCGCTTGTGACGATCCTGAGGTGCTCCAGCAGTGCCTGGGCCACCAGCATGCGGCCGAACGGGTCTTCGTGGTGCCGCGGCAGGGAGCCTGCCGCGACACCGTGGACGATCGAAATGAGCAGACTCCGGAATCCGTTCTGATCTAACTGGAAGGCCAGATCGTCTGGTGCTCGGAGCTTCCCGAGCGCCTTCTTAGTCGACACCTCTCTGCCGGCGGCGGCCGACACAAATACCTCGTTGGCCGGGTCCGCGATGGCCGAGCCCGCGCCCGGCGTGAGCCCGCGATCAGCCACCACAGGAGCACGTGGGTATCGAGAAGAAGTCTTACTTTCTTTCTCCTCTGAATGCGGCCCCAACCTCACCAGGCAACTCGTCGAAATCGGGCATCATGTGGACGCGACCGCGCCAGGCCCCAGCCACGCGCAGCTCAGTCCGACCCTCGATCGGGACTAGGCGCGCTACCGGGCGGCCAGCGCGCGCCAAGATGATCTCTTCGCCACGTTCGACCCGGTCAAGCAGCTGGGAGCGGTGAGTCTTCGCTTCGTAGCTGTTGATGCTGGGCGCCACGTCACTGAGAGTCCTAGATTAGACCAGATCTAGTCAGCTGCCGATCTGCCCGGTCGGCGAATTCAAACTAGAGCGACCGGAAGATCACGGCCAGGCCAGCAAATATCAGCACCAGGGAGACCAACGCCAGGCACCCGAAATCGAAGCTGACCAAAATTCGGAACCAACCGGAGAGCTCTCCCACCCCCGGTGAGCGGAGGGGACGCGCCACCTCTTCGATTGGCCCCTGCCGGGGAAGGGGTTCCACCGCACGGGCTCGAGCCCAGATGCTGCGCAGACTGAGGGCGGCGCCACCAGCCATCAGAAATCCAACCGCCAGGATCACTATCCCGAGGCCGAAGCTGTCGGCCTGGGCGACCACCGCGACCAGAGGAGTGGTTAGGGGCACCGAGCCTCACCGAGGCGACGGCTCGCTGCCGCACGGAACCTACGGCAGCGAGCGGTACTCGTGCCTCGCCTCGCGGACCCAGCCACCCAGAGACACCAGCAAGATGATCAGGCCCACGATCACCACCTCCACCTTGGTGATCACTCCGATCATCGACGTGGCAAACCCGATGGCGAGCAGGACGGGCCAGAAGCTGGGTCCGGGCAGGTGGTGATCGACCTCCTCCGCTGGGCGCACCAGCGCTTCCCCCGGCGGTTGCTCACTTGGCATGAGCGGCGGCCAGATAGAGGAGCGCCCAAGTGAATCCTAGCCCCAGCATCAGGATCCCGATCGCGGTGAGGAGGATCCCCATTCGCACATTCGCTCGGGCCTCTTTGCGTTGCATCAATGGTCCCCCGTTCCGGGCTGCGCCAACGGTGGCGTGGGATTGACTCCCCCGAGAAACCCAGGATCGGAAGCGCTGCGGGTGAAAGGGGAGCCGGAGTCAGCCGCGGTCAACCAGCCAATCGTCGCCAGGATCACCACCATAGCCCAAGTGGCGGACCCCAGCGCCAGGTGCAGGTCCTGGAGCCCCTCGGGGGCTTGGAGGGTCGCCACCAGTCCCCCGGCGGCGATCTGGGCCAAGAGCAGGACGGCCACGACATCGGCCACCACCCGCGCCCCCTTGACGCGGCGCCAGCGGCGCGCCGCATGCATCACCAAGAGCGCGATAAAGATGGTCGCGATCAGCACCGTGAGCCGGTGAACGTCCTGAATGATCACCAATTGCTGGGGCTGGCCGCTGGACGATGAGCAGCCAGGCCAGGAAGGACAGGAGTAGGCTGCACCCCCGTCGACCACCAGCGATCCGGACATCATCACCACGAAGGTGGCGCTCACGGCCCACCAGGCTCGGGGGTTCAGCCGTCGGCCTACGGATGATCTTCGTTCGACCAGGGTGGCGACCGCCGTGACCCAGACCACTCCCAGCAGGATCATCGCCGTGAGGAGATGCAGCGCGACCGTGATCGGGGCGTTGTGAGTTATCACGGTGACCGCCCCCAGAATGATCTGGATGACGATGATCACCAAGGCGGCCACTGCCGGCCGCAGGATCGACGGGCGATTCCGAGCGTAGCGCCAGGCGGCCAGCGCGGTGAGGACAACCACCACCGTGACCAGCGAGACGAGGTAGCGATGGGATTGCTCCAAGACCGAGTGAAAGTTGTCGATCGGGCCTAGCTGGCCATAGCAGAGCGGCCAGCCGGGACACCCCATCCCCGACTCCGTGACCCGGACCGTGCTGCCCAGGATCACCAGGAAGTAGGTGAGCACCCCGGTCACGAGGGCTAGGATGGGCAGTACCCGCGCGTACCGGGGGGCGAGTATCCGCCAGGCGGTTCCCCTCAAGGAAGCACAGTGCCAGGTGGGTTTATTTGGTGGCCAGCGAGGCGCAGGTCACGCAGCGGCCGGTCACTGTTGACCTCCGGCAGATCGTCAAAGTTATGCGGGGGCGGCGGCGAGGTCGTGTACCACTCCAGCGAGTTACCTTCCCAGGGGTCATTGGGCGCGGTCTTGGGGCCGTGCAGGGAAAGCACGACGTTGTACAAGAAGACCAGGATCGCCAGCGCGATGATGAAGGACCCGATGGTGGAGGTGAGGTTGAGCGCGCCCCAACCGCGGTCGACCCCGTAGGTCGCGATCCGGCGGGGCATCCCCAGCACCCCGAGGAAGTGCATGGGCATGAAGGTCAGGTTGAAACCAATGATCAGCAGCCAGAAGTTCCACTTGCCCAAGCGCTCGCTGAGAAAGCGACCGAAGATCTTGGGCCACCAGTAGTAGAGACCCGCGAAGACCGCGAACAGCGAGCCACCTACTAGCACGTAGTGGATGTGGGAAACCACCCAATAAGTGCCGTTGAGCTCATAGTCGATTCCCAAGGAGGAGAGGAATACGCCGTCCAAACCTCCAATCAGGAACATCAAGATGAAACCCACGGAGAAGAGCATCGACGCGGTGAAGCGGATCGAGCCGCCCCACAAGGTGCCCAGCCAGTTGAAGATTTTGACCCCGGTGGGTACCGCGATAATCATGGTGGTGGCCATGAAGAAGACTTGGACCGGCACCGGCAACCCCACCGTGAACATGTGGTGGGCGAACACCATAAAACCGAGCACCCCGATGGCTGCCATGGAGACCGCCATGGCCCGGTAGCCGAAGATCGGTTTACGGGTAAATACCGGAAGTATTTCCGAGATTATACCGAACCCAGGCAGAATCATGATGTACACCGCCGGGTGGGAATAGAACCAGAAGATCAGCTGATAGAGGACGGCGTTCCCGCCGGAAGAAGGGTTGAAGAAATTGGTGCCCAGTTGGCGATCGAGCAGCACCATCGCCAATGCGGCGGCGAGGAACGGCGAGGCTAGCAGAACCAGCGCCGAGGTAACCTCCATCGCCCACACGAAGAGGGGAATCCGGAACCAGGTCATTCCGGGGGCCCGCATTTTATGGATGGTGACCAGGAAGTTGACCGCTCCCATCACCGAAGAGACCCCCAGGATGTGCAGACCGAGGATCCACAGGTCCTGCCCAACCTGGGGGGTGTACAGCTTCTCGGCGAGGGGAACGTATCCGGTCCACCCGTCAGAGGCGGCGCCACCCGGCAGCAGGAAACCGCTGTACATCACCAGCCCGCCCAGCGGTATCAGCCAAAAGGCAAATGCGTTGATGCGGGGGAACGCCATGTCCTTGGCACCGATCATCAGCGGCACCATGAAGTTGCCGAACCCGCTCCACACCGGAATCACGAAGAGAAAGATCATGGTGGTGCCGTGCATGGTGAACAGCTGGTCGTACTGCTGCGCCGTGAGCAGGGTGTTGTTGGGCTCGGCCAGCTGAGTGCGAATCAGCAGCGCCATCAAGCCACCGATCCCAAAGAAGATGAAGGTGGTGAATAAATAGAGGATCGCGATGCGCTTGTGGTCAGTGGTGGTGACCCACTCCCAAGCTTTGCCGTAGAAGCCAGGGACCGGCCTTGCGAGGGGAAGGTCAGCGGTGCTCATGAATCCTCACTACCGTCTCAGGAAAGCCTGGCGACATAGGTCTGGTACTGCGTCATCGAGACCACCTTGACAGTGATCAACATCGTGTCGTGGCCGACCCCGCAGAACTCGTAGCACTGGCCCGCGAAGGTGCCCTTCTCGCTGGCCTCGATGAAGGCGTGATTGGTGATCCCGGGGAGCGCGTCGATCTTGGCCCCCAACGCCGGCACCCAGAAGCCGTGAATCACGTCCTTGGAGATGGTCGACAGGTCAATCGGGGTGTTGACCGGAATCTCCATGGTGCGGATCGAGCTCTTGCCGTTCGGGTAGGTGAAAGTCCAGTAGAACTGCTGCCCGGTAACGTGGATGGCGACCGGGTCACGGCCGGCCGGCGTCGCCGGGCTGGGGCCGTAGCGCAGATAGTTGACGTTGACCACGTTCAGGATGAAGAGGGCGAACAGTACCACCGCCGGGCCGATGATCCAGGCCCGCTCCAGGCGCTTGTTCCCGTGGATCTGACGGGGCATCTCGTCGTCCGTACGCCGCCGAAAGCGGAAGCAGGCGTACAGGATGGCTCCTCCCACTCCCCCCAGGACCACGATCGAGCAGGCTAGGAAGACGTAGAAGAGCATGTCGATGGTCCGGGCCGGGGGACCACCGGGATTCAGGAAGTTGGTGTTGGCCGCCAACACCGGGGAGAAAGTCAGGATGCCTGCCCCTAGGATGCCGAGCGCGGATGCGGCGAGCAGCTGGCCGCCAAGGTGGGCGCCTCTGGTCTTCAACCGGTCCTCCGCAACTCCCCGTGCCTAGGTCCCTACCGGGACTGACCGCGGGACCCGCGCCAAAAGGCGAGTCGAGTATGGCCATCGGCTGATCTCACTGTCAAACGGGAGCCGGACCGGGGACTGCGCCGAGCTAGAACTAAGATGGAGCCATCGGTGTCGGCAGTGCGAAAAGTGGAGGCAGCATGGTCGACAGCTCGTCCCGGGACCCCCTCGGCGTCCGGTCGGAGCTGGGCCCGGGTGGTCCCCTCTTCTTCAGCCTCAGCCGGCTTCGGGACCTAGGACTGGCCGACCCAGACCGGCTCCCCAGCACCGTCAAGGTCTGGCTGGAGATGTTGCTGCGGGAGGCCGGCGGCCGGCACGCCCAGCCCGAGGACGCTCTCTTCCTGGCCAACTGGCAAGGCCAGGTGGCGGAGGCCGACCGAGAGCGGGAGCTGCCCTACTTTCCGGCCCGAGTCCTGCTCCAGGACTTCACCGGGGTCCCGGCAGTGGTCGATCTGGCCTCGATGCGATCGGCGATGGTCCGAGCGGGGGGCGATCCCGGTCGGATCGATCCCCTGGTCGACGCCGACCTGGTTATCGACCACTCCGTCCAGGTGGATGCCTACGGCAGCGGCTCGGCCTATGAGACCAACCTGGAGCGGGAGTACCAGCGCAACTATGAGCGCTACAGCCTCTTGCGCTGGGCCCAGCAGGCCTTCCGGGGCTTCCGGGTGGTGCCGCCAGGGATGGGGATCTGCCACCAGGTAAACCTTGAGTACCTAGGCCGGGTGGTCCAACTGCGAGAGCAGAACGGCCGCCAGCTGGCGATCCCGGACACCCTGGTCGGCACCGACTCCCACACCACCATGATTAACGGCCTCGGGATTCTGGGATGGGGCGTGGGCGGCATCGAGGCTGAGGCGGCCATGCTGGGCCAGCCCCTCCTGCTCACTCCCCCGCTGGTACTGGGAGTCCGCTTCACCGGTCGCCTCCAGCCGGGGGTCACCGCGACCGACCTGGTGCTCCGGGTGACCGAGTGGCTCCGAGGCGTCGGAGTGGTGGGGAAATTCGTCGAGTTCTGCGGGGACGGCCTGGACGGCCTCTCGCTAGCCGACCGAGCCACCATCAGCAACATGGCTCCGGAGTACGGAGCGACTGCCTCGCTCTTCCCGGTGGACCAGATCGTGCTCGACTACCTGGCCACCACCGGACGGCCCAAGGAGCTGATCGACCTGGTCGACCGCTACACCAGAGAACAGGGACTCTTCCGGACCGCCGACTCCCCCATCCCCACCTTCACCGAGCTGCTGGAGCTCAATCTCGACACCATCGAGCCGAGCGTCGCCGGGCCCCGCCGTCCTCAGGACCGGGTCCCGCTGGCCCAGATCGGTGGAAGCTTCGTTAGCAACTTCCCGCCTCGGGCCGAGCTCCCCTCCCCGCCCGAGAAGCCCCGACTGGAGGACGGGTCCGTCGTGATCGCGGCCATCACCAGCTGCACCAACACCTCCAATCCCAGCGTCATGGTGGCGGCCGGGCTTCTGGCCCAGCGGGCGGTGGAACGCGGCATTCGCCCGCCCGACTTCGTCAAGACCAGCATGGCGCCCGGTTCCCGGGTGGTGACCGACTACCTGCGGCAGTCGGACCTGCTCTCGGCGCTGGAGGCGATCGGCTTCGACGTGGTCGGCTACGGTTGCACCACCTGCATCGGCAACAGCGGTCCGTTGCCGGACGAGGTGGCGCGGGAGGTGGAGGAGCAGAACCTGCAGGTGGCGGCGGTGCTCAGCGGCAACCGCAACTTCGAAGGGCGGATCCATCCTCAGGTCAAGGCTGCCTATCTGGCGTCGCCCCCGATGGTGGTCGCCTTTGCCCTGGCGGGAACGGTCCGCCGGGATCTCACCCAGGAGCCGCTGGGACTGGACCGCGCCGGAAAGCCGGTCTATCTCAAGGAGCTCTGGCCCACCGCTGCCGAGGTGGACCGGGTGATTGCGTCGGCAGTCAAACCGGAGTTCTTCGCCCGCGAGTACGAGCGGATCTTCAGCGGGGATGAGAAATGGGCGGAGATGGACTCCCCCACCGGTCCCATCTACCATTGGGAGTCCTCCTCAACCTACATCCGGGAGATGCCCCTCTTCGAAGGAATGCCGCCGGAGGCGAGCGCGGTGCGGGATATCGAGGGCGCCCGCGTGCTGACCCTTCTGGGCGACTCGGTCACCACCGACCACATCTCCCCCGCCGGCTCGATCGCGCCGACCAGCCCGGCCGGGGAGTACCTGCAGTCGCTCGACGTCGGGCCCCGAGAGTTCAACAGCTACGGCTCGCGTCGCGGCAACCACGAGGTGATGATCCGCGGTACCTTCGGCAACGTCCGGCTGCGCAACCAACTGGCCGGCGGCAAGGAGGGGTGGTTCACCACCCACCAGCCGGATGGGGAGCCGACCACGATCTATGACGCCTCGGTCCGCTATCGAGAAGAGGGGGTGCCTCTGATCGTGATCGGCGGCAAGGAGTACGGCTCGGGCAGCTCCCGCGACTGGGCCGCCAAGGGCACGGCGCTGCTCGGGGTTCGGGTGGTGCTAGCCCAGAGCTTCGAGCGGATTCACCGCAGCAACCTAGTGGGAATGGGGGTGCTCCCGATCCAGTTCCAAGACGGTGATTCGGCCGAGAGCCTGGGCTTGGATGGCAGCGAGTCCTACTCGATCTCCGACCTCGACCAGTCGCTCCAGCCGCGCGCCCAGCTCTCGCTGTCGGTCAAGAACCAGGCCGGGCAGACGCGGAAGTTCTCGGTGGTTGCTCGGGTGGACAGCCAGAGCGAGGTGGAGCAGCTCCGCCACGGCGGGGTGCTCCAGATGGTGCTCCGGCAATTCCTCGCCGACTAGGCGGGCGATGACCGCGACCCACGTCACCTCGCCAGTGGAGCGGGTGCTCCATGGCGCCGGAGCCTCCGGGTCCCTGCCTGATGAATTAGAGAGGCTCCAGGCCACTCGGGTGGTGCTGGTGAGTTCCGCGACGCTGGCGCGGGAGACCGAGCTGATCTCGGAGCTGGAGCAAGCAATCGGCTCGCGCCACCAGGCCACCTTCACCCACCTGAGCCAGCACACCCCGGACCAGGCGGTCTCGGAGCTGGCGCAGCTGCTCGGGGAGGTGCGCTGTAACGGGGTGGTGAGTGTGGGCGGCGGCAGCGTGATCGACGGGAGCAAAGCAGCGCTCCATCAGACAGGTGCTGAGACGGCGGTCCACGTAGCACTCCCCACCACCTTGTCCGGGGCGGAGTTCACCGCCAGCGCTGGGATCACCGACGGCCCGTCTCGCCAGAAGCACAGCATCGTGGATCGGCATGCGGCCCCACGGGTGGTGATCCTGGACCCCGAGCTCACCCTGCCGACCCCCGACCGACTATGGCTGGGCAGCGGGATCCGGGCGGTCGACCATGCGGTCGAGACCGTCTGCTCTCCCGTCCAGGATCCCCTCAGCAATTACCTGGCGTTGGCGGCGCTGCGCCGGCTGCGATCAGCGCTGCCGCAGTGTCGCCGAGAGCCGGAGGATGTTGGAGTTCGCCATGAGGCCCAGGTCGCGGCGTGGTGGGCGGCCCTGGGACTGGCGTCGGTGCCGATGGGCCCGAGCCACTCCCTGGGGAAGCTGCTCGGAGCACCCTTCGGGATCCCCCACGGCATTACCTCCTGCGTTCTCCTGCCCGCCGTGATCCACGAGATCGCCGCCACCGATCCTGACCGGGTGGCGGCGCTCGCTCCGGCATTCGACGTGGAGGGTCCCCAGGAGGTAGCTGACGCGTGCCGCCGGCTGATCGCCGAGCTCGGGCTGCCCACCTCGATGTCCCAGGCGGGACTGAGTGCAACTGACCTGCCGATCTACCTGGAGACCGTCCCCCCGGAGTGGCGCTCGGTGGTCCGAGCCGCCCACTGACCGGCGGCCCGCGAGAAATCGGTTCTCGAGCGAGCCCGGTGGTGGCGTAGGAGCTCGGATGGTTCCCCAGTCGCCTGCGGCAGGAGTTCCGGAGGCATTGGCGGACGGGGCGTGAAGCCTGACGCTGAAGGAGCATTGACAGCGATAACGAGAGTGATTATCATTCACATATCTGGTTTTGGATGCCCCAGCGGCACGGCGGAGGAGGCCTGCGTGACAAGGCGGAACAGCACTCGAGACCGGGCATCTGTGAGCGCTCTGGGCTTGCTGCTGGCGGTGGCTACTTCGGTATTTGGCACCGGACTCGTGGTTCAGGCCTCGTCCGCCGCGGGGACCGGCAAGATCGCGGCGGTCGGTGCCGAGAACGAATACGCCAACGTGATCGGCCAGATTGGAGGCCGATACGTGACAGTCGCAGGCATCATGAGCAACCCCAATACCGACCCCCATACGTTCGAGGCGAGTCCCCAGGTCGCCCAGATGGTTAGTGCGGCCGACTTGGTGGTGCAGAACGGTCTGGGATACGACGCCTTCATGACCAAGATCGAGGCGGCCTCTCCCAACCACCGACGCAAGGTGATTGAGGTCCAGGATCTCCTCGGCCTGCCGTCGAACACACCCAACCCACATCTTTGGTACAAGCCCACCACGATGCCGGCCGTCGCGAAGGCAGTGGCCGCCGACCTGGCTGCGCTCGCCCCGGCCCACGCCGGCTACTTCCAGACCCGGGCCAAGCAGTTCGACACGTCCTTGACTCCGTGGTACGGGGCCATCGCCCAGATCAAGGCCAAGTTCCCCAAGGCGGCAGTGGCAACCACCGAGCCGGTGGGCGACTACCTCCTCAAGGCGGTGGGAGCCGACAATCGCACGCCGTGGCCGCTGCAGGCCGACATCATGAATGGGGTCGATCCCTCGCCTCAGGACGTGACCTTCCAAGACGACCTGTTCACGCGGCACCAGGTCAAGGTTTTCCTTTACAACCGGCAGGTGACCAATTCGTTGACCGCTTCCTTCCTCATGCTGGCCAAGCAAAATGGGATCCCTGTGGTTGGCGTGTACGAGACCATGCCCGCCCCGGGCTATGACTACCAGACCTGGATGATGGCCGAGGCCAAGGCCTTAGACCGCGCCCTCGCCGACAAACGCTCCACCACCAGGCTGTAGCTGTGGTGGAGCCTACCCGAGTCAACGGCGAGGAGGTCCTGAAGCTGGCAGGGGTCTCGGTCTGGTTATCCGGTCGCCAGGTCTTGCGTGAGATCAGCTTCACCCTGCGAGCGGCCGAGATGACTGGTCTCATTGGGTCCAACGGGGCCGGCAAGACCACGATATTTCGAGTGATTCTCGGCCTCCAGCGCGCCAGCGCCGGCACCATCTGGCTGAGCGGGCGAGCCGGTTCGGGTCACTCCCCAGCGATCGGGTATGTCCCGCAGACGGTCGCGCTGGATCCCGACATGCCTTTGCGAGCGCGCGACGTGGTGGGCCTCGGTCTGGACGGCCAGAAGATCGGCATGCCCCTGCCCTCGCGGCAGCGCCGAAAGCTGGTCGACGCGATGCTCGAGGCGGTCGATGCGACCCATTTCGCCAACGCCCGCGTCGGTCGGCTCTCCGGCGGTGAGCAGCGGCGAGTCCTGATCGCCCACGCCCTAATCAGCCGGCCCCAGCTACTGCTGCTCGACGAGCCTCTGATCAACCTCGACATTCGCAGTGAGCACGAGGTGGTGGAGCTGCTCTCCCAGATCGCCAGAGAGCAGCGAATCGCCGTGCTGATCTCCGCCCACGACATGAACCCGTTGCTCCCCGCCATGGACCGAATCGTCTATGTGGCCGCCGGGCGGGCAGCCAGTGGCACCACGAACGAAGTGGTCCAAACCAAGGTGCTGAGCCAGCTCTACGGACGCCAGGTCGACGTGATCCGGTTGCGCGACCGAGTTCTAGTCGTGGCTGGCTCGGATGCAGCCTCCGCCGCCGACCACGAACACGCTCATGCGATCGCCGACCCCGGCCTGGTCTAAGGGCGGGCGGCAGTGAGATGAGATTCATCTTCGGCCCAGGCTTCTTCCAGAGCCCGCCGGTTCAAGTGGCGCTGCTGGTGGGGGCAGTGGTAGCGGCGGTGTCCGGGGTGGTCGGGGTATTCACCGTGGTCCGGGGCCAGTCTTTCTCCGGGCACGCGCTGGCGGATCTCGGCGCCACCGGGGGGTCGGGCGCCTTCCTGCTCGGCATCAATCAGCTTTGGGGATTTGTATTCATCGCGGCGGTGGCCGCTGGCGCGATTGAACTCATCGGTCTGCGGCTACCCCGGGGGAGGGATCTGGCGACCGGGATCGTGCTGGGGGCTGGCCTCGGATTAGCGGCGCTCTTCCTTTATCTGGACACCACCTTCAGCAATACCACCGGCGCGGCGATCACCATCCTCTTCGGGTCCATCTTCGCGATCGACAGCAGCCTGGTACCCGTGATCGCCGGTTTGAGCGCGGTCTCCCTGGCCACGGTGCTGCTCCTCTATCGGATGCTCCTATTCACCTCGCTGAGCCCGGATATGGCGGCGGCGCGGGGCATCCGGGTGCGGGCCGTGGGAGTTGGCTACTTGGTGGCGCTGGCATTGGCCGTTTCGCTGTCGGCCATGACCATCGGAGCGGTGCTCAGTACCGCCCTCCTGATCGGCCCGGCGGCCTGCGCCCTGCAGCTGACCACACGACCCGGGTTGGCGCTGGCGTTGGCGGCGCTCATCGGGGTGGTCGTCACCTGGGTGAGCATTGTGCTCGCGTACGACAGCTACTACTGGCCTCCCGGCGGTCGCGGCTGGCCGGTCAGCTTCTTCGTGGTGGCCCTCATCCTCACCGCGTATCTCCTGACTCAGGTCCCGGTTCGCCGCCTGTTCTCGAGGTGGGTGTCAGGTCGAGCAGCAGGCAACGTTCGTCTGGTCGGTCGGTAGCTCGGGTGTTCTCCGGATTCATGGTCAACACCTGGATGGCCGCGACCATGGTCGCTGTGGTGGCCGGCGTTCTTGGCTTCTTCATCGTCCTGCGCGGCGCGGCCTTCGTCGCCCACGCGGTGCCGAACGGTGCCTTCGCCGGAGCGGCGGCGGCGAACCTGCTCGGACTCAGTACGTTGCTCGGGCTGGGAACCTTCGCGGTAGCCGGCGCACTCAGCATCAGCTGGCTTGGTCGACGGGGACGGCACGACGTAGTTACCGCTCTGGCGCTAGTCCTGATGCTCGGCCTAGGGGCGCTCTTCCTCAGCATGAGTGCGGAGTACTCCCAGGAGATCTTCTCGCTCCTCTTCGGGGACCTAGTGGGGGTGAGCAGCGCCGAGCTGTGGCCCATCTTGGGCCTCGGGGCGGTCTGCGTGCTGGCGATCCTGATGCTCTTCCGCCCGCTCATGCTCGGTTCGGTAATGCCTGAGATAGGCGAGGCCCGGGGGGTCCGCGCCGGTCGGATGGAGATCTACTTCGTGCTGCTGGTCGCGCTGGCCACCACGATGACGGTGCCGATCGTGGGGGCTTTTCTGATGTTCAGCCTGATGATCGCCCCGGCGGCAGCGGCCCGCTCGCTCACCGCTCGTCCGGCGATGGCAATGGGCCTGGGAGTGGGCATCGCGCTCGCCATCGTGTGGGCGGCGATCGGACTTTCCTACGTCTCGGCTTGGCCTATCGGATTCTTCGTGGGCACGCTCGGGGCCGGCGCCTACGGAATCGCGCGGGGGTCGACTTACTACTGGCAGCGGCGGCCAAACCGCCGACGGCTGGCGCTGGATCCGATCGGGTGAGTGCGACCGGTTGGCGTGAACTGTGGCCCAGAGTCGATCCAGCAGCAACGACAGTGCATGGATTACCAGCCGCGATATATCGGCTGCCGATGTTCTTGTCGGTCGATCAGGAGCTCGCGAAGGCGCGGGGGGTTGAGAGCCCAGCGGAAGTGGTCGTCGGTTGCCGGAACAAGCCCGCCTGGCTCGGCCGACAACACGGGCGAGCGACCGGGAGTAACTTTCGACCGTGACGAACCGCCAGAAGCCAGAGACCGGAATTCCCTCGCCAGCTCGGTCCTCGGGTCCAGAGTCCGAGGTCCATGTCGGGGTGGGCAAGCGGCTGGCCGCGATCCGGCAACGATACACGGTGGGCCGCCGCCTATTGGTGGAGGCGCTGATCGACGCCGGACGCCCTCTGACCGTCACCGAGATCGTGGACCTCCGCCCGGCACTGCCGCCCAGCACCGCCTACCGCAACCTGGCGGTACTGGAGCAGGCCACCGTGGTGCGCCGGGTCCAGTTGAGCGGCGAATTCGCGCGCTACGAGCTGAGCGAGGAACTCACCCGGCACCACCACCATCTGGTCTGCGTCGACTGCGGCTCGGTCGTGGATGTCACCGCCCCGGCCGGCCTGGAGGCTGACGTCACCGCCACCGCCAAGGAGGTGGCGGACGCCCTGGGATTCCGCCTCGAGAGCCACCGCCTGGACCTGATCGGCCACTGCCAGGCTTGCTCGTGACCGTCCGGCCCAGGTGCGCCGCCTAGGCCTGCGCGACTGGCAGTTCGGTCCCGGCTGGCGCGGTCGGGACGCGGGGGCCTCTCGTGGTGGCGCTTCCGGGCCGGGTCGCCAGCACCGAGCCGCCCAGCACCAAAGCGAACCCGAACGCCACGCCAATCGTGAAATGCTCGTGGAGCAAGACCACCCCGAGCGCCACCGCCGCCGCCGGGTTGATGTAGGTGATCACGGTCGCCCGCACGGCGCCCACCTCGGCGATGAGCGCGAAGAATACCAGGAAGGCGATGGCGGTGCAGATCACGCCTAGGGCGATCACCGCCCCAATAACCGGGAGGGGTGGAAAGTGGGTCGGGCGCTGCAATAGCGCCGCCGGCGCGTATAGAGCTGTGCAGATGGCGAGCGACCCGCTGACCACGCCGAGGCTGGGGAGGTCGGACAGGCGGCGGGCCAGGATCTGGGGGCCGATGGCGTAGCAGCAGACCACGACCGCCATCTCCAGCATGGAGATCACGGTGATATGGCCCAGATCGAATCCCAGCACTGCTCCGACGCCCGCCAACCCCATCAGGAGTCCCAGCAGGCGCGTTCTGGTAAGCCGGTCCGGGGTCCCGCTGACCCGGACGATGACGATCCCGATCAAGGGGACCGCCGCCACCAGAAGTCCCGAGAGAGAGCTGGAGATGTGCGTCTCCGCATCGGACAGCAAGAGCCAGGCAATGGCAATCTCCACCAGGGAATACAGAAAGAGAGGGCGCCATTTGGCCAGCAACGGACGAATTTGGCCGCGACCCAGAGCAATCGGCAGCAGCAGGACCGTCCCAATAGCTGTCCGGCCGAAGACCAGATCGGCCGGGGCGAGGTGGCGGACCGCGACCTTGAT